>CAZGSR010000016.1:0-55846 GCA_964528645.1 uncultured Mageeibacillus sp. | reverse complement strand
TGCCGATTTTGGGCGCACCCTTCGCGCGACCCCCTTGTCGCTTAATAAACTTTTCCCGGAAACAAGCAAAGAACCTTATGTCGGTATTTGTTGACAGTCCTGACGAAAAGGTCTATATATACAAATTGCTCTGCATTTTTCGCAACTAAACCAACCTTTTCTGATAGGAACCAACATGAAACACAATCATCCCGCGGAACAATCTCCTGAACCTGAAACCAATCCGAATATTCCAGCGACAGACAAAGTCTACAGTCGCACGTATCCGACCAGACCGGGTAAACGCGCGCAAAAAATCGTACTGGTCATCTTGAGCCTGGTCCTTGCCGCTATCCTGGTTTTGGGTGGCGGTCTGTGGATCCTGGTCAGCCAGAATGTCCGGACGTTCGATGCATCCGAAACGCTCAAGGAACCGTATGACAAAGCTTCGGAGCCGCTCGAAAATCAACTGCCGGCGGTCAGGGGTATCACGAATATTCTGCTGCTCGGGGTGGACAATCGCGATGCAGCCTCAGACAGTATTGCGGAGCGCTCGGATTCGATGATGATCCTGACGGTGGATTCGGTCCATGGCCAGATCAAGCTGACATCGCTGCAGCGTGACATGAGCGTCTATATTCCTGGCAAAAAAGGCACGGACAAGATCAATGCGGCCAATGCTCTGGGCGGTCCGCTTCTGGCGATGCGTGTGGTCAGTGAGACACTGCGTCTGGATATCCAGAAATTTGTCGTCGTCAACATGGCCGGCCTGGAGAAAATCATCGACGCTGCTGGCGGAGTTCTGCTGGATGTTTCGGAAAAAGAACTCAAGGCTGTCAATGAAGAATTGGCCATGGTCAACAAGACGTTTCCGGATACGGAGCCTTCACCGATCCTCGAGCAGCCCGGTCTTCAGCTGCTGAATGGCCGCCAGGCGGTGACCTATGCCAGGATCCGCAAGATCGACAGCGACTATGCCCGCATGGAACGCCAGCGCGAGGTCCTGCAGGCGCTGGCCGATGCTGCCCTCAAGGCCGGGCCAGCGAGGAAAATCGACCTGGCTCAGGTCGGTCTGTCCCAGATCACGACCAACCTGAGCACCCGTGAAATGTTCCTCCTCGGCCTCCGATCACTCCCGCTGCTCAGGAAGCCGATCGCCCAGCTCCAGATCCCGATCGAAGGCTACTACAAGAATGTCAGCGGTGAGGTCTGGAAAAGCCTGTGTGATTTCAATGGCATGATCCCTTTGCTGCAAGACTTCATCTACGGCCAGACTTTCGCGTTTGATCCAGTGAAAAAGATTGATGGTGCCCCAGGCAACTGATTCCAATCCATACGGGATCGGACTGCCATGCACAACGAGCGCTTCATTTGCACCGCTTTTCCATATTGCCCTCGCCGGTGAAGACCGCTAGAATGGGCAGAGGAAGGCGGTGGACTTACATGGATGATTCCTTTCATGAAATGATTGTCAAAGCCAGGATAACGAGCAATGACCGGTTGAAAATGGCTGGTCTAGTGCTGCTGGGCCTGGTTTTGCTGTTTTTGGTGATCCTGTTCGGTGGCTATCTCGGCAGCCTGAGTGTCCTGGTCCTGGCTGCACTGGGGTATGGCCTGTTCTATCTGCTCCGTGGCTTTGCCCGCGAATACGAATACACCATCACCAATGGCGACCTCGATATCGACCTGATCATTGCCCAGCGCAAGCGTCGCCGGGTCTTTTCCGGCCTGGCCCGCACCTTCGATTCGATGGAACCGATGGAAAAGCAACCGGCAGCCTCTGCACAAATGGAAAAAGCAGGCACCGTCATCGATTGCCGTTCCAGCCAATCCCATGGGGTTGACTATAAAATCCGGACCGACTATAACGGCAAACCGGTCATTGTGCTGTTCTCGCCAGATGAGAAGATCGTCAACCAGTTGAAGAAATACAATCCAGGACGGATTCGCCTGGGCTGAATCATCACTTCCTGTGCAAGGGGTCAATGCAATGGGTAGATCAAGGAACAGGATTTTCACTCCGGCCGAACGCAGCTGGATCTTCTATGACTGGGCCAATTCCGCCTATGCCACCATCATCATGGCAGCGGTTTTTCCGATCTATTTTGCCAGCGTCGCCAAATCTGCCGGAGTCAGTGGTGATGTCTGGTGGGGGTATGGCTCATCGGCTGCGACCCTGACCGTTGCAGTTCTGGCTCCTGTGCTCGGAGCCATCGCCGATTTCCACGGTATGAAAAAAAAGCTCCTGCTGACCTTCCTGATCATCGGCCTGGCATTCACCTCACTGATGGCCCTGACCGATAACTGGCGGATCATGCTGCTCGGCTATGTGTTTTCCTACATCGGTTTCACCGGGTCGCTGCTGTTTTATGACGCTTTCATCACGGATGTCACCACCCCGGACCGGATGGACAAAGTCTCGGCCTGGGGCTTTGCCATGGGATATCTGGGCGGCAGTACCATCCCATTCATTCTCTCGATCCTCTTGATCACAGTCGGACCTTCGTTTGGTATCGGTGCTACCCTGGCGGTCAAGTTGTCCGTCGGCTTGTGTGTCGTCTGGTGGGCTGGTTTCAGCCTGCCGATCCTGCTCCATGTCCACCAGGTCCATTCGATCGACATGCCGGCCAGAGACCTCGTCGGCAGTGCTCTGCGCGGCATCGTCCGGACGGCCCGGGAAATCGTTGCCAACCGGGCTATGCTGGTGTTCATGCTGGCGTATTTTTTCTACATTGACGGAGTCAATACGGTCATCCACATGGCCACTGTGTATGGCTCGACTCTGGGCCTGGACTCCACTGGCATGATCCTGGCCTTGTTGGTGACTCAGCTGGTAGCTGTACCCTGCTCGATCGCTTTCGGCCGCCTGGCCCGGCGCTTTGGTTCGATCAACATGATCACGGCGGCGATTGGTATCTACACCGTGATCTGTCTGGTCGGTTTCTACATGGGGATCCTGGTCGAGTCAGGCGCTCCGGGTGGCGTTGCAACGGCGACGCGCCTGTTCTGGGCGATGGCGGTTCTGGTCGGGACCAGCCAGGGTGGCATCCAGGCCCTGTCGCGTTCGTTCTTTGGCAAGCTCGTGCCCCCCGATCGTTCTAATGAATTTTTCGGCTTCTTTGATATCTTTGGGAAATTTGCTGCCGTGATGGGGCCGTTTATCTATGCGTCGGTTGCCAGCCTGACTGGCCGTTCATCTTCTGGCATTCTCGGCCTGATTGTCCTTTTCGCGATTGGGTTTACCATCATCCGGATCGGACGGCCCTACCTGCGCCAGGTCGAGGAACAGGGGGCAGCTGCCGAGCATGCAGCCGTGGAAGCCAGGAACCATTCTCATGGTAGCTGACTTCACTCCCGGCCTGTTCCCGTTTGCCATCCGCAGTTCCGATACTGATTTTGCCGACCAGCTCCATCTGTCTTCCCTGTTTGCCCTGATGCAGGAGGCGGCCTACCAGCATGCTGAACTGATTGGAATCGGTGCCAGTCTGCTGGACCGTGCTGATCTGACCTGGCTGCTGTCTAAAGTCTCCGTCCGCCTCGACCGTCTGCCCCGCTGGGGTGAACAGGTCTGGATCCGGACTTGGAGCCGTGGCGTGAAGAAACTGTTGTTCCTGCGCGACTATCAGCTGCTGGCCGGATCTCCCGACTCTGAGCCGATCGGCCGGGCCACTTCGGAATGGCTCGTGGCGCGCAAATCGGATCATCGGCCGCAGCGGCCGGACGTGGTCCTGGGACCTGCCGGCCTTCAGGGTGTCACTCTGGAAATCCCCGAAGCTTTCGATTTTTCCTGTGGAAAAATTGAGCCAGCCTCTCCCCGGGACCTTGCTGCCGATCCTGAACCATTGCTGGTCAAGTTTGCCGATTTTTCCGCCATCGACCGCAATCACCATGTCAACAACACCCATTACGTTGCCTGGAGCATGGATGCTGCTTATGCCTATTTCCGGAATGGACCAGGGCAGTTGCTCGGTTCAAAGACCCGGCCGCTCGATCTTGCCGCCATCGATATCCAGTATCTGGCGGAAATCCGTCCCGGCGACCGGTCCTACCTTGATGTCCATCCAAGTCCAGAGTCTGATGGCTCAAGTATCCTGGTCGAAGGCCTGTTCGCAGACCAGGTATCGTCTGCTTTCCGGGCCCGGCTGACTTTCCGCCAGATATAATGTTCAGCTAACGTTCACAGAAGCAGGCCATCACTGCCACATCCAATCTGATATAATCGTATCGGCTGTTTCCATCCAGCCTGCCAGATTTCGCTTCGGTCATCTGGCAGGTCAGACGCTGGAGCAGCTGATTCTTGTTCCGGAGGGGTACCCATGATCGAGATTCAAAATCTGGTCAAGCACTACGGTGGGGTAAAAGCTGTCAACGACATCAGCTTCACCGTCGAAAAAGGCGAAGTTCTGGGCTTCCTGGGTCCGAACGGTGCCGGGAAATCGACCACCATGAATATATTGACCGGCTATCTGTCGGCTTCATCAGGCACGGTCAGAATCGCAGGCTTTGATATCCTGGACAATCCGCAGGAGGCTAAGCGCCACATCGGCTATCTGCCGGAGAATCCACCCCTCTACCTCGACATGACGGTCCAGGAATACCTGCGTTTTGTCTGTGACCTGAAAGGGGTCAGGAAACAGGAACAGACCCGGCAACTGGCCGAGATCATGAAGCTGGCCCGGGTGACCGATGTCGCCGGACGGCTGATCAAGAATCTCTCCAAGGGCTATCGCCAGCGCGTGGGTATCGCCCAGGCACTGGTCGGAAATCCTGAGGTCCTGGTACTGGACGAACCGACCGTCGGCCTCGACCCCAAGCAGATCATCGAGATCAGAAACCTGATCAAGGACCTGGGCAAAAAGCACACGGTCATCCTGAGCTCGCATATCTTGACCGAAGTCAAGGCAGTCTGCGACCGGGTTGTCATCATCAACCAGGGCACCATCGCAGCAATCGACACACCCGAAGGTCTGTCGCGCCAGATAGCCCAGACCAGCAAACTCTCCATGACCGCAGAAGGCCCCGCTCGCGATATCATCGAAAAACTGCGCCAGCTCCCTGGGGTGCGTGCTGTTATGGTCCTGGCCGAGAAGGAAGGCAATCTTACGGTGTTCGAGATTGAACTGGAGCCTGGGACCGAAGCAAGAAAACCGATCTTTTTCGAGATGGCCCGCCAGGGCTGGCCGATCATTGAATTCAAATCGCTCGATCCGACTCTGGAGGAGATCTTCCTGCAGGTGACCGCATCAAATCCGGAAGGGAAGAAGGGGTGAGCACCATGACAAGAATCCTGGCCATTTTCAAACGGGACTATCTGGCGTATTTCCGGTCTCCAATCGGTTTTGTCGTCCTTGCCATTTTCATGCTGCTCAGCGGCCTGTATTTTTCTGCCGGCGTCCTGCAGTCGTACCAGGACATGGTTGGCGAAATCGCCTTCATGCAATCGTTCCTGTTCATCGTTGTGCCGCTTCTGACCATGCGCACTTTTGCCGAGGACCGCAAGAATGGCACCGAAGTGCTGCTTTTGACGTCACCGGCCAGCACGGTGGAGGTCGTCCTGGGCAAATACCTGGCTGCCCTGGCCATGCTGGGGACCCTGCTGGCAGGTACGTTGCTCCATCTGGCTGTCACCCTGGCCTATGGTGGCCTGATTGATTTCAACGTCCTCGGGGCTTATCTGGGTTTCCTGTTCCTGTCGGCTGCATTCCTGGCCATCGGGCTGTTTGCCTCAGCCACCACGGAAAACCAGATCATCGCGGCTGTCATCACGTTTGTCGTCATCATCGCCATGACCCTGCTCGATGCCATCGCCTCGATGGCTGGCCAGATGGTGACTACAGTCCTCGCACAGCTGAATGTCTTCGGACTGGCGGATACCCGTATCGACCAGGCTGGTCAAGCCGTAACCCAAGCTTTGCAGTGGTTCAGCCCGATGTCCCGGATCACGGACCTGACCAATGGGATCTTCGCCCTGTCGCCACTGGTGTTTTTGCTCAGTGTTGCGGCCGCATTCTTGTTCTTGACCAACCGACTGATCGAAAAACGGCGCTGGAGCCAGAGGTGACACCATGAAAAAGCCTTCCACAGACCGCAGGAACCGGACCCTGCAGCTTTTTTCTGTTTCAATGACCGTGATCTTTCTTGCCATCCTGCTGGTCTTCAACATCCTGTTCGACCAGCTGCTGGGAGAAAAACTCAAATGGGACTGGTCGTCCGGCCAGTTGTACACCCTGGGTGATGTCAGCGAGGCTATTTTGGCCGAGATGGACCAGCCAGTGACCTTGACCGCACTGTTTCGCGAGGACGATGCTGCTTCATTTGGGTATGCCAGCATCCTGCCCCTGCTCAGGGAATACGAAGCCAAGTCAGGAGGACAACTGACGGTCCGTTTCATCGATCCAGACCGGACCCCCTCTGTCCTGGCAGAAATCGACCCATCCGGTTACCTGGCTGCCAAGCAAGGGGACCTGGTCCTGAACAGCCAGGCAACCGGAAAGGGCAAAGTGGTCCGTTACGAGGATCTGTTCCAGACTGAGCTGGACTACCAGACCTACCAGACCGTCCTGACGGGTGTGACTGCTGAGCAGAGCCTGACCGGAGCCATCCAGTCTGTCCTGTCGCCCGTCACACCGACGATCTATTTTACCCGTGGTCATGATGAGGCCGATTACATAACCGACTATTCCGCGATGACTGGATTGCTCAAGAACAACAATTTCGCTGTCGCTGAACTGGACCTGTTTGCTGGTGATTCCGTGCCTGGGGACTGCGCTGCTCTGGTCATGATCGATCCCAGAAAAGACCTGACAGTTGCCGAGGCAGATTCGATCGACCGCTATCTGCGCACCGGTGGCAGCCTGATGGTGATTGCATCTTTTGGCACCACAGAACTGCCCCAACTCAACTCGGTGCTCGCTGATTACGACCTGGCCTTGAGCAGCGACAAAATCCGGGAAGGCAACCCTGACTACCGCCTGAACGATGATCCCTATCTGCTCCGGGCCATTGCACCGGCCAGCACCATCACTCCGCAAGCCATTGATGGCTATACCTTGGCTGACAACAACCGGGCGATCGATCTTCTGAACAGCGGCAAAGATTACATCAAGACAGAGGCCATTGTGACCACATCCGCCCAGGGCGTGCGTGAAGCGGGCGGCGATCCTCTGGCCAGCTCGGAAGCGGGAACACAGGTCCTGGCAGCCATCAGCACTCATGAAGGCTATGTCGATGGCAGCACCGTCACCGATAGCACCCGGGTCATGGTCGTTGGTTCCAGCTCGGTGTTTGGGGATGCCGTGGTCAACCAGTATGGCAACAACATCTACAATGCCGGGCTGTTCTTCTACAGCATCCAGTGGCTGGCCGGCCCTGATGCTGCCGATGTCCTGTACATCGAGGCCAAAATGCCGCCGAGCTTTGCAGTCGCAACTGGAAATGCTACCGTCAACGGCTTGGTGTCGGTCCTGGCGATTCTGGTGATTCCAGCCATCCTGTTTGGTCTGGCCCTGTGGGTCTACCGCCGCCGCAAAAATCTGTAACGCTTTTTAGTTGCAATGATTGGGAGTGTCTTGAATGAAGAAAAACATGCGCAGTTTGCTGATCCTTTCGGGGGTGCTGGTGGTTCTGGTTGCCCTCTGGGTGACTTTGGCCCTGGTTCCAGAACCCGGGTCGAGTGGTGAAACGAGTGCAGCAACAACACAGTCCCAGTCTGTGCTGTTCACAATCGATCCTGCTGAAGTTGCCCGGATTGCCGTCCACAACAACCTGTCGGACTTGACCCTTTTACCGGAACGGACTCAGGATGCTTCTGGCCAGACACTCATCACCTGGAAACTGGCCGAGGACCAGGGGCTGCCAATCAGCCAGACCAGCTTGTCCGGTTTGGCCGAGGCTGCCCTGTCCATGACCTATTCCGAAGTGATTGTAGACGATCCGGACGACCTCGCCGCGTTCGGCCTCAACCGACCGGCCAGCACGATCTCGATCGTTTTTTCCAATGGCAGCAGCAAGACCGTCGAATTCGGCAGCAGCTTGAGTTCGGGTCAGGGTGTCTATACCCGGATCAGCCAGGATACCCGCATTTATGCCGTGGACAGCCGGTTCAAGGACCAGGCCAGCCAGTCTCTCATGGACCTGGTCGACCTCAGCCAGGCCATTGGCGGCCTGGCAACGACTGACCTGACCAGCATGACTTTTTTTCGGCGGGATGACCAGCTCAGCCTCGCGACGAACCTCCAGCCCAGTGACCCGGCAGATGCTGCTTCTGGCTTGGCCTTCAATCTGACGCAGCCGGTTGCCCGCCCCGGCAATCCAGATACCCTGACCAGTCTGTTGAACAGCATCCTCAATCTCTCCGCGGTCCGTATGGTCGATCTCGATGCCAGTAACCTCGAGCGCTACGGCCTGGCGCAACCTAAATACCAGCTCGAACTGGTGACCTTGACCGGCAAAGAGGTGCTCATCCGCATCGGTGACAGCGCTGGCAATGGTCAATACTATGTGACCAGCACCGCTTTGCCAGCGATCATGACGGTGCAGGCGGATGCGCTGACCGCAGTGGATCTGCCGCTGACCGACTATGTCGACCGGTTTGTGGCCCTGATGAGCATCTGGAAAGTCTCCTCGGTATCGCTCGACCTTGAAGGCGAGCAGCATGAGCTGGGATTGTCGGTCGAAGAAGGCCAGAAGATCACAGATGAAACCGTTGAATTGACGTTGGATGGCCAGGATGCCAAGATTATCAGCCAGTCCGGAGAGAACTTGTTCAGCACATTCTACCAGACCCTGATCGGGATCCGGATCGATGGTTTCGATCTGGCAGCCAGCCCGGATGGGCCTGTGACCAGCCGGATCACCTACACGCTCAAGCCGGATCCGGCCAGCCAAAGTGACGCCAAGGCCCTGGTCATTGAATTTGTCTCCCGGGATGCGTATACTGATTACGTTTTAATCGACGGCAGCTACACTGGCTTTTACGTCAGTCACCGCGATACCTTCACATCCGGACAGGTCGGCCAGGAAGGCCTTCTGGTTGCTGTCTCGCAGCTGCAGTATGCCATCGACCATGCCGTGGACGGCGTGTTCGACACCAGCAAAGGGTACCCGGCCATTTCATGACACCACCGAGAGCGTATCAGTCCCACCGCAGCAAAGCCAGCCTGGTCATCCTGATCCTGCTGGCATTCCTTTTGCTCGCGGCTGCAGTAGCCTTGGCCCTGAGCATTCCGGAGCAGACCGTGCTGCCTGATGCGACCGAAAGTGTCGACCTGGCTGCTGCTGCCCAACTTGGTTTTACCTGTGATGCGACCGAAGCACAGCGTCTGTACCCATTTGGCCAGGGGATCGTCAAACTGACCCACAATCGTCTGGCCTATCTGGCGCTGGACGGCAGTGAGGTTTTTGCCCGCGAAATCGACATGGTGTCTCCTTATGCGGTCGTGGGCACCAGCCGGTTGCTGGCTGCTGACCGGGGAGGAACCAGTTTTACGATCATCGATGAAACGGGCCCCTTGACCACGGGCACCCGGGAGGGCCGGATCGTCGGGGCAGCGTTTGGACCAGGCAACCTTCTGGCTCTGGTCGAGGATCGCCATGACAGCACCGGCGTGGTGGCAATTGTCGACAGCACCACCGGCGAGCTGCAGTACGAATGCCATTTCCCGGAATCCGGCTATGTCCTGTCAGTCCAGTTCACCCCGGATGCGCAGTTCTTTGATGTGGCCCTGGTCAATGCCGATGGCCTGTCGACCAGGCCGGTGCTCAAGCGCTTTGCGCTCGATGGTGAGGCGGTGGGCCAGAGGATTCTCGATGTCCAGGGGCTCTATCCCGTCTTGAACTATGACGAGGCTGGAGAGCTGGTCATCAGCAGTGATTCGAACGTGACTGGCGTCGATTATTCCGCCGGCCAGCCCCGGTTTTCCATCGATCTACCCCGGATCGAATCGTTATCGGATACGGCTTCCGGCCTTGTCGTGTTGGCGGGAGAGCGTGTCAGTGGTAAACTGGGGCTGTATCCGCTGTCTGGCTCCGGCCAGATGGGTCTGCGGACAGAGATCGGTGAAGACGCCACAGCCCCTGCTGTTTCCGGTTCTCTCCTGGCTCTGGGCAGTTCGACCCGGGTACTCGTCTATGATGCCAAAACCCAGTCCCTGCGCCTCGATGCGAATCTGGCGGCTGAGATTGTCCGGTTGGCTTTTTCTGATCCACAGACTCTGACGGTCGTGACCTCGACAGGGGTGCACCGGTTGACGATACAATAGCATGAAGCAAGGAGCGAGCATGGAAACCCCAGCCGACCCCCCTCGAGAACCTGACCAGCCTGGCGCACAGCACCTGGCTGGCATCCAGTCCCCAGGCCCTTTTACCAGTCGATCGGACGTTCCGGAACAGGAACGCTGGCGTCTGGAGGATATCTTCCCGGATGATGCAGCCTGGGAGGCTGCATTTGAACGATTGCCAGCGCTCCTGTCAGAACTCATTTCCTGGCGCGGTCTGCTGGCTCTGTCCCCGGACAACCTGGCTGCTGCACTCCGGGGTTCAGATGAGCTGGAGCAAGAATGCCTCGAGCTGTTGGCGTATGCCCGGATGCATCGGGACGAGGATAATACCCAGTCGATTTACCAGGCCATGACGGATCGGATCACCGCCTTTTATTACCAGTTTGCCGAGCAGACCGCCTTCATCCTGCCGGAAATGGCCCAGATTGATGCGGCACAGCTCCAGAGCTGGCAGGCGAATACCGCTGCACTGGCTGATTTCAGGATGCTGATCGACAACAGCATCCGCAACCGGCCCCACACCCTCAGCGAAGCAGAGGAAGCGCTGCTTTCCCGATTCGGACCGGCCAGTGAAGGCATCAATGATGTGTTCTCGATGCTCGACCATGTCGAAATCGACCTGGGTGAATTTCCGGATGAACAAGGCCAGATGGCTCGTCTGACGCACGGCCGCTTCGCCCAGCTGCGCGAGCATCCTGACCGTGAGATCCGGGCCCGGGTTTTTGCCCAGATCCATGAATCCTATGCCAGAGTCGGCCGTACCCTGGCAACTCTCTACGCCACCCGTGTGAAAACAGACATCGCCTTTTCTGCTGCCCGCCGCCACCCGGACACTCTGGCGGGTGCCCTGTTTGCCGACAATCTGCCCACGGAGACCGTGACTGGTCTGGTCGATGCCGTCCATGATGGCCTCCCTGACCTGTACCGCTACCTGGGTTTGCGCCAGCGCCTGATGGGCCTGCCTGACTTGCATATCCATGACACCTATGTACCGCTGGTTGCTGAAAGCCAGCGCCACTTCACGTATGGTCAGGCCTGTGAACTGGTCAAGGCTGGATTGAGCCCTCTTGGTGACGAATACGCCGCTGTTCTGGAGCGCCACCTGACGGACCGGTGGATCGATGTCCATGAGACACCCGGCAAAACGACCGGTGCCTACTCCTGGGGCACGTATCGCACCCATCCGTATGTTCTGCTGAATTTCAGCGGCATGCAGAATGACGTCTTTACGCTGGCCCACGAGGTTGGCCACAGCCTTCATACGTATTTTTCATCCCGCCAGCCGTTTGCCTTGTCCCATTATCCGATTTTCCTGGCCGAGATCGCCTCGACTGTCAATGAAAACCTGCTGCTGCAGCACTGGATGGACCAGTGCGACAGCTCAACCCCGGAGGGGCGCCAGGAGAAAATTGCCCTGCTTAACCATTTCCTCGAAGAATTCCGGCTGACTGTTTTCCGCCAGACGATGTTTTGTGAATTCGAGCTGAAAGCCCACCAGGCTGCCGAGGCAGGCCAGCCCCTGACTTCAGACGTCTTGACAGAGCTTTACCGCGGGTTGCTGACCCTGTACTTCGGTCCGGATGTCGTGATTGATCCCTTCATGCACTGGGAATGGAGCCGCATCCCGCATTTCTACAATGCCTACTATGTGTTCAAATATGCAACTGGTTTTTCTGCTGCGGTGGCCCTGAGCCAGCACATCCGCCAAGAAGGAGAGGCGGCTGTCAGCCGATATCTCGCATTCCTTGCTTCCGGCGGCTCCGGCTATCCGCTTGATCTGCTGAAAAAGGCTGGGGTCGACTTGTCAACCGCTGCCCCGGTCCAGAATGCCCTGGCTGTGTTTGCCAGGGCCCTGGATGAACTGGAACAACTGCTTGCATAAATCACCGGAACAAGCCTGATCCGGCTGACCTGACTCTGGGAGGAACCAACTTGGAATCCGAAATCAAATTGCGTCTTGCTGCCAATACCGATTTGTCCGCGATCATCGAACATCCGCTGATAGCCCGCCTGACCATGCCCGACTCGCGCCGCGAGCAAAACCTGGTCAACCTCTATTATGACACGCCCCGCCATGACCTGACCGAGCGCGAGATGACCTTGCGCCTGCGCCAGGTTTCCGACCGCTCCGAGGTGACCCTCAAGACAGGCGAAGCCACGGTCAGCGAGCTGCACCAGCGCTTTGAATGGACCGCCGTGTTTCCGGATGACTGGGACGGTGACCTGAAAAATGGTCTCGATACCAGCTGGTTCAAACGTGAGGCCACCAGCATGGGAGATCCTGATGCGCAATTGCAGGAAGCCCTGCGCCTGATCAAGGCACGCCCTCTGATCCTTTTATGCGAAGCTCGCTTCGAGCGCATCACCTTTGACATCGGCTACGGCGATTCTCTGCTGGAGCTGGCCATCGACCGTGGCGAACTGATCGCCGGCGACCTCAGTGATCCCCTCTATGAGATCGAAGTCGAACTCAAGGAAGGTGATGTCCGTGACCTGGTTGAGCTGGGCCATGAGATGCAGGAACAATTGCCGGTTGAGCCTGAGGAACTGAGCAAATTTGCCCGCTGCCTGAAATTGTTGGCCAAGCAAAAACCGCTATGACGGAAACGACCGCCAGGCGGCCGAAACGAGTAGACCTGATCGTAGTCGGTGGCGGAGCAGCCGGCCTCCTGGCAGCCATATCGGCAGCCAGGACTTGGCATGAACAGGCAGCCCCGCCGCGTTCAGGTTCCTTGAACATCCTGATCCTCGAAAAAAATGACAAAATCGGCCGCAAAATCCTGGCCACTGGCAATGGGCGCTGCAACCTGACCAATGCCCTGGCTGTTCCTGCGGCGTATCACGGTGATGATCCCCGTTTTTGCCGCGGCGCCTTGCACCGCTATGACGTCAAGGCCACCTTGGACTTTTTCCTCGATCTCGGTCTGGTTTGCCGGGAAGAAGAGGACGGCCGGATCTATCCTGTCTGCCAGCAGGCTGCTGCCGTGGTGGATCTGCTGGCACACGAGATCGAGCGCCTGCACATCACGGCCCAGACACAGCAGACGGTTGTTTCGCTCGAGCCTGTCGAGCCGGTTTTTCTTGGTAGCCAGCCCTTGGAAAAAGCACCACACTGGCGCCTCGGCCTGGCCGATGGCCAGAAACTGGATACCACCTGTGTCATCCTGGCCACGGGCGGTATGGCCTCACCAAATCTGGGCAGCGATGGCAGCGGCTATCGATTGGCCCAGCCGCTGGGTCACCATCTGGTCGAGCCTTTGCCAGCTCTGGTCCAATTGACCACTGCTGGCCGCAAAACGGTTTCGTTGTCGGGAATCCGGGTCGAATGCGGTTTGTCCCTGCTCCTGGGGAACCAGGAAATCAGCCGTGAAGCTGGCGAGGTCCTTTTTACAGATTATGGTCTGTCCGGGATCCCGATCTTGCAGCTGTCCCGCACGGTCAGCGTGAGCCTGCAGGAAAACAGTGTCGAGCCGCTCCGGATCCAGCTCGATTTGTTGCCGGAATGGACAGAAAGTGCCATTGAAGCCAGCATCGCCCACCGGATCAGCCTGAATCCAGCCCTGCACCTGTCGGACTTGCTGACCGGACTGGTCCACCGTAAAATCGGTGGCTTCATTGTCCGGGAGGCGCTCCATACCAATCTCGACCAACCGGTTCGCACCCTATCGTCGCGCCAGGTGAAAAGCCTGGCTCGGAGCATCAAGCAGCTCGAACTGACTGTGACGGGGACGAAAGATTTCTCCCAGGCCCAGGTGACTGCTGGCGGTCTGGACTGCCGTGATTTCCTGCCGGATTGCCTGGAGTCGCGCCTGAAACCGGGTTTATTTGCCGCTGGTGAGCTTCTGGACATCGATGGCGACTGCGGTGGCTATAATTTGCAGTGGGCCTGGTCCAGTGGTCTTTTGGCCGGTGCATCTGCTGCCCGCCTGCTCACAAGGGTGCGGGCATGACCGGGAGGCGGGAGGTACCTGCCCATCGTGCGGGCAGCGTGCCAGGTCAGGCAGACGCTGCAACATGCTCGGTACGCCTGCCGCTCGGCCATTCGCCGGCAGACCTGGTCCGGGCGATCGCCCGGGCTTTTCACTGTCCTGCAGGACGGGTGGGGACCTTTCATGTAGCACGCAAGTCGATCGATGCCCGCCACAAAGGAGATATCCGGATCCAGTACACGATCGTCCGGGGCCAGACGGCTCCCAAACCCGTTGGCCTTGCTGCCATCCCAGCCTTGAAGGCTGCGTTTGAGTCAGGATCTGTTTCCCGGGATCTGCCGGATTCTGAGCGACCGGTGATTGTCGGCAGCGGACCGGCCGGTTTGTTTGCAGCCCTGGCCCTGGCTCAAGCAGGGCTCAGACCTTATGTCATCGAACGCGGCCAGCCGATCGCCCAGCGCAAAGATGCGGTTGACCGGTTCTGGTCTGGTGGTCCGCTCGATCCGGAAAACAATGTCCAGTTTGGCGAAGGTGGTGCCGGAACCTTTTCTGATGGCAAGTTGACCACCAATCTCAAAGATCCGCGTTGCCAGGCGATCCTGGAAGAACTGGTCCTGGCTGGAGCTCCTGCCAATATCCTGATCGAGCCCAAACCCCATGTCGGCACCGATCTGCTCTGCGGGGTCGTGACCACGATCCGCCAGACCATCGAGCAACTCGGAGGCAGTTTCCATTTTGGCACCCGGCTGGATGAGCTGGTTTGCTCGCCGTCCGGGCTGGCTCGTCCTAACGACCCGGCGGATGCACCCAAAGAAGAGGTTCTCACGGGCAAGCTAGAAAAAATCATCGTCAGCCGCCAGGCTGCGGATGGGGCCCGGCAGACTGAAACCTGGGCCGTGAAAGACGTCATCCTGGCCATTGGACACAGCGCCCGCGACACGGTGACGATGCTGGCAAGTGTTCCAGTTCCACTCGCTGCCAAGCCCTTTTCGGTGGGGGTACGGATCGAACATTTGCAGAGCAAGATCAACCAGAGCCAGTATGGGCCGCAGGCCGGCCACCCTGATTTGCCACCGGCTGAATACAAGCTGGCTGTCCACTTGCCTTCAGGACGTTCGGTTTACACATTCTGTATGTGCCCGGGCGGCCAGGTAGTGGCTTCGGCATCCGAACCAGGCGGGATTGTCACGAATGGCATGAGCCTCCACGCCAGGGACCAGGTCAATGCCAACAGTGCCGTGCTGGTCGAGGTCCGTCCGGAGGATTTCCCAGAACCGGGCCCTTTGGGTGGCATCAGCCTTCAACGCCAGATGGAGCAGCTCGCTTTCGACCTCGGTGGCGGGACTTACCGGGCCCCGGCTCAGCGAGTGGGTGATTTTCTGGCTGGCCAGCCTTCGGCAGGTCCAGCCGGAGTCCTGCCCAGCTATACCCCGGGTGTGACCTGGACCGACCTGGCCCTGTGCCTGCCAGTCTTCGCCACCGAAGCCCTGCGCGAGGCCCTGCCACTTTTGGACCAGAAACTATCCGGCTTTGCCGCACCTGAGGCGATCTTGACCGGTGTGGAAACCAGAAGTTCGGCTCCCGTCCGCATTTTGCGCGATGAGACCACTTTACAGAGCCGTTGCCAAGGACTGTACCCCTGCGGCGAAGGCGCCGGTTATGCCGGTGGGATCCTGTCAGCTGCTGTCGACGGCCTGCGCTGCGCCGAAGCCCTGCTCAAAGCACGGGGCAGCCTTGAGTAAGCCAGAAGGCTGCCTTTTTTCAGCGGCCAGGCATGGTATAATAAATCTACTATCAAAAACAGCCAGGAGTCTGCCATGCGCGCACGTGTCATCATCAATCCCTCATCCGGCCGACAGACTTTGCAAAAAAAAGCCGAGCGCCTGACTGAGACGCTGCTGGCCGATGGTACATTCAGTGATGTCGATGTCGTCCGGACCGTGGGTCCCCGGGATGCCTATATTGCGGCCCGCTATTACCAGGACTGGCAGTTTGACCTGATTCTGGTTGTCGGTGGCGATGGGACAGTCAATGAGGTGGTCAGCGGCCTGCTCGACGGCAAGCATCAGACCCCGCTGGCCATCCTGGCTGCCGGTACGGTCAATGATTTCGCCTATGCCATGCAGTTACCCCGCTCAGACAGTGCCGTGGCCAAAATGATCCGCCAGGGCAAGACTCGCCTGATCGATGTCGGCCAGGCCAATGACCGCTATTTTGTCAATGTGGCCGCGGGCGGCTTGCTGACCGATGTGGCCTACAAAGTCCCAACGGATGCCAAGACCGTCCTTGGCACGCTGGCCTATGTCATTGAGGGCGCAAGGGATCTTTCCTCCCAGGCACTGCGCCCGATTCCGGTCCATATCGAGACACCCGACCGGATCATCGACGAGGAGATATTGCTTTTTATTGTTTCCAATACCAGCAGCGTCGGCGGTTTCCGCAACCTCGCCCCCCAGGCTTCTGTGACCGACGGCCTGCTGGATGTGGTTCTGGTCAAGCCGCAAAACCTCCTGGAACTATTCCCCCTGCTGGTCCAGATGGTCAACGGTGTCCATGTCAACCACCCCAAAATCGATTATTTCCAGACATCAACTCTGAAAATCATGACAGCTCATCCTGAGACACTCTCCATCGACCTCGATGGCGAATGGGGTGGTGAATTGCCGGTGGAACTGACAGTCAAGCATCAGGCTTTGCGCCTGGTCGTGCCCTAGCCTAGGTACCCTGGTCTTCGGCCAGTTCCAGATAGAGGGCATAGGCATCGTCAATTTCCTGCAGAACAACGGCATAACGCTCGTAATCAGAAGGCGTTGCTGTACCGGAGAACAATGTCTCGAGATCCGACCGTTCCTGTTCGAGCTGTTCAATGCGCTTTTCCGTCTGGCGGAGCTGCTCTTTGCGCCTCGCATTTTCGCGTCGCTCCTGAGCCTTGTTCAGACTCTGCACACGCCCGCTGGCAGAATCGGATTCCTGGTTGCGCGCTGCCCTGGCCTCCTGCTCTTTCCGGTCTTTGCTTCTGGTGACAGCGGCTGCCTCTTCCTGGCGGGCCCTGCTCCGGTATTCGGCATAGGTGTCGAAGGACTGGACCTGGTGGCCGACAAAACCCAGGACCCGGCGGGCGATCTTGTCGATGAAATAACGGTCGTGGCTGACCGCAAAAATCGCACCGGGGAATTCAAGCAGCGCCTGTTCCAGAATTTCGCGGGAATGGATATCGAGATGATTGGTCGGCTCGTCCAAAAGCAGGAGGTCCGGCTGCTCAAGCAGCAAACAGCACAGGTAGAGCCGGGCACGTTCGCCGCCGGACAGGACGGAAATTGACTTGAATACATCCACATCCCTAAATCCGTAGCGGGCCAGCAAATTCCGGGCCCCGGCCTCGTCGAGGGCAAAACGGGCCAGCAACTCATCCAGGACACCGGCCTGTTCATCGAGAAATTCGACATGCTGACCCATGTGGCCAAAGACTGTTTTCTCAGACAGGCGCATGGCACCATGGCTGTGCGGGATCTTGCCGAGAAGCAGCGCCAGCAATGTGGACTTGCCGCAGCCATTTGGACCGCAGACACAGAGCTTGTCACGCCCGCGGATTTCAAAGCTGACACCGGAAAACAAGACCCGCTCCTGGAAACGGATTTCCAGGTCGCTGGCCAGGAGCAGCTGCTTGTCCGGGTCACCGGTATTCTGCACCGGCAGGAAATTGAATTTGAGCTGGGTCTGGTGCAGGCGTGCCCGGTCGCGGATTTCGGTCAGTTCAGCCGACAGTTTGGCAACGACTTTTTCCCGCGCATGATAGCTGGCCATTTTGCGGTGCGACAGCATGGTCTGGGTGACCGCTTCCTGATGGGCGAGGTCTTTTTCCATCTGCCGGATTGTGCGCGACAAAGTCAGCTGTTCGCTGGCCTGGATCTCTTTGTAGGCGGTGTAATTGCCGGGCCGTACGGTCAGTTGGCCGAGCGACAGTTCAGCGACTTCATTGGCAACCTGGTCGATGAAGGCGCGGTCATGGGAAACGAGCAGGACGGCGCCCTTGAAACTTTTCAGATAGCTTTCAAGCCATTCCTGCGCACTGGCGTCGAGGTGGTTTGTCGGTTCGTCCAGAAGCAGGACGTCCGGTGACATGAGGAGGATCCGGGCCAGAGCGACCCGCATCCGTTCACCGCCGGAAAGGGTCGACATCGGGCGGGACAGCGCTTCGCCTGACAGGCCGAGCCCATCAAGGGCCTCCTGCATCCGGCGCGGGAAGTCATAACCTTCCAGGGCTTCAAAGCGGGCCGTGCATTCTGCATAGCGCGCCATCAGGCGGTGATCGCCAGAGGCACCGGCCATCTCATGTTCGAGCTGGCGCATTTCATCCTCAAGGGCGGTCAGTTCCTGATTGGCCAGTGGATGGCTCTCCAGGTCGCAGATCTCTTCGACATGCTGGCTCAGGTAGCCGACCACAACAGTGGCAGGCTGGATGACCTGTCCGGCATCGGGCTTTTCCTGGCCTGTGACCAGGCGCAGCAGGGTGGTCTTGCCGGCGCCATTTTCACCGATCAAGGCCAGACGGTCGCCGCGGTCAATCCGCAGTGAAACACCAGCCAGGACCGTGCGGCCGAAATACGATTTTTCCACGGATTGCAGTGACAGAAGGCTCATCGGATCTTACAGTTCTCCCAGTGCTCGAATGCGCCGCCAGTATAGCATATTCACGTGTCCCAGGACCAGTTTTCGGCAGAAAGCGTGAAGAAAAAGGGCCGAGGAAAACTTGCCCCCTGTCCGGGCAAAGGGTATGCTGGAATAACCTTGCGACACCTTGCCCGGGCCGGAAATTCCCGGCCCGGACCAGATGCCTGGAAAAGGAGGAGAGATCTTTGGTTAAACCCGTTGTTGAAATTCTTGACACGACCCTGCGCGATGGCGCCCAGATGGAGGGTGTCTCATTTTCTGTCAATGACAAGTTCCAGATCCTCGACAATCTCGTGACCATCGGTGTCCGCTACATTGAGGCCGGCAACCCTGGCTCCAATCCGAAGGATCGAGAATTTTTCACCAAATTCAATGAAAAGCGTCCGGTGATGGACCAAACGGAGCTGGTCGCATTCGGCCCGACCAAGCGCAAAGGCGTCAAGCCCGAGGAGGACACCGGCCTGGCTGACCTCCTGTCGGCCCAGACCAGTACGATCGTCATTTTCGGCAAGACCTGGGACCTCGAGGTGCGCGACATCCTGCGCTGCACCAATGAGGAGAACATGGCCCTGATCCGGGAGACGACTGAGTACCTGCGTTCGCAGGGGCGTGACGTCATATTCGATGCCGAGCATTTTTTCGAAGCCTACCGGGCCAATCCGGACTATGCGGTGGCCTGCCTGAAAGCGGCCCGTGATGGTGGTGCTCTCTGTGCCGTGCTCTGTGACACGAATGGTGCGACCATGCCGGATGAGGTCGGAGCTGTCACCGCTGCCGTGGTCAAAGCCTTGCCGGGTATCCAGATCGGCATCCACTGCCACAATGACAGCGGCATGGCCGTGGCCAATTCCCAGGCTGCCGTCCTTGCGGGCGCGACCCATGTCCAGGGGACATTCAACGGCATTGGTGAGCGTTGCGGCAATGCCAATCTGTCGACCATCATTCCCAATCTGCAGATCAAATACGACCACCCCTGCATCCCGGATGACCGGATGGAGCTGCTCACTCCGGTGGCCAGGACGATCGCCGAGATCACCAATATCCAGTTGCCCAACGGCGAACCGTATGTCGGCAGTTCAGCTTTCTCGCACAAGGCCGGTATGCATGTCGATGGGGTCAAGAAAAATCCCAAGACGTTCGAGCACATCGAGCCGACGTCAGTCGGCAATGCCCGCCGTTTCCTTCTCTCGGAAATTAGCGGTCGGTCCGCTGTCCTGGACATCATCCGCCGGATCAAGCCGGACATCAGCCGCGATGCTCCAGAAGTGGCCCGCGTCCTGCACACGATGAAGGAGCTCGAGCACCAGGGCTATCACTTCGAGGGTGCCGAAGCATCTCAGGAGCTTCTGGTCTGCAAGGAGCTGGGTCTGTACCAGCCCTTCTTCACCCTGGAAAAACTGCGCATCACGATCGAGCAGCCCCAGGTCGGCGCCTACAGTGCCTTCACCTATATCAAAATCCTCGTCGATGGTGTTGAAGAAGTCACCGCTGCCGAGGGCGAAGGCCCGGTCAACGCCATGGACCGTGCGCTGAAAAAGGCGATGGAGGTCTTCTATCCGGAACTGACCCAGGTCCGCCTGACTGACTTCAAGGTCCGCGTGCTGAACCAGGAAGCCACCGCTTCGACCGTGCGCACTCTGATCGAATCCACCGATGGCATCCGTACCTGGCATACGATCGGAGTCTCGACCGACATCCTCGAAGCATCCTGGCTGGCCCTGGTTGATTCGCTCGAGTACAAACTCATGTGCCAGCAGCTTGGCCTGAACTGAATCCGCAATTTCCTGATCATCCAATCACCAGACCAGATATTCAAGGAGACTATTTCTATGGCAAAATTCCAAATTGCAGTCATTCCCGGCGACGGTATCGGACCTGAAGTGGTCAATGGCACCCGTCAGGTTCTCGACGCCATTGCTGACCGTTTCGGCCATGAGTTCGCCTACACCGAATTGCTTGCTGGCGGGATCGCGATCGATGCTACAGGCGAGCCTCTGCCGGCTGCCACCGTCGCTGCTGCCAAAAAGAGCGACGCCGTCCTGTTGGGCGCGGTTGGCGGCCCACAGTGGGATACCCTGCCGGGCGATAAACGCCCGGAACGCGCACTTCTCGGCCTGCGAGCTGAACTGGGCCTCTACGCCAACCTGCGGCCAGCAGTCCTCTATCCAGCACTGGCGGCTGCCTGCCCGCTCCACCCGGAGACCGCTGCTGCCGGGATCGATGTCATGATCGTCCGTGAATTGACCGGCGGCATGTATTTCGGCGACCGTGGCCGCCGCGAAGGTCCTAACGGCCCCGAAGCCTATGACACCGAGGCCTACAGCATCATGGAGGTCGAGCGCATCGCCCGGGTTGGCTTTGAACAGGCCATGCTGCGTGGTAAGCGCCTGACCAGTGTCGACAAGGCCAATGTCCTGGAAAGCTCCCGCCTCTGGCGAGAGACCGTGATCCGGGTCAGCCAGGACTACCCGGAGGTCACCCTCGACCATCTCTATGTTGATAATGCCACCATGCAGCTGATCAAGCGCCCGTCGGATTTTGATGTCATCGTGACGACCAACATGTTTGGTGATATCCTCTCCGACGAAGCAGCCATGATCACCGGCTCAATCGGCATGCTCGCCTCGGCCTCCCTGGGTAAACCCGGAACGCCCGGCATGTACGAGCCTGTCCACGGCTCGGCACCGGATATTGCCGGCCAAGACAAGGCGAACCCGCTGGCCACGATCCTCTCCGCTGCCATGTTGCTGCGCAGTTCACTCGGTCTGATCGCGGAGGCAGACGCTGTTGAAGCCGCTGTCGCCAAAGTCCTGGCCGACGGCTACCGCACGGGGGACATCGTCCAGAATGTCGGCAGCAACTCAACTGAGAAGCGTGTCGGCACCCGCGAAATGACCCGCCTGGTTGTCGAAGCGGTTGCGAACGCCTGAGTTCATGACTGTCTGACGGCTCGATTCCAGATTTTTCCAGATGTTTTTTCATCAGCTGACCGGGCGGCAAGCCATCCGGTCAGCTATGCTATAATGAATCAATCTTAATAACAAAGAAGGTGAATCCTATGCGCAGTGATGCGATCAAGAAAGGCCCTGGCCGTGCCTCCCACAGGTCCCTGCTCTATGCCCTCGGCCTGTCTGAAAGTGAAATGAAAAAGCCGTTCATCGGTGTCGTCAATTCGTTCAATGAAATTGTCCCCGGCCATATCCACCTGCGGACTTTGACCGATGCTGTCAAGGCTGGCATCCGCAATGCTGGTGGGGTCCCGTTCGAATTCCCGGCGATCGCGGTCTGTGACGGCATCGCCATGAACCATGCCGGAATGAAATATTCCCTGATCAGCCGCGATGTGATTGCCGACAGCATTGAGATCATGATGATGGCACACCAGTTTGATGCGGTTGTGTTCATCCCCAGCTGTGACAAGGTCATCCCCGGCATGTTGATGGCTGCCGCGCGGCTCAATGTCCCGAGTATTTTCATCACCGGCGGGCCGATGCTGCCCGGCAAAGTCAGCCATGACCGCGTCGGTCTCGGCAATGTCTTCGAAGCCGTCGGTGCCCATGCAGCGGGCAAGATCAATGATGCCCAGCTGACGGCAATGGAAATGTCCGCCTGCCCGACCTGTGGCAGCTGTTCCGGTATGTACACGGCCAACACCATGGCCTGCCTGACCGAAGCCATGGGCCTGGCCTTGCCCGGCAGTGGCACGATCCCAGCTGTTTACTCCGACCGCATCCGTCTGGCCAAGATGACCGGTGAAAAGATCATGGATCTCTACGAGTCCGGCGTGACCGCGCTCGACATCATGACTCCGGCTGCCTTGCGCAATGCCCTGCGCATGGACATGGCCCTCGGCGGTTCGACCAATTCCGTCCTGCACATGCTGGCGATCTCTCGTGAAGCTGGCTACAGCCTGACCTTGGATGAGATCAATCAGATCAGTGCTGCAACGCCACAGCTGTGCAAACTCAATCCCGCCAGCGACCACTACATTTCCGACCTCAATGAAAAAGGCGGCCTCAGGGCTGTCATGACCGAGCTGGCCAAGGGCAACCACATCGAGCTCGACGCCCTGACGGTCAGTGGCCCGCTCCAGGATCGCCTGACCGGATCCTTTGGCGCCGACGGCATCATCATCCGCCGGATCGACAATCCTTACTCAGTCGATGGCGGCCTGGCCGTGCTGAAAGGCAATCTGGCCCAGAATGGTTGTGTCGTCAAGAAAGGCGCCGTCCTGCCGGAAATGATGCAACACGAGGGTCCGGCCCGCGTTTTTGACAGTGAGGAAGAAGTGGCCGAAGCGATTTTTGGCGGCCAGATCCATCCCGGCGATGTCATCGTCGTCCGTTTCGAAGGACCCAAGGGTGGCCCTGGCATGCGCGAAATGCTCACACCCACCAGTGCACTGGCCGGCATGGGCCTGGACAACAGCGTAGCCCTGATCACGGACGGCCGTTTCTCCGGCGCCTCGCGCGGTGCCTCGATCGGTCATGTCTGTCCGGAAGCAGCTGTTGGCGGCCTGATCGCCTATGTCCAGGAAGGTGACCGGATCCGGATCGATATCCCGGCGCGCACGATCGAATTGCTCGTCTCAGAGGACGAACTGGCCCAGCGCCAGCCGGCGCCCCAGCCCGACCGCAACTTGCGTGGTGTCCTGAACCGCTACCAGTCCCAGGTGATCGCCAGCAGCGTGGGCGCCCGCCTGCGCCGTAATGGCAAGGAGGATGAATCATGAATGGTGCTGATTTAATCGTCAAATTTCTGCTCGACAAGGGTGTCCATCACGCCTTTGGCTATCCAGGTGGCCCCGTGCTCGTGCTCTATGATGCCATCTACAATGCCGGGTTCCCCCATGTCCAGGTCCGCCACGAACAAGGTGCGATCCATGCGGCTGAAGGCTTTGCCAAGGTCACCGGCATCCCTGGTGTCGTCATCGCCACCTCAGGCCCTGGCGCAACCAACCTGGTCACGGGCCTGGCCGACGCGATGCTCGACTCGGTACCGATCCTGGCCATCACTGGCGCAGTTGCCCGCAAATCCACCGGTACCGATGCCTTCCAGGAAGCAGATATCACCGGCATCACCCAGCCGATCACCAAATACAATTATCTCGTCATGGATCCCAACGACCTGCTGCCGATCCTGGAGGAGGCCTGGCAGTTGACGACCGAAGGCCGCCCCGGCCCGGTCCTGGTCAATATTCCCAAAGACCTCCTGGCCATGACGATCAACCCGGCTCCCGAGGATCGTCCTACCAGCACCTATGTCCGCCACCGTCCGGCAAAAGTCCGCACCGAGGGCATGACGGACAAGGTCTATGCAGCACTGGCTAAAGCGAAAAAACCGCTGCTCCTGGCGGGTGGCGGCTGTGTCATCTCCAATGGCGGTGTCCAGGACATGATGGAATTCATCCGCTGCCTCGGCATCCCAGTCGCCACCACCCTGATGGGCAAAGGCGCCGTTGCCCCGGACCATCCGAAATACCTCGGCCACATCGGCATGCACGGCACGCCCCAGGCCAATACAGCCCTCGGCACGTGCGATTTGCTGCTGGCTGTCGGCTGCCGCTTCAGCGACCGCATTATCGGTGACCCGGATCTCTACAATCAGGACAAAAAGCGTGTGATCATCCATGTCGACATCGACGACGCCGAAATCGGCAAAAACGTCCGCGCCGACATCGGGATCGAAGACGATGCCGCCGATTTCTTCCGCACCATGGCGGCCAATTACCCGGCCGACCGCACCTGCGGAGTCTTCTCCGAAGACTGGCTGGACTGGATCGACAGCCTGTTGGCCAAGAAAAAGCGCTACGACGAGCTGGTCGAGCAGATGTATGTGCCGACCTACCCGCTCCTGCCGCAGTACCTGATCCATCGCGTCGCCAAGGCCTACAAGGGCACCAATCCGATCGTGGTCACCGATGTCGGCCAGCACCAGATGTTCGCCACCCAGCATTTCCCGGTCGAATCACCGCGCAGCTGGATCACCTCCGGCGGCTTGGGCACGATGGGCTTCGGCTTGCCAGCCGCGATCGGTGCCTCCTTTGCCGACCGTTCCCGTCCGACCATCCTGTTTGTCGGTGACGGCGGCTTCCAGATGACATTCCAGGAACTCGGTGTCCTGGCCAACCTCCAGCTGCCGGTCAAAATTTTCATCATGGACAATGGCAGCCTCGGCATGGTCCGCCAGTGGCAGGATCTGTTCTTTGGCAAGCGCTTCTCCCATTCCGGCATGGAAGGCACGCCTGATTTCAACATGATCGCCAAAGCCTACAACCTGCCCTGCGGTTTCGCCAACGACGAAGCCAGCCTTGCCCGCGAAATCGAGGCTTGCGTCAAGACCGAAGGCCCCTACCTCGTCCACTGCATCATCGACACCGGCGAAAACGTCTATCCGATGATCCCCGCCGGCCGCATGCCCAACGACCTGATCATGCCCGGCATGGACTGATACCTGGACAGGCCAGTCCTGAACGTACCGACAACCGCTCCGGATACAAGCAATCGTTTGTTCCGGGGCGGTTTTTCACAGGAGGTGGACGCCATGCACGTCGCAGTGATGCAGTTTGATCTGATGCTCTACAGTTGTTATTCCCTCAAGGACAAACGATCCGTTTCCAGCCGTCTCAAAGCCGATTTGCAGCACCGTTTCGCCGTCTCAATCGCCGAAGTCGCCTTCCAGGACCAGCACAGCCGCCTCGGCCTCGGTCTGGCCGCTGCCGGCAGTGATCACCAAACCCTCGAAAAACTCCTCCAAAGCATCGAAAACCACGCCGAAACCTGGCCAGACCTCGAAATCCTCACCATCGAACGCGAAATCCTGGTCATCTGACAAAAAAGGGACGCCGTCCCAAATTCGGCACTTTGCTGATTTCGTTGGAGTATTTGTCCATTACCTCTTATAATTGATGAATAGTTTGCAGAAGTGACAGGGCTTTTTGCTCGATTGAATCAAGGAGGTTTCCTATATGATCGTTCTTGTGATCAACACAAACCGGACTTTCCTGAAATATCAGCTGATCAAGGTTGGCACAGGTGATGTGCTGGCCAAAGGTCTGTGCGACCACATCGGTGGCACGGGCTCAACGCTGACCCATTCCCGTCGCGGCGCCGACTCCGTCACTTCACAGGTGGACTTGCCTGACATCGCAACTGCAGTCCAGTCTGTCATCAAGGTCCTGACCTCCGCCAAGCAGGGCGTGATTAAAAATAAAAGTGCGATCGAAGCAGTAGGCCACCGCATTGTCCACGGCGGTGAAAAATTTACTGCTCCAGCAATTATCACGCCTGAAATCAAACGCGCCATTGAGGCATACGACCACCTCGCCCCACTGCACAACCCGCCCAGCATGGAGGGTATTCTGGCCTGCGAAAAAGCATTGCCCGGCATTCCCCAAGTGGCAGTTTTCGACACGGCCTTCCATCATACGATGCCGGAAAAAGCCGCCATTTATGCCCTGCCCTATGAATTCTACGAAAAATATGACATCCGCAAATACGGTTTCCACGGAACGTCCCACGCTTATGTCAGCCAGCGGGCAGCCGATATGCTCGGCCAGCCGCTCGATATGCTCAAACTGATCACTTGCCATCTCGGCTTCGGTTCCTCCATTGCCGCAGTTGACCGCGGCCGCAGTGTCGATACCACGATGGGCCTGACTCCGCTGGCTGGCCTGGCCATGTGTAGCCGCAGTGGCGATATCGACCCAGCGATCATCACCTTCCTGATGGAAAAAGAAAATCTCGACATCGACGGGATGGAGAACATGCTCAACAACCAGTCCGGTCTCTTTGGCATTTCCGGAGTCAGCCCGGACCTGCGTGATATCTATGCTGCAGCAGGGCAGGGTAACAGCCGGGCTGCATTGGCCATCGACCTGTTCAAATACCAGTGCCGCAAACTGATCGGTGCCTATACATCCACCATGGGCGGCGTCGACGCGGTTGTCTTTACTGCCGGGATCGGCGAAAATGCCCCGGACATCCGTGCGGGCGCCTGCAAAGATCTCGGTTTCATGGGCATCACCATCGATCCTTATCGGAATGCAGCCGCCATCGGCAAAGAAGCGATTATCTCCGATGACGACTCCCCGGTCAAAGTCCTTGTTGTTCCCACACAGGAAGAGCTCGTCATAGCCAACGAGACCGCACGCGTTTGCGGTCATGGCCGCTGACCCTGACATAAGTTTGCCTGATATCAGACGCCGTCCCTTTTCCGGCACCGACCGATCATTACTCGACCGCCTTCAAGGCACTGACCATATCGACGTGCTTGAGGCGGTTATGCATGATCAGCATGACGACCAGAGAGAAGGCAAAGGTGAAGGCAGCGGCCAGGGCGTAGGTGCTCCACCAGACATACGGGTCCAGCAGGACGTTGGATGGCGCCATCGAACTGATTACAAAATAATGCAGCACGCGGCCGAAACCAAAGCCAGCCAGAATACCCAAGGCAGTCAGCGTCATGGTTTCACGGTAGACATAAGCCGTGACTTCCTTTGGATAAAAGCCCAGGACCATGATCGTCGACAACTCGCGGATCCGTTCCGAGACATTGATATTGGTCAGGTTGTAGAGGACTACAATGGCGAGCAGGGAAGAAGCGATCAGGATCACCAGCACAATGATGTTCATCGACGCCATCAGCTTTTGCACCGTATCGCTGGTGGAATAGGAACTGATTGCACTGAAAACGACATCCTGGTCGAGCATGTCCCGGGAAAATGTGCTGGCCATTTCCTGGCTTGGCTGATTGAGCACCACGTAATCGCTGTTGGGCTGGTAGGATTTGCCAAACAATGATTCATAATCGGCAATCGAAAGATAGAGATAATGTCCGGTGTAGTTTTCCGTGACACCGCCAATGGGGATGGGGCGCAATTGCCCATCCGGATCTTCGTAATCGAGCGTGTCTCCGGCTCGCAGACCCAGCAGCAATGCCATTTTTTCCGAAATCACTGCCCCTTGGTCCAGTTCGAGCGGTCGTTTCAGGATCCGGCTGCGCAACACATTGATCTCGGCAAATCGCGTTGCATCGGCTGGTACGACCAGTGTAATGGACTGGTCGAGCTTTCCCGGGACCGCGATGATGCCTTGTTCGATCCGCGCCGGGTAGAGCTGACTGATCCGGCTGTCACCAGCCAGCAGATCATGGTATGCAGTCAAATCTGCTGGATCTGCCTCGTCGTCAAATATGACCAGCGTGTCATAACGGAACAGGTCGCCGTATTGCTTGGGGATGATCGATCCGATCGAGTCGCGGATGCCAAAACCCATGAAAATCAGGGCGGCGCAACCGGAGACACCAAGGATCGTCATCATCATGCGCTTCTTGAAGCGGAAAATGTTCCGGGCCGTGACTTTGCTATGGAAAGACAGTCGTTTCCAGACCGGCGTGATCCGCTCCAGCAGGATACGGGTTCCGGCTTTGGGTGCTTTGGGCCGCAACAGCGAGGCGACATTTTCCTTGAGGGAAGAGTACGTCGTCATCAGCGCGACCAGTCCTGTGCACAGCAGGCTGATCAGGACAGCCAGGATGCTGTAGATGATGGGCAAGTCCGGTATTTCCTCGGTGAAGATGAAATTGGACGAGTAGGCCATGAATACGGTCGGCATCAGGATCTTATGCCCAGCCACCATGCCCAGGAGGCTGCCGATCAGGCTGGGCAAGCTGCCATATAAGAGATATTTGCTGACAATGTCCCAGTTGGAATAACTCAGGGCCTTGAGTGTACCGATCTGCAAGCGCTGCTCATCGACCATGCGAGTCATGGTTGTCAGTGAAACGAGCAGGGCGATCAGGAAGAAGAACACCGGGAAAATGTAGGACAGGAAGTCCATGCTCTCCGAATTTTCAATGAATTGGAAAAACCCCGGGTCCTTGTAGCGGTCCTGGATGGTGTAATCAGGAACTTTCAGACGGGCCAGCTGGCGCCTCGCCTCGGTGATTTCTTCCTTGCCCTCGGCGATATCCTCCCGGGCACCCGGCAACTGGTCATTGTATTCCGCGAGTCCCTCTTCGTACTCTCTTTCGCCGTCGAGCAGCTCCTGGTAGGCATCTGCCAGCTCCTGTTTTCCCTTGGCCTGCTCACGGGCCAGTGTTTGCCGCGCTTCTTCGAGATCGAGAAGACCCTGCTCGTATTCTGACTGGCCTTCCTCGAGCTCAGCCCGGGCATCCGCCAATTCGGCCGCGCCTTCGTCCAGCTTTTTCCTGGCGGAAGCAAGCTCAGCAACACCGGCCTCATACGCCTCATAGCTGTCATTGAAAAGCGCCACCTGGGCATCGAGTTCCACCTGGCCCTGGTCGAGCTGGGCCTGCCCGGCAACCAGTTGGTCCTGGGCGGCGAGCAAGGTGGATTTATTTTGCAGCAGCGCCAGCACAGTGGACAGGTTTGCCTGGGCATCAACCAGCGCCGCGACTTGTTGATGAGCCTGCAAATAGGCCGTCAGGAGGGTCAGCTCTGAGTTAACGGCAGCGAGCTGTTCCTCGATCGCAGTGATCTCTGTTTCAGCTGCCTGTTTTTCCTCGTCCGTGGCGAGATCGTCAGCCAGAATTGCCTCCAATTCGAGCAGACTCGCTTCCAGACTGACCTTTTCTGCCGTCCGTTCAGCGGCTGCCTGCTCCAGATCCTCCGCATCCATGACCAGTGGATCTTCTGACACAGGGCTATATCCGGCTGCGACCAGAGCCTCGGCCAATCCCTGCTCCGCCTGCTCAGCATCCAGTATGAGAGCGTCCAAATTGGCAATTTGCCCCTCGACCAGCAGGATTTGGCTGTCTACGGCATCATCTGCGGTTGACAGTCCAGCCAGGCCCAGACCGTCGTTGATGGCCTGAAGGCCGGCTTCAACTTCCAGGCGCTGCTGATCAATGACCTGCTGCTGGTTGTCAATTTCTGCCTGGGCTGCAGAAAGTTGAGCCTGGCCATCTTCCAATTCTTCCTCGGCCTCTTCAAGTTCATCTTGGCCTGCTTCATACTCTTTGCGGCCATCGGCCAGCTCCTGTTCGCCATCAATCAGCTTGGACCAGCCGTCATCGAGCGTCGCCTTGGCTTCCACCAATTCAGCTTCGCCATCCTTGATTTTTGCCCTGGCGTCACGAATCTCTTGTTCAAAGGTGGCCTTGCCTTCTTCGTAATCGAGCATGCCCTGGTCCAATTCTGCCCGTGCGTCCAGGAGTTTTTGCCGCGCATCGGCCAGTTCCAGCTCAGCGTCAGTCAAATCCCCCTCAGCTGAGACGATTTCAGCCAGCCCTTCGCGCTGGTAGCGTGCCAGGCGAATCTCCGGGCGGGAAGCAAAAACCTGGTCCAGTTCGTCGACATGGGCCAGCATCCGGGTCTTGTACAGGTCCGAGTAGCTGTCGAGCCCTGCGACATCGTCAAATTGCAGCCGTGCCAGGCTGTGGTTTTCCAGATTAAAACTCTCTTGCACCAGGACGCCAAAGTAATGAACCTTGCCATTGCCGACGGAAGCGGTGCCTTTGTTGTCGAGAGCGAGATATTCGGGCGACAGGACAAATCCGGTCACCGTAAAAGTGAACTGCTTCAGGACATCTTCATCGCCAAATTGCTCGGGGGCGAAACGGATGACATCATCGAGGGCAAATCCTGCCGTGACCATCTCGGCATCAAGCGCGATTTCGCCGGCTTTTTCAGGCAGTCGGCCGCTGATGAGCTCATAACCGGGCAAGATGGACAGTCCTTCGAGCCGCATGACCGTGTCGGTATCCTGGATCATCACGTCCGTCCGGTAATTGTAGTCCAGGACCAAGACCCCGGGCAGGGCAGCCAGCAAGACCTTATCGGCGCTTTCCAGCCCGAAAGGCGTGGACACAATGAGATCCTGCAGATTGTTCTTTTCGACAAAGGTCAGGACGGTTTTGCGCATGGTCGGTCCCGTGACGTAAAGACCGACAAAAATAAACGATCCGAGTGCGATCATCAGAAGGATCGACAGGAAACGTGTGGCAGACTTGGCAAACTCCCGGCGGATGTCGAGAAAAAGCGCCCGTTTGTTTGTGGAATTTGTTTGCCGTCCCGTCATTTGAGATCGCCTACCATTCAATCGCATCGATGGACAGGGGATTCTCATTGTGTGTGATCCGCCGTACTTTGGCATCGTTGATTTCAATGATGCGGTCGGCAATCGGTGTGATTGCCTGGTTGTGGGTGATCACGATGACCGTCGTGCCCGTCTCGTGGCAGGTCTGCTGCAGCAGCTTGAGGATTTCCTTGCCCGTATGGTAATCGAGCGCGCCCGTCGGCTCGTCGGCCAGAAGCATTTTTGGATTCTTGGCCAGTGCACGCGCGATCGCGACCCGTTGTTGCTCGCCACCGGACAGCTGGGCCGGGAAATTGTCGAGCCGGTGGCCGAGTCCGACCTGTTGCAGGACGAGCTCCGGATCCTTTGCTCCCGGGACAATTGAGGCTGACAACTCAACGTTCTCCAGCGTCGTCAGATTCGGCATCAGATTATAAAACTGGAAAACAAAACCGATCGACAGGCGCCGGTAGGTCGTCAGATCCCGCTGTGTCAGTCGCGCGATATCGCGTCCATCGACCAGAACCTGCCCCTCGTCGCACGTATCCATGCCACCCAGGATATTGAGCACAGTCGATTTGCCAGCCCCGGAAGGACCGACAATCACCGTGAATTCACCCTTTTCAATTCCGAAATCAATCCCGTTATTCGCCACGATTGTCGTGCTGCCCATGTGGTAGCGTTTATGACAATCAATCATCTCGATAAAAGCCATGCAATCATCCCCTATCCATTTAATTATACACCGCAGAAAAAAGGGACCCGGTCCCTTTTTCGGCAAATATGCAAATTCTTTGACCCGGACTGGGGTCTTTCTACGAAATAAATCATTTTGTTGAATATTTAAACAAAATTGCCATTTTCGGACCCGGTCTCTTTTTTAGATTTGTGATTTTGTCACAAAGCCTTTTCAACTGGCTGGAAGTTAATTAGAATAATTCCAAGGAAGCAGGTCCGGTTTATGTGACTCTGTTTCGACTATTTAAATACTGGGTTGTTTGCACGCTCCTGGCCTTGTTCTTGTTTTTCTACCTGACGGACATTCTTGACTCGGAGGTTTTATGGTCAAACTCTCGCCTTATTTCCAGAAGCAGAAGCTCATGACACGTGTCTGGGTCAGTCTGCTGCCACTTCTCTTGTTTTCCATTTATTTATTTGGGTTTAGGACGTTGTTTTTGCTGGCGGTGGTTTTGGCCATGGGAATCGCCTGCGAATACGCCTTCATGCGACTCGTCACCGGTGACAAGACCAAAGTATCGGAGGCCGTGCTCGTGTCCTGCCTGCTTTTCACCCTGAGCTTGCCGCCCGCGACGCCCTACTGGGTCGCGATGGTCGGCATCGCCTTCGGCATCATTTTTGGCAAGGCGGCCTTCGGCGGATTTGGCAAAAACATCTTTAATCCTGCCCTGGTAGGCCGCTGCATGATCTATATCGCATTTCCGGCCTATATGACCGTAAACTGGTCCAAGCCCTTCACCGGTTTTCCGGGTGGGCTGATCCAATATTCTGGCGGTGTCGATGTCATGACCATGGCCACCCCGATCCTGGACCTCAACAACCAGGGCATCCGGGCCCAGACACTGGACCTGTTCACAGGATTCATCCCCGGCTCGCTCGGCGAGACCAGCGCCCTGCTGATTCTCCTGGCTGCGATCTATCTGCTGGTGACCAAGACCGCATCCTGGAAAATCATGCTTGGGACAGCAGCCAGTTTTCTGATCGGTGGCACGATTCTCTATGCGGCCGGCATCAGTGAAGCAGATCCCGTTTTCATGCTGCTTTCTGGTGGTTTCCTCTACGGCACTGTTTTCATGACCACCGATCCGGTGTCAGCCCCCTCCCATGAAACAGCCAAATGGATCTACGGCATCTTGATCGGCCTGACGACCCTGGTTATCCGGTCTTTTTCCCTGTTCACCGAGGGCATCATGTTTGCCATCCTGATCGCTAATTCATTTGCCCCGCTGATTGACCGTCAAGTCAAGCTCATGAGCAGCAAAAAGAAGGTGACCGCATGAGCACGGACGAAAAGAAAAGCAAAAGCAAATTAAAGAACTATGCTTACACCGTTGCATTCATCCTGGTAGTCAGCATCGTCTTTACCGCCATCCTGGCGGCCGCCAACGCAGCCGCCCTGCCCATGATCGAGGAAAACGCCCTGCTCGCCGAGCGGCGGGCGATCCTGGATGTCTTTGCCCTCGACACGTCCGGTTCGGCCCCGGAAGTCTTCAGCCGCTTTGACCAGTCGATCCGAACCATCGAGGCGGGTGAGCTGACGCTGTATGCGCAGGTCAGTGCAGATGGCAAGGTCCTGGGTTACGCTGTCCCCTTTGCCGGGCCCGGCTTGTGGGGCATTATCGAAGGCTACCTGGGGATCAGTCCAGATCGCACACAAATCCTCGGCCTGGTCTTCACGCAGCAAAACGAAACCCCTGGCCTGGGCGGCCGGATTGAGGAACCCATATTCCGCGACCAGTTCCGGGGCTTGCCGATCCAACCCGGCCAGGATCTGGCGTTTGGCACCAGCAGTGGCCAGGAGATCGACGCTGTCACCGGTGCGACCTCCACGTCCAATGCCGTTTTAAAAATACTCAATCAACTGCTCGACGAGACTGTCAGTCAGCTGGAGGTGATGTCCGGTGAATGAATCATTCAAGCAAGTCATAGCGAGAAACACCTGGAAGGAAAACCAGGTTTTGCGCCAGATCCTTGGCATTTGCTCGAGCCTGGCCGTCACCAACCTGATGTTCAACTCCCTGATCATGGGTCTTGGCCTGACCTTCACGACAGCCCTATCCAGCCTCACCTTGTCGCTGATGCGCAACTGGATACCCCACCGCATCCGCATGATCGTCCAGACCCTGGTCATCGCAGCTTACGTCATCCTTGTCGATATCACGATCAAAGCAACGCTGCCCGACATCAGCAAGGCTCTAGGCCCTTATGTCGGCCTGATCATCACCAACTGCATCATCATGGGCCGGGCGGAAGCCTATGCCCAGAAAAATCCGCCGCTACTGTCGATGCTCGATGGCCTGTTTGCTGGCGTCGGCTACACGGCTGTGCTCCTGATCATCTCGTTCATCCGTGAGCTCCTTGGTTTTGGCACCTTGTTTGGTTTTAATGTCAATTTCATCGGCTTTGACACCTGGACGATCATGGTCATGCCGCCGGCAGCGTTTTTTATCATCGGCTCACTGATCTGGTTCACGTCCAACCGTGCGGCAGCCAAGGCCAGCACCAAGCCAGGAGGGAAAAAGCCATGACCATCCAGCAGATCAATCCCCTGGTGATCTTTTTCGCCTCTATTTTGACCAGCAACATGATCCTGTCGAATTTCCTCGGCATGTGCTCCTACCTGTCGGTGTCCAGCGAATTCAAAACCGCTTCCGGCCTGGGCAAGGCAGTGACCCTGGTCATGGTCTTCACCACAGCGATCAATTACCTGGTCTACCGCTACGTGATCGTGCCGCTTGACCTGGTCTATCTGCAATACATCATCTTCATCATGGTCATTGCCGCCCTGGTCCAGATCATCGAAATGGTGATGGACCGATTCCTGCCGGATCTGCACATCAAGCTGGGGATCTTCCTGCCCCTGATCACGGTCAACTGCGCCATCCTCGGTATCACACTGTTCATGGTGATTCGTCAGTACACCTTCGTCCAGTCGATTTTCTTCGGGATTGGCAGCGGTATCGGATGGTGGCTGGCGATCATTGCCCTGGCGGCGATCCGGGAAAAAATGGCCAAGACCAAACTCCCCCGCGGGCTGGAAGGCCCAGGTATTTCCTTTATCATCACGGGCATCATGGCCCTGGCCTTTATCGGTTTTTCTGGTATTTTCACCATCTCCTGACACCAGCCCTTGCCACATCCGACGACGGCCAAGCAAAAGGCCGCATCTGAAAGCAGGTGACACACCATGGCGATCCTGACGACCATCCTCAGTGTCAGTGCGATATCCGGAGTCCTGGCTCTGGTCATCATTCTGGCAGAGCACTTCCTGAATAATTACGGTGAATGTGAAATCAACATCAACAATGGCCAGAAGGTTCTTAAAGTCGAAGGTGGCTCTACGCTTTTGAGCTCTCTGGCAGCGCAGAAGATTTTCATCCCCTCGGCCTGCGGCGGCAAAGCGACCTGTGGCCTGTGCAAAGTGATTGTCAAATCGGGTGCGGGACCTTTGCTTCCGACTGAGGAGCCCTACCTCAATGCCCAGCAGCGCCAGCAGGGATACCGGATGGCTTGCCAGGTCAAGGTCAAGGGCAACCTCGAGATTGAAGTTCCAGACGAGTTGTTCAATATCCGCGAGTTCAATACCACGATCGAATCGATCACTCAGTGGACGCACGACATTAAGGGCCTGCGACTCAAATTGCCACCGGGCGAAACGATCACGTTCAAAGCCGGCCAATATGTCAATTTCTATTCCAAACCCTATGCCAAAGTCAAGGAAAGTGTTTTCCGTGCCTATTCGATCGCTTCTGCACCCTCAGATAATCAGGCGATCGAGCTGATCATCCGCCAGGTGCCGGAGGGCCTGTGCACGACCTATGTCCATACCATGCTCAAGGAGGGCGACCCAGTCACCATCAGCGGTCCTTATGGCGACTTCCACTTGCATGGCGAAAACCGCAACCTGATCATGATCGCCGGTGGTTCCGGCCTGGCACCGATCCGCTCGCTTGTCCTTGATATCCTGGAAAAAGGTCTCGACTTGGACATGACCTTCTTCTTTGGTGCTGTCACAAAACGGGATCTGTTCGATCTTGACGAACTCTACGGACTCGAGGCGCGCCACCCCAATTTTCACTTCGTCCCGGCCTTGTCCAAACCACTGCCGGAAGACAACTGGGAAGGGGAGGTTGGCCTGATCACCGATGTGGTCGGCCGCCACATGGGCAGTGGCGAAAGCAAGGAAGCCTATCTGTGCGGCAGCCCGGGCATGATCAATGCCTGCATTCAGGTCCTGACGAAAAACGGCGTGACCGAAGACCGCATCTACTACGACAAATTCGCCTGATTGGCATGTCTGAGCACGGAGGTGCAGCGCGATGAAACAAAGTCCTAATCTCCAGGATATTCAGGAAGCGATGAAACCAGGCTCCCTGTCCGCCGAAGGTTTCCTCGGCACGGATGATCGTAGCCTGTCCGACATACTCCAGGCTGACCAGCAAACGGTCCGGCGCCTGGGTGTGACCCATCAGGCCATCGCCGCAGCCATGCGCCGCCTGACCGAGGTGGCGAAAACCGGTCTCGGCAAACCCGTCGAGCTCGAAGGCCAGTACGAAGCTACAGACGATGAATTCATGGGCCGCCTGCCCTGTCCCTTCCGTGACAACTTCAAATCAGAAAAGCGGATTACAACCGTACGCAATCTGGCCACCGGTCAGACCATGGCCTGGTCAGATCTCAATATCCACATGATCGAGGCCCATGGCTTCTACGAGGGTCTCGGCTCGCATTACCGGCTCGATCCCGCTGTGCTGGTTGATTTTCTCGGCGGCAAAGAAAAGCTGTAGGCCGATCCTGACAAGACTGACAAGCCTGACAACAGCTTTGGCTGATCTTCTGTTTAACTCGTTGCTCTGACCTCAGCTTTCCTTCTGATCAGGACCTTTGTTAAACATACGGATCGTTTTGTCCAGATCAGGTAACAGTTTTCTCAGTTCCACTGGCAACGGGAAGAGGATCGTCGTTGATTTGGAATCAGCAATTTCCGACAACGTCCGGAGCATGCGCAACGTCATGGCCCCCTCTTGAGCGGTCAGGATGGCAGTCGCCTCGGCCAGTTTTTCTGCAGCCTGCTTTTCCCCCTCAGCCTGGATAACGATCGCACGCCGGTCACGTTCGGCCTGGGCCTGCCGGGCGATGGCACGTTGCATATCCGTGGGCAAGATGACATCCTTGATTTCAACAGCCGTGACCTTGATCCCCCAGGGGTCCGTCGCTTCATCGACAATTTTCTGGATGATTCTGTTCAGCTTTTCACGCTCAGATAATAACTCATCGAGCTCTGCCTGACCGGCGACACTGCGCAAGGTCGTCTGGGCATACTGGCTCGTTGCTTCATGAAACCGTTCAACATTGACCACGACTTTTTCCGGTTCCACAGCGCGATAATACAGCACTGCATTGACCGTGCACGTGACATTGTCTTTCGTGATGACTTCCTGGGGTGGCACATCAAACACAATCGTCCGGAGCGACACTTTGACAATGCGGTCCACAATCGGGATGATCAGAATCAGTCCGGGGCCACGGACCCCGACACAACGGCCAAGACGGAACAAGACGCCTCTTTCGTATTCCATGATGATCCGGATCGCCCGGGACAGAACCATGATCGTGACAAGCACGACACCGACCGTCGCCAGAAACCACTCATTCAAAAAAAACAGCATGGCTTATTCCTCCTTATGAACCGCCTGGACTCGGACAACAAGACCTTGGCGATCAATCACCTGGACGATCTGGCCTGTCTCGATGGCACAGCCGTCCAGACTGACTGCACGCCAGATTTCACCTGCAATCATAACTTGACCTTCCGGGCTGAGTGTTTCGATGACTCGAGCCATCCGGCCGTCAAATTCACTGGCTCCCTGGCTGGCTTTGCGTCGTCTGATCCGCAAGATTGCCCTCATCGCAATTACCATGAAGATGCCCCCCGCTGCACTGACCCCGGTTGCCAGGAAACGAAAGCGGATCAGCCAATTCCTTGGCATCAGGGGTTCGGCCGGCAAGAACAAGGTCCCCAGGACCAGGCAGACCACCCCCCCGAAAGTCAGGATCCCGTAAGTGGGCGTCAGAACTTCCGCCACCAGGAGGCCGATGCCCAGGGTCAGCAGGATCCCGGCAAAGAGATTCGTTTCAAAAAGCCCCAAGCCATACAGTCCTAATGCCAGGCTGATCACCCCGAGCACTTCCGGCACATAGGTTTCCGGGGCACCAAAACCGATGATCAGGCCATAGACGCCCAGGAGCAGCAAGATATAGGCCAACTGAGGATCACTCAGAAGGCTGGTTGCTTTTTCAACGAACTTCATTTCCAAAGGTAAGAGGGTGGCATTTGAGGTCTTCAAAAACATGGACTTGCCCTGCACCGTGACCTCTGTGCCATGGATGCGATTGAGAAGGGTGGCCAAATCAGGTTCGATCCGATCAATAACGCCCTGCTCCAGTGCTTCTCTGGCATCCAGAGTCAGGCTTTCAGTGACAAATTTTTCTGCAATTTCGGGGGGCCGCCCGCGTGCTTCAGCTATGCTTCGCATATGGCCAGCCAGGAACTGGATCGTTTTATCCTCGGCAGCCTGAGCCGTACCTGACTCAGGGTTGATTTGGACCGGCATGGCGGCGCCACAAGTGGTGCCAGGTGACATGGCTGCCACATGGCCAGACAGCAAAATAAATGATCCGGCGGATGCGGCAATTGCACCCTGGGGGGAGACATACGTGATGACCGGCACCGAGGCATTCAGCAGATCTGCGACAATATCCAGCGTCGCAGTGACCAGACCACCTGGAGTGTTGATCAAGAGCACAACAGCTGCATAGCCTTGCTCGCTTGCCAGGTTTAAACCACGGCGAATAGAAGCCGTGGTACCGGATGTAATGGTTCCCTCCACCTGGATCGTCATGATTTCAGGATTGGACTCAGCTGCCCTGACAGGCAAAAAAAACGGCAAAAACCAGACTAAGGCACAGCAGAAGGGCTGCCACAAAAACACAGACAGAATGAGTATTTTGAATTGACATAGCACATACCTCTCGGAGCAAAAGGCCAGTCAACTGGTTTCATTATACCACCTGCCGAATGAGGGACGGCGTCCCAAATTCGGCGTTTGTACCGTGCGATACATTGATTCATGTTAAATCTTTCAATAATGATAGTGTGATGTGACTTCTCGATGGAATGTGCTGTCCCAAAATGGCAACACCATTGCACTCAAATGACGGTGGCAGAGGAGTCTGACATGGTATCGTTTGTCGAGGTCAGTAAAACCTATCCAAACAACACACAAGCGGTTGATGGCTTTTCCCTGACGGTGGCCAAGGGTGAATTGGTTGTCTTGATTGGTCCCAGCGGCTGTGGCAAAACGACCACGTTGAAGATGGTCAACCGCCTGATCCAGCCCACTTCCGGCAAAATCTACATCAATGAGGTGGATACAGACGAGCTGGATCCGGTGGAACTGCGACGCCAGATCGGCTATGTCATCCAGGATATCTCGCTATTTCCGCACCAGACGGTTGCCCGCAACATTGCAACGGTTCCGCTATTGAAAAAATGGCCGGATGATCAGATCCAGGACACCGTAGACCGTCTGCTACGCATGGTGGACATGGATCCGGCTGTTTTCCGCAACCGCTATCCCAGCGAATTGTCTGGCGGTCAGCAACAGCGCATCGGCGTGCTACGGGCGCTCGCGGCTGATCCTGAGGTCATGCTGATGGATGAGCCTTTCGGTGCACTGGATCCCATTACCCGGGTACAGCTGCAGGATGAATTGAAAAATCTGCAGCAGAAAGTCAACAAGACGATTCTTTTTGTGACGCACGACATGGATGAAGCCCTGAAAATTGCCGACCGGATTGTCATCATGAAGGATGGCCAGATTGTCCAGGCCGCCACGCCGGAGGACCTGCTGCGCCAGCCAGCCAATGATTTTGTCCGCACCTTCATTGGTGAGGAGCGATTGATTCGAAAACCGGACCAAGTCCAGGCTCGTGAAGTCATGTTGAAAAACCCGGCTTGCCTGGAAGCTGGCAAGGGGTTGCACCTGGGTCTTGAAGCCATGCGTGAAGCGCGGGTCGACAGCTTGCTGATCATCGACAACCGGCACCAGTTCCTGGGTGTGGTCGACGTCAACACCCTTCAGTCTAACTTGAAAAAGAAAAAGACCCTCCAGGAGATCATGGTCGACTGGCCTACTGTCGGTGAAACGGACAGTGTTAGAATCGCCGTGCAGCTGATGGTTGAACAGAATGTGCGCTTCGTCCCAGTCGTTAACGACAGTGGCAGGCTCAAAGGGATCATCACCCGGGCACGAGTTGTCAATTTCGTACTCGATTATCTCTGATCGACACATCCGGTCCGTTCATTGCTACCCGTATAGCTAGCCGATATCCGTGACTACAGAAGCAACGGAGGCTCACCATGGACTTTGCCGTATTTTTCATCAACAACATCGGCCGGATTGCCACCCGGACAGCAGAACATGTGCTGATTGCACTTTCTGCTTTATTTCTGGCTCTGCTGGTGGCTGTGCCGCTTGGGATCCTATTGACGCGGCAGGAACATCTGGCCAAACCTGTACTGGGCCTGGGCAATGTCATCATGACCATTCCCAGTCTGGCTTTGCTTGCTTTCATGCTGCCTGTCCTCGGCATTGGCAATCGCCCAGCTATCGCCGCCTTGTTCCTCTACGCCCTGATGCCGATCATGCGCAACACTTACACCGGGATCAAGCAAGTCCAGCCTTCCCTGATCGAGGCTGCCCGTGGCATGGGGCTTAAGGACTTCCAGATCCTCTACCAGCTCGAATTACCCCTGGCATTCTCTTTCATCCTGGCTGGGATCCGGACAACCCTGGTCATCCTGATCGGCTGGGCGACGTTGGCGGCGTTCATAGGCGGAGGCGGATTGGGGCAGCTCATCTGGGCTGGCCTGACCAATATCAACTACAACCTGATCTTGAGCGGCGCTCTACCAGCAGCTGGCCTGGCTTTGCTGGCCGATTTGCTGATGGGCCGGCTTGAGACCATCCTGACACCTCGTGGCATCCGCAAGATAAGGGTCAAGGAGGTCAAAAATGCGTTCAACAAAGACTAAAACCTGTACCAACAGTTTAACGACAGCACTTCTGGTTCTCATACTGATTCTGGCTCTTCCCCTGGCGGCCTGCCAGAAAAAATCTGAAATGGTCACGCTGAAAATTGGAGCTCAAAACTATGCCGAGGTCATCACCCTGGCGTACATGGCAGAGGCCCTGATCGAAGACCAGAGTGATTACGAAGTCGAGGTCGTCCCCCGCCTGGGCTCAGTCGTGGTGCTCGACCAGGCGATGCAAACCGGAGATGTCGACATCGCCAGCCTTTTTTTTACCGGCGGGGCATCAGGTCTGCTCCATCCGGACATCGTCAAACAAGTGGAAAACATCAACGACCCCCAATGGCGCGATGCTACTGTCGTATTTGACTTTGTCCGCGATAAATCTCGCGCGACACTGAAACGTGAATGGCTGGAGCCTCTGGGGTATGAAAATACCTATGCCATCACCGTTCGCCGCGAAATGGCTGAACAGTATGACCTCAAGAAAGTCAGCGATTTGCAGGGGCTTTCGGCTGACCTGGTCATCGGCATGGATGACGCCTACATGGACCGCGCCATCGATGGCTACCAACCGCTGCTTGCACTCTACGAACTGGATCCGTTTGCTAAAACAGTCACCATGCAGATCAATTTGCTTTACCAGGCCATCCGCGATCAGCAAGTCGATATCGGCGTCGCTTACTCCAGCGATGCCCGCATCTATGCCTATGATCTGGTCTGGCTCGAAGACGACCGCAACTTATATCCACCGTTTGAAGCAGCTTACGCGGTCAATCTTTCTGCCCTGGAAAAAGCTCCTGGCATCGATACGATCCTCAGCCAGCTTTCTGGCCAGATCGACATCGAAACCATCCGCCAGCTCAATTATGAAGTCGACATCAACCAGCGCGATCACAAAGAGGTGGCCCTCGAGTTTCTAAAAGAGCGCAAGATGCTTGATTAGTGCCGAATTTCGGACGGCGTCCCAAATCCGGCACAAGCGGCTCATCTCCCTGACAGTGCTTCATCCATGGCTTTTTTCACGAGCGGTACGACGTAATGGCTGGCACCGCGGGTTTTGACATCCTCGATCATCATGGCGACAGCCAGGCGCAGCTCGTCGACATTGAGCGCCACAAACCAGCCGTTTTCCTCAGCATCTCTATCATCAAAGCTTTGCTTGAGCTCGGCGGTACCGGTCTTGCCCAGCAGGCGGTATTTGGTGCCGTCTTTGGTATAGGCGGTGCCGGAGGGATCTTCGACGACTGCGAGCAATGCTTCAGTCAGAAGCGGGACATGCTCAGCGGCAATCGCGTGTTCTTTCCAGATCTCTGGTTCATACCCCTCGCGATACTCCAGGACCGGTTTCATCAGATTACCTTCCGTTGCCAGTGTGCTGTAGAAAAGTGCAAGATGGAGCGGGCTTAACAGGACTTCACCCTGGCCATAGCCGGTGTCCGCCAACAGGACCCGATTGGCCAGGCCATCATTGGCCAGTTGTGACGTATTGAAGGGGTAGTCGACGGGCAGATCTTCGCCAATTCCGAATCCCTGGGCCCCCTGGACGAAGGCTTCATCGCCGATGGCCAGTGCTTGCTGGGCGAAATAGATGTTGTCTGAATACAGGAACGCATCATACAGGTCAACCGGCTGGCCGGGATCTTTGACTCGCGTGACGGCATAAGTCCCCCAGCTGCTGTCGGGCCGCCATTTCAGTCCGGAAATTTCCAGCGCCTCATCTGGATCGAGCGTACCGGTGTTGAGGCCGATCGCCGCGGTCACGAGCTTGAACACGGAGCCGGGCGCATAGACTTGCTTGAACCGGCTGGAAAAATAAGGTTTGACCGCCTCATTCCAGCTGGCTTGGACCGCATCCGGGACGTAGGTCTGGAGCAAATTGGGATCGAACGAAGGGGTGCTGACCAGAGCCAGGATCTCCCCGCTCAACGGATCGACAGCCGCCGCGGCCCCGGCGTCAGTCTGCATCTGCCTGAACAGGGCGTACTGTGTGGTCAGGTCGATCGTCAACTGGATGGTTTCACCATCGACCGCATCCTGAAGGGCGATCTGCTGCTTGACCCGCTGTCCGTCTTCGCCGACAATGACAATTTCTCCGCCAGGCTGGCCACGCAGCCGCTCCTCGTACACTTGCTCCAGCCCCATCTTGCCGATCCGGTCCGTAGCCAGATACCGTTTCCCGGCCAGCTTCTCCAGCTCCTCGGCCGTGACCGGACCGATGTAGCCAGTGAGAAGTCCCGCCGATGCCCCTGCAGGATAGATCCGGCCTGCCGTTTTCTGGTACTGGACGCCGTCGATCGCAGTCAGTTTGGCTGACAATTGATTGGCATTGGCTGCCAGCGTGACGACTGGATAAAACCAGTCGGGGTTGCTGGCGCCACTCAGCACCTTTTCGATCCGCTCCTCGGCAATGCCCAGCAGCTGGGCCATCTGCGGGATCGCTTCATCCCGGACCGGGTCAAAGCGGCCGGGCACAACACCGATGGTGATCAATTCACCGTTCACCGCCAAGCCCTGGCCTTTGCGGTCGATGATCTCACCGCGGATCGGTTCGATCCTCCGGGCCCGGACTTTGTCCGTCGGGCCCATGCCGGGGAAAATCAGTTCCTCCGACCAGTTGATCGTCCAGATTTTTTCCTTGCTGTTTTCATCACCAGCTGTCTCCTGGACGAGGTTCATGGTATAGCCCGTCAAATCAAGCCGTCCGGCCAATGTGTCCATCTGCACGGTAAAAGCCACGGTTGCCGATTGCTTGTCTTCGGTTCGCACAACACCCTCAGCCGCCATTTGGACGTCCAGATCGGTTGCTTCAATTCCTTGCATGATCCTGGCATAGCGTTCGGTGAAATCAGCTTCTGTTATTTCAAGCTTGGATTCGCTGGACAAGAGCTGGTACATCGCGGAATAATCCTGTCCAGACCAGGCCTCTTTAAAGCGTTCAAATGTTGTTTCAGGGCGGGCCTGAGGCTTGGTTTCGGCTGTCTGGCCGGCACAAGAGGCAGACAGAAAACTGGTCACAACCAGGACAAATGCCATCAGGAATTTGGAAATGGAAGTCAATGAACGCATACAACATACCTCACCTTCCGAGCGTAGCATAATGAACAGTCGAATCAAAGAGATCGCCAGATAAGGACAGTAAAATTTCCATAGTGTGACCGTGAATTTGTCGAATTATAGTGAAGTGTTGAATCGATTGTGATAGAATGACAGTACTAGAACCTTGAAAATTGAAGCCTCATGTATCTTCAAATGTGTAAGATGCTGTGATTGTCTGATTGTATATGGGCGCTTGATCAGACAGGAGCAAATAGCGAAACCGGCTTAATCAGCCGGTTTTTTGTTTTTTCAGATACAGTTTTCCATAGTTGCGTTAAGCAACCGATCAGCAAGGTTATGGTCCGAACAGAAAATCCAGGTCGCGCAGGGATCCAGACAAATTTTGTAGATTCAGGTTCACAAGGAACAGACGCTTTTACTTCAGACAAAATGTTGGACAAGTAAAGGAAGTGATTGAAATGTCAAGCGACAGGATCTTTACGAAAGCTGTCCTTGGTAAGCTTTCAATATTCGTGACAATAGCCTTCCTCCTATTGATCCTGACCCCCAGCTTGCATGTTTCAGCTGAGATCGGGCAGGATGAACCGACGACAGCTTCGGGAGACATCACAGACGCCTCTTCACCGGAGGGGACAGCGCCGTCGGAAACGGATAGCGATGGAATCACCCAGTCTCTGGAGGATCCCATTGAGACATCAGGAGACGAGATGCAGCCAGATCCAGACGGCGGAGAGACCTCAGCCAGCGAATCTGGCGAATCCGATCCAGGAAGCTTTCAGGAAACAACCAGCAGTGAAACAACCAGCAGTGAAACAGGCGATCCTACGCAAAGCGAGCCCGGTTCAGGCGAACCGGATGCAAGTGAATTTCAATCCAGCGAAACCAGTGAGCCAACTGAGCCTGAGCTGGGGACTCCGCTTGCTTTAGCAGCTCCTCTGGCTCTTGAAGCAACGATCAACTACGGCGACCCATCCGCATCGCTCATGGGCTTTAACGGTGGTGTCGATGGAGGCGGTGGCTGGACAACTGGCAACCTTGGCAAGACCTATGCCGAGGGTGAGTGGGTCCCTTACCAGCTCGTCCTGACCGGCGTCCAGACGGCCTGGTGCCCAGGACTTGATGGCATGTCACAGTATGATGGCAAGCTGGTGATTTCCTACGACTTCACCAATGGCGGCCATCGTTTCATTGACATGGTCAAAGACTTGCAAGTGGGTACCGTTGAACTGACGGACAGCCAGGCTTATCCAGACGCCAGCATTGGCACGCGAGAGGAACTGGAAACGGCGCAAAACGACCTGGAAGCTGAAAACGAGTGGGGCGGTTTCACGTTGTTGAAATCGGTCTCCAGCTTTGAATTTGATCCACAAATCAACGATGTCCTTCCCGGTGATCCGGACAATTACACCGTTGACCGCCGGACGATTGTGATCACTCAGGACAACCTGGTCGATGCCGGACTTGGTAGAGAAGATACGATCGTCATCTACTTCCAATTGCATCTTTCGCGGACCTTGTTCTGGCGGACCAACCTGCACACCTCCCTGGCGACCAATCCGTTGACGATACCCTGGGGCGGTTACAAGTATGGCAGCCCTGACGCCAATCATCCCTATGGTTCTGGCTATGTCAGCGGTTCGTCTGGCCATATCCAGCTCGAAACGTTCGGCAACAAGACGGTGCCTCTGCCGGTTCCGGCAGAACCGCCGGGTGCCATCAGCGGTACCAAATGGCTGGATGTCAACGGTGACGGTGACCGGGATGCCGAGGACACCGGCCTTTCTGACTGGACGATCCATGCCACCATCTCCTACGGCGGCGTCACCTTCACCCTCGACACAACGACCGACGGTGACGGCCATTACAGTTTCCCCGACATGTCCTATGCCGACTGGGAAATCTCCGAGTCCGATCAGCCCGGCTATGAACAGACCTATCCGCACGATTCATCCGGTAACCCCATCAACTGGGACGTGACCCTCGATGCCGATCACCCTTCGGCCAGCTCAATTGATTTCGGCAACTTCTTCGCCAATCCCAGCTTGAATGTTGAAAAATCCAGTACGACGACCTTGATCGACCATGCGGGTCAGGTGGTGCCTTACACCTTTGTGGTCACCAACACCGGTAACGTGGCCCTGACGGGCATCACGGTCACTGACCTTAACGTCAGCCCAGCCCCGGCCTATGTCAGCGGTGACAGCAACAGCAATGGCAAACTCGACCTGACCGAGACTTGGACTTACACCGGCAGCCACACCGTGACGCAGGCGGAGATCGATTCCAATGGCGGCGGCGACGGCGACCTCGACAACACGGTGACGGCCGATTCGAACGAGACCGGTCCGGATACCGACGACCTGGCGATCCTGATCAGCCACACCCCAGGCCTGAATGTGATCAAGAGCAGCACGACGACGCTGATTGATCATGCTGGCCAAGTAGTATCGTACACCTTTGTAGTCACCAACACCGGTAATGTCACCCTGACAGGCATCACGGTCACAGACTCAAATCTGGACGCAGCTGCAGCCTATGTCAGTGGCGACACCAATAGCAATAACAAGCTCGACCTGACCGAGACCTGGACCTACAGCGGCAACCACACCGTGACGCAGGCTGAGATCGACTCCAACGGCGGCGGCGACGGCGACCTCGACAACACGGTGACGGCCGATTCCAATGAGACCGGCCCGGATACCGATGATCTGGCGATCCCGATTGATCAGAATCCCGCTTTGAACGTGGTCAAGAGCAGCACAACGACCCTGATCACCGCAGCTGGCCAGATCGTGCCATACACTTTCATCGTTACCAACACCGGCAATGTCACTCTGACAGGCATCACGGTCACCGACCTGAATGTCAGCCCGGCTCCGGCCTATGCCAGCGGCGACACCAACAGCAACGGCCAACTCGATGTCGGCGAAAGCTGGACCTACACGGGCAATCACACGGTGCTTCAGCTTGAGATCAATAACAATGGCGGCGGCGACGGCGATCTCGACAACACGGTGACGGCCGATTCCAATGAAACCGGCCCGGACACCGACGATTATGCGATTCCGATTCGCCAGGGACCCGCTTTGAACGTGGTCAAGAGCAGCACGACGACTCTGATCACCTCAGCCGGCCAAGTGGTGCCGTACACCTTCGTGGGGACGAACACCGGCAACGTCAGCCTGACGGGCATCACGGTCACCGACCCGAACTGCACGACAGGCCCGACCTACAGCAGTGGTGACATCGGCATGGACGGCATCCTGGACGTCGGCGAAGCCTGGACCTACAGCGGCAGCCACACCGTGACGCAGGCGGAGATTGATTCCAACGGCGGCGGCGATGGCGACCTCGACAACACGGTGACGGCCGATTCCAATGAAACCGGTCCCGAGACCGACGATCATTTCATCCCGATCAGCCGCACCCCTGGACTGAATGTGGCCAAGAGCAGCACGACGACGCTGATCACCGCAGCCGGCCAGATCGTGCCATACACTTTCATCGTTACTAACACCGGCAATGTCACCCTGACAGGCATCACGGTCAGCGACCCGAATGTCAGCCCGGCTCCGGCCTATGCCAGCGGCGACACCAACAGCAACGGCCTACTCGATGTCGGCGAAAGCTGGACTTACACCGGCAGCCACACCGTCACGCAAGCTGAAATCGACACAGATGGCGGCGGCGACGGCGACCTCGACAACACGGTGACGGCGGATTCGAACGAGACCGGCCCGGACACCGATGATCTGGCAATCCCGATTGACCAGAATCCGGCTCTCGATGTGGTCAAGAATAGCACCACGATCCTGATCGATCACGCCGGCCAGGTGGTGCCGTATACCTTCACGGTCTACAACACCGGCAATGTCACCCTGACCGGCATCACGGTCAGTGATCCGAACTGCGACGCTGACCCCGTGCTGGACGTCGGCGATCTGAACCACAACGGCCTGATGGAAGTCACGGAGATCTGGATTTTCACCGGCAGCCATACCGTGACGCAGGAAGAGATCGACTCCAACGGCGGCGGTGACGGCGACCTCGACAACACCGTGACGGCTGACTCGAACGAGACCGGCCCGGATACGGATGACCATTTCATCAATATCGGCTATGCCGCGGATCTGGAGGTCGAGAAAACGAGCACGACGACCCTGATCACCGCAGCTGGCCAAGTCGTCCCGTACACCTTCGTGGTCAGGAACACCGGCAACGTCAGCCTGACGGGCATCACGGTCACAGACCCGAACTGCACAACAGGTCCGACCTACAGCAGCGGCGATCTCGGTCTGGATGGCATCCTGGATGTCGGCGAAGCCTGGACCTATACGGGCAGCCACACCGTGACACAGGCGGAGATGGACTCCAATGGCGACGGCGATGGCGATCTCGACAACACGGTGACGGCCGACTCGAACGAGACCGGCCCGGCTACCGATGACCTGGCCATCCCGATCAGCCGCATCCCTGGTCTGAATGTGGTCAAGAGCAGCACCACGATCCTGATCACCGCAGCCGGCCAAAGCGTACCTTACACCTTCGTGGTCACGAACACCGGCAACACGATGTTGACCGGCATCTCGGTCACCGACCCGAACGTCAGCCCGGCTCCGGCTTATGTCAGCGGCGACAACGGTAACAACAAGCTCGACGTTGGTGAAAGTTGGACCTTTGCTGGCAACCATACCGTCACCCAATCTGAACTTGACGGCAATGGTGGCGGGGATGGCGATCTCGACAACACAGTCACAGCCGATTCAAACGAGACCGACCCGGATACCGATATCCACGCGATTCCGATCGCCCAGATTCCTGGCCTGTCCGTTGAGAAATCAAGCGCAACAACCCTGATCACAGCAGCTGGCCAAGTGGTGCCCTATACATTTGTAGTCCGTAATACGGGTAATGTCAGTCTCACTGGCATCACCGTCATGGATCCTGATTGTGATATTGGCCCATCCTACAGCAGTGGTGACATCGGCCTGGACGGCATTCTGGATGTGAACGAAGCCTGGACCTACACCGGCAGCCACATCGTCACGCAGGCAGAGATTGACTCCAACGGCGGCGGCGATTTGGACAACACAGTGACGGCTGACTCGAATGAGACCAGCCCAGACACCGATGATCATGAAATCTCGATCGGATTGTCGCCTGCTCTGTCTGTTGAAAAAACCAGCACAACAACCTTGATCACGACCGTGGGACAAGTCGTGCCGTACACCTTCACTGTTGTTAATAAGGGCAATGTGGTTCTGACAAACATCACGGTCACAGATCCGATTTGCACGGTCGGACCAACTTACAGCAGTGGCGACACCAATGATAACGACAAGCTCGATGTTGGTGAGACTTGGATCTTCACCGGCAGCCACACCGTCACCCTGGCTGAAATCACGGCAGCTGGCACCAGCACCGAAGAGAGCCCCGCTGACGGCTGGCTCGACAACACTGTAATTGTGGATTCGACTGAAACCGAACCTGAAAGTGACGAGTTCTCGATCCCAGTCAACGCGCCACCGTCCATCGACATTGCCAAATTCGCCCTGGATGATTCAGTGGATGATCCTGGCGACGAAGCAACCTTCATGGTCGTCATTGTAAACACCAGTCTGGCCAATGATCCAGTCACGATCACCAGCCTGACCGACTCGATCGAAGGCGGCCCCGCCTTTAGTCCGCTTCTCTACACCAATGCCACCCTGACCACACCGATCACGTTGCCGCAGACCATCCTGCCGGGAGCCAGCCTGACGGTCTACTTTGAGGCATCCATCGATGGCGACCGCGGCGAAAATATCGATGACATTGTCACCGTCAGCGGTACAGACGACGAGCAGACACCGGTCAGTGACAGCGACGGTGCAGACGTCGACATTGATACCCTCCCGCCGCCTCCGACAACGACTCCGGCACCGACAACTACCTTGGCAGCTATCCTGGATGTCTTCGGAGCAGAAATGCCCCAAACCGGCGATCTATCTGACGCTTACCCGTTCAAAGTGATCGGCCTGATGACCCTTCTGTTGGCTGGGACCCTTCTCATCCTGTGGAAGAAACGGGAAAACAGCTGAACGTTGGGCTGCCTGAACAATTGATTGAAGGCATCCGGACGACAGAATCGCACACACACACACACTGCTCCCCTCCAAGCCCGCAAAGCTTAGAGGGGAGCCTGTTTCTGGCTTTTTGCCCAAAAAGGGACCCGGTCCCTTTTCAAAAAGGGGTGATTGCTGATGGACTCAGGCACGTTTGTTACGCTTTATTTCCCGATTTTTATTCTGTTCGTCCTGTTGCATCAGCAACATGCATTTCAACTTATACTGGCGGCAAAACGAATCAGGCACAGGAGGAAAGTTGCGATGACCAATGAATTGCTACAACAATACACAGGGAAACAGTGCAAAATTTCTTCTGGTTCCTACGGCAGCACGGTCAAAGGAAAAATCATTCAGGTCAACGAGAACTGGATTGAGGTGGAAACGGCCAGTGGACTCCAAATCGTCAATGCTGAGTTTGTCCAGATCATCAAAGTTCTGAATTGATCCATCCTTTGGAATCAGACCAGGATGGTCAGTCATCTTTGGGCTTCTTCTTTTTCATCAGCGACGCCCGAGTGATGCTGTTTTGTCCGAACCGCTCTCGGATGTAGTCGACGGCCTGGTCGACTTTTCCTGTTTGTGGCACATGTTCGAGCGCCTTGTTTTCTTTATTACCATCAATCTGGTCAAACAGGGTCAGCTGACGATCCTCCTGCTGCTTCTGAAAATGGCCGAGACTGATCCCGATCAGGCGTACGGGCTTGGACGAGTCCCAGTTTCTGGCGAGTAGTGTACAACCGGACAGATACACTTCCTGCGACAGGTTTGTAGCTGGCACCATGCTCTGGCGCGTGATCACTTTAAAATCCGTGTATTTGAGTGTGATCTGGACCACTTGACCTTTCAGGTCTTGTTTGCGGGCTGTCGCGGCGACTTCGTCAGACAATTCAAGTAAGATTCGCTTGGCTTTTTCCAGATCTGAGATATTCTCAGACAAGGTCGTCGAGCGGCCGATCGACTGGACGGTATCATCGTCAGTGGCAAGGACCGGAGCGTCCTCCAGACCGTGCGCATGCCGAAAAAGGACGATGCCGCTTTTGCCAAAGCGTTCAACCAGGAATTCCTGGCTCAGGCGAGCCAGATCACCAATCGTGGCCACGCCCAGGCGCTTGAGTTTTTCGGCCGTTTTTTGTCCGACGCCATACATGGCGCCAACTGGCAACGGCCATAGCTTGCCGGGCACATTCTCCGGCCAAAGTTCGGTAATCCCCTGCGGCTTTTTCATTTCCGAAGCCATCTTAGCCAGAAATTTATTGTCGGAAATCCCGATCGAGCACCACAGGTCCAACTTTTCATTGATCGTCTGCATGATCGATTGCGCCGCTTCGAGCGGGGTGCCTGATAGCTTTTCACATCCGGTCATGTCCAGCCAGGCTTCATCGATGCTGTTGGGTTCGACAACCGGAGTGAATTGCCGGAGCAGCTGCATGACTTCGTGGGATTTTTGGGCATAGAAATCATGATCCGGAGGAACCAGAGCCAAATCTGGGCACAACCGCAGGGCTTCGTGCACCAGCATGGTTGTTTTAACCCCAAAGGCCCGAGCTTCGTAATTCGCAGCCAGGATGATCCCGGTCCGACGCTGCGGATCACCGGCAACAGCCGCCGGCCTGCCGCGCAGTTCAGCGTGTCGCGTCCTTTCACACGAAATGAAAAACGCATTCATATCTACAAGGAAAATGACTTTGCGCATAACAGTGGGGGTCCTCAGAACCAGAGCCTATTCTCAGATCGATTATACCATTCTGCCGAAAAAGGGACGGCGTCCCTTTTATAGTGCAGCGGTCAGTTTCTGGACGAGCAGGGAGACGCTGGCGACGGCAAACCAGCAGCAAAGTCCGAGCAGGATGGGCCGCCAGCCTTGGGCGATGAGGCGTTTGAAGCGGGTGTTCAGACCGATGGCGGACATGGCCATAACGATCAGGAATTTGCCGGCCGTGACGAATTTGCTGGCCAGATCCGACCAGGGCAGCCAGGTGTTCAGCAGGGCGACGGCAAGGAAAGCGATGACAAACCAGGGGAAAGTCCGCACCAGGTTATACGCCGACGCTTCAGAGGCATTTTCCTGCCGGCGCGCCAGCAGGGCCGTACGCACGGCCAGGGTGAAGGTAATTGGCACGATCATCAGCGTCCGGGTCAGTTTGACAATCGTCGCATAGCTGAGGGCGACATTGTTACCAGCTGCGGCACTCCAGGCCGTTCCTGCTGCTACAACCGAGGACGTGTCGTTGACAGCTGTGCCAGCCCAGAGGCCAAATCCCATGTCGCTCAAGTTCAGCGAATGGCCCAAAGCAGGGAAGATGAAGACCGCCAGGACATTGAACAGGAAAATGGTCGAGATCGCTGCAGCGACTTCTTCATCATCGGCTGCAATGACAGGTGCCGTCGCCGCGATAGCCGAGCCACCGCAGATCGAGGTGCCAACGCCGATCAGGGTGACAGTTTTGCTCTCCAGGCGCAAAAGCTTGCCTATGGCATAGGCTGTGACAAAGGCAGCAGTCAGTGTGAACAGCATGACAAACAGCGACTGGCCACCGACCTTGACGATCGTGGCAAAATTCATCTCGAAACCGAGCAAAACCACCGCCACCTGGAGCAGTTTCTTGCTGGTCAGCCGGATACCGGGTTCAAAGCTGAAACCGTGAACACCAGAAGTCAGGCCAGGGAAAAGATTGGCCAGCAGGATTCCTATGAGAATGCCGAAAACGGGTCCGCCAATCACCGGCAGAAATCTTCCGAGAAACCAGGCTGGAGCTGCAATTGCCAGACAAAGCAGCAGGCCGGGCCAGGCGCGCGCTTTTATTTCCATTAAAGTAGACCTCCAAGATAAAAATCAAGATCCAGTTTAGCCTAAGATCGATAATTTTAAAAATACAATGATAAAATGAATAAGATAGTAAAAAGCCTATGATAAATTCCTTGAGGTATAGCGTATGACCTTGCGTCACCTGCAAATCTTCCTGGCTGTTGTCGATGCGGGCAATATGACACGCGCTTCGGAAGCGTTGTTCATCGCCCAGCCCACGGTCAGCCTGGCCATCGCTGAGCTGGAAAAGCATTATGGGGTCAAGCTGTTCGACCGATTGTCGCGGCGATTGTATTTGACAGGCCCTGGCAAAGTCCTGCTCGGTTATGCCCGGCATGTGATCAATCTGCTGGGCGAAATGGACCAGGCCATCGAGGTTGAATCTGGCAGCGGCAGCCTGCGTATCGGGGCGACCCTGACGATCGGAACCTGTCTTCTGCCGGGATTCCTGACATCATTCAGCGACCAATATCCTCAGGTCAGAGTCGAGGCGAGCATCCGCAATACGCGTGATATCGAGCAGTTGGTCATCCGCAATGAACTGGACCTGGCTCTGGTTGAAGGCTCGATCACAAGCAAGGACATCCTGGCCCAGCCGTTCATGGTTGACCACCTGGTCCTGGCCTGTGGCCTCAAACACCCGTTCTTCAGTATCGACCGCCCCATTCCGTTGCACGCGCTGGATGACCAGTCCTTCATTGTCCGCGAGCAGGGCAGCGGGACCCGCGAACTGTTCGAGCACACCATGGCCTTGCAGCAGATCCCGTGGAAAATTGCCTGGGAAGCGATCAACTCGGACGCCATGGTCCAGGCTGCCTTGAATGGCCTGGGCATCGCGGTGCTCTCCAGCCGCTTGATCACAGCACCTCTGCACTCAGGCGCGCTGCGAGCCATCCAAGTCGAGGGCCTCGACCTGGTCCGTGCTTTCAGCCTGGTTCACCACAAAAACAAATACCTGACACCCGCCATGCAGGCCCTGATTGCGATGATCCTCCAGGCGGGGAATGAAAAAGACCGCCCCTTGCGGGACGGCCCTTTTGGCAATTGACTCGTCTAGTCAGATCAGTTCAGCTGTCATTTTCATCTCAACTGCCGACAAGGCTTGGGAGACAGGACAGCCGACTTTGGCTTTTTCGGCGAATTCGAGGAAGGTGGCGGCGTCGATGCCGGGGACTTCGCCGACGGTAGACAGCTCGATCAGGACAATCTTCGGACCGGCACCAAGGTGTACTTTGGCCGAAGTGGAGATCCGGGTCGGTACATGGCCGGCATCGGAGAGGATGGCTGAGAGGAACATCGAGAAACAGCCGGCATGGGCAGCGCCGATCAGTTCTTCAGGATTGGTGCCGGTGCCATCTTCAAAACGGGATGCAAAGGTAAAGGGGCCTTCATACATGCCGGAGCCAAGGCGCATGACGCCCTTGCCTTCTTTTAAACTACCATTCCAGACAGCGGATGAATCACGAACAGGCATGGGATACCTCCTAAAAAATGAATCGATTATGATAGATATTCAATCGATTTCGAACGGATACGTTTGTAGGTCTAACATATCATCGATGCATTCACTCAGCGGTAAGGGGCGTTACACAATGAACTGGCAGCGCTTTTCATGCTAAAATAAATCAAAACAGACAAGCGAGGTCTCCCTATGGAAAAGCCCTATGATTACCTGATCGTCGGTGCCGGTCTTTTTGGTGCTACATTCGCCCATGAGGCAAACCTGCGTGGCAAGCGATGCCTGGTCATTGACCGGAGAAAACACACGGGCGGCAATATCTATTGTGAATCCGTCGCCGGGATCAACGTGCATGTTTACGGGGCCCATATCTTCCATACCAGCGATAAGCGGATCTGGAACTATGTCAACCAGTTCGCCGAATTCAATCGCTATACCAATTCACCGATCGCTCATTTCAAGGGCGAAATCTATAACCTGCCTTTCAATATGAACACTTTCAACAAGCTCTGGGACGTCATTACACCAGCGGAAGCCCAGGCCCGGATCTCGGCCCAGCGCATGGCTGCTGGCATTTCGGTGCCGCACAATCTCGAGGAGCAGGCGATTTCCCTGGTTGGTACAGACATTTATGAGAAACTGATCAAAGGCTATACTGAAAAGCAGTGGGGCCGTCCGGCTACCGAGCTGCCAGCCTTCATCATCAAGCGCTTGCCGGTGCGTTTCACTTACGACAACAATTATTTCAATGATAAATACCAGGGCATTCCGGAGGGCGGCTACAATCAGATCACTGACCGCCTGCTTGATGGCATTGAGGTGCGCCTGGAAACCGACTATTTTGCCCACCGGGCAGAATTGGATGTACTGGCCAACAAGACTGTCTTCACAGGCATGATCGATGAGTATTATGGTTACCGCTTTGGCAATCTCGAATACCGCAGCCTGCGTTTCGAACACCAGACACTAGGCGTCGAGAATTACCAGGGCAATGCAGTCGTCAACTACACCGACCGTGAGACGGCGTTCACCCGGATCATCGAACATAAGCATTTTGAATTCGGCACCCAGGACAAGACCGTTATCACCCGTGAATACCCAGCGGAATGGAAACAAGGTGATGAGCCCTATTATCCGGTCAATGATGACAAAAATAATGCCCTGTATCTGCAATACAAGGCATTGGCTGACCAGGAAAACTTTGTGATCTTTGGTGGCCGACTGGCTGACTACAAGTACTACGACATGCACCAGGTCATTGCCAGTGCCCTGGTCCGGGTGGAAAAAGAATTCAGTGTTTGATGTCTTTGTGATCGACGTGAGGTAAGACTGTCTTTTGGGTGGCAGCGGCCTCGTTTTGGTGCATGACTTCATAGATTTTTTTCATGAAGAGGACATACTGCTTGTCAATCGGCGTGATGAGCCTGTCTTGCAGGCCTTCGACTGTTTCAAAGCGGTCGAGGGCGTGGTGGATCTGCTCCTCCAGAAAACGCCATTCTGGATCCTTCTTTGCCAATTCCTCGGCCCGGTCGTAGACCTCCCAGAAACCTTTTTCAAATTCGTTTTCCATTTGAGCACCTTTGACGGATATTGCTAAACAGACTTGTTCTGATAAGTTCATTATAGTCCATTCTCTAGGGAACCGCTGATTAATTCTCAAGACAATCGAAGTTTTGTAAAATAGAAGT
>CAZGSR010000015.1:0-56820 GCA_964528645.1 uncultured Mageeibacillus sp. | reverse complement strand
TGCCAAATCAGGGAGTAGCGCCAGAAAAACCTGCTTTAATCAGCGGTTCCTTAAGTTAAAAAGGGACCGGGTCCCAATATCGGTTTTCGATATCAAGACCCGGTCCCTTTGGTCCTTTTTTAGCCGGCTTCGACCATGGGGACGAAGGCTATGGTGTCGGTTTCTTGCAGGGGGGTCGCGAGGCCCTGGAGCTGGCGGATGTGGCGGCCGTTGACCAGGACGAACAGGTCGTCGTGCAGGGGCTGGCCAGTCTGGTCGAGCAGTTGGCTGGCCAGTTGTGCACCATAGGTCGTGCACAGGTGCTGAACAAGCGATGTCACATCGGCCGGGCCGCTGACCGTGCAGCTGCTTGTGCCTGCCAAGTCAATCAAATGGGCATAAAATTGCACGTTCATGAACTACCTCGTCAAGCCGTCATAATGTGGCCCGCAGATCGGGCAATCGGCGCGGGCGGCAATGGGAATCCGTTGAAAATCGAGCGTCCGGCCGTGGTAATACAACATCTCCCCCTGGAGCGGGTCACCCAGCCCGAGCAAGAGGCACAGGGCGAGGTCCGCTTCCAGTGAGCCAATGACGCTGGCGGTAGCTCCCAGGGCAGCGATCGGAGCGGCGGGCGTTTTCGGAATAGCAGGAGAATTTCCGGATGTTGCAACCATGGATGATGCATCGTTGGCTTCTTCCACCAGATCAAAGCGGCAATCGAAACAGGCTGTTTCGCCAGGTCTGTAGACGGCCACCGAGCCGGAGAAACCGCGCACACCACCGTCAATCCACGGTTTTCCCAGCTGATAGCAGGCACGATTGATCAGGCGCCGGGCTGAACGGTTATCGACCGCGGCCACGACCAGGTCATGGTCCGGAATCACGTTCCTGGCCAGTGCGGCCGTGAAGGTCTGGTCCAATGCGGTGACCTCGAGATCCGGGTGATAGGCCAGGAGGCGCTCCCGGGCGATGGTGGCTTTGGGCTGGCCGATGTCAGCCACTGTATAGAGGAACTGGCGGTTGAGGTTGGATGCCGAGACGATGTCATGGTCGACCACGGTCAGGTGGCCGACACCCGCACCGGCCAGAGCCATCAGGATGGGAGAACCGAGGCCGCCGGCGCCAATAACCAAAACCCGACTCTGGTGGAGCCGGGTCTGACCTTGCTGGCCGATTTCCGGCAGGATGACCTGCCGGGCATAGAAATCATTCGTGCTGTGGAGCTCAGAATCAGGAAGGATCATGGGCCATCAACCTTGTGCTGCTTTTTCGGCCACAGGTTTTGCAGCGGCCTTGGCGGCCGGCTTGCCTGCTGCAGCCTTTTCCGCGGCCGCTTTTTGCTCGGCCGCGAGGGCTTCCAGCACTGGGTCCGGCTCGCACATCATATCATTCGTCTTGGCGATGTAGAGTTTCATCATCTGGTTGACGATCGTCTCATCGAGGACACCATGCATGGTGGGCGTTTCAAAAAAGCGTTTGGGCAGGCGGACAGCCTTCTGGCTGAAGCCGTATTTGGCCTTGATGCGCAGTTTCGTGCGCAGGATGCGTTTGCCGATCTGCTCGAGGTCTTGTTCCGTCAGATTCCAGCCAATGCTGTTCATGGCATCGATGATCGTCTGGTGGTCATAGATTTTGCGGGCAAACATGCACATCCCGATGCCGTTGACCATGCAACGGTCATGTTCTTCAAAGAAGATCTTGCTGACCAGGTCTTCCGGGTTGACTTCCTTGACCGACTGGTCGATCTGGTAGCCGCCATTGTCGAGGTGGGAATGCCGCGAGGCGACGGCAAAGCCGACAGCTGAGGCGTAGCCAGTGTGATAGCCAGGGGTTTCGTTGCCGGCATAGTGCATGGCAAAGTCAGCGCCCCCATAGATGGAAGAAGCGTATTTGCTGCCTTTGCCCAGATTGCGGTAGAACTTGTTTTTGCCCTTGGACAGATAGCGGATCGCCTTGAGATAGCCTTCGGTATCGCCGAATTTCAGCGGTACAAGGGTGTCGCTTTCATCGATCAGACCGTGCTCGACCGCTTCGGTTGCCCAGCCCAGGCAGACACCGGCACTGATCGCGTCCATGCCGGTTTCTTCGACCTCGTCGATCAGGGCAATGATTTCGTCCGTTGTCTTGATCCCGAGATAACTGCCGAGGGCAAACATCAGTTCATAGTCATACGGGACACTGATCGCCTCGTATTCATGACCTTTGTCGAATTCGCGCCGGTACATGCCAATATGGATGCAGCCAACCGGGCAGCCTGTGCAGGCCACTTTGCGGACCAGGTTCTTGCGGGCAAATTCCTCACCGGAAATGTCATCGGCATGCTCATACGTCGTCGTCTTGAGGTTATAGGTTGGCAGCGAGTTGGACACACTGAGTGAGCGCAGGCCGATCGCCGTACCAGCATCGTGGTACTTCTGCATCATGTCGGTCGTCGTGCATTTCTTGTAGATCTGCTGGTAGACCTTGAAATAGTTTTTCGTATCATGGATCGGGATCGAGCGATCGCCCATCACGGTCATGGCCTTGAGGTTTTTCGAGCCCATGACAGCGCCCAGTCCGAGACGGCCGAAATGGCGGTATGAATCAACGCAGACACTGGCAAATGCGACCTGGTTCTCACCGGCCGGGCCGATGCGGATGATGCTGCGCTTGCCGCCACCCTCGAGCCGTTCGCGGATCGCCTGACCTGTCGGTTCGCTGTCGATACCCCAGAATGCCCGGGCATCATTGAAGGCAATGTCGTTGTTTTTGATTGAGACAAAAACGGGTTTGCTGGCTTTGCCGGTGATGACGATCGCATCATAGCCCGCCATCAGCATCGTCATTGCCAGACGGCCGCCAGCATACGACTCGCCCAACTCATTGGTCAGCGGCGAACGGAACATGGCGACGGTCTTGGTCAGGACTGGAAACACCCAGGTACCGGCACCGATCGCGAAAATGATCGGCTGGTCCGGGTGCAAGGCGTCGAGCTCGGGGTGCATGTTTTCCTCGAGCAGCTTGCTGGCGATGCCAACACCGCCCAGATAGGGCATCAGGTCGGCACGCTGGTCGATCCTGATCTTGCTTGTATTGAGGTCAATATTGAGGATGCGCATGAATTTTTCGTTGATCATTTTTCACCAGCCTCCACCATCTCCAGGCATTTGTGCGGGCAGAACCGGGCACACGAGCCGCAATGGCGGCAGATGATCGGTTTGTTGGTGTCGTCATCCCAGAAAACCGCCTGCATGATGCACGCCTTTTCACAGCGATGGCAGCCAATGCACAGCTCTGGTTTCAAGAGCACACCGCCGCCCTCACGTTTGACCAGGGCGCCGCTCGGACAAGCCTCCATGCACGCCGGGTCGTCGCAAGCGATGCAGACGATCGCGACGAACCGGCCGGTCATGCCACCGCGTGTCCGGACCTTGATCGCACTCTTCGTATTGGAATGATTTTGCTTGTTGACGATCGAGCAAATGTTCATGCACGTGAAGCAGCCAATGCATTTGTTCATCTCACTGGCCGACAGATATTTAGCCACAGCCGTTCCCCCTTTTTACACCACAATCGACTCATGATTGAATCGTCAGACACCCATCTTTAGACCATAACCAACCTGATAAATGAGCTAATCATTGTTAATACCGGTTGATTTTGATTCCGTAAACGTTTGTGATCAGGTATTGAGAGAATTATATTCAAATTATACCGCCATTTCAACCCTTCCGGACAGGTTTCCGGTGAAAACAAAACGTCATTTTGCCCGGTTTTTTTATTGAAAATGCCACTTTCCATGTCAGGAACCGTTTTCAACTGCTTGTACAGGCTTGTCGCCCGGATGGTTGGTCCGTATAATGGGTCCAACAGAATCTTTCGTCATTCGAGTTGTCCTGCCTACAGCGTACCCGCCATGGCACACAACCATTGGGCCAGCCGAGAAATCGCCTGACCTCCCGCATTGGAAAGAATGGCTGGCCTGGTTTGAATGAACCGGTCTGCTTTTGATGCGGGCCGGTTTTTTGTGTTCTGGACCGTCCATTTGCCGGAAGGTGGCGTGGGTGTGAGTGAACCAGGATAAACGCCGTGATGAAAAGGATCTGGATTTGGAAGGAGAAAGAAAAATGAAGCAAAAAAAGATGCTCTGGGTCCTCTCCCTGTTGCTGGTCCTGGTTCTGTCAGCCAGCTGTGCAGCTACACCGGCAACATCTGCGGCAACGACTGCGGCCACCTCAGTGCCTGCGACTGAAGCGACCACAACCGCTGCAGTGGAAACAACCACAGTAGCCAAACCTGCTGTCAAGGAAATCATCCTGGCCACAACAACCAGCACCCAGGACAGCGGCCTGCTGGACTACCTCATCCCGATGTTTGAACAGCAGACCGGCTACGTGATCAAGACGATTGCCGTCGGCACGGGCCAGGCTCTCGAGCTGGGTGCCAAAGGCGAAGCCGATGTTCTTCTAACCCACGCCCCTTCCAGCGAAAAGCCGCTGGTCGACGCGGGTCAGGTCGTCAATTACCAGCTGGTCATGCACAATGACTTCATCGTTGTCGGTCCGTCAGCCGATCCGGCAAAAATCAAGGATCTCACCGCCGTAACGGATGCCTTTAAGGCCATTGCCGCCCAGAAAGCGACTTTCATTTCCCGTGGCGACAAATCCGGTACTCACACCAAGGAGCTGTCGATCTGGAAGGCTGCCGGGATCGAAGCCCCCAGCGGCACCTGGTACCAGGAAAGCGGACAGGGCATGGGCTCGACACTGACCATCGCCAATGAAAAGGAAGCCTACACCTTGAGTGACCGGGCAACGTATCTGGCCCAGAAAGCGAACCTCGACCTGGACATCCTGAACCAGGGTTCCAAGGAACTGCTGAACATCTACCACGTCATGCAGGTCAATCCTGAGACCTTCCCAATGGTCAATGCCGAGGGCGCTGAAGCTTTTGTATCCTTCATGATCGACCCAGCCACCCAGGCTCTGATCAGCGAATTCGGCGTCGAAAAATTTGGCGAACCCTTGTTCTTCCCTGACGCCCTGAAATAATCCCCTGTGGTACGATAAGATGAGAAAGACGTGACTTCGATCAGTCAGGAGTGAGTGCCCCATCGAACTCATCATCAATGGTCTAACAGAAGCGGTTCGATTGATAGCCAGTGGTGACGCCGAGATTTTCGGCGTCACCCTTTTGACACTTCTGGTGTCTGGACTGGCGACGCTGCTCAGCCTTCTGGTCGGTGTGCCACTGGGGGTTGTGCTGGGTCTGGTCCGCTTCCGGGGCCGCCGCCTGGTGGTCAGCCTGGTCAATACCGGCATGGGCATGCCACCCGTTGTGGTGGGTCTCTGGGTCAGCATTTTCCTCTGGCGCAGCGGTCCTTTCGGAACATTGCGCCTGATCTACACCCCGGCTGCGATCGTCATCGCCCAGACCCTGATCGCCACCCCGGTGATCACCGGCTTCACGATTGCAGCGATCCAGCATCTGACGCCCAAGCTACGACTGCAGATTCTGGCCCTGGGGGCTTCGCGCTGGCAATTTCTCTGGACGATTCTCAAAGAATCGCGCATTGCCTTGATGGCAGCTGTGATCGCCGGATTTGGCAGCATCGTATCGGAAGTCGGCGCCTCCATGATGGTAGGCGGCAACATCAAGGGTTACACCCGGGTCTTGACAACAGCCACATCGATGGAAGTATCGAAAGGGAATTTCCCGGTGGCAGTCGCTCTCAGCATCATCCTGATTGCCCTGGCCTTTGGCGTCACCTATCTGCTGACAGCCTTCCAGCAGTGGGAACGAAAGGACCGCAATGACACCTGATGGCCTCCTGTCAGTCCAAAACCTGCGCTGGACCCGTTCGGACCGCATCATTCTCGATGTGCCGGACTTTTCTGTCCGGCACAATGAAGTCGTTGCTCTGATCGGGGCTAATGGCGCCGGCAAAAGCAGTCTCCTGAAAATGCTGGCCTTGCTCGAGAAGCCAGACTCCGGCGAGATCTATTTCAAGCATGCTCCTGTGACTGACAGACCGCTCGCCATTCGGCGCAGAATGGCCATGGTTTTCCAGGAACCGCTGCTGCTTTCCGGCTCGGTGTTCAAAAACGTCGCCCAGGGGCTGGTTTTTCGCGGCCTGCCCCGATCTGTAATTGCCCAACGCGTTCACGCAGCCCTGAGCGATTTTGGCATCGCACATTTGTCCAGACGCAACCAGAAACATTTGTCGGGCGGTGAAGCACAACGCGTCAGTCTGGCGCGGGCGATGGTCATAGAACCCGAGATTTTGTTCCTCGACGAGCCCTTTGCGGCCCTCGACCTGCCCACCCGTCAGTCACTGGCTGAAGACATCGGCCGCGTCATCCGCCAGCGTGAGATCTCTGCTGTTTTCGTCACCCACAATGCCGAAGAGCTGTCTCTGTTCACGGACCGGATCTGCATCATGGAAAAAGGCATGATCATCCAGGAGGGTTCGCCTGAAGAGATTTTCAACCGGCCAGCCAATCGGGTGGCGGCTCGCCTGGTGGGCGTGGAAAACAGCCTGTCCGGCACCATCCACGGCCCAGCGGACAGGCAAGGTTACCAGAATGTCCAGGTCGGACCGCACCAATGGACCGTTCCGGGGCCAGCTCTCCAACCAGGGATACCTGTTGACCTGTATATCCGGCCAGAAGCCATTTTGCCGGCGACGGACAGCGATTTCGCCAATACTTTCACCGGGAAAATAGCCAAAACCATTTCGCTGAACAGCCAGTACAAACTGGTCATTGAGTGCGGATTTTCAGTGACGGTCCTGGTGAGCAAGGGCACGCATGCCCTCCATGACGTCAAGCCCGGCCGGGAGTTTCGCATTCACGTTCCTCCCGACAGGGTCCATGTGGCAGTCAAATAAGTAATCCCCGTCGCATCGGCCCTCGGAGGGGGTGATGCAGCAGGGATTGCTCAGACTATCCAGATATGAATGTGTATCAGCAGCGGATCGAGGCTGGCTCAGGCCGGTCCGTTTGTGCGCAGTGCTTCGATCGCCGCCAGATCCGGCAGGGCCGGGATGGCGCCTTTTTTCGTCGTGGCGAGTGAACCCACAGCATTGGCAAAGTCGAGGAATTCGTCGAGTTCGGCCGGCGTAAGGTCGGACGGGGCTTTGCCGGACCGGACCAATTTATAGAGGAACCCGCCGGTAAACGCATCACCTGCACCGGTAGTGTCGACGACTGCCACATCGTAGGTGGCGCGGCGGGCCGAGCCAAGCTTATTGTGGGCGTAGGCGCCATCCGGGCCGAGCGTGATCAGGACGAGCTGGAGGCCATAGGTGTCGATCAGGTGCTGGGCGCCTTTTTCCAGATCACTTTCGCCGGTCAGGAAGACCAGTTCTTCTTCCGAGATCTTGACCATATCCGACAAAGGCATCGCCGAGAGGATACCGGCCTTGGCAGCATCCGGGGATTTCCAGAGGCGCAGGCGCAGGTTCGGGTCATAGGAGATGAGCTTGTGCTGCTCCTTGGCGTGCTTGACCGCAGCCAGGGTGGCGGAACGGGAAGGCTCGCCGGTCATCGAGACAGAGCCGAAGTGGAAGATCGAGCAATCCTCAATCAGCTGGTAGGAAAGCTCGGACGGCTCGAGGAGCAGGTCGGCGCCGGGATCACGGTAGAAGGAGAAGGAACGGTCGCCAGTGGGGCTGAGATGGACGAAAGCGAGCGTCGTATTACAGGTATCGGTCATGACCAGGCCGTGGGTGGAGACTCCGACATCATCGAGGGTCTTTTTCAGGAACTGGCCAAACTGGTCGGTGCCGACTTTGCCGATGAAAGCCGTCGTCAGGCCGAGCTTGGACAGTGCGGCCAGGACATTGGCCGGAGCGCCACCGGGATTCTGCTCAAAAGTCGGATTGCCCTGGGAAGATGGGCCGGCCGGGGTGAAATCGATCAGGAGTTCGCCAAGGGCTGTGACATCATACATGACAGTGTACCTCACAACATGAAATTCAAGGGCAGACAAGCGGTTTTTCCTCGCTTCCATGATACCACAGATCCCGTTTAATCAGACCTGTTAATCGAATGACTTTCACAGGGTACGCCAGCCAAAAGCTGACTGGACTGGCTCCAGGAATTACACCAAAGGTGGCACAGGTGAAGAATTTCTTTATAATGGACGCAGGAAATGAGGCGTTTTCTATGCAGCTGAGCTGGGTTAGAATTAAACAGGTTTTACTGGGGTTAGTTTTTCTCACATTGCTGGCGGTCATCACTTCGGCGGTCCTGCTTGAACAAAACCAGGACAATGCAGACCGGACGCCAGTCTATGGTATCCAGCGCATGCAGGTGCTTGAGGATGTGGACGGGACGCTGCAAGCCTCGGATCTTTTATCGCGAATATATGTTACAGACCAGAAAAAACAAGATAGCTACGGCATCGAATGGCAGGAACTGGACGGACCGAGTCTGGCCAAGGGCCAGAGTGCTTCTGTCTGGTGGGTGCTGCTGGAGTCCCCTGCCCCAGATCTGTATCTATCGATTTTCAATCCCACCGTCGAGTCTGTCACTGTCTATAGACCTGGCCCAGCAGCTGAAACGACTGACACTTTGCCGGCAGAGTCCCCTGATCAGCCAGGCAAAACCCAGATCCTGAAAGCTGGCTGGGGATCCCCGTCAGACGACAGCGAATACTTCATTTATCCTGTCTTTGTTATCCCCAGCCAGGGTCCTGTCCTCGTCCGTCTCTACTCGCGCTATGTGCAAAGCTACACGTTCAACTGGCACCATAACCAAAGCTTTCACGACCAGCGCGGCTGGACTACGATCCTGCTTGGCTTTTACATCGGGATACTGACCGCTGTCATGCTGTTCAATTTCCTCTCCTTTCGTAAAACCAAGGACACCTTGCTCTTGACCTTCATGATTTTCATCCTGTCGGTCATTGTCCATCAGATGGCTTTGCTGGGGATCGTGCATTTACTGCTGCCGCATCTGGCTCACGCGGTGATTCGCCAGGTTGGTGTGCTCGGCGGCTTGATGAGCTTGGCCAGTGCCCTGCTGGCGGACAGTTTCCTGCGCCAGACGAAAATGGCCTGGGCCAGCCGCTCTCTGGTCCTGGCCTCAGGTGCGTCCTTTGTCGCAGCCGCAGTTTTGACCTGGCTCGATCAGATCAGACTGGTGAACCATTTAACCAATGCCACCGCGATCATTGTCGTTCCCTTGACCATTTCATTCATCCTGTCCCTTCCCCAGATCGACCGGGTGCGTTCACGCTACTTCATATCGGCCTGGATCATCATGTTTCTGGCGATTGTGGTCCATTTCCTGCGCATTCAGGGATTCATCCCCAACACACTCGCCACCCTGTCATTGGCCATTGTCCTGATTGTGATCGAGTCCTTTGTCCTGGCATCAGGCCTGGCCGCCCAGACACTGGCCTATAAAAACCAGGCCCAGGCACATGAACTGGCTTTCCTCAGGGCCCAGATCCAGCCTCATTTCCTTTTCAATACGCTCAATGTCCTCGCGGCACTGGCTCCCGTCGATGGCAAGAAGACTCGCGGTTTGATCCTCGACTTCGCCAGCTACTTGCGCACATCATTCGATTTCCAGTCCATCGGACAGGATGTTACCCTGGAGAATGAGCTGGAGGCGATCAAGGCCTACGCACGCATCAGCCAGGCGCGCTTTGAGAACCGGATCCAGTTCGATTTTGACATCGAAGATGTCGGTCCGCTGAGGATCCCAAACCTGATTCTGCAACCGCTCGTGGAAAATGCCATCCGCCATGGCTTGTGCCATAAACCGGAAGGAGGCTGGATTGCTATCCGGGTGCGACGCGCCCAGAACAAGGTCCAAATCGAGATCGAGGATAATGGCACTGGTCTGACCGAAGAAGCCCTGGTACGGATCCGAAAAGGTCCAGCTGATGCAACGGGCAGCGGCGTCGGTTTATATAATATCCGCGAACGCTTGCGCCTGCGTTTCCAGACCGAGCTGCACATCGAAAATTGCCCCGGGCATGGAGCCAAGTTCTGGTTTGAAATCCCGGCAGACCGGCGCAAGCGGCAACGGGAGGGATAGCTCATGCGAACCATCATTATTGACGATGAATACCTGGCCCAGGAGGGGCTGAAAATGGAGCTGGCCGAATTCCCGCAGATCGAGATCGTCGGCCAGTTTGCCGATGTCCAGGATTTTCTGGAGCAGGTCGGGCAGCTGAAGCCAGACCTGCTGTTTATTGATATTGAAATGCCGCAGATGAATGGTCTCGACCTGATCAACGCGCTGCAGACCGTGCTCCCCGGTCAGCAGCCCATCATCGTCCTTGTCACGGCCTATGCCCAGTATGCTGTCCAGGCCTTTGAAGCCAGCGTCACTGATTACCTGCTCAAGCCAGTCACAGCCACGCGCCTGAAAAAGACCCTGGCCCGGATTCTCCCCGTCTGGCAGGAAAAGATGAAGGCCACCCGCGAAGCTGCCCCGTCACTGGAAGATATGCCAAACGCCAACCTGGCTGAGCAACAAAGAGAAAGGAACCTGACCCTGCATTGCTTTGGCCCCTTTAACCTGACCCAAAGTGGAAAGTCCCTCGATCTCAAGTGGCGTTCAAAAAAAGAAGTGGAACTCCTGGCTTATCTTGCCTGCCAGCGTGGTCAGGCAGTCAGCAAGGAGCGCGTAGCTGATGCCTTGTGGCCGGAGCTCGACAGCAAGCGCGCCTCCGCCAATCTTTATCTCACCTACCATTATCTACAGGTCACTTTTGAGCGTACCCAGCTGAAGCTGCCCATCATCTCCGTCCGCTCCCTGATGCGCCTCGATCTCGAGCACTGCACAATCGATCTGATCGAATTTGATCAACTGGTGAAAAAAGTCCAGAAAAGCCAGGGGCAGGCCAGAATCCAGACCATGGATGAACTCTGCACCCGTTTCAGCCAGCCGCTGCTCGATACCATTCACAGCGAGTGGGGCACCTCCCAGAGACATGCGACAGAAATTTTGCTGGAAAATTACCGGCTCGAACTTGCCCGTTGGTATGTAAATATCGACCCGTCAAAATCCGCCTTTTTTAATGCACAAATCGAAATTGAGTGATCTGGAAGGTTCAAAGAATCCAGCCTTTGCAAAGACTTTGCAAAGATTACATCATTTATAGTAAATCCAATTGCAAATTGGTCCGGACTGGAAATGGCCCGGACTGGAGAATTTTGCTATTGGAGATTGGCCATGAAATCTGAGATCAAGTCATTCGTTTCAATCCTTCTGGTTCTGCTGCTTGTCCTGTCACCTCTGCTGACCGTCCCTGTCATGGCAGCCGGAGAAGCCATCGCCATCGCGGTCGAACTTAACAGCTTCCGTGATGAGGGGGATCCGGGCTACACCCAAAACGTCGGTGGGGATGCTGCCAGTACCTTGCTTTGGAAAAAAGGGGATGCTGATGCAACGAATGGTTATCTTCGTCTGGTACCGGACGCGTTGTGGAAATCAGGCACTGTTGTCCGGCGCAGCCAGATTCAGCTGACCAATGGCTTCAGTACCTATTTCTCCTTCTTAATGACAACATCCGGAACAACGAATGATTTATTGGTCGACGGCTTAGCTTTCCTGGTCTATGAAAGTGATTCGGTCCAAATTGGTCAATATGGTGGTGGACTGGGGTATATGGGAATCAGCCAATCCATCGCTGTTGAATATGATAATTACAAAAACACCGAACTCAGCGACCCCTATGACGAACATGTTGCCATCATGGTCAACGGTGATGCGAATCATGCGGACGAACCGAGTGGATCTGTTGTCGAGTACACAGATCTGGAACGGAATACGATACACGCGTGGGTCGACTATAACGAAGGCATCGTGACCGCAACATTTGGCACCAGTTCAACGCGTTCAAATTCAGCTAACAAGACGATCACCAGGAATGTTGGGACCTTCCTGCAAGGCAAGAATGTATTTGTCGGTTTTTCGTCATCAACGGGAGGCGCTGGCGGCAATCACGACCTTTTGAAATGGTATTTCAAAGATTCCTACGTTTCAGGGGGTCTGAGCGCTACGCCTGATGCCTATACTCAGGCAGCGTCTTCAGTCGGTATCACTTTTGACAGCGACACCCATGCCAGCACTGCAACCATCACGACCTACAGTGCAGCAGGTTCAGCTCTGGCTAACCAGTCTGTTTCCATTTATATCGATGGCGTCAAACAGACTGGCACCTTCTCCACCGGATCGGATGGTACGCTGGCCTATGCCCTGACCAATGTCTATGGCGGCAAGCATGAAATCCGGGTCGTCGCAGATGGTGGCGCTACCAAAGCTGCCGAATTCAACCGCGACAGCATTGATACTTCAGCAGGCAACGCCACTTATGTGAACCCAACACCCATCCAAGTCGATCCTGGACTCGTCGTGCGAGGGTTTTCTGACGCGTATACGATTCCTGGTGCCCGGGTCAGTATCGAAAATATGCTAACAGGCGATTTGCTCTCGGCCCCTGCTTCACTGCCGTATGGGGTCACAAGTGCTTGGGATGCAGCGACGGGCACTCTGGTTTTCACCGGCGGGATGACGGCCAGTACCTTGCAGGCAATCTTGCGTGGTGTCACGTTCAGTACAACCTCCGCGGATCCAACGGCTCGTACGGTCAAATTTTCGCTTGGCAGCGTACTGCCTGGTTCTACAGGCCATTTTTATGAATACGTAAGTGGTTCATATAACTGGACCGATGCTAAATCCGAGGCTGGAAAGAAGACCTATCTTGGCTTAGAAGGTTATCTGGCAACAATCACAACTGCCGTAGAAAATGAATTGATCCGTAAAAAGTTGGTTGCAGATGCCTGGATTGGTGCGTCGGATGATTACTCTGAAATAAATTCAGCGCTTGGATCCACCAAATATACGAATCAAACGGTATCTGAAGGCAATTGGTATTGGGTCACGGGTCCAGAATCGGAGCGCAAACTCATTTCGACTGGCAATAATCCACCCACTCTTGCGTCTGGTTCTTACATGAACTGGGCCTTCTTCAGTGGTGGCAGAGAGCCTAACAATTCAGGGGGATCTGAACATTATGGCCAAATTTATTCATCCGGTGGAGGCTATTGGAACGATCTTGCAAACACCTCGAAACTAGGCTATGTCGTCGAATATGGCGGTATGAGCTCATACCCAGTACTTAGTCTGGCAGCGACACGATCCATTGATATGGTGTTCACCTACAACATCACCTATAACCTCAATGGCGGCATCAATTACACCGATGCGCCGACGACTTTCACCAATGCCAGCGATGAGATCGTTCTGGGTACGCCGACCAAACAGGGCTATATATTCGACGGCTGGTACACTGCATCGACCAGTGGCACCAAAGTGACGGCGATTGCAACCGGCACCACCAGCAACCAGGTGCTCTATGCCCGCTGGAGTGCGGCCACGAACACACCTTACAAAGTCGAGCATTACCAGCAAAAAGTCGACCAGACTGGCTACGTCCTGAAAGAGACCGACAACAAAACCGGAACCACAGGGGCGACTGTTACGGCAACGGCAGCGACCTATACCGGTTTCACCGAGAATCAGACTGCAGCCGGCCGCGTTCCCTCCGGGACTGTGGCAGCCGATGGTTCGCTGGTGTTAAAGCTTTATTACGATCGTGATGACTATACGGTCACTTTCAATAACTACGATAACACCACACTCGGTACAGATACTGTTGTCTTTGAGGGCAGCGCTCTTGCACCAACATCAGCCCCGACGAGGACGGGCTACACCTTTACGGGCTGGTCACCTTCATTCAGCTTGGTGACGTCCGATTTGACGGTCACAGCACAATACGCACCCAATACAGACACGGCATACAAAGTCGAACATTACCAGCAAAATGTCACCGGCGATGGCTACACCCTCAAAGACACCGACAATCTGACCGGTACAACAGCCATCACTGTAACGGCGACTGCCAAAACCTATGCTGGGTTGACGGAAAACAGCAGCCATAGCAGCCGGGTCGCATCAGGTACCATCGCCGCTGACGGATCACTGGTCCTCAAGCTCTACTACGACCGCACGTCAGTGACTGTCACGTTCAAGGATTATGACAATGATTCCATGAAAGAAGAAACCGTCCTCTATGAGGGCACGGCTACGCCGCCCACAGATCCGGCACGTGCCGGTTACACCTTTGCCGGCTGGTCGGGCGACTACACTGAAATCACCTCAGACCAGACCGTCACCGCCACTTATACGGCCAACGAGAACACACCCTACCTGGTCAGACACTACCAGCAGGATGTCGCAGGAGACGGTTACACCCTCAAAGACACCGACGAATTATCCGGCGAAACCGATACCGAAGCCACGGCAGTAGCCAAAGACTATGCCGGTTTTACGGAAAACACCAGCCATGCCAGCAGGGTCACTTCCGGCACGATTGCAGGCGATGAATCATTGGTTTTAAAACTGTACTATGATCGTGATTTGGTGACGGTTACCTTCAAGGATTTTGACGAAATAACTGTTCTGAAAACCGAGACCGTCCGTTATGAGGGCTCCGTCATGCCACCGTCCGACCCCACACGTCTCGGCTATACGTTCAATGGTTGGAGCGGAACTTACAGTACGGTCACCAGTGACCAGACTGTTCTGGCTACCTATAGTCCCAATACAACAACCAGGTACAAAGTCGAGCATTATCAGCAAGATATTACCGGCGATGGATACACACTCAAGGAAACAGAAAACCTGACCGGAACGACGGATACGACTGTAACAGCCAGTGCCAAATCTTATACTGGATTTTCAGAAAACACCACCCATAGCAGCAAAGTAGCCAGCGGAACCGTTGCTGCGGATGAAAGCCTGGTTCTCAAGCTTTATTACGATCGCCTGACTTACAGTGTCACCTTCACAAACCATGATGACGCTATTCTGAAAGAAGAAACCATCCGCTTTGAAGGGGACGCCACACCACCGGTTGATCCCACTCGCACCGGCTATACTTTCCATAGCTGGGATGGCGATTACACAGGAGTCACGGCGGCGCAGACAATTAAAGCGACTTATACCGCCAATATCAACACGATCTACACAGTTGAGCATTACCAGCAAAACATTACAGACGATGGCTATACCTTGAAAGAAACAGAGGTGTTGTCTGGGACGACGGATACAGCGGCCACAGCGACTGCCAAAACCTATACCGGTTTTCTGGAAAACACGACTCACGACGAACGTATGTCAACAGGCAATATTGATGGCGACGGCTCACGAGTCCTGAAGCTGTTCTACGATCGTAAAACATACACGGTAACGTTCAAAAACCATGACAATTCCGTCCTCGAGAATGAAACGGTACGCTACGGTGGCGATGCGACCCCGCCCGCCGATCCTATCCGAGCAGGCTACACCTTTATGGATTGGAATGGCACCTATGCATCAATCACCAAGAGTGAAACGGTGTGGGCGGTTTTTTCAGCCAATACAACGACTCCCTATCGCGTTTTGCATTACCAGCAAGATGTGACTGGTGATGGATTCACATTGACCGCCGAAGAAAACCTCACAGGAACGACGGATACCCTTGCTGCCGCGACGGTGCGTACGGTGACAGGCTTCCATGAAGACACATCCCATGTCAGCCGTGTCATTTCCGGCCAAATTGCAGGTGATGGCTCGCTGGTCCTGAAAGTTTATTATGCCCGCGATGTGTTCACGGTCGATTTTGTCGATACCGATGGTGATCGATTGAAAAGCGAAGTTGTCCGCTACCAGGGCAATGCCACGCCGCCCCGTGATCCGCGCCGTGTACGCTATGATTTTACGGGCTGGGAAGGCAATTATCGGAACATCCAACAGAATGAGATCGTAAAGGCAACCTTTTCGATCATAAAGTTGGCAGGCACGATTGAAATCGAATCTTCATCAAGTTCATTATTTGATCAAGAAAATGCCGGCCTGATTGCTGCCCCTGAACTCTGGAATAGCAATGTTGAATCCGTTATCTACTATTTAAAAGACATCCAGATCACGGATATCACCAATCGCTTCAATTATCTTGATTTCGCCGCCGCTAACCTGAGACAATCCAACCATCTTATGCTTCAGGTTTATGACCTGACCTTGATGAAAAAAGTCATCTGGCTGGATGGAAAGGTAACGGAAGATCCGGTAGACAATGCTGACCTGATGGGCAACATCACCGTCCGGTTGCCTTTGGCACCAGGACTGGCCGGTTACTCCGATCTGCAAGTCGTATTCATTGATGATGCAGGAAATATTGCCTTCCTGCCGACTACGATCGTAATCGAGAACGGCCAGAAATACCTTGAATTTGAAAACAACCATTTCTCCATGTACGCTGTGGCCGCCAGCTCTACCCTGCCCCCCATCCCCGCCACCAGCGATGCCAGTACACCAACAATCAGTCCCTTCCTCGCTACGGTCTATGGCATCGCCATCCTCCTCCTCGGTCTGGTCCTGGCCTGGTACCGATGGATGATCCGTCGCCGCCGGGATGAGGAATCTATTTCCGGCTGATCACTGGTTTGTCCAAAAAGTCAAAACCGCCTCGCTGCTTGTCATGAGCAGCGGGGCGGTCTTTGTTGTGGGGATATTTTCAGGGGTGGGTCTGGAGCTGGAGAGGTCCTGTCTTCACTCACCCTTTTCAAATACAAAGGCGCACCAGCCGTTTTGCTCGGTGCGGCCGATCGGCTTGAGTCCGGCAGCCATGCAGGCGGAAAGGACTGTGTCGGCTTTGTCTTCGATGATGCCGGAGGTGATGAAAATGCCGTCTGGTTTCAGGCGTCCGGGGATATCAGCGACGATCGCGGCAATGACATCAGCGATGATGTTGGCCACAATCACGTCGTAATGCTCCCAGTTGGCGTCATTGAGAATGCCGGTATGGACGTCGACTTCGACGTCGTTGAGGCGGCAGTTTGCACTGGCCACGTCGGTCGCGACCTGGTCGATGTCGATTGCTTCGACGGATCCAGCGCCGAGCTTGGCGGCGATGATGGCCAGGATGCCACTGCCTGTGCCGAGGTCAAGCACGTCGTCACCCTCGCTGAGCAGCTCATCGAGCCACTGGGCGCACATGGCTGTTGTCTCGTGCGTGCCGGTGCCGAAGGCGCTGCCCGGGTCGAGCGTGATCACGATCTCCTCTGCCCCGGCCTCATACTCAACCCAGCTCGGATTGATCACCAGACGCGGCGTCAGGTGCAAGGTCGTGTAATACTGCTTCCAGTTGTTGGCCCAGTCCTCTTCGTGCACTTCACGGCAGCCAATGTAGCCTTCGCCGACATCAAGGAATTCGGAAAATTCCTGCAGGCGGCTGTGGATCAGGTCTTCGAGCTCGGTCAGGGAGACGTAGATTTTCGGCACATCGTCGTAGAGCTCATCGCTGGTCAGACTGATATCTTCGTTGCGGCGCACACCCTGGTCGAATTCGGCAAAATAGGCCTTGATCTGGACGACCGGATCGAGGCTGTCGATAAAGCCATCGTCGGCGTAGGTCAGGCTATTGGGATCGGCCAGGATTTCCTTGATTTCTTCGGCATCCTGGACCTGGACACCGTCGGCACCGAGGCTGGAAAGGAAATCCGTCACCAGTTCGGCGGCTTCATGGGTTGTCGCGAATGATAATTCCAGCCACCTCATTTGAACAGATCCTTGATCTTGGCAAAGAACGAGTCCACTTTCTGGTAGTTCTTGCGGTTGGTGGTTTCACTGAACTGTTGCAGGATTTCCTTTTGCCTGGCATCCAGATGGCGCGGGACTTCGAGGATGACGCGGAACTTATGATCGCCCCGAGCGTTGGCCCGGTCGATGTGCGGGATACCCTTGCCCCGGATCGTGAACATCTCATTGGGCTGAGTGCCTTCCTTAAGCGAGAATTTCTGGTTGCCATCGATCGTCGGTACATCGATTTCAGCACCGAGGGCGGCTTGCGGGAATGTCACCGGCACTTCGCAATAGGTGTGGTAGCCGTCGCGCTGGAACACCGGGTGCGGACGGATGTGAACTTCGACATAGAGGTCGCCATAGGGTCCACCAACTGAGCCGGGCTCACCTTCTCCGCGCAAGGTCAGCATCTGCCCGTCATCGATCCCGGCTGGGACTTTCACGGAAAGGGACTTGGACTTCTGGCGCCGTCCGGCGCCATGGCAGTCGTTGCAGGGATTCTTGATGATCGTGCCGCGGCCATTGCAGGCCGGACAGGGGCGCTGGGTCATGACATTGCCGAACATCGTCTGCTGGCGGGCCGTGACCTGGCCGGTGCCCTGGCACTGGCTGCATTTCTCCGGCTGAGAACCGTCCTTGGTCCCGGTGCCCTGGCACGTGTCGCAAAGATCTTCCTTGGTGATGGTGATGGTCCGTTCAACGCCGAAAGCCGCTTCCATGAAATCGAGATTCATACGGTACTTGAGGTTGGCGCCCCGTTGTGGGCCAGCCCGGCGCCGGCTGCCGCCAAAGCCCCCACCAAAGAACGAGCCAAACAGATCTTCGATGTCGAAATTGAACCCGCTGCCGTCAAAGCCGCCAAAGCCCTGCCCGTCAACCCCCGCATGGCCGAACTGGTCATACTTGGACCGTTTGTCAGCGTCGCTGAGCACGGCATAAGCCTCGTTCGCTTCCTTGAACTTGGCTTCGGCATCTTTGTTACCCTGGTTGAGGTCAGGGTGGTATTGCTTGGCTACCTTGCGATAAGCCTTTTTGATTTCATCATCGCTCGCGCCTTTGCCGACGCCCAATACTTCGTAATAATCGCGCTTTTCAGCCACGTGGATTCCTCCGATCAAAACTTGAGAAAACCCGCCTGGGCCTCTTGTGGGGGTCCAGGCGGGATCGGGTCATGTCAGGACCTTGGGGTCCGGGCCAGTCTTACTTGTCGCCGCCGGCGTCTTTGAACTCGGCATCGTAGGCCTGTCCGGCACCCGTGCCAGAACCAGCTCCCGGATTGAAACCGCTCATGTCCGGGAAAGGTTCATTTTCCGGATTGGCACCGCCGTGCTGCTGGTAGAGTTTCTCACTGGCTTTGAAGAAAGCTTGCTGCAGCGCTTCTGTGTCGGTTTTCATCTCTTCGAGATTGTTGGCCGTCATCGAGGCCTTGAGTTTCTCTATGGCTGCTTCGATCGCCGCTTTGTCGGCACTGTCGAGCTTGTCGCCAGTATCCTTGAGTGCTTTTTCCGATTGGTAGATCGCTGAGTCGGCAGCGTTTCGGGTGTCGACTTCTTCTTTTTTGGCCTTGTCTTCAGCGGCAAAACGCTCGGCTTCTTTGACAGCCTTATCGATTTCTTCATCGGTCAGGTTGGTCGAAGCGGTGATCGTGATGTGCTGCTCGCGTCCGGTACCGAGGTCTTTGGCATTGACGTGGACGATGCCGTTGGCGTCGATGTCATAGGAGATCTCGATCTGCGGCACGCCGCGTGGAGCCGGGGCGATGCCGTCGAGAATGAAGCGGCCGAGGGTCTTGTTGTACTGGGCCATTTCGCGTTCACCCTGGAGGATATGGACTTCAACCTGGGTCTGGTTGTCAGCCGCAGTGGAGAACACCTGGCTCTTTTTGACCGGGATGGTGGTGTTGCGCTCGATGATTTTGGTAAAGACGCCGCCCATGGTCTCGATACCGAGGGAGAGCGGGGTGACGTCGAGAAGGAGCAGGCCCGTGACGTCGCCGCCGAGGACAGCTGCCTGGATGGCGGCACCGATGGCGACACATTCGTCCGGGTTGATGCCCTTGAAAGGTTCCTTGTTGAACACGGCTTTGACGGCGTCCTGTACGGCCGGGATGCGGGTCGAACCGCCAACCAGAAGGATCTTCTCGATCTCGCTGGCCTTGAGACCGGAGTCAGCCAAGGCGCTGCGGACCGGGCCCATGGTCATTTCAACCAGGTCAGCCGTCAGGTCGTTGAACTTGGCGCGGGACAAGGTGACGTCGAGATGTTTCGGACCGGTGGCGTCCGCGGTGATGTAGGGCAGGTTGATGTTGGTCGAAGTCACGCCGGACAGTTCGATCTTGGCTTTTTCAGCGGCTTCACGCAGACGCTGCATGGCCATTTTGTCGACTTTGAGGTCGACGCCCTGGTCCTTCTTGAACTCATCCACGAGATAATTGACGATGCGCTGGTCAAAGTCGTCGCCGCCGAGGCGGTTGTTGCCGTTGGTGGCCAAGACCTGGAAGACGCCGTCACCGATTTCGAGGATTGAGACGTCAAAGGTACCACCGCCGAGGTCGAAGACGAGAATCTTCTGGTCAGTTTCCTTGTCAAGGCCATAAGCCAGGGACGCAGCGGTCGGTTCATTGATGATGCGCAGGACTTCGAGACCGGCAATCTTGCCGGCGTCTTTGGTGGCCTGGCGCTGGGAGTCGGAGAAGTAGGCCGGAACGGTGATGACAGCCTGGGTGACGGTGTCACCGAGGTAGCTTTCGGCATCGGCCTTGAGCTTTTGCAGGATCATGGCCGAAATTTCCTGGGGGGTGTAGGTCTTGTCGTCGATCGTCACCTTGTGATTCGTACCCATTTCACGTTTGATCGAAATGACCGTGCGGTCAGGGTTGGTGACGGCCTGGCGCTTGGCGACCTGGCCAACCAGGCGTTCTCCGGTCTTGGAGAACGCGACAACGGACGGGGTGGTGCGGCTGCCTTCAGCGTTGGCAATTACAACCGGCTCGCCGCCTTCCATGACAGCGACGCAAGAGTTTGTTGTACCTAAGTCAATACCAATGATTTTTCCCATGTGATTAAATCCTCCTGATTTGGATGAATGTTGGTTCGATTTTCCTGATCTGTATGTCTATGCTGAAAAGCTCAGGCAGCCCGTTTGTTCAAAGGCTTCTGGCTTGGTTTCAGTTGGCAACTTTGACGAGGCTGTGCCGGATGACTTTGTCTCCCCGGGTGTAGCCTTTCTGGAACACCTCGACGACGGTCGATGATTCCACGGCATCGTCCTCGATGTGCATGACGGCTTCGGACAGGTTGGGGTCGAAAGTTTTGCCCAGGCAGTCGATTTCGCTGACATTGAGCCGGGCCATCGCATCAACAGCTTGTTTCTTGATCAGCTCAACACCCTCGGCTATGGACTTGAATGAGTCATCATTGACAGCAGCCACCGTCTGGACGGCGCGATCGAGGCTGTCCAGGACGGGAAGCCATTCCTTGACCACGGCGGTTATGGAATCGGTGTAGAGAGATTCCTTTTCTTTTTGGGTCCGGCGGCGGAAGTTATCGTATTCGGCAGCCAGGCGCAGGTATTTCTCTGACAACTCTGCCAGTTCCTGCTCCCGGACGGCCAGGTTTTCCTGGAAAATCAGGGTCGGATCAGCGAGTTCTTCTGCAGTCGGGCCTTCCAGTTTCGGTTCGTCGGCCAGATTTTGTTTTGAAGCTTCTGCAACACCTTCGGCTGTTGCTGGATTGGACGGGTCTTGCACGTCGGCTGCCCGTACGATGTTTTCTTCCGGGATATCAGATGCGTGCGGCTGGGTTTTCTTCATACTGTGCGGTCATCCTCCATTGGTTCACTCCCGGAACTCAAGCTCCGGATCTGGTCGTTCAAATTCATGCGGACAAAATTGATATTCGAGATCACCTTGGCGTAAGCCATGCGGCGGGGGCCGATGACTCCGATCCGGCCTGCGACGGTGTCGCCGATCCGGTATGTTGTGGTGATGAAACTGCAATTTTCCAGTCCGGACAGGGCGATTTCCTGGCCGATCCGGATCATATAGGCCGCGTTGGCCGCTTCTTCGCCGATGCCTTCATTGAGGTAGCCGGCGACCATGCCTTCCTTGGCCAGGACATCCAGTGTCGTGCGGGCTCGGCTGATATCGGCAAACTCGGGGTAGGCAAGTAGTTTATTACTACCCGCCATAAAGACCTCCAGGTTATCGGCCTGCTTGATCGAGACATAGGCTTCGTACAAGACCTGGTTGAGGAGCGAATCTTGTAACGGGGCGTGTTTACCGGCAGCCGAGACTGCTACGAGTGTGATGTCATCCAGCGGCATGCCATGCAGGCCTTCCTCGATCGCCTGGGCAATCTGGGCCAGCTGCGAGCTGTCAACCAGATCGGGAATGCGCACCACGCGATCCTTGACCAGACCTGCGGAAAGCACCACGACCACCAGGGCACGACCAGGCTCGATCATCAGCATCTTGATCTGCTGCAGATGGTTCTTGCAGCATTTCGGAGACAAGGCCAGCGACGCATACTGGGTCTGTTCCGACAAAAGCTGGCTTGCTTTGCGGATCAGGCCCGTGACCTCGCTCATGTTTTCCTTGAGCACCGTCCGGATCGTCCGGGCCTGCTCATCCGGCAGCGCTTCCACTTCCATCAGGCTGTCGACATAGGTGCGGTAGCCCAAGTCCGACGGGATCCGACCAGCCGACGTATGCGGTTGTTCCAGATACCCCATTTCTTCCAGATCGGCCATTTCATTGCGGATCGTAGCCGAACTGACTGGCAATTGATGCCGGCTGACCAGCGTTTTGGACCCGACAGGCTCAGCGGTCTCGATGTAGTCATCGACGATCGCCTTGAGGATCATTTTTTTGCGTTCGTCCAATTGCTGGTTCATGTGGTTCACGAATATCGGGGCTCCTGCTGATCGCACTGTCTGCGGGGCGGGGTGGTGTTGGGGTGGGGCTGGTGCGGTTGGTTGTGTGGCGGGTCTGATCGATTTAGCACTCGATGGTTCTGAGTGCTAAAGACAATTTACCACCAAGATCAGGGAATGTCAATAAAGGAAAAAGTGGGGTGGCTTTGCATGGTTGCCGTGAAATATTTATTAAGAAACAACGGGGTGGTGCGAAGGGCTGTCCCGCGGGCGGAAATTGCACGATCCAGTGCCAGGGGTGTCGTGAAAGGTGGCACCGCGGGCGGAAGTTGCACGATCCAGTGCCAGGGGTGTCGTGAAAGGTGGCACCGCGGGCGGAAGTTGCACGATCCAGTGCCAGGGGTGGCGCGAAGGGTGGCACCGCGGGCGGAAATTGCACGATCCAGTGCCAGGGGTGGCGTGAAGGATGGCACCGCGGGCGGAAGTTGCACGATTTGGGGCCACCCTAATAAATCAAACACCTCGTGGTTCTGCGACACCAAAGCCTACAGCCGCAGGCACTCTGCGGTTCGATGGTTCGTTGTTGCACGAAATCGACCCCGACCTGGTTTTTGAAATTTCAACTTTCAGGTCGGGGTCGATTCCCGGAAGTTCAGTTAAGGAACCCTGCTGATCCTACAGCTGCAGGCGGTTTGAGGTTCGTGTCAGGATATGAGTCAAACACTATCCCGGCCCCAATAAGTGAAACTTCAAGATCCGGTGCCAGGGGTGGCGCGAGGTCTGGCCCCAAATCTGGAATATTCCAGATTTGGGGTCGGCGCACTTTCAGGGAAAATTTCTGATGATCACGCGGGCCTTAGAGCCGCAAGGCCTACATGGCGCGCCGGAAAACTTCCACTTAAGTGCTCCGACATAGCGGCGGAAATTTCCGCCGCTATGTCGGAACCCTGTTGCGGAAAGTCCGAGACCCAGATCCGCAAAGCCCACAACCGCAGTCGTCTTCGCACCTCCCGGAGTTTTTGCCACTGTGGTGCACCGACCCCAAACGCGGAACATTCCGCGTTTGGGGTCAGACCTACGCTATCAGACGAATTCGCTGAAGGCCTGGTTGGCCAGGTCCAGTCCGAGCGAGGTCAGTCGCACTCCGAGATCATCGATCTCGATCAGGCCTCGGCCGAGCAAGCAGCGAAACTCAGCCGCAAAGCGGTCCCGGGCATCTTCATTCGCGCCGAATCGAACCTGGTAATCAGCCCAGGTGACGCCTTGTGTCAGACGCAGGCCGAGCAGGAAAAACTCCTTGCGAGCTTCGGCTGAGTCGATCACCTCCGATGATTCAAGCGCCAGGAAAGGCCATTCCGCCTGCTGCCGCAATTCCACGGCGCTCTGGCCGGCTCCTACCTCTCCCTCACCCCGCACTTGGCCACGCGCCAGCGCCCGCACTGCACCGGCCTCATCCGCGCCAGCAGAATCCCGCACGCGCGCCTCCTCCCCTGCCCCGCTCCACTCAGATACATACGTCCGCCAGTCGGTTGTGTTGCCGCGGCGAGTGCCAGCGAGGTAACTGTGGGCGGCGACGCCGAAGCCGTAGTAGGGCTGACCACGCCAGTAGACGAGGTTGTGACGGCATTCCTGGCCGGGGCGGGCGGCATTGCTGATTTCATAAGATGCAAGTCCGGCAGCAGCCAGGCGGTCGCGCACGGCATGGTAGATCGTGCGTTCGAGGTCTTCGTCGGGCAGCAGCTCGGGATGGTCGAGGTAGAGCTCGGCAAAGGGAGTGCCGTGCTCGATGATCAGCGAATAATAAGAAACATGGGTGATCCCGAGCGCGAGGACGCGCTCGACCGATTCCAGGGCATCAGCCAGGGTCTGGCCAGGCAGACCGAGCATGAGATCAACGCTGATCCGTTCAAAACCAGCGGCCCTTGCATCGTGCACAGAAGAGACGAATTCGGCATACGAGTGGATCCGGCCCAGCGTCCGTAACAGATGGTCCTGGGCGGCCTGGAGACCGAAGCTGATCCGGTTGAATCCAGCCTTGCGCAAATCAGTCAACTGGCCAGGCCGCAAGGTGCCGGGATTGGCTTCGAGTGTGATCTCAGCGTCCGGATCAAGCCCGAACTGCATGCGCAGTAGATCAAGAATCGCAGCCAGATCGGCTGGATCAGCCAGCGAGGGGGTTCCGCCACCAAAAAAAACGGAAGCCAGCGGCACAGTCAGACTGTGCTGCCGGCTCCATGCTCCGACGGCTTCGATTTCGTGTTTCAACAATTGAACATAAGCGGCCATGTCCCTGGTTTGGCCGGACCAGGAGACGAAATCGCAATACGCGCATTTTTGCTGGCAAAAGGGCCAATGAACATAGGCGGCTCGGGGAGCCAGTGGGTCTGGACTCGTCTGGCCGGATGAAAAACTCAAATTCAAGCCTTACCTGCGCCCTTGCCCCCGCTGACATCGGAAACGACTTCCTTGAGGGACACCGCGAGGCTGGCCAGGTTCTGGATGTCAGATGGCACGATGATTTTTGTGGCTTGGCCATTGGCCACCTGGGCCAGGGTTTCCAGGCTCTTGATTGCGATCAGGGACGAATTGGCGCCGACGTCCTGGATCATGCGCAGGCCCTGGGCAGTGGCTTCCTGGACTTTGAGGATGGCCAGAGCCTGTCCTTCGGCTTCACGGATCGCGGCTTCCTTTTTAGCCTCGGCCCGCAAGATGGCAGCGGTTTTTTCACCTTCGGCCGTACGGATCGCGGCTTCCTTTTCACCTTCAGCGCGCAGGATGTTTTCGCGTTTTTCACGCTCTGCTTTCATCTGGCGCTCCATGGCGACCTGGATTTCCTTGGGCGGGATGATGTTTTTGAGCTCGACGCGGTTGACCTTGATGCCCCAGGGGTCGGTTGCTTCATCGAGGATCAGGCGCATTTTGGTATTGATCAGGTCACGCGAGGTCAGGGTCTGGTCCAGCTCGAGATCACCGATGATGTTACGCAGTGTTGTAGCGGAGAGATTCTCGATCGCCATGATCGGATTCTCGATGCCGTAGGTATACAGTTTGGGATCGGTGATCTGGTAGAAAAGGACTGTGTCGATCTGCATCGTGACGTTGTCCTTGGTGATCACGGCCTGGGGCTGGAAATCGGCCACCTTCTCCTTGAGGGAGACGATCTTGACCACCCGGTCGATGAAAGGAATCTTGACATGGATACCGGTATGCCAGGTGGTGTGGTAGGCGCCGAGTCGTTCGATGATGAAATTGGTCGCCTGCGGTACGATGCGGACGTTTCGGATCAGGATGGTGAACAGGATAAAGAGAACGAGGATGAAGGAAACGAATGAGCCGAAGGCTGCGAGGGTGGCGGCGACGGGAATGATGGACACGGATTCAGTCATGGTTGGCCTCCTTTGCCGTTACGATGGCTTTGACACCGCGGATCTCGACAATCCGGACCGGGGTGTCGGCTGCTATGGGTTGCTGATTCAGGCTGTTGGCGCTCCAGGTCTGGCCGAGCGCGCGGATCTGGCCGGTCCCCTGGATCGGGTCGATCGGTTCTATAACCAAGGCTTCCTGGCCAATCAGGCGGTCCGCATTGGTCGGTGTGCGGCTGCCCTTGGCCAGGTTCATGCGCGGCCGGATGACGATCAGGAATAGGGCTAGCAGGACGCTGGAAACAACGATCATGGCCGTGACCTGCAGGGCTACGGCCTGGCCGGCCAGGTCCAGGATGAGTGCTACCAGACTGCCAGCAGCAAACCAGATCGTGGTCAAGTTGACGGTGACGGCTTCGGCAATCAGGAAAATGGCCAGAAGGGCCAGCCAGAAAATCCAGGCATCGAGTTGCAGGATCATAGCCTATTCCTCCGTTGTGGTAACAGCCGTCGTGACAGCTGAGCTGCGTTTGATGGCTTCCAGGATGACAAACGCGGTGTTGTTGATTCTCAGGGTCAGGCGGTCGATGGTTTCTTTTTCGGCACCGGCACTGCTGGCCGAGGCTGCTGCAGCGGTATTGGATAACAGATAGGACAAGAAATCAGTTGAATCAAAGGCAGTATCCCGGATCTGGCCGTTGGTTGAGGCCAGTGTTGGGTTTTTACTCTCTTTCATCTCATCCACGGACTTATGATTATAATCATAAGATTCGAAAAAAACGACTGGAATGCCGGCTTCATCAAAAGGCGTATGATCGGACCGGTGCAGGGACCATTCGCGGTAAATGGCCATTTCGCCCGTATCTCCGAGCGGTACGCGGATGGAGGACTGGTTGGTCAGCAGATTGTACTGGTTTGTGGTGTAAAGCTTGTTTTCGAAAAAAACGTCAGTTGCTTCATAAAGTTTGCGGCGCAATTCGTAATTTTTCCGGTCTCCGGGCAGGACTGAATTTTGGCCGGCATGGACATAGACCTCATCGCCGGCATAGATGCCATCGATGTTGTACATGGCATCGGTTCGGGCCAGGTCGGCCGCTCCCATGCCCTGGACAAAAGCCTTCGCCCCTGCATGGTCCGCTGTGCCCGAGCCGAATGCTACAAGCACGATATCGTGGGCTAATTTCTGCCCCTTGAGCTGGCGGGCCAGCGTAAACAGGACACCGATGCCAGATGCATTGGCATGGATTCCGTCAAAATCAGCCAAGGTCGGTGTCTCAAAAGCAGACGCAGTACTTTCCTGCTCAGCCTGGCCATCAGCAGTTGTTTCGCTGGCAGCCGCTGCTGCAGCCGCTGCCTGGCGGGCTTCCTCGCCCTGGGCGGCTGTAATCCGGACATCATAATGAGCACCGATGATGATCTGGCGCCGCTCCTTTTTAACTGTCCCGGACTCATCGGTCCGCTCGACCCCGTCACCCTCGATCCGGACGAAAAGGTTGGCGGATGGAACAGATTGCCCATCAGCAGTGGAATAGGTGAATTTCTGCGTCGTGGTCTTGAATCCCAACGCTTTGAACTCAGAAGCCAGGAAATCCCGGGCACCTGCTTCGATATCTGAGCCTGCACTGCGGTAAGGGTATTTTTTTGCCAATTCCAGAGCCAAGTCGGAGCCATACGTACCGTAATCGGCAACTTTCGCTTCATCAGGGCCTGCGCTGATGAGACCAGAGCAGGCCGAAAGACCCAAAGACAAGCTCAGCGCCAGGCTGGCAACAAGCAATCGCAGGCCAAAGCTTCGACCACCTCTTTTGATCATGGGGTCGCTGCCTCATGCTCTGGAAACAGCGTGCGAACTTTGCCCAGGAGAGTGGCTTCGGCTACGTCGGCGACCACAAGCGTAATCCGTGGCTGGTTGACAGCATCGAGCTCGACCAGCGTCAGGGGCTGGCCCGGCGCCAGCGAACGGAGCACGCGCTGGGTGATGACCTCGGCTGAAACACCATTGAGCTCAACCGGCAGCTTCAAATTGACCAGCAGACGGCGCAGCCGCTCGTCCGGCCAGCTGGCCAGGATCCCCAGGGCCATGGCTTCGCCATGAAGGTATTTCAGGAAACGGAAGTGGCCCTCGATGGCATTACCGATCTCCTGGCCGAATCCCAGCAGCCGTTCATCTCGGTGGAGCAGGTTCTGCTTCGCTTGCAAGGACAAGGTGATCATTTCGGCCAGGTCCCAGACACCTGATTCAAGCCGGTCGAGCAGGGTCTGGTCTTCCAGCAGACCATAGAGAACGATCCGGGCGTAGCCGCAGGCAATCTGGCGTGCTGACAGCGAGGCCGTCAGGGTCGGATCGATGACCACGGCGGTCGTCTGGTTGGGCAGGCCGAGGCTATTCTTGCTGCTGCGGATATTGAGCAAATTCTGCGGACAAATGGCCGAATCGACCATGGCAAAGAGTGATGTCGGAATCAACACCAGCTGGGGGTGGCCGAGGAACGTAGCTGTGACATAGCCAGCGACATCGAGAATGCTGCCACCACCAAAAGCGATCAGGACATCGGATGCCGTGATCGCCAGATCAGCCAGTTCTTCACAGATGATCCGGACCGTGTCGAGGTTCTTACCTGTTTCGGCACCGTCAACCGTCACAACGGTGAAAGCTGCACCGGCTGCGTTCAAGGTCTGCTGCAGTTTGTTCAAGTAGAGTGAACTGACCTCCCGGTCAGTGACAATTACGATTCGCTTGGCTCCGGCGATTTCAGGGATCAGCTGGGGAATCTGGGTCAGGCTGCCGGTTTCTATATGGATAGGAAAGGACCGGTCATGAATCTGGCCGAAAATTTGCATCGAAATGGACTCCTTAGCGGTGTTGCATCATTCATCATACCACGTCGGGAGGGCTTTGAACATGAGCCATCGATCAGTAAACGGGTGCCTTGACTAGATATAGTACATCGGATCCTGGCCTGCCTCGAGCTGGTGCTGGGCTGCCAGATCAGCCAGGGTCAGAGCGTTGAGGCGTTTTTCAATCTGTTCGCCGAGGGGCTGCCAGATCGTTTCGACGAGGAAGCGGCGGATCGCAGTCTGCTGGCCGCTCGACTCGTGCAGGTCTACCAGGGACAAGTCGCCCTCGAGAATCTGGACAATGTCACCGACCCGGATCTGGTCAGCTGGACGGGCCAGGACATAGCCGCCCTGGGCACCCTTGACGCTGCGCACCAGACCGGCTTTGCGCAATGTGGCGAAATCCTGCTCAAGGTACTTGATCGATAAGTTTTGCCGTGCCGCTATCTGGTGCAAAGCCACCTGTCCATTCTGGCTGTATAGCGCCAGGTCAATCAGGGCCCGCAGCCCGTAACGGCTTTTAGTCGAGAGCTTCATATGAAAAACTCCATCTGACTGTCCTGTTCCCAGGTCGCAAACCTCCGGTGCAGGTCATGCAGTGTGATCTGGTCGACAAAACTGGCGATTTCCTGCTCCATCAGATTCCAGACCGGCCGGGAGAGGCAATCTTTGTAACGGTCACAGCCAGGGGCAGATGGATCTGTACACGTGACAGGATTGAGGGATCCTTCGGCCGCCCGGATAATATCACCAACTGTGATCGCCGTGGCAGGTCGGGCCAGATAGTAGCCGCCGCGGTTACCCCGCAGACTGATTAAAAGGCCGCTCCGTTTCAGCAAGGCAAAAATCTGCTCCAGATAACTGTCGGACAGGCCAGTTTTTTCACTGATCTGCCGGATGCTGACCCGCTCACCTTCCGGCTGGCTGCCGAGGGCAAGCATGGCTTCCAGAGCATAAACGCCCCGGGTGGAAATCCGCATACAATAGCCTCCTCTTGGCTGACAGGCCCGGTTCAGGCGAAGGAAAGGGCTTGTTCGAGATCAGCAATCAAATCCTGAGCTGTTTCGAGTCCAATCGACAGGCGGACCAGATCCGACGTGATGCCTGCCATGTTCAGTTCTTCATCGGACAACTGGGAATGAGTTGTACTGGCCGGATGGATGACGAGGGATTTGGCGTCTGCCACATTGGCCAGATGGGAGAACAACTCCAGGTGGTCGATGAACCGGACTGCTGCTTCTTTACCGCCTTTGACACCAAAGGTGAAAATCGAGCTCACCCCTTTGGGCAGGTATTTCTGGGCCAGGGGGTAATATTTATTGCCCGGCAGGCCAGCATAATTGACCCAGCTGACTTTCGGGTGACTGGATAAATACTCGGCCACCTTGCGGGCGTTTTCAACATGGCGGTCCATGCGCAGGGACAGCGTTTCCAAGCCCTGGATAAAGAGCCAGGCATTGAACGGGCTGATGGCAGCTCCGGTGTCTCTGAGCAGGGCTACCCGCATGCGGAGAATGTAGGCCAGGTTGCCCAGGTCGCGGGCATAGGCCAGGCCATGATACCCCGGATCTGGCAGAGACAACAGTGGAAATTTCGGTGAGTTGAAGTCGAAGCGACCGGCATCCACCACGACGCCGCCCAGCGATGTACCGTGGCCTCCGATGTATTTGGTGGTCGAATGGACAACAATGTCGGCACCGTGTTCGATCGGCCGGATCAGGTATGGGGTGCCAAAGGTGTTGTCCACAATCAGTGGCACGCCCTGCGCATGAGCCATTTGGGCCATTTGGGCAAGATCGACCAGATTACCGTTGGGATTGCCGATCGACTCGACATACCAGGCTTTGGTTTTCTCAGTGGTTGCCGCGGCAAAAGTATCGAGGTCATCCGGATCGGCAAAAACGGTTGTGATGCCATAATGCGGCAGGGTGTTGCGGAGCAGGTTCAGCGTGCCGCCATAGAGGGTCGAAGCTGCCACGATCTGGTCACCTGCCGCGGCCAGATTCATGATTGCATACGTCACAGCTGCTGATCCGGACGCCACAGCCAACGCGCCGACGCCTCCCTCCAAGGATGCGATGCGCTCCTCCAGGACGGCAGTGGTCGGATTCATGATGCGGGTGTAGATATTGCCCGGCCGGGCCAGGCTGAAAAGGTCGGCACCATGCTGCGTGTCATCAAAGACATAGGAAGTTGTCTGGTAAATCGGCACAGCCCGTGATCCAGTCGTCGGATCCGGTTCCTGGCCGGCGTGGATAGCCAGTGTGTCAAATGAATATTTAGTAGGATCCAGTTTGCCCATATGCATAACCTCCGAGCCGCAACGTATATTCCAAGTAATCCAGTATGATTAAGCTGAATGTTACAGCGGGCGGTGATCAAAGTCAAGAGCCAGAAAAAAGGAGGTGCCGGCAATCGTGCACACTCCTTTGTCTGACCGTGATGAAAGCCCTGCTTACTGGGCCAACTCGGCATAATCTGCGTAGTAGGGGGTCTGGACCGGTTCTGCAAAGCGGTCCAGTGAACGCTGTTCGCTCAGCACTTTCGTGCGATAGGCACTCGGCGTCATCCCGGTATTCTGGCGAAATGCAGCAGAAAAGCGGCTGGCGGAGAAAAAGCCGCACTGGTTGCCGATTTCATTGGCCGAGAGGCGGGTGTGGACGAGCAATCGTTTGGCCTGGGTGATCCGAAGGTCGGTCAAAAAATCGTAGGGGCTCTGGCCGAAAGCATGCTTGAACGCACGAATGAAATGGAAACGATTCATGCGGGCCAGCTCGGCCAGACGTTCGATGGTCAACTTATCTTCGAGATTCTCATGCATGTACTCGAGAACAGGCTGGAAGCGGGACTGGCTTTCCGTCAGTGGCTTGTCGAACAGGCGGGACTCCTCGATCTGGCTGATGTGATAATGGCGGATCAGCTGGATCGCAAGCTGCTCGGTCAGGCTCGTGACGATGCGATCGCGGCCGATGCGGCTCTCACGCAATTCGGTGATCAGGGTGGAGAGCACGGCCTGGACTTCAGAATGGAGCAGGCATTGTTCACACAGAAAGGGCGCAGACGCAGGTCCGAGGATGTCGCGGGTCAGGTGGTCGAGGTAGTCGGCCTGGAAAAAGACCGAAATGAAACTGCCCTGCTGGATTCCGCGGGCAGCACCATGGCGGGTGTGCGGTTTGATGATCAGCAGCTGGCCGGGGCGGCATTCGATGATCCGCTTGTCAATGTAGAGATGGGTCAGGACAGAAAGTGGGATCAGGAATTCGTACCGTTCGTGAGTGTCTTCGATCGCAGCGGTGGTGCTGACTGGATCGACTGTCATCCGGATTTCGACGGGACCGCCGGGCAACGAAACGAGCTGGTCGGCAGGCAGGACTTTGGCCAAAGGTGAAAGGTCTGTCAAATCGGGTTTCATGAATCCTCCGGTGAAATGCCAAGCGGTCGGCAAAGTTGACAAATGGTGCGCACCGCTGATGTTTTCTATCAAAATGATGAAACAATTATAGGAAACACTTGTCGTTTTTTGCAAGGAAAACATCGCCTGATAAGCCAAAAATGACAAGAAACGTGGAATTGCCTATTTTTTCCCGTTCAGATGGACAGTTGTTTGAACAATTGAATCATAGATGGGTTCAGGATCAGCGCTTCAGGCACTGGAAAAACAGTTTTGCTACCAGTCAAGGCCTATGATAAGATTTGGGCAAGACGATTGCCTGGTGCGCTCGAGCAGTGGCCCACAGCCCAGACATGCGTCGGCCTCGACAATTTTGCCCAGCAAGTTTGACTGGAGTAGCAGATGGCATCGGTGATGGCGCAAGAAGACATCCAGGGCAGGAAAAAGGCCCGGAAGAATGGAATCAGGATAGGCATCTGGCTGCTGGTTACTGTTGCCGTCGTGTTTTCTGGATCAGTCTCGGATATTGCGCCCCTGGCCATCAATCCAGTTGCAGTTGGAGCGGCCGGATTGCCGGTTTCTGTCGAGCCAGGGCCGGATGTGGACCTGAATGCTTCGATCGCCAACCTGGCGACCCCTCCTGTCTCAGTCAGTGGAACAGCCATGCTGGTTCTGGAGTCGAACCGATCGCGCATTTTGTTTGAGCAAAATGGCGACATTGCCCTGGATAGTCCGGTCTCAGCCAAATTGATGACCGCCTTGATCGCTTCCGAGCAGCTCAAGCCGGAAACCATGATCACCATCAGCAGTGTGACTGCCGACATGGCAGACCTTGCCGTGGGCAAAGGGCAGCCGGCGTTGAAAACGGGTGAAAAATACAGTTTTGAATATCTGCTCCTCCGCCTGGTATTTTATGATTCCGATGCCGCCGCCGTTGCTCTGGCAGAGCAAATCAGCGGCGAAGAAAGCAAATTCATCCAGCTGATGAACAGCAAGGCGCAGAGTCTCGATATGCTGGATACGACTTTTGCCAGCAGCTCAGGCCGGGCCATACTTTCAGACAGCAATGGTGCTGACCCAGCTGATACCAATGGGCAGGAAACGGCACCTGCCGCAACGACCCTGCGTGATCTGGCCCGTCTGGTCAAGGCCGCAAGCCAGAACAAAACGTTGTCTTCCGCCCTGACTCGCCGGAACGAGTATCTGGTTTTGCCTGGTCCGACGGTTATTTCTCTGCACCATCAGCTGGAAACCTTGTGGACCTTGTCCGAAGACCGCGTCACAGGCGCGTTTTTCAGCAACAAGGCCAGCGCAGCGACGGTGACATTCGGCACGGTGAATGGGATCTCGGTCATTACACTCGTCCATGGGGGCCGGGCAACGGAAGCCATCGACGACACCGTTAAGCTCTACAATGCTGTCGGGGAATCGTTTGAAGTCGCAACCCTCGTCGAGGCGGGCGACCATTTCTTCGGCGGCCAGGAACAAACGGTCGATGGCGAGGCTTTTGGCCTGGTCTACCTGAAAACGATTACCTATGTGCGGCCAAAAGGCCAGGATTACCTGGACAGCGCTGTCCAGTACCAGTCTTTTGGTCCTTTCACACGGCCGATCCTCAATGGTGCAGTGATAGGTCAGGCGATTTTCAAGCTGCTCGATGGCACAACCATCGCCGTCGACGTCGGTCCGGACCGCCAGATCCTCTCCAGCGTCACCCTGATCGACCGGGCCCTCAAGCAATTACAGGGTAATCCAAACCTGACCATCGTCCTTCTTGCGACACTGATCCTCCTGATCTTCGTTCTCGCTGTCAAAGTCGTCTACAACCTGACCCGGCTCGTCAAGCTCAGCTTCCTGATTCTCTTCGAGATCCGCAGCCGCCGCTGATACCCCCTCTGGCCAATTGAACACATCGCACACCGTCCTGTTCGCTGAGCGTAGCACAGGCTACGGCCACATGCCCAAAAAGCGAGTAGTCTTGTACTGTGCCGCAAAAGGGACGCCGTCCCAAATCCAGGAGGTTTTATGAGTGAGTTTATCAATAACCGTGAAGTTTTAAGCGATCATGAGCGGCGGGAGGGGCTGAAATCGGTCATCCGCATGTTGCATGATGGTGCGCCTGTTGCGGATGCCAAATCGGCTTTTGCCAGGATTTCCGAGGGAATCAGTGGCGATGAGATTGCCCGCCTGGAGGGAGAGTTGGTTGCGGAAGGCATGCCGGTGGCAGAGATCCAGCGGTTGTGTGATGTCCATGCGGATGTTTTCCGGGATCAGCTCGAGGAGCCCGACGATCGCGACATGGATGAGATTCCCGGTCATCCGGTCCGGACCCTGATCCGTGAGAATGAGGCGCTGGCCAATCTGATCAAGTCCGCCCTCGAACCCCAGACCCAGGCCTACGCACAAGATCCGGCAGCTGGCGGTGACGCACTGGCCGCTTCGCTCGGCCTTCTGTATGACATCGACAAGCATTACGGCCGCAAGGAAATGCTGATCTTCCCCTATCTGGAAAAATACGGCCGTGAAGCCCCGCCGAAAGTCATGTGGGGGGTCGATGACGAGATCCGCGCTGCGATCAAGGCCTGCCGCCGCCAAGTCATGGATCGCGATCCCGGTGTTGTATCTGCCTTGACTGACTTGTACAAGAAAATATCTGAAATGTTTTTTAAAGAGGAAAACATCCTGGTGCCGATGCTGGCGGAGTTGCTGACCGAGGACGAGTGGCTGGCGATCGCCCGGGAAAGCGCCGAAATCGGCTATTGCCTGGTCGAACCAGACGGTCCCTGGATTCCGAAGCGTCATGAACTCGAAGCCGATGCCCACATGCAGCACCTGATGGGTCAATCAGGCGACACAGACAGCGCAAAGGCCACAGCTCAGGCGCCTGCAGACGGCCTGATCCGATTTGACACCGGTGTCTTGCGCCTCGACCAGTTGTCAGCCCTGCTCGACAAACTGCCGATCGACATCACCTTTGTCGATGAAAACGACATCGTCCGCTATTTTTCGCGGGCAGACGAACGTGTCTTCCCCCGGCCCAAAACAGTCATCGGCCGCCATGTCAACAATTGCCATCCGCCGCAAAGTGTCCACGTCGTTGAAAAACTGGTCAGCGACTTCAAGGCCGGGATCAAGGATTCAGAAGATTTCTGGATCGAGATGAAAGGCATGTTCGTCCTGATCCGCTATTTTGCGGTGCGCGGAGAAGACGGAAGCTACCTCGGCACGCTGGAAGTCACCCAGAACATTGCCCCGCTCAAAACCATCGAAGGCGAAAAACGCCTGCTCTCCTGACCGATTCTGACCCGGGCGGTCACGGCCCACCAGAACCTCAAGCGGCAGAAACCACCCGGTTCCTGCCGTTTTTCTTAGCCTGGTCCAGAGCAAGCGCGGCCCGGTTAAACCAGTGTTCGAAATTCTCCCCGGTTTCATGTTCAGCGACGCCAAGACTGGCGGTATACGGGCAGACCATCGGCTCAGGAATCGTCTCGATCTGGTGGCGCAAATTTTCTGCAACCATCAGTGCTTCATGTTTGCTTTTCTCCAGCAGAACCAGGAGAAACTTCGACGCCGCTAGCCGGACAACAATATCCTGTTTATTGGCGGCATTTTGGATCATGTCAGACATTTCCCTGATCACTTGGTTACCCTTGTGGGTGCCGTGGCGATCGGTGATCGTGGCAAAAGCATCAATATCCAGCAAGATCAGGGAGACCGGATGGCGGCTGTCCTGGTGTTGCTGGTCGTTGCGGCTACGGATGATCTCGCGGCTTGCCATTTGTTCGAGATAGCGTTGGTTATACAGCCCTGTCAACTGGTCCGTGATGGACTGCTCCTCCAGCAGCTGGTTTTTGTTCTGCAAATCGGACAGAAGCAGCCTGTTGTCGATGTGATAGGCCACAGAAGCCAGGACACTGAAATTGATCATCATGAAGAGCTGGGTCACAGTGGACTCCACACTGGCGTCGGTCATGAATTTGTCGGCATAGGACTCTCGGTAGATGACAAACAGGCGAGCCAGCAAATAGCCAGGATAACCGACCATTGCGACCAGTGAGAGGGACCTTTCAATCAGAGGCAGGCGCTTCCAGACCGACCAGATCGAGACCAGCGCGTCGCAAAATAAATAGACAACCAGCAGGGATGTGATCGCAATGCGTGGAAAAGAGATGGGCACCAGGATGATCACCAAAGTCAGGAGGGTGTACCCAAGAGTCAGCAGCAACGAATATTTGACAGGCCATGCTTTGAATCCGCAAAACGAGCGGATTCCGGCAAAATACATGAAAAAAAACATGCTGAACGATAAATTGAATGTTAATGCAAGAATTTCCGTTGGCGCCTGGTGGAAGATGAAAATGACAAAAAAAGCTGCGGCCAGCAAGAAATAGCCCAGGCTGATGAACCGCAGGGGCTTGGACTTGCGCTGGATAGAAATGACCAGCAAATTAGCCGAGGAGTAAAGCTGGATGAATGCATTCGCAGCTGCCAGTGTCAGATTATCCATGTACGCTCCTGATGTTTGTCCTGCTGCTGTCAGTAGACCGGCCATAACGTGCTCGCACACATAATACTCGAATTAATGATAATTGAAATATTTACTTATGAAAAGTGGCAAAAGACCACTGACTTTACAAATTTCGCCTGTTTCTGAGATGACGGGACAGGCGGTCCAGATAGAAGGTGATTAAAAGTCCCAGTGCATAATCGTACACCAGGATGACAACCTGGAGCGCAACGACAAGCGCCGGGATGTACCACCAGCCCCAGACAGCAGCCTGGGCCAGAATCAAGTCACGGGCAAAGAGCCACGTCGCTGCGATGACCAGGACATTCCCCACCACCAGCTTGGCCAAAGCAGCCAGAGCCCGGTTGAGCCTGGATTCAAATACAGCTTTCAAGATGGGAAAAAGACCAAAAAAGAAAGCAAACAGATACGTGAAAGCAAGTCCAGGCCAGGCCAGGCCAATCAGGCTGACAGCGAGGTAGACGAGCCAGGCGCGGCGCTGGCCCAGCTCGATCACGGCAATCGCGACTGGCAGGGAGCTCAAGGCATAGAGGGACAGGTCAGCGGTTGGGGAGACCGTGCCAATAACCAGGAAAAGCAACGACAAGGCAGAGAGCAGACCGCCCAGGGTCAGAGCCCGAGTCGTGGCATTCATCGTTTGCGCCCCATTTTAGCAGCAGGAAATCAGGTCTGAACCGCAGCATTCGCAGCAGGAGTCGGCACAGCACAGGCAGCCCAGCGTATTGCAGACATCACCATTAGACTGGCGGTAGTAGGGGCTCTGGTTGCCATAGGGACGCTGCTGTTGCTGCCACTGCTGTTGCTGTTGTTGCTGCCATTGTTGCCATTGCTGCTGGGCTGATTGCTGCTGCGAGGTCTGGCCGGTTGAGTGGTAGGAGGACGGACCACTTCCTGTCTGTGTACTGCCAGAGGTCAGCTGATCGTAGGCAGCATTGATCTCCTGCATTTTCTCCTTGGCCAGGTCGGCCAGCGGATGGTCCTGGTAATGGTCGGGATGGTATTTTTTCACCAGTGTCCGATAAGCTTTCTTGATTTCCTCCTGGGAGGCGCCCACCCGGACACCAAGGACTTCGTAAGGACTTTTTGCCATTTTGGGGGATTCTCCTTGATTCTCTTGCCAGTGTGAGCTAGATCTTGCCCAACCGGTGTCCAGCGAGGATGGTATCCCGCGCAGCCTGCAGGCCTACCGTGACAATATTGCCCATCAGTCCGGCATCACGGTCGTAGGGCAGCAGGGCAGCGACCCGGTCCATTTCCATCTCGTGCTGTTCCAGCAGGGCTCGGGCTGTTTCCTGGGCGATCGTTGGATCCAGGTTGGAAAAAGGATTCCAACTGCCATTATTGCAGTCGTTTTCCCGGTCGTCAATTGCATCGAGCAAGTAGATCCAGCTGCCCAGGTGATAACCAAAACGGGAAAGTCCCGCCTGGATAACCGGGTCAGGACTGGCCAGCGGGGCCGCCTGGGCCATGAAAGATTCCAGCAAATGGCCAAAATGTTCAGCAGCCAACAAGTCAGGCGGACCCTTTTCCAGTGCGTGCAGCTGGCCGAGATGGTCACCGATCGCCTGCTCATAGGCAGGGTAACGACGGGCAGCTTTGCGGTGAGCGCCAGCCAGGGCCAGCTGGACGGTGCGACCGAGAACGGGGTGCTCATCACGGGCATTGTCGGCCGCCTTGTGATAGGCCAGCAAAATCGTCAGTCCGGCTGCCAGGCGGATGATCTCGCCGCCTTTGAGCATCGGGCGTTTCTTGATCGGATTGGAGATACAGCCTGCCAGTTCCTCCGGCGGCTGGTCCGGGGACAGGGACAGCAACAGGACTGCGAACAAAGTCAAGTCGTAGCCCAGGGCCAGGCGCGGCAACTGGCCATAGTCGCGCCCGATTTGTTTGCAAATCCCGCAGTAGACCGACTGGTAGCGCGTCAGTTCTTTGACGAGCAATTCCGGCTTGTAAGGCCGGACATATCCGAACATCGATTACCTCTTTTCTAAAGTGTCAAAGTGTGCATCCTATGGTATCATATTATGCGTTAAAGATTAGATCCATCCCGTGAACATCCGGTGAACAAGTCAAAAGCTTTTCGTGAAGCGAGAGGCACCGGTCAAAGAGGTTTTCCATGACAACACCCACTGTCCGCACCCGTTATGCGCCCAGCCCGACCGGCATGATGCATGTCGGCAATCTCCGTACCGCCCTGTACGAATACCTGATCGCCCGGTCGCTCGGTGGCTCGTTCATCCTGCGCATCGAAGACACCGACCAGGAACGACAGGTGGAGGGCGCGCTGGACCTGATCTACCACACCCTGCGCGAGGTCGGCATGACCCACGACGAGGGCCCGGATGTCGGCGGCCCGCATGGGCCCTATGTCCAGAGTGAACGACTGCACCTCTACCGCCCCCATGCCGAGCAGCTCGTGGCGGAGGGTAAAGCCTACCATTGCTTCTGCAGCAAGGAGCGCCTCGAGAGCGTGCGCGCCGCCGCTGAAGCAGCCGGCAATTTTGCTGGTGGTTATGACCGCCATTGCCGCGACCTGCCCACGGAGGTTGTCCAAGCCAATCTGGCTGCCGGGATGCCATCTGTGATCCGCCAGAAAATGCCCCTTTCCGGCACGACAACCTTCCAGGATGCCGTCTATGGCGACATCTCGGTCGAAAACAGTGAGCTGGAGGACCAGGTCCTCCTCAAATCCGATGGCTACCCGACCTACAACTTCGCCAATGTCATCGACGATCACGACATGGCAATCACCCATGTCGTGCGCGGCTCGGAATACCTCTCCTCGACCCCCAAATACAACCTGCTCTACGATGCCTTTGGCTGGGAGATCCCGACCTACGTCCACCTGCCCCTGATCCTCGGCAAGGACGGCAAGAAGCTCTCCAAGCGCCACGGTGCGACCAGCTTTGCCGACCTCGTGTCTGATGGCTACCTGCCCGAAGCGATCGTCAACTACATCGCCCTGCTCGGCTGGTGTCCCAAGGACAACACCGAGCTCTTCACCCTGGCTGAGCTCTGCCAGGCTTTTGCCATCGACGGGATCAGCAAGTCGCCGTCGGTCTTCGACTATGACAAGCTGACCTGGTTCAATGCCGAATACATCCGCAAAATGGCTCCAGCTGATTTCCTCAGCCTGATCCGTCCCGAGCTCGACCGCGTCTTTGCCGGCCGCTCCTACGATGCCACCCTGCTGGCCGAGATCCTGCAGCCACGCGTCACCCGCCTGACCCAGGTCGCAGACATGGTCGCCTTCCTCAGCCAGCGCCAGGACTATTCGACCGACCTGTTCAGCAACAAGAAAAGCAAGACCGACCCGGCCCTGGCCGCTCAGGTCCTGCCCCAGGTTGTCACCGCCCTTGAGGCGTTGCCGAACTGGGAACGCCAGGCCCTGCATGACCTTCTGATCAATTTTGCCACTGCAAAGGGCCTCAAGAACGGCCAGGTCATGTGGCCGGTCCGCATCGCCATTTCCGGCCAGGAAGTCACACCCGGTGGCGCGATCGAGATCCTGACCATCCTCGGCCGCGACGAATCCCTGGCCCGCCTGGACATTGCAAAGAAGAAACTGGAGGGTATCTGACCATGGCTGACCTCGAAAAGCTCAATCCTGCCCTGGACGCCGCTGCTGAAAACAGCACCGAAGCAGCCGTCGAGTCGAAGCACTTCATCCACGAATTTGTCGAAGAAGACATCGCCACAGGTGGCCGTTTTGCCGGCATGACCGTGCATACCCGCTTCCCGCCAGAACCGAATGGCTACCTGCACATCGGCCATGCCAAGGCGATCGTGATCGACTTCGGCACCGCGGAAAAATACGGCGGCGTCTGCAACCTGCGCATGGACGACACCAACCCGAGCAAGGAAGATGTCGAATACGTCGAAGCGATCCAGGAGGACATCCACTGGCTCGGTTACGACTGGGGCGACCGCTTCTATTTCGCCTCGGACTATTTCCCGAAAATGTATGACCTGGCCTGCGACCTGATCAGGAAAGGCTTGGCCTATGTCTGCGAGCAGACGCCCGAGCAGATGCGCGAGAGCCGCGGCACCCTGACCAGCCCAGGCACCCCGAGCCCCTGGCGTGACCGCAGCCCTGAGGAATCACTCGACCTGTTCGGCCGCATGAAGGCTGGCGAATTCGCCGACGGCTCGATGGTCCTGCGCGCCAAGATCGATATGACCTCCGGCAACATGAACATGCGTGACCCGGTCCTCTACCGCATCCTGCGCGCCCACCACCACCGCACCGGCGACACCTGGTGCATCTATCCGATGTACGACTATGCCCATCCGATCGAGGACGCACTCGAGTGCATCACCCACTCGCTCTGCTCGCTTGAGTTCGAAGATCACCGGCCACTCTACGACTGGGTGGTCAACCACTGTGACCTGCCCAGCCAGCCGCGCCAGATCGAGTTTGCCCGCCTCGGCATCAACCACACCGTCATGAGCAAACGCAAACTGCGCCACCTGGTCGAGAACCAGCTCGTGTCTGGCTGGGACGACCCACGCCTGCCCACCCTGGGCGGCCTCAGACGCCGCGGCTATACGCCCAAGAGCATTCGCAATTTCTGTGAGCGCATCGGTGTGTCCAAGGTCAACAGCACGGTCGAATACAGCTTCCTCGAGCATTGCCTGCGCGAGGATCTCAACGCCACCGCCACCCGCGTCATGGCGGTCCTGCGCCCGGTCAAACTCGTGATCGACAATTACCCGGAGGGCCAGACGGAGACCTTCAACGTCGAGAACAACCCGGAAGACCCGTCCGCCGGTACCCGCGAGGTCTCTTTCTCGCGCGAGCTCTGGATCGAAGCCGACGATTTCCTGGAGAATCCGGTCAAAGGCTATTTCCGCCTCTTCCCCGGCAACGAGGTCCGGCTCAAGGCCGCCTACGTCGTACGCTGTACCGGCTGTGACAAGGACGAAAACGGCCAGGTCGTGACGGTCCATGCCACCTATGATCCAGATACCCGCGGTGGCAACACCCCGGACAGCCGCAAGGTCAAGGGCACGATCCACTGGGTCGACAGCCAGACGGCCCTCCCTGCCGAAGTCCGTCTCTACGACAACCTTTTCTCTGTCGCCGACCCGGACGCCGCCGACCGCAACTTCCTCGACTGCATCAATCCCGCTTCACTCGAGGTCCTGCCGGACGCCCGGGTCGAAGCGTCCCTTTCAAACTATGCAGTCCCGGCCAGCTTCCAGTTCCTGCGGCTCGGCTATTTCTGCCTCGACAACGGCGACAGCAAGCCCGGTCATCTGGTCTTCAACCGCTCGGTCTCGTTGAAGGACAGCTTCAAACCGAAAAAGTAAAACGGTCCTGATCCTGACCGAACCATATGGCCCGAATACCCGCTCCGGCCAGCCCTTTTAAGGAGGTGTTACATGCTCGATTTTGAATACTACAGCCCGACGCGTCTGATTGTCGGCCGCGGCAAGGAAACGGAAGCCGGCCAGTGGGCCGCCTTTTACGGTGCCAAAAAGGTCCTGCTCCATTACGGATCGGGATCGGCGATCAAGAGCGGCCTACTTGGCCGAGTCCAGGAGTCACTGCGCCAGCACCGGCTGGACTGGGTTGAACTGGGTGGCGTTGTCGCCAATCCGCGCGACACGCTGGTCTACGAGGGGATCGAGCTGTGCAAGCGCGAGGGGATCGACTACATCCTCGCCGTCGGTGGTGGCAGCGTACTCGACTCAGCCAAGGCCATCGCCATCGGCGCTTGTCACGAGGGCGATTTCTGGGACTTCTACGTTGGCAAGCGCAAGCCGGAGCGCCGGCTCGGCCTGGGCACGGTGATCACCCTGATGGCCACCGGATCCGAAGCCAGCAACAGCAGCGTGATCAAGCGGGCCAACGAGCCCCTCAAGCGCGGCCTGAGGAGTGACCTCAACCGGCCGGATTTTTCGATCATCAATCCCGAGCTGACCTTCACCCTGCCGCGCGAGCAGGTCGCCTATGGCTCAGCAGACATGCTGGCCCACATCATGGAGCGCTATTTCACCACCACGCCGGACGTCAGCCTGACCGATCACCTCTGCGAAGGCGCCATGCGCTCGATCATCGAACAGGCTCCCCTGGCCCTGGCAGATTTGAACGACTATGAACCGCGCGCGAACCTGTTTTTTGCCTCCACCTTCGCCCATGTCGGGCTATTGGGCATGGGGCGCAAGGAAGACTGGAGCGTCCACGCCCTTGAGCATGAGCTGAGCGGCAATTACAACACCGCCCATGGTGCTGGTCTGGCGGCGATGTATCCGTCCTGGCTCCTGTATCACCTGCCGCACCGCACCCTGCGCATCGCCCAGTTCGCCGAACGCGTCCTCGGCCTGCCACTCGACTTTGCCGATCCGGCCCGGACCGCCCGCGCCGGTGCCCTGGCCCTGTCGCGCCTGTTCTCCAGCTGGGGGCTCAAGCCCAATCTCCGCGAACTTGGCATCCCGCGGGAAGATCTGCCAGTTCTGGCGGGGCGCGTCAAGCGCAACCCCGACGGCACCTGCGGCCAGTTCCTGCCCCTACGGGATGACGACATCCTCGCCATCTATGAAGATGCCTGGGACTTTGACCCGGAGAAATAAACCAACATGCAGTGCTCCTGCCCGATCCGGGCCGGGGCACTTTTTATAAGCAGAAGGTGATTTTGTCCAATGACACGCACTTTTGAAACCATCTACGCCATCGCCCGCCAGATACCATATGGCCGCGTCACAACGTACGGCCAGCTGGCTCGCCTGGCCGGCAATCCACGTTTATCGCGCGTGGTCGGGTACGCCTTGAACAGCTGCCCCTACGACGATGTGCCCTGCCACCGGGTCGTCAATCGGTACGGCGGATTGTCCGCTGCCTTCGAGCCGTTGGGGCGTGATTCACAGCGCATGCATCTGGAAATGGAAGGCATCGAATTCCTGGCGGACGGGATGGTGGATCTGGAGCGGTTCATGTGGTTTGGGTAACCCCGAACCGGTAAACCGTCGTGTGCCGGAAAACCTCGCCTGCCGCAAACACGATACTGGGAAAGTTGTCGTGATGGACGGCGTCAGGGTAGTACTGCGTTTCCAGGCAGTAAGAGCCGCGCACCTGGTACTGGGCACCGTCCTTGCCGGGTTCACCAGGGCGCATGTTGTTAGCGGTGTAGAACTGAACCCCGGGTGAGGTCGTCTCGACCGACATCGTCCGGCCAGTCTGTGGATCTTCAACCAGTGCGCAGGCAAATGGAATCGGCTCAGTCTGTCGTCCCAGGTAACCACGCAGTATATAGTTGTGGTCATACCCGCGGGCGTAGGCTATCTGGGCCTCCGGGCTGTCGATGTCCTGTCCGATTGGCTTGGGCAGGGTGAAATCGAGTGCAGTGCCGGCTACCGGGAGGATCTCCCCGGTCGGATAGCAGGTCTCGTCGATCGCCGTGACCTGGTCGGCGTGGATGGTCAGGAGCTGATCGTCGATCTCGCCCGCAGCATGGCCGCGCAGATTGAAATAGACGTGATTGGTCAAGTTGATGATCGTCGTGCGGTCGCTAACTGCTTCGTAATCCAGGCGCAAGGCATTGTCAGAGCTCAGTGTGTAGGTCAGGTGAGTCGTGAGCCTGCCGGGGTACCCTTCCTCCCTGTCTTCGCTGGCCAAGGTGAAGCGGACCGCAGGCTCGTCACCATCTGACAAAACCGAAGTCTGCCAGAGCTTCTTGTCAAAGCTGACGAAACCGCCGTGCATGTGGTTGGGATCTTTGTTCTTCGCCAGTTCGATGACCTGTCCCTCGAGGGTGAACCGGCCTTGTGCGATGCGGTTGGCTACGCGGCCGATCGTCGCCCCATGGCGCGGGTTAGTGCTACTGAGATAACCGGCCATATCCGGATAGCCCAGCACGACATCGGCCAGTTCACCGTTGCGGTCCGGTACCCACAGGCTCTGGATTGTCGCGCCAAAGTCCAGCAGGCTGGCCCGGCAGCCGCTGGAATTGGCGAGTACAAAACACGTGACTGGATTTCCCTGTTTGTCATTGCCGAAACGTTCCTGAATCAGGCTCATGGGTCAGACCTCCTGTACAGATGGTTCCCAGCTGAACGAGCCAGCCAGCAAGGATTGGGCCAACGCATCACCGCTGGTGTTTTTCGAGAAATTTCCGGGCCTTGCGGGCGACGGCAGCCCGGCTATTATGGATCAGCGACTGCGCGAAATCCAAGATCTGATCCTGATCTATTGCCTGATCGTAATACCCATCCAGGCTATCAAGCACATGTCCGAGCAGAATATTCTTGCACTCCGGAGACGGCTGATTCTTGCGGTAATACGTGTTAGCGGTCACCGCCAGCAAACGCCGGGTGATCTCCGGTTCCAGCTCTGGATACCGCTGTATGATCCGGGATGCTGTTGCGACACAATTAGCCGCCGTAATCATGGCTGGCTGATTGAGCAACGCAAAAAAGCGTTCGAACAATGCCGGAAACTTGCGGTCCCCGTCGACCGTGACCAGATTGCCCAAAATAAAGATGCCACCCCACTGGATGAACGCGTTGGGGCTGTCAAGCCAGAATACGATGGCATCAAAATGTGGATAGAGCAAAGCAGGCTGACTGACGCTCAGATTGCGCAGGATTTTTTCGGCGGTGAATTTTGTACTGCCCTGGTCAGAGTCGATAAAATCGAGCAAGTCCCGGATCCGTGCCGGGTCAGACGCGACATCCTGCTCAGCCCGGGAGAAATTTTTCGTCCAGGACACATCCGTCAGCCAAGCACGGACTTCGGAGGACCACATTTCATTGCCCAAAAACGGTCCCTCCTTCCAGACGTTTTTCGATGCGATTGATTAGGAACGTTAAGTAAGGTGAGGGGACTTTTTTCTGGCCAAAATCCCAATCGGCCCAAGCTTTCCAGACGGATTGAGGCGTATACCAGCCGGCGGCATCTGCCTGGGCCTGGACGGGAGCCAACAGGCTCTGAAGTCGAGGATCGCAGCGTGCGTGAGGAAATTGCGACAAGACCTCTAAGACGTGCAAGATATCATACCAGACGAAAGGCGCTTTGAGCTTGCGAAAATCCGTTCCCATATAAAACAGATACGGGTGTTTGTCCAGGCTATTTTCCCAAAGTCCAAGCAGCGTTTCCACACCTGCCCGGGCCACAACCGAGTCACGCCAGGCAGGTTTTAAGGCCAATAACTGAAGCATGATCAGCGTCGCGTACGGGCAGGGGTCATCCTTGCGACCAGGACCACGAAAAGAGCCCAGTTCAGGCGACACCGTGCACGGCCAGCCCGTGTCCAGCCCCAGACTCATCAGATACAGGACGGCAGCATCGACCCGGTCGGAAAGAAGATTCATTTTGGCCACTGAATACAGGATCAGAGGGGCATCGCACAAAGCCCAGGCCCAAGTCTCCTGACCGCTGCCGCCGAAATGGACGGGGATCTGGGTTGGCAATTGGAACAGGCCATGTGGGTCGCGCTGGACTTCCAGGCGTTTGATTAGCCCGGTAAAATCACCATCGCCCGACACTAGGCCGAGATCAGCAAGAAAGGCCAGTTTGTGGTAAAGCTGTCCTGCACTCTTATGGCTGTTGAGGACGATGCCCGGCCAGTCGGCGAGCGCTTGAACCAGTCCGGCAACCAGAGGGTGATGGATCATGTCGTCTTTGGCCTGACGGACATAGGGATCATGCTCTGGCAACCCGACAAGGTCACGCAGCGTCCGGTAGGTCACCCAGGGAAGGTTGGATTCAAGCAGTCTCTCCGGATTGATCGACATGTTTCATCTCCACTTCTTTCAAAGGCCCAAATCCGACCTTGATCGCATGAGTCGGACAGACGGCCGCACATTCGCCACAGCGGATGCACTCGGCCGTATTGGGATCGGCAGGCACGGTCACGGCCATCGGACACTGGCGTGTACAGTTACCGCAGCTGGTGCAGGCAGCATGATCGACGCGGACCCGATAGAGGCTGATGCGGTTGAAAAATCCGTAAATGGCACCAAGCGGGCAGACATAGCGGCAAAATGGGCGCGAAATCTGGACCGACAGGCTCAGGAAGATAAACAGGAGCAGACCTTTCCAGCTGAACAGCCAACCGGCCAGCGGGCGCAACTGGTCATTGACTGAAAGCAGCGGGATCCCGGCAAACAGCGTACCAGAGGGACAGATGTATTTGCAGAAATAGACGTCGCCGTATTGGCCGGTCACGGTTGGCAGGAAAGGGAGCAGGACAACAAAGAGCAACAATACCAGATATTTCAATTGAAGCAGCAGCTTATGCAGGAGTTCCTTGTGTTCAGGTTTCCATTTCGGTGTCGGAATCTTGTGCAGCCAGTCCTGGACCAGGCCAAAGGGACAAGCCCAGCCACAGACCGCCCGTCCGACGAGTCCACCGACCAGTGTCAGAAAACCCAGGACATAAAAGGAAATCTGCTGGTTGGGATTGCTGATCGAGCCCTGCAAAGCACCCAGCGGACAGGACCCCAGCGAACCTGGACAGGAGTAGCAGTTCAAACCGGGCAGGCAGGCATTTTTCAAAGGGCCCTGATAAATCGTGCCCTTGAAAAATCCGGCCAGGTAGCTGTTCGTCCCGAGGACAAACAGACCCTGGAACCATTTGCGCTGTTTTTGCTGGCGCGGCAAACGCTGTTTGAATGGGAGCTTGAGGTTTTTCGTACTGGATGCCATGCCACGCGCCTCAACCGATGCCGATACAACCCAGGCAAAGCTGGGTCGCGCGGCGCCAGAGTTCGAGCACATCACCACGCAGAATCCCGCCCACCAGCAGGACGATGCCAAGGGCAAAGACTACTATCCGTTGCGTCAGCAGGGACATCGACAACCTCCGTCAAACAACTTGTGCCAAGAAGCAGGAAATCGTTCAGCTTTCAGGACAGGCCGCCGTCATTGGCGACCGGAATCAGCCAGCCAGAACGGCGTCGAGCTTGCCGCCGAGGATGCTGCCCAGTTCTTCGCTATAGCCCGTCAAAGAATCGACCACGGTGCTGTCTTTGACGATTGAAAAATGAGGGATGCCGTTGACGCTGAAAGCCTGTGCAATCGGGCCTGCATAGTCGGTGTTGATCTTGACGATGCGGGCCTTGCCATCATAGGTCTGGGCCATTTCCTCAATCACCGGCGCAGACAAGCGACAAGGGCTGCACCATTCAGCCCAGAAATCGATCAGGATTGGTTCCTTGGTTTCCTTCATGTAGGCGGCAAAATCAGCAATACCGACATGCTCATAATCCGAGCCATTCCAGACAACTTCATAGACAGCGGATTCAAGTCCGGATGTCGCTTTTTCTTCAGACCCGTTTCTGGCCAGAAAGGCAAATACGCCTACTGAGATAATGGCGAGCGCAACCACGACGATCAGGCCGACGCGGATTTTCTTGGAATAATCAACCATGTTTGACTCCTATGTGTGTGTGATCAGTCGGACAGTTTTCCCTACACTACCACAAGCAGGGTGTCTCTTTCTTGTGCCAAAGTCACACGACACCAGTTCTCGGCAGAAAACCAGCTATTTTTTATAGGTGCGCTTGATTTTCTTCGAGCTGGTCTTTTCAAACTCAGTCGGCCTGAGGTCAAATTCGCGGATGTATTTGTAGGTGACCATGCCGTGATTGACGCTGCGGATGATCTGGTCGATCGCATCACGCACATCTTTGGAATCGAGCGGGATATCACCAAATATTTCGCGGACTTTTTCCTCATTCGGGAAAATATCAGCGCGGACGATGGTCTCGCCAGCCTCATCCTCACGACCTGAGACCAGGCATTCAGCAATCAGATCATTCTGCAACAGCTTGAATTCGATCTCCTCCGGGAAAATGTTCTTGCCATTCTTGGCAATGATGACATTTTTCTTGCGGCCGGTGATGATGACAAAGCCATCCTTGTCCTGATAACCCAGGTCGCCGGTGTGGAAATAACCTTCGCTGTCGATCGCCTCTTTCGTCGCTTCTTCGTTTTCAAAGTAGCCCATCATGACATTGGGGCCGCGGCCAACGATTTCACCGATGCCGTTTTCGTCTGGCTCGATAATCTTGATCTCGACACCTGGCAACGGCAAGCCAGCGGCGTTGTCCTTGTAGTCGACGTCACGGTTGAGGGCCAGGATCGGGGCACATTCGGTCAGACCATAGCCCTGGACACTCTCCAGTCCCAGGTCGCGCAATCCGGCGATGATCGCCGGGTCGATTGCCGCACCACCTGCGATCAGCATACGCAGGTGGCCGCCGAAATTGTCATGGACCTTGGCGAACAGCTTCTTGCGCTTGTCGATGCCGATCTTGCGCAGGAAGCCGGAGATTTTCAGGCCGAGGCGGAATTTTTTCGCCAGTCTGGGATCAGAGGTGGCAGATTTCATGATCCGCTTATAGAAAAGCTCGAGCATCAACGGCACGGCCAGCATGATTGTGACCTTGGATTCCTGCATGTTCTTTGTAATATGGCGTAAGCCCTCGCAGACCGCCACTGTTGCGCCTCGGTAGACGGGACAGAGGAAGCCGCAGGTGCATTCATACGTATGGTGCAGGGGCAGGACGGACAGGAAAATATCGTCCGGCCCGATGTAGAGCATCTGGCACATGGCCTGCAGATTGATGCAGATGTTGCGATGGTTGAGCATGACGGCCTTGGACATTGCGGTGGTGCCAGAGGTGAATAGCAGGATGGACAGAACCTCCGGATCAATAGGGGCAGTCGTGAATGCCGTCGAACCTTTTGCCAGAAGGTCCTCACCCTCGGTCAGGCAATCCCAGAAATAAAGGTCGCCAGCCACTGTTGGCGGATCCATGGCAATGAAAGTTTTCACCGTTGTGATGCTGTCCCGGATGGCATTGACTTCCTTTTGCTTGGAAGAAGCATAAACCAGTACATCAGCCTGGGAACGATTGAGAAGATTGGCAATCTCCGCCTGGGGCAGCTCCTTGTCCAGCGGCACAACGATGCCAGTGCCATTCACCGTCGCCAGGTAGGTGACATACCATTCATAGCGAGTCTCAGCCAGGATGGCGATCCGGCTGCCCTGTAGCGACTGTTTGAAAAACCAAGTGCCGAGGGCATCGACATCGCGGGCGAATTTTTGATAGGTGACGGGCTGATAGTGGGCTGAGCCCGCATCCGAGGAGCGGCCTGTTTGAGGCGCCGCAACAGCCGGCTGGCCGATCGCCCGTGGATCTTTGACGAGGAAGACAGGCTTGTCGCCGTAGAGGCCGGCACTCTGCTGGATCATGTCACGGAGGTCTTGGATTGGTCGGACTTCATACAAGGGGATGTTTTTCATTACGGTCGCTCCTCTTCCTTGAGTGTGAGTGGCCTGGCAGCAAGGAGTCGCTATCCATTTCACGACCCCTTGCTGTGGCTGTTTTGTCAAAACTATCAGGAACTATTATAACTTTAGAAAGGTTCTTTGTCTCTTCTGACACAAAGTGGGCTCTTTGCTTATTACCGTGAAAAGCAATGAACGGATGTAACCTTTCATTCCTTTTCACGGAAACAAGCCAAGAGCCAAGAGCATCGCAAATGGATACGGTGATTGACAAAAGGGATCCATCGGTTTAGGGGAAAATCGCGGGACGCTGCCTGCTTGAATTGTTTTTTGTTCTATCTGCTGCGCCGCCTGACCCCGGACTTTCGCACCATCGCCGATTTTAGAAAACACAATGCCAAAGCGTTAAAGGCCGTCTTTCGTGAATTTGTTGGCATCTGCCTGGCCATGGATCTGTACCAGAAAGAACTTTTTGCGATCAGCGGTTCAAAATTCCGCGCGGTGCTTCAGCAGCGTATTGCTGAACAGCGTGATCGCAAAAATGCCTACGAAGGCTATCTTGAGCAACTGGAACGAACGGGTGAGACGCAGATCCTGACAACGGATCCCGAAGCCAGAGTCATGCAGAGCAAGGATGGATACCACTGCTACTACAACGTCCAGACCGCCGTTGACGATGGCAGCCATCTGATCGCAAGCTATGAAGCGGCATAACGGTTGAAGTCCAGGAACAAAACACGATGAGCTGCTTCATTTTAAACGAAGACGGAACTGTCACCTGCCCGATGGGACAGATCTTGCGCGAGACCAAAAAGCGCGGTCCAAACACAATCTATGGCAGCAAAGAGGCCTGCCGACAATGCCCGAACAAGTGCACATCGGGCAAGAGTTTCAAAACGGTCAGTTTTGGGCCAAATACCCAAGTCATTCCGGTCAGGATGTACGGCAACAGCCTCTTCCCGCCACAATCAATCCCACCGGATCTTCCCATAAATTCTTTCAATCACACACTGGATCGAAAGGATCTGGTTAAAAAGAAAGTCCAGCTCTGCATCCGCAGCGACGATGCAACACTCAAAAAGCGAATGTGCCTGGCGGAACACCCATTCGGGACCGTCAAATGGTACCACGATGCGAGATATCTGCTCTGCCGGGGGATAGAAAAGACCACCGGTGAGCTTGGCTTGAGCTTTCTGGTCTACTATCTCAAACGAGCGATCAATCTGGTTGGTGTACCGGCCCTGGTAGCGGAAATGAGGGGATAGGCAGAGGTCTCATTTTTTGAATATTTTGCATTTTTCAAGATTTTTGCTCGAAAAACGCGAAAAAAGCACTGGTTTTCAGTGCTTTTTCGCTTCGTGTCTGACTTTTCAGACAATTTGTGGTGGAGCATAGGGGATTCGAACCCCTGACCCCGACACTGCCAGTGTCGTGCGCTCCCAACTGCGCTAATGCCCCGCGGCTTGATTATTTTATTATAAGGCCTCGCAGTTTGTCAACAGGTTTTTTGATTGGGCTCTTTGCGGATCAATTGCGGCTCTTTGCGGATCTTTGCGGACTCTTTGCGGGTTATTTGCGGTTATTTGCTTGTTTTCGTGAAAGGCATGTAAAAAAATGTAGTAGATCCCACCAAGAGTGATCACGTGGGTATAAAAATTCGCACAATGCTGATGTTGGTTGCAGGTTTGGTCTGTATTCAGGCCGGGGTCCGAAATCGGCAATTGCCGAAATCAGCACCGGGGATCGCACGAGGGGTGCGTTCGAAATCGGCAATTTCCGAAATCAGCACCAGGGTTAGTGGAGCGGACAAAAACACTGGTGCACCGTGTGATGCTACAGCCTCAGGGGTTTTCAGGTAACCATCGGACTTATTGCCGGTTTTCTACCCCGACATCAAAAAGGAATTTTCCGAAGTGAGGTCGGGTTACGAAATCGGCAGAAAGTCACACTTTTGTCCGAAGCCCTTACAGCCGCAGGCGTTTCCAGCCGAAGCCAGTCAAACGATGAAACAATCTACCCTGCGCCCGAAATCGGCAATTGCCGAAATTAGCACCGGGGGTCGCACGAGGGGTGCGCCCGAAATTGGCAATTGCCGAAATTAGCATCAGGGGCACCCCTCACAATCATCTGACAGCAAACCATGCAACCACCACCGGTTCCAGGGGGGCTTATATGTTGGATGCAAGGTTGCATCCGTTCATTGCTTTTCACGGTGATAAGCAAAGAGCCTGGTCGCCGTTCACGCAGCACTTATATTTTGCCTGTGATATAATAATAGTGACCCCCTGTGGTGCCAGCCCCCTCCAGCGAAAGAAGTGTGATGCGAGATGAAAAAATGGCTTTCATTCGCACTGATCCTGGCACTCGTGGTCCTCTTGCCAGCCACTGTGATGGCCAAGCCAGCCCATGAAGTGCCGAACACTGCCAAAGCTCACGCTGTACTCAATGTGAAAATGCCCGTCTATCATGTGACCGGCGGGACATCGGACCAGGTGGACGATGACAATCCCTACAAGGGCCACATCACCGTCACCACCCCCCGAGGCGCCAACAACCTGATCATCCGCGGGGTGATCGACGATCTGAAGAAAAAGACCGAGTATTCCGTCTGGGTTCGCAAATTGTCCGGCTATACCGGCACATATCTGGACCACAGTGGTACCTACTACAAATTGGTCCTATTCAAAACCGATGATGACGGCCACGGCAGCTTCCACCTGAAAATTGCTGACAAAGACCTGCCAGCAGGGACTTACGAACTGCAGATCGCGATCAATGAAGGCTCGTCCACTGTGGCCGCCACGAAGAAATGGCTTGAAGTCAAAGTCAAATGAATCGTCCGGGCCCTGGCACCCACTTCTAACAGGCTATTTTCCCTGACCGGAACGTGGCCTGTTTTTTGTTTTCAAGAATACCTCGCTACGCCCGGCAAAAACGCATTGACCACATCGGTCAATGGTGCTAATCTGATACTGACCACTCTGGTCAATCAACTTGGCGAGGTGATTGCATGCAGGACATCATGCCTGGTATCGAACCGGACAAACGGGACCGCATCCTCAACGCGGCGATTGAAGAATTCGCCAGTTTCCCCTACGAAAAAGCGTCCACCAACCACATCGTCCTGAATGCGGGCATCTCCAAGGGCCTGCTGTTCCATTATTTCGGCAGCAAGCAGGAACTGTATGAGCAACTGGTCGGATTTGTCATCGAAAAGATGTACCGGGCAATCATGGACCGCATCGACTGGGAACAGACCGACCTGTTCGAGCGCCTGAAGCAGATCGCCCTGATCAAGATGGAAGTCCAGAAATCGTATCCGCATTTATTCGATTTCCTTTTGAAGGTGATCAGCAACCAGCATCTGGCCAAGGCAGCCGAAATGATCGAGTTTTACAAGGGCTATGGCCTTGATTTCGAGCAGGTCAGCCAGGACATTTACACCCGCAATGTGGACTTCGGCAAGTTCCGCGATCCGGCCACCACGCGCGAAGCAATCAATATCGTGCGCTGGTCGCTGGAGAAATACGGCGAGGAGCTGCTGGCTCAGATGGGTTCTGAAACGCCACTCGATCTGGCTCAGGCCGCTGCGAGCATGAACCACTACATGGACATCCTGAAACAGTCATTCTACAAACCGATCCATGACCAGGAGGGACAAGATTCATGATCACCGTTGAGCATCTCTACCATTCCTATGCCAAGAACGACGTCTATGCCGTCAAGGATGTCAGTTTCGACATCCCGAAAGGTGAGGTTTTCGGATTTCTCGGTCCCTCCGGCGCCGGCAAGTCGACCACACAGGGTATACTGACCGGCCTATTACGCCTGCAGCAGGGCCAGGTTTCTGTCGCAGGATATGATGTCAAAAAGCTGAAAAACAGCATGTTCAACCGGATCGGCATGTCTTTCGAACAGTCCAATGTCTACAGCAAATTGACGGCGCGGGAAAACCTCCAGTTTTTTGCCAAGCTCTACGATGTTCCGACCCGCGATCCAGATGAATTGTTGCGGCTGGTCGGATTGGATGGTAAAGGCCAGATTCGCGCCGGGGAATTTTCCAAAGGCATGAAGCACCGCCTGACCTTTGCCCGTTCGATGCTCAATAATCCCGAGCTGTGGTTTCTCGATGAACCGACGACCGGCCTGGATCCGGCGATCGCGGCGACCATCAAAGGGATCATCCGCGAACAAAACCAGCAGGGTGTCACGGTCTTTTTGACGACCCACAACATGTACATTGCCGATGAGCTCTGCTCGCGCGTTGCCTTTATCGTCGACGGCGAGATCAAGCTGATCGACAGCCCCAAAAACCTCAAGCTCCAGCATGGCCAGAGCCTCGTCGTCGTCGAATATGGCGATGATGGCAAGCTCAAGAGCGAGACGTTGTCCACCGTGGATGAAAGGGACCGGCAGCGACTCTTGGATCTGATCTCCGACCAGCGCATCCGTACCATGCATACCAAGGAAGCGACCCTGGAGGAAATCTTCATCCAGGTGACCGGAAGGGAGCTGGTCTGACATGAAACTGTGGACCAGTTTTGTCAAAGAGCTCCTGATCGCCTCGCGCGGCTTTTATTTCTACGTCGAGCTGATAGCCGCCTTTATCCTGCTGTTTGTCCTGCTCTTTGTCGTGCCAGAGAGTTTTGCCAGCAAGGACGAAGAATTCCTCTATCTGGCAATCCCCGATCCGGCCATCGAGGCAGCCTACATTGAGACCTTCGAAGACCTCGACGGCCGGCCTGAATCTGTTGTTTTCAAAGTTGGCCGCGACGAAATCACTACCCAGCTGTACGAGAGCGAGGAAGCGAAGCTTCATGTCCTGACAGCCGAAGACGACATGGTCCGACTGGCCGAAGACCGCCATCTCTATGGCGCCACGATCCAACTCGATCCTGTCGATGGCCAGTGGCATTACACCTATTATCTGCAGGGCAACGAAACGAGTCGGCTGAAGCAGTTGCTCCTGGTCCTGCATGCTCAGGACGATGCCGTCGTGTTCCCTGCTGCAGAGAACCAGCTGGTCGAGACGCTGGCCAGCGACCTGGTCCTGCTGTCAGACCGCGAGAATCTGCTACCGGTTTTCCTGACGTTCAATGGCGCCTTGATGGGCTTTTTCATCATCGCTGCCTACATTTTCCTCGACAAAAAGGAAGGCGTGATCAAGGCCTATGCCGTCTCGCCCTCCCCTCTCTGGCACTATCTGCTCAGCAAAGTACTGGTGCTTACGCTGACGATGCTTGTGACGTCGCTGCTCCTGGTCGTGCCGTTGATGGGGCTCAGGGTCCATTACCCGATCACCGTGCTGTTCCTGGTCACGACTGGCTTCTTCGCCTCCGGCCTGGGCCTGATCGTAGCCGGCTATTTCGACGACATGGCCCAGTCCTTTGCCATCCTGTTCCTGATCATGATCGGTCTGATGCTGCCGGCTCTGGCCTATTTTTCGCCAAGCTGGAACCCGGCCTGGCTCAAGGTTTTGCCGAGTTATTACATCATCTATGGGTTCCGCGAGATTCTGCGTCAGGCGGACCTGGGGTTTGTCATGCGCTTGTCGGCGGCTTTCCTGGCGGGTGGTGCGGCGTTGTTTGCCTGGGCTCATGCCCGGTTCAACCGGACCCTGACGGTTTGAGGAGGTGGCTGGAATGATTCGCAAATTGCTGCTGATTTTTACCCGTGACCTCAAGGTCAGTCTGCGCGATTTCATGTCGCTGTTCATCATCCTCTTCCCTTTTGTCCTAGCGCTTGTGGTCAATTTCCTGGCGCCCGGCATTGAGGACACCATGGTCAATATCGCCCTGCTTGAGCAGGAAAATCCCGGCATGGCCGACTATCTCGACGATTATGCGCATGTCAGCTTTTATACAGACCGGACTGCAATGGAAGAACGGATCCTGGCACGAGACAATGTCGTCGGCATCGTCAGCCAGAGTGAGACGGCCGTTATCCTGACTCAGGGCAACGAACCCAAAGAGGTCGTCGATTTCGCGCGCCTGCTTAAGACGTTTTTTGAATATGGCCGCTCGGCGGCTGACACGACGGCGGTGATCGAGGAATTCGGCATCAAGACACCACCGATCAAGATGCTGTGGGCCAACATGGGTATTTTGTTGATGACGGCACTGGCGGGTATGCTGGTCTCGCTCAACATCGTTGAGGAGAAGATGGACAATACCATCAGCGCGATCAATGTGTCACCGATCAGTCGTTTGGCATGGATCATTGGTAAATGCTTGATGGGTCTTTTGCTGGCACTTCTCGGCAGCATCATACTGGTTTATTTCATGGGTGTCGCCGGACATGTCAATTTGGTCCAGCTGCTGATCCTTGTCTTCGCAGCCTCGCTGATCAGCATCATGATCGGCCTGCTCCAGGGCCTCAACAGCGATGATGTGATGATGGCCGTCGCAACGACCAAGATCATCATGTTGCCACTGGCCGCCTCGGTAGCCGGCTACGAATTTCTGGCTGAAAAATGGCAGTGGGTTCTGTACTGGTCGCCATTCTACTGGGTCTACAAAGGGAATATTGCGATTTTGAATGGCGACATGACCTGGAGCAACCTGGCATTGACCTGCGGCGTGATCCTGGTGTTGACGGCTGCCGTATTTGCCGTGACAGCACCGCGCATCCGCCAGGGACTGGAACAATAAAGCATTTTACAGAATGACTCAAAAATCACAATCGGAGGTATTTCTATGAACGGATGGGCATTGGGAGGACTGGCTTGCATTCTTTACACCGTGATCGTCGGAGGTCTGGCTTTGAAAAAGTCACCTGGGCTGATCAAGATTGTCAAAATGAAACTGGGCAAGAAAACGACGGACCAGACAGCCGTCACCGTTTCACTGGTCATGGCCGCACTTTTTGGGATCGCAGGCATTGTGCTGTTTATCATCGGTCTTTCAGCCTGACACTTTATCAAGCAAATTAAGGAACCGCTGATTAATTCTCAAGACAATCGAAGTTTTGTAAAATAGAAGTA
>CAZGSR010000014.1:0-58006 GCA_964528645.1 uncultured Mageeibacillus sp. | reverse complement strand
CCAGGGGCGGCACAATGGGTGATCCCATGCCATATTTCTGCACTACCTTTCACGGAAACAAGCAAAGAACCAGCGATTGACGATACTCGACAGTTGCGGCCTTTTATGCTAATATTGATCGATTTTATAGACAAATGATGCGGTGTGCTCAGGGGCAATGAGATTCCCTGGGCTGAAATTGCAAAGATGGCGGCGGGCAGGCCTTTTGCCCAGAGAAAGTCGAGTTAGTTTGAACACAGTAGCTTTTAAAGATTTACCTTTATCGTATGAAATCCAGCGCGCGGTTGTGGATATGGGTTTTGAGGAGGCGACGCCAATCCAGAGCGAGTCGATCCCCCATATCCTGGGTGGCGTTGACATGCTGGGCCAGGCCCAGACGGGCACGGGCAAGACCTGTGCATTCGGTATTCCGGTCATTGAGCGGGTAGACCGTGACGACAGCCGGGTCCAGTTTCTGATCCTGGCACCGACCCGTGAGCTGGCGATCCAGATCGCCGATGAAATGCATGCGGTTGCCAAATACAAAGAAGGCATCCGGATCCTGGCCGTTTATGGTGGCCAGCCGATCGACCGCCAGATCCTGGCCCTGAAAAAGCGGCCGCAAATCATCGTCGGCACACCGGGCCGGGTCATGGACCACATGCGGCGCAAGACCTTGCGTCTGGAAAGCCTGACCGGGATCATCCTCGATGAGGCCGATGAAATGCTCAACATGGGCTTCAAGGAAGACATCGACACGATTCTGGAATCGACGCCGGATGAGATCCAGAAGGTCTTTTTCTCCGCCACCATGCCGAAATCGATCCTCGAACTGACCGAAAAATACCTGCACGAACCCGTTCATGTGCGGATCGCGCCGAAGCAGCTGGCGGTTGAGAACATCAGCCAGTTCTACATCGAAGTACGTGAATCGAACAAACTCGAGGTTCTCTGCCGCCTGATCGAGTCGGAACGGATCAAGCTGGCGCTGGTTTTCTGCAACACCAAGCGCAAAGTCGATGAAGTCTGTGAAAAACTGGCGACGCGTGGTTACGCGGCGGAGGCGCTGCATGGTGACATGAAACAGCCGCTGCGGACGCGGGTCATGAACCGTTTCCGCTCGGGTGAGGTCGATCTGCTGGTGGCGACGGATGTTGCGGCGCGAGGCATTGACGTCGATGACATTGAGGTCGTCATCAATTACGACCTGCCCCAGGATGAGGAATATTATGTGCACCGGATTGGACGGACAGGCCGCGCCGGACGTTCGGGCAAAGCCTACACGTTCGTCGTCGGCCGCGAGATCATCGAGCTGAAGAACATCCAGCATTATGCCAAGGCCAATATTGTCTGCGCCCAGCCGCCGAGCCTGACCGAGGTCACGCAAAGCCGTGTGAGTTCGATTCTCAAAGGTCTCAAGGACAGCCTCGGCGCCGATGACCTGGCGTATTACGTGGAGGCAGTCGAGCAGTATCTCCAGGACATAAATGTCGAAAGTCCGTCCGATTCATTCTACACCACGGCTGACCTCGCTGCAGCCTTGCTGCGCCTGGCCATGGGCGAGCAATACCACCAGGCCGAGGAAATCGAGCCGGTCGTACCCTATCTCGAGCACATCGCTCGCAACAACCGCTACCAGTCGAGCTACAACAACAGCAGGGCTGGCTTCTTTGTTGCTGACGACGACCGTTCGGGTGGGAAAAAGGGCAAATTTGATGGCAAGGACAAGAAAAGCCGTGGCGGCAAGAAGATCGAAGCCGGCATGTCGCGTCTTTTCCTCAATGTCGGGTCCGATGACAATGTCCTGCCCCAGCACATCGTCAAAGCCGTCTGCTCCCACTCCTCCCTCTCCGGCAAACAGATCGGCGCCATCGCCATCTACGGCCGCTACACCTTCGTCGACGTCCCCAGAGAAGCCGCTGACGAAGTCGTCAAAAACCTCACCGGACGCAAGATCGGCAACCGTCCCGTGCGTGCCGAGAAGCAAAAATAAAAAAAAGGGACCGGGTCCCTTTTTCAGCACTTTTGTCAAATAGCGAGATTTGTTACAAATTGTGTTTGACATACTTTCAATTTGAACCAAAAAGGGACCGGGTCCCTTTTTGGGCAAAGAGGACTCCTCATGCAACCTTGTGTGCTCATTCCTGCTTATCGCCCTGATGATCAGCTGGTGAAGCTGGTGCGTGATTTACGCGCGGCAGGGCTGGATCGGATGGTGGTGGTGGATGATGGCGGCGAGGATCGCTCGGCGGCTTTGTTTGCCGAGATCCGGATGCTGCAGGTACCTGTGGTAACACACGTGGTCAACCTGGGTAAGGGCCGGGCATTGAAGTCTGGCTTGAATTTCATTCTGGAGCATGGACTGGGGGACGCGGGTGTCATCACGGCGGATGCGGATGGCCAGCACAGGCCAGAGGACATCCTCAAAATCGCCCGGGCCATGGCGCTGGATCCGGACGCCCTGGTCCTGGGCGTGCGCGAATTCACCGGCGATGTGCCGGTGAGAAGCAAGATCGGCAACCGTCTGACACGGCTGGTCTATGCGGCAATCAACGGTATCGATATCCGTGACACGCAGACAGGCCTGAGAGGCCTGCCCCACCGGCATCTGCGCCTTTTTCTGCAACTAAAAGGGGAACGGTACGAATATGAGATGAACCAGCTCCTGGCAATCCGCACGCACGAGATCAAGGTCTCGCAGGTGCCGATCGAAACGGTCTACATCGAAGCGAACCGTTCATCCCATTTCAATCCGGTCCGAGACTCGCTCAAAATCTACGGCCTGCTGTTCCGGTTCATTGCGTCCTCTTCGACGGCGGGCCTGATCGACCTGGGCATTTTCTATGGCTTGTCGCGCGTGATTCCAGGCTATCTGCTGGCCACGGTCATTGCCGCACGCATCGTCAGCTCCCTGGTCAATTATTTTCTCAACCACAAGCTGGTCTTTGCGCGGGGCAGCCACCACCGCCAGGCGCTGGCCCGTTATTACATACTGGCAACGGTCATCATGCTATTAAGCTACAGCCTGATCCGCTTGTTCAGCCAAGCCCTGGGATGGCCACTGCTGCTGGCCAAAATTATTGGCGATGGACTGCTGTATGTGGTGAGTTTCTATGCGCAGCGGGAATTCGTCTACCGGACACCACGCCGCTGATCACACCGCAAGCCAGCCGGTGCACCTGCCCCTTTGACCGGTACTCAGTCACCGGCCTCGCCTTCTGTCCCTGACCCACCCTCATCAACCACAGGTTCCAGCCGCTCGGCGTCAAATGGCGTCAGCGGCGTTTTTGTGAAACGCACGATCTCATCGAGCCGGATCTTGTCGAGGAAGGCGTAGAACGTGTACGCCACGCCCGGGTGGTGCGCCCGGCCAGTCCGGCCGATGCGGTGGGTGTAGTTTTCATTTTCCAGCGGCACGTCGTAGTTGAAGACTGCATCGACGCCAAAAATATCAATCCCACGGGCGGCGACGTCGGTGCAGACGATGACCGGTAGATGGCCTTTGCGGAAGCTGGACAGGACCTTTTCACGCTGGGACTGGCGAATATCGCCGTGGATGCAGTCGGCTTTGCAGCCAGCCTGGTTGAGGCGTTTGGCGACACCTTGGACCATGCCTTTCGTATTGCAGAAGACCATGACCTTTTCGTACTGGAACTTCTTGACGATGTGGGCAATGGTTTCGACCCGGGCATGGCCACCGAGATTGATGCTGTACTGTGTGATCGGTGGTTTGTTGTCCTCGTCCTCCTGGACGGTGACTTCGACGGGATCGCGCTGGTAGATCCAGGAAATGTCCATGACCGCGCGGGAGAGGGTGGCCGAAAACATGGCGATCTGGCCGACGCGGGGCATTTTGTCGAGGATCTTCCGGACATCGCGGACGAATCCCATGTCGAGCATGCGGTCTGCTTCGTCAAGGACCACGGTCTGGACCTTGTCGAGGCGGATCGTATGGCGGCCGAGATGGTCGATCAGGCGGCCGGGCGTGGCGACAATGATCTGGGGATTACGGCGCAGGTCATCGATCTGCTGGCCAATGCTGGAACCGCCATAGATGGCAACCGAACGGACATGGGGCATGAAGGCAGCCAGCTTTTTGAGTTCTTCGACGATCTGGAGGACCAGTTCTCGCGTCGGTGCCAGGATCAGGGCCTGGGGGGCCTGGATCGAAAGGTCGAGGTGCTCCATGATCGGGATCCCAAAGGCCAGGGTTTTACCGGTACCGGTCGGCGCTTTGCCGATGATGTCATACCAGTCGATCATCGACAGGATGGTCTGGGCCTGGATCGGAGTCGGTGTCGTGATATTGGCCTGGGCCAGAGCGGCGAGGGTGGATTCGGACAGGTTCATGGCGGAAAAAGAGTCGGCAATTTGCATGTTTGGTTTCCTTTAATCAGGCCGGAGTTTAGTCGCTCTCCCCGGCTGGTGTGTATAGTTTTTCGATGTCGTTGGCAACGGTCAGGTAAGCCTCGACCAGTAGAGGGGCAAAAGCCCGGCCTTTCTCCGCTATGATCCAGGCACGGACATTTCGGATCGCATCAGCGCTGCCAGTGGTTGCAGGCACAATCGGCTGATCCAGTTTAATCGAAGACAGGCAGGCATGACCGCCCAGCGCCTCAGCATAGCGATAATCCAAGGTATCGGCAAGAGCCAGGATCTGGGCGGAGAGCGGGATGGCGTCGCCTTTGAGGCCGTCGGGGTAGCCGGTACCGTCCCAGCGTTCATGATGACTGCGCGTCATATCGATGCCCATGTCGATGAAGGAATTGCCAGGGTACCGGGCAGAGACCTCGGCGAGGGTCGCAGCACCGACACGCGTGTGCTCCGCCAGGATCGCCTCCTCCTTCTCATCCAGTGGGGCGTTCTTGTTCAGAATCCGGTCAGGCACGCTGATTTTTCCGATGTCATGCAGGGGGCAGGCCTTGATTAGCTGGTCGATGTACCAGGCATCAACCAGACCACTGTATGCAGGGTCTTTCGCCAGCGCATGCGCCAGTCGTGAAACCACATCACGGACGCGCTCGATATGGCCGCCCGCGCTGGGATCACGCAACGTAACCAGGTTGGAAAGCGCAAAAATCAACTCGATCTGGGTGTCAGAAATGGCTTGGATCTTCGCCTCAACCAGTGCCTCAAGCTGGCGATTAGACTCGGCCACCGTCTGGTTGAGCCGACGCAGTTTCAAGTGGATGTCGATCCGGGCCTGGATCTCCCTGAAGTTGTAAGGTTTGGTGACATAATCGACCCCACCGAGTTGCAGACCGTGAATTTTACTCTGGACATCCGCTACTGCACTGACAAAAATAACCGGTATCTCGCGGTAGCGGGCGTCCTGTTTCAGGATCCGGCAGACCTCATAGCCATCGATGTCGGGCATCATGACATCGAGCAGGATCAGATCGGGCAGAAACGAAGTCCGCTGCAAGAGGTCGAGTGCTTCCCGTCCGCCCAGTGCCGTCCGCAGTTCATAGAACTCCGGCAGAGCTTGGCACAGGATGTCGATGTTGCCCGGATAATCGTCGACGATCAGGATCTTGGCAGCAAAATAAGATTCAGGTTCCATCTGGTTTTGTTCCATCTAATGATTTTATCATATCCTGGACCAGCAAGAGAGCCTGATCGAAATCAAACTGGTCCATCGCTGTCACCAGCGCCTGGAGCCCCGCATCCAATTCCTCATAATCCCGCCCGTCGATGATCCGCAAGAGTTCGTCAGCAGCCTGGAAATCACCTTGGACCAGGAGTTGCCGTTCACGGAACAGGAAGTCCTGCCATTGGCGGCGTGTCAGCCAGACCGGGGTGTTTTCAGCTGGCACGGGGCGGCGCGGTGTGATGCCCGGTTCGGCCGGAATAGCAGGAACTGTGTGCGTTTGCCTGTTCCTGGTTGTCAGCAGGGGTAACGTCAGGGTGAAGACACTGCCCCTCCCCTGTTCGCTTTCGACTCGCAGCTGTCCTTGCATCAGCTGGGCCAGCTCGTGGCTGATCGACAAGCCGAGGCCGGTGCCACCAAAGCGGCGCGGCAAGGTGCTGTCTTCCTGGGCGAATGGTTCGAAAATATGCGCGAAGAATTCCGGGGCGATGCCAGGCCCGGAATCGGCCACGGACAGTACAATCTCACTGATTTCGTCTGTCCGGACGGACGCATGGGCACTCACCCGGACAAATCCGGACTCCGTAAATTTGATGGCATTGCTGCATAGGTTGTTGAGAATCTGGCGCAGTCGCAAAGGATCTCCCTGAACCTCCCGGGGGATGTTATCGGACAATTGCAGAGAAAAATCGAGGCCTTTATCCCGGGCGGCGAATGCAAAGGGCTCGGCGATCGCCTCCAGGGTGGTTACAAGGTTGAACGGGATCTGCTCCAGCTGGAGCTTGCCGGCTTCGATTTTCGAGACATCGAGGATGTCATTGATGACCTTGAGCAGGGATTCCGCTGAGTCTGACATCCGGGCGATCAACTGTTGCTTGTCCGGATTTGCTTCCTGTTGCTCGAGCAACTGGAGATAGCCCATGACCGCGTTAAGGGGTGTGCGGATCTCATGGCTCATGTTGGCCAGAAACTGGCTCTTTGAGCGGCTGGCCATCTCGGCCTGCTCCTTGGTCTTCTTCAGGCGCAGTTCCTGTTCCTCGCGGTTGCGCATGTTGACCAGCATTTCGCAGAACAGGCTGAGCAAGCCGATTTCATCACTGTTGTACATCCGGAGATGACGGCAGGAGTCAAATCCGACAAAGCCGATGCAATCGTTACCCGACATCAATGGCAAGGTTAGGATGCTTTTGACCGACTGGGGTTCCAGGATCTGGCGCACAGCATTGTCCACTGGCAAGGCCAGGACATCGTCGATTTGCATCCTCACACCGTTCTTATGGGCATTGACCCAATCCGGGAGTTCGGCCAGAGGGACATCCTGCAGATTGTCGATCTCCGGATTGATGTCTGCATTGCACCATTCGTAGGTATTGGAACACGTCTGGCGCCGGAAATCATAATCGAAAATATAGACCCGGTCGGCGTCGACAAACAGGCCGATGTCACGCAGGGCATTGTTGATGGCATCCGGGACATGGTCCAGCGGAACGTTGATGTACTCAGTGGCGATTTTCATCAGCATGTTGTGGAACTGGGCCTGGTAACGCAGACTCTCTTCGGCCTTTTTGATCGCGGTCAGGTCGTTCATGACCGTCAGGCGCAAATCCTCCGACTGGGTTTTGACGACCTCGCCGGAGATCTGGCCGACCAGGATCTGGCTGGAACGGGTCCTGACCGACATTTCATATTGGACCAGTGGCTCGGTGGACGACAGATACGTCTGAGCCTCGGCTGCGTCTTCCGCAGTCGTGAAAAAATTCAGCTCCGAAACCAAACAGCCAATTGCTTCGATCCGCCTGTAGCCAAAGGTGGCAATAAAGGCATTATTGACATCGAGGATCCGGCCCTCGGGGATGGTGGTGATCATCATCGGTGTCGGATTGACCTGGAAAATCTTGTTGAAGCGTTGCAGGGCTTCCTGTTCACCACTGAGGTCTTTACAGATGCCAAAGAGGCAGTCCTGGTTGTCCCAGCGACCCATCCAGACTCGGGTTTCAACCGGAATGCGCGTGCCATCCTTCCTGGCCAGTGGCAACGGACATACTTCGGTTTGTCCGGCCAGCATCTCAGCAAAGATCTGCTCAGCAGTCTCACGCAATTCCGGTGGATGTACATCCAGCAAGTGCATGTCCTGCAGGTCCGAAAGCGTCAGACCCAATTTGGTGGTCACAGCAGGATTGATGTAGAGCGCACGGCCGTTGAGATCTGTGATGAAGATCATGTCGTCGATGGTTTCAATGAACATACTGAAATTGGCCAGGGTCGTCTTGAGCTCTCGCTTGACATGCTCCTGGCTGGTGATGTCGCGAGCGATGCCCATGGTCCCCAGTACCTGACCTTCGCGGTCGCGCATCGGGGCTTTGAGCGTGTCGAACAGCACCAGATGGCCATCCGGAAAAGTGGCCCATTCCTGGTTGTATCGCGGGTCACCTGACTCCAGCATGGCTTGGTCAAAGGAAATGAAGGACTGTGCCAGGTCGGATGGAAACAGGTCATGGTCTGTCTTGCCAACGATGTCTTGAATGTCGCGACCGACGAACGCGGCAAATGCTCGATTGCAACCCTGGTAAACGCCCTGGAGATCTTTGTAAAACACCAAGTCGGGGATGGAATCGAGGACTTGATTGAAGACGCGTTCTTTTCCCATGCTGTTGCTCCCGTTATCGCTCATTATTTGTGTGGCGGGCGATCCATCCACTCGCTCCTGCATGATCTTTTTGCACTAATTTTGGACATTCCAGCCGGCAGCGGGGTAGAGTTTCTCCAGATCGGTTTCGATCGCCAGGAACGCATCGACGACATCCGGATCAAAATGGCTGCCGCGGCCTTCACGGATGACCGCAACACTGTCCTTGTGCGGCATCGGCTTTTTATACGGCCGCAGCATGCGCAGGGCATCAAAGACATCCGCCACTGCCATGATCCGGGCGGAGAGCGGGATAGCCTCACCCGCTAGGCCCTCGGGATAGCCCTGGCCATCCCAGCGTTCATGGTGGTAGCGGGCAATTTCGACCCCCGTGCGGATCAGCTGGTTGTCGGGGAATTTTTCCAGCACCTTGGCAAGTGTCTGGGCTCCGACCAGGGTGTGATGCTTCATGGCGGTAAATTCATCCGGGGTCAGGCGGTCTGGCTTGAGGTAGATATGGTCTGGTATGCCAACTTTGCCGATGTCATGCAGCGGGGCCGCTTTGAAGAGAATATCGATGAACGAACGGTCGATCTGGTTCTGGAACCGGGGTCGTTCGCCCAGTTTCCTGGCCAGGCTGGCACAAAGCGCCTGGGTTCGCTCGAGGTGACCTCCGATTTTGTCATCGCGACGATCGGTCAGGCGGACGAGGGCGAATATCGTCGCCAGCTGCATGTCAGTCACTTCTTTGGCTTTGGCTTCGACCAGATCCTCCAGATCGTGCTGGCGGCGCTTGAGCTCCTGTTGCAGATTGAAGATCTTGAGATGGACATCGACCCGCGACTGGACCTCGCCCGGATCGAATGGCTTGGTGATGAAATCGACCGCCCCACGCTGCAGGCCTTCGACCTTCTCCCTGGTTTCATTTTTGCTGGAAATGAAGATGACAGGGATATCCCTGTATCGGGTGTCAGCCTTGAGCAAGCTGCAAATTTCGTAACCATCCTGCAGGGGCATGAAGGTCTCAAGCAAGATCAGACTGGGCAAGTCGCCGGTCGCGGCCAGCACCTCAAAAGCCTTGGCACCACTGGTTGCCACCAGTTTTGTGAAACGGGGCGGCAAAGCACCCGCCAGGGAGCGGATGGCATCCGGGCTGCTGTCAATGATCAGGATTTTTTCACGTCTCTGATTTGAATCATTCATGCCTTTTCCCCAAATGTCATGGACCTGCTGTATAATACCGGCATGGACCCACGCAGCAACATCATTCTGATCGGTATGCCAGGCAGTGGCAAAAGCACCGTCGGCCGGATTCTGGCCGATCTTTTAGGCTGGGCTCTCGTCGATACCGACAAGCTGATCGAAGAACGGCGACACAAACAACTGCAGGCCATTCTGGACCAGGATGGTATCGGTGCCTTCATCCGGCTGGAAGCTCAGGTCGTGCGCGCTCTGGATCTTGAGCACCATGTCATTGCCACCGGTGGCAGTGTGGTCCTCGACCAGGCAGCCATGCAGCATCTGCGTCGTCTCGGTTTCGTGGTCTATCTCGATGTCCCGTTACCCAAGATCGAGCGCCGGCTCTGGAACATCAAGACCCGCGGCATTGTGATCAAGAAGCACCAGTCGATCCGGGATATCTACCGCATCAGACGGCCGCTCTATGAGCGCTATGCCGACCGGATCCAGCCGACCGCAGGCTTGTCTGCCCAGCAGATCGCCACTGCGATCCGGGATTGGTTTCTGCTGCAAAACCAGCCGCATCCAGTCTGAATGTCTCAGACATGAGTATAGAATAGATTGCGTTCAAGCTCAACGATTTTGTGGGGATTTTAATGGACATGCCGGATTATGAAACTGTTTGGATCACAGCCACGACTGCTTTACGCCTGAAAAAGGCCCGGGTCGACAAAGGGATCTCACAGTCTGAGCTGGCTCAGCGGATCGAGGCATCGGTCAACCAGATCGAACACTATGAGCGCGGGGAGGTCGACATGCCGATGGACCGGCTCTTTGATCTGGCCCGGATCCTGGACTTGCCGGCAGGCGAGCTGCTGGCTGAATAAACCAGATTTAACTTGAGGAGAAATGAGATGCAGGAATTTGATTTGATCGTGGTCGGCAGCGGGGCTGCCTTGATCGTTCTGGAAGCAGCCCTGGCCCAGGGCAAGACCTGCGCCCTGGTGGAACGGCACAAATTCGGCGGTACCTGCCTCAACCGCGGTTGTATCCCGTCCAAGATCCTGGTCCATCCTGCAGATATGATCCGGGAATGCGAACGAGGTGACAAGATCGGACTGAAGATCGAGCCTCCCCAGGTGGACTGGGCAAAGCTGGGCCAGCGGATGTGGGATAAAATCGGGGAAAACCGCCAGATCCTGGACGCTTACCAGAACTGGCCGGGCCTGACCGTTTTCCAGGGTACCGCACGATTTACTGAGCCTTATGTGCTCGAGATTCTCAATGCCGAGGGTCAGGCCACAGACACCATCCGGTCTGAGACAATTGTGCTTGGTGTCGGCGGCCGGGCTAAAAAACCAGCGATCGAAGGTCTGGCCGAGACTGGGTTTGTCAATTTCGAGAGCTTTTTCGGCGACCAATTCCCTGCTGCACCCTATAAGCGCCTCCTGATCATTGGTGGTGGCATTGTCGGCACCGAATTCGCCCACATTTTTTCATCGTATGGTGCCGAGGTCACGATCATGGACCACAACCCGCGCCTGGCCAAGCACGAGGAACCCGAAGTCAGCGCCTTGCTGGAAAAAGAGTTCCGCCGGGTCGGGATCCGGGTCCGGACAGGGGTTGAACCGGTCCGGGCGGAGCAGGTCGCAGGTGAAAAACGGGTGACGGTGCGCGACAAGGTGACCGGGGCCGAGGAGGTCTTTGCCACGGATGAAATATTTGTCGCCACCGGTTTTGCCAGCAACAGTGACTGGCTCCAGGCAGACCGCTGTGGCCTGGCGATGGATGAGCGCGGCTACATCCTGACCGACGACCATCTGCGCACCAATGTGCCCGGTATCTATGCGGTTGGCGACATCAACGGCAAGTTCCAGTACCGCCACAAGGCGAACTACGAAGCCTATATCCTGGCCAACAATCTCTATGAGCCAGAAAAACCGGAGCGGGTAGCCTGCTATGACCGTGTGCCCTGGGCCATTTTTACCCACCCCCAGATTGCCCACGTCGGCCTGACCGAACAACAGGCTCGCGAGGCAGGGTATGAGCTGCTGACCGGGATCAACCACTATTCTTCGACCGCAAAAGGCTACGCCATGGGCTATTTGCCCGGCGATGCAGACGATGGCTTCGTTAAGCTCGTCGTCAGCAAGGACCACACCATCCTTGGCGTCCACATCATCGGGCCCCAGGCTGCGATCCTGATCCAGCCCTTTATCTACCTGATGAACCAGGGCCTCCATGTCCGGGCTGAAGACTGCGACCAGCTCGAAACCTCGCTCCAGGCCCACGATCCTGGCCGGACCATGCTGCGGCCGCACCTCTCCTTCAGCCCCGACTCCACGGCTGCCATTGACCAGGCCATGGTCATCCATCCAGCCCTCTCCGAAGTCGCTGCCTGGGCCACCGGAACGCTCAAGGAGCCAAATTCCTGACGTTACTCGCTCAGGACCTTCGGATTCGCTCGTCAACGTCAGGAATTTGGCTGTCATACGGGCGGTCTCCAACCTCAGGGCCTTCGGCACCGCACCATAGTAAAACCCCGGTACCAGTGCTGGTGCCGGGGCTTTGTTATGAGCATTCATCGTGCTCGCTGTCGATCGTGGCAGCTTGTTGTGCTTAGATCTTTTCGCGGGCGACGTAGTGAGTGTGGAGGAGCTCGTGGGCTTTTTCACCGTAGAACTCGCCGAGGAACTCTTCGTAGAGTTTCATGACGTCCTTGTTCTCGTGCGATTTGCGGCGGGCCTTGCCCTGGTCTTCGCGGTAGATGGCTTCGGTGCGCTTCTTGATGATGGTGTCATCACCATGGTGGAAGGGCTGGCCGCCGCCGCCGACGCAACCGCCGGGGCAAGCCATGATTTCAATCGCGTGGTACTTTGATTCACCACGGCGGATGGCTTCGAGGAGCTTTCTCGCATTGCCGAGGCCATGGGCGACGCCGATCTTGACTTCGGTCCCGCCGATGTCGATGGTGGCTTCGCGGATGCCCTGGAGGCCGCGGAGAGCGTGGAAGTCGACGAATTCGAGGGTTTCGCCAGTCAGCCATTCATAGGCAGTACGGACAGCAGCCTCGATAACGCCGCCGGTGGCACCAAAGATGACACCAGCACCGGTGGATTCGCCGAGCGGATTGTCGAAATCTTCGTCCGGCAGGGAGACAAAGTCGATGCCGGTTTCCTTGATCATCATCGCCAGCTCACGGGTGGAGAGAACATAGTCGACGTTTTTCAGAGATTCACCAGAGAGCTCGGGACGGGCGGCTTCGTTTTTCTTGGAGAGACAGGGCATGACCGAAACGACGACCATCTTGGCCGGATCGATGCCCATCTTCTGGGCATAGTAGGTCTTGGCCACGGCGCCGAACATTTCGTGTGGGGATTTGCAGGACGAAGGAATGTCCAGCAGATCCGGGAACTGGTGTTCGAAGAACTTGACCCAGGCCGGGCAGCAGCTGGTCAGGATCGGCAGGGTGCCGCCATGCTGCAGGCGGTGGATGAACTCGGAAGCTTCCTCGATGATGGTCAGGTCAGCGGCAAAGTCGGTGTCAAAGACATTGTTGAAACCGAGGCGGCGCAGGGAGGCGGCCATTTTGCCCGTGACGATCGTGCCAGGTTCCATGCCGAATTCTTCGCCGAGGGCGACGCGGACGGCCGGAGCGGTCTGGACGATGACATACTTGTCCGGATCATTGAGGGCATTCCAGACATTGCGGATGTCATTCATTTCAGTCAGGGCGCCGGTCGGGCAGACGGCGACGCACTGGCCGCAGAAGGTGCACATGGTGTTGATCATCGGCAGGTTGAAGGCCGGGGCGACAACGGTGTCAAAACCGCGGCCGACCGCAGACAGGATGCCGCAGGTCTGGACGGTATTGCACATGGTTTCGCAGCGGCGGCAGAGGATGCACTTGTCGAGATCGCGATAGATGGCGAAGCTGGAGGCATCGTCCGTATACGTGGACATCGCGCCTTCGTAACGGATCTTGCCGCGCACACCGAGGTCAGATGCGAGCTTTTGCAGGTCGCAGGACTGGTTCTTCTCGCAGTTGAGGCATTCCTTTGGATGGTCGGAGAGCAGGAGCTCGACCATGGTCCGGCGGGCCTTGACGACGCGCGGGGTGGTCGTCTTGATGTTCATGCCTTCTGTGACGTAGGTGGCACAGGCAGGGGCCAAGTTGCGACGGCCATCGATTTCAACCATGCAGACGCGGCAGGAAGCGGCCTGGTTGACGGCCTTGAGGTCGTGAAGGTTCAGGTGGCACAGGGTCGGGATCTTGACGTTGACTTGCTTGGCTGCTTCCAGAACCGTCATGGTATCCGGTACAGTCAGCTCGACGTCATTGATTTTAATTTTTACTTCGCGCATAAGCTTAACTTCAGACCTCCTTATTTCTTGTCGACAGCGCTGAAGGCGCAGGCTTTGAGGCAGGCACCGCACTTGATGCACTTGCTCTGGTCAATGACATGCGGCTTCTTGACGGAGCCGGAAATGCACTTGACGGGGCAGGCGCGGGCGCAGGCGGTACAGCCGATGCACTTGTCTTCGATGATGGTGTAGACCGACAGAGCCTGGCAGACACCGGCCGGGCAGCGCTTCTCGAAAACGTGGGCCTTGTACTCATCGATGAAGTGGTTGATCGTGGACAGGACCGGGTTCGGAGAGGTCTGGCCCAGGCCGCACAGGGCGGTGTCCTTGATGATCACGGAGAGTTCCTTGAGTTCTTCGATGCAGTCCGGGGTGGCCTTGCCTTCGGTGATGCGGGTCAGCATCTCGTGCAGGCGCTTGTTGCCGACGCGGCAGGCGGTGCACTTGCCACAGGATTCGTCCATCGTGAACTCGAGGTAGAATTTGGCGATGTTGACCATGCAGTCATCCTCGTCCATGACGATCATGCCGCCGGAGCCCATCATGGAGCCGATGGCGATCAGGTTGTCATAGTCGATCGGGGTGTCGAGGTTGGCTTTGGTGATACAGCCGCCGGAAGGACCGCCGGTCTGGACAGCCTTGAATTCTTTGCCGCCCTTGATGCCGCCGCCGATGTCATAGATGATTTCCCTGAGGGTCATGCCCATCGGGACTTCAACGAGGCCGACGTTGTTGACCTTGCCGGCGAGGGCGAAGACCTTGGTGCCTTTGCTCTTGGTCGTGCCAACTGAGGAGAACCATTCGGCGCCCTTGAGGAAGATGACCGGGACATTGGCCAGGGTTTCGACATTGTTGACGATGGTCGGTTTCTGCCACAGGCCTTTTTCAGCCGGGAACGGCGGTTTGTTGGTCGGTTCGCCGCGCTGGCCTTCGATCGACTTGATCAGTGAGGTTTCCTCGCCGCAGACGAAGGCACCGGCGCCGAAACGCAGCTGGATGTCAAAGTCGAAACCGGAATCAAAGAGGTCTTTACCGAGGAGTCCATAGTCGTAAGCCTGCTTGATGGCGATTTCGAGGCGCTTGATGGCCAGCGGGTATTCGGCACGGATGTAGATGTAGCCCTTGGTGGCACCGATGGCATAGCCAGCGATGGCCATGGCTTCGAGAACGCTGTGTGGGTCGCCTTCGAGGATGGAGCGGTCCATAAACGCCCCCGGGTCGCCTTCGTCAGCGTTGCAGATGACGTATTTCTGGTCCGCAGAATAACGGCTGGCGAAATCCCACTTCATGCCAGTGGGGAAACCACCGCCGCCTCTGCCCCTCAGACCGCTTTGCTTGACAGCATCGATCACCTGGGCCGGGGTCATGTCGGTCAGGATCTTGCCCAGGGCCTGGTAGCCGTCGGCAGCGATGTATTCGTCAATATTTTCCGGATCGATGGCACCGCAGTTGCGCAGAGCGACACGGAGCTGCTTCTTGTAGAAGGGCATATCCTTGTGTTCACTGATGCGCTGCTCGAAGGTTGGTTCGACATACAGCAGACGGTCAACGGTACGGCCTTTGATGCAGTGCTCGTTGACAATCTCCTGGGTGTCTTCCGGCTTGACTTCGACATAGAGGATATTATCCGGGTGGATCTTGACGATCGGGCCTTTTTCGCAGAAACCGAAGCAACCGGTCGCAACGACCTGGACTTCCTCGGCCAATCCGGCGGCCTTGATCTGTTTTTTGAAATTCTCGACAATCTTCATGCTGTCTGACGAGACACAACCTGTGCCACCACAAACCAGCACGTGCATTCTAAACTTGCTCATTCGCATTCCTCCCAAAAGATTTCGGACTGGTAAGTCGCCGCTCAGGCCTTTTCAAAAGGCTGGCCGATGATCAGGTTTTCGACGAGTTCGCCATTCTTGAGGTGCTTTTCGACGATTTCGACACCCTTGTCGGCGGAAACATAGCCATAGAGGATGGAGGCCTGTCCAGGGATCTGGACTTCGACCGTCGGTTCGGCGTAGCAGGAACCCATGCAACCGGCAGTGACGAACTTGATGTTCTCGAGTCCGAGCTCACTGGCTTTGCTGGCCATGGCGTTGAAGGTTTCACGGGCACCGGCAGCGATGCCGCAGGTTGCCATGCCGATAATGACTTTGGTAACGCCTTCGCTTTCATTGCGGACGTTCATGTTGGTCTTGAGCTGTTCCTTGATTGCCTTGAGTTCTTCCAAGGATTTCATCTTGGCCATAGTATCAAACCTTTCTCCTTTGCGTTAAGGTCAGGCTTCCTCGCCCTTGTATTCGTTGAGGATGTTGTCGACTTGTTCGAGCTTGACACGGCCATAGACCTTGCCATTGACCATGACGACGGGGGCCAGGCCGCAGGCACCGACGCAGCGCAGGGCGTCGAGAGTGAATCTGCCGTCCGGGGTCGTTTCGCCGGACTTGATTTTGAGCTTGTCCTGGAGATCCTTGAGGATTTCCTCGGCTCCGCGGACGAAACAGGCTGTGCCCATGCAAACGTTGATGACGTACTCACCACGTGGCGTTTCCGTGAAATAGGAATAGAATGTGACAACGCCGTTGACCTTGGCAGCTGGGATGTCGAGTTTGCGCGCAACGTGGAGCTGGATTTCCTTCGGCAGGTATCCGAAAATCTCCTGGGTCTTGTGCAAAACTGTGATCAACGAGCCTTCTTTTTCTTCGAGTCCATCGATGAATGCATCCAGTTCGACGAACTTCTCGTGCAGTAATTCATTTGTGCACATGAATAAGCTGACCTCCTCTGTTTTCCAAGCGGGAGGAAAACCCCGCTTTTGGTAACCTATGTTCCAATAACACCCATTTAATCATACTTTTTTATGCAAATAAAGAGTTTGGCAGGGTCATTTTTGCGCATTTTGTCATTTTACATAACAAAAAGTTGCTCATTTCCGCAAACGTTATCGATTTCTGCCATAAACAGAGGCAAACGTTTACAAAAACGCGGCCCAAAATCGTTCGGAATCGTTTTCGATAGTCTTTTTACGAGTCTAACCAGTCACACTTTAATAAATTTCGGGACGCCTGTGCATCAGCAGCGGCAATTCGCGGCGGACCTTTTCCACCAGGCCAAGGTCGATGGTCTCCAGGAAGCTGCCAGGCGTCTGGCCCAGCTGGCGGATGATATTGCCCCAGGGTCCGGCCAGGATGGAATGACCCCAGGACTGGTAGGAGGCATCTGGATTGCGGGCTGGGGCGCAGCCCAGGGTGAAAATCTGGTTATCGATCGCCCGGCTTCTGAATAACACCTCCCAATGGGCCGGTCCGGTCGTCTGGTTGAATGCGCCGGGGACCAGGATCAGTTTCGCCCCATCGAGGACCATCCGGCGCGCCAGTTCAGGAAAACGGAAATCATAGCAGATACACAGGCCGATCCGGCCAAATTCGGTGTCAAAGACGGTTGCTGCCTGACCGGCTGCGAGGGTGTCGGACTCTTTAAAATACTGGCCCCCTTTGATGTCGATATCGAACAGATGTGCTTTACGGTGACAGGTGACGGGATGGCCTGTGCGGTCAAAGACAAAAGACGTGTTGTAGACCAGGCCGGTTGCATCTCGCTCGGGAATCGAGCCGGCCACGAGCCAGACCTGGTGCCGGGCAGCCATGTCAGACAGCTGCTTCACAGCCGGCCCGTCGGCGGGCTCGGCATAGGTGTGGAACAGATCGGTCTGGTAGGGGCACAGGAACATCTCTGGCAGGACGATCAAATCAGCTCCCTGTCCGGCCAGGCGCGCGATGGCGCGGGCGGCTGTCCTGAGATTCTGGACCTTGTCGTCTGAGACTTTCATCTGGACGGCAGCAAGCTTGAGTTCCATGTTGCAGGTCTCCCTTTAGCCGCCAAACAGGCGGGCAATCGGACCGATGACCGTGCTAAGATCCTGGATCGACTGGTTGAGCGTCTCGATGTCGATGCTGTCGATCTTGGCTGTGGCCTGGCCCAGGCTTTCCTGGCTCGATTCGACCAGGGTGTTGATATTCTCGACCATGCCGGTCCAGTCCGCCCTGGCCAGATCTGCCGTCACAGTTTCAATGTGCTCGATCGTGCGGTTGACCTTGTTGAAGGTGGACCCGAGCACCACAGCCAGGAGCACCAGGGCGATGGCCAGGAACAGGGACAGGAAACGAAACAGGCGCAACTGCTTTTTCATCAGCGTCAGCTGCTCAGCGTTCTGGCGCTGGATTTCGGACAAGGTGTCGGTCAGGATCTGGACCGGGACATTCGGATCAGGCAGATGGGCATCGGATTCACCAGTCATGCTTCAACCTCTCTCAATCAGGCTTCTACGGGCGCAGTTTCTTCAGGATCCTGGGCTGGACAAACCACTGCAGCTGGCCCTGTCCTTTCCAGATGGCCTGGCCATTACCCAGCGGATCCCAGGTAAAAGGATCGAAATCGAAACAGGCGGCGGCGCCTTTCTTAAAAGGCAGCAGGCAGCCGCAAAGCCGCTGGCTCCAGTGACCCCAGTGGGGTTCGTGTCCGACCAGGACCAGGCTGGTTCCCGGATCGAGCGTCTTGGCTGCCTGGACGAAGCCGGGCCAGTCCCCTGTGGCGATGAATTCGTGCTGGGACAAGTCGTCTGGCATTGCACGCTCGCGCAAGTCCAGGCTGTCCCGGAGAATTTCTGCTGTCTCGCGGGCCCGGACCAGAGGACTGGTCCAGATGACCAGCTGCTTCTTGTCGTCCAAGAGCAGGCTAAGCTGGGGCAGCGCGCGGGCCAGTTTCTTTTTACCGTCAACGGTCAGGCGGCGGGCAGCATCTTCAGCTGGATCGTCTGGGTGGGTTGCATCTTCCGCTTCACCATGACGGAGCAAGATCAGGTCCATTCAATCCCCCCATCCGGTCTGTTTGATGAACATGGACAATCCTCCGGTTTTACATTCATTTGTCGTCAGTCTGTACCATGGAACGGTACCGTTCGCGCGCGATTAACGGTAAAATTAACTCATAGGAGGAACGAAGCAGCATGGCACACAACCGGACGGGTGCACTTTTTTCCATCAGCAGGGCGGCCATTCGCTGGCGCTATCCCTACCGCTTCGTGTTGCCTGACCAGCGGCCCGAACCTGCCGTTTATGTGGTTCATCACCAGAACCTCAAAGGACCCCTCCTGGGCATGGCCTGGTTCCCGGTCGCAGTGCGCCCGTGGGTGCTGAACGTTTTTTTCAGCCAGCGAGCATGCTTTGACCAGTACTACCATTATACCTTCACCCAGCGTCTAAAAATACCCAAAATTCTGGCAGCCAGCCTGGCCTGGCCACTTTCTTTTTTCATTTCCAGCCTGATTCACTCGATGCGGGCCATACCGGTCCACCGCGATTCCGCTGCAGTGATCACGACCTTCCGGGAAAGCCTCAGGGCGCTTGTATCCGGCGAGAGTCTCTTGCTCGCCCCCGACATCGATTACGCCGATGACCGGGCGGAGGTTGGTGACCTGTATGACGGGTTTCTCGATCTGGAACGCTTTTACCAGCGCAAAACCGGCCAGCATCTCCCCTTTATTCCATTACAGCTCGATCACTCAAACCGGCAGATCGTCAGCGGGAAACCGTTGTATTTTCCTGATACCATTCCATTCCAGAAGGCCAAGCCCGACCTGTACCAGAGGCTAAAAGACAGTCTGTGACAGGCGGGGAGCGCGCAGAAAGCCTGGCATAACTTGCAGCAACCGGCAGCTGCAAGCACTCAAGGAGGGATCATCATGGAACAAGCGGATCGTTTCCGGATTCCGGTGGCCAAACTCAGAAGGGTCTGTGACCTGGACACTGAGCTCGATTTTTGCACCTCGAGTGCGGATGTGCCCGGACTGGAAGGCGTGATCGGCCAAGACCGGGCCGTGCGTTCGATGCAATTCGGTCTGGCCATGGACGCCCCAGGGTACAATATTTTCGTCTCCGGCCAACCCGGGACGGGCAAGACGACCTATGTCAATGCCAGCGTCACCCAGGCTGCTGCGGACGGTCCGGTACCGGATGACTGGTGTTATGTCAATAATTTCGCCGATATCGCAAGCCCGGTTGCCATCTCGCTGCCAGCCGGCCTGGGCCGGCAGTTCCAGAAGGACATGGATGAGCTGGTACGCGAGTTGCGTGCTGCCATGCCGAAAGCATTCGAGAGCAGCGATTACGAACAGAAGAAAAAGACTCTGGAAACGACCTTCCAGAATCACATGCAAGAGCGACTCAACGCCTTGCAAAAACAGGCCAGCGAGGTCCGTTTCCTGTTCCGCCAGGCTGGCGGCAAGTTGATGATCATGCCCTTGAAGGATGACAAGCCTTTTTCGAACCAGGAATTTGCCGAGCTTCCGGATGAGCAGCGCCAGGCCCTCGAGGCGACCGGTCACCAGCTGGAGGGCATCCTGGAGGAGATTCTGCGCGAAGGTAAATCCTTAGAGAAGCAGACAGCCGAGAAAATCATCGATCTGGAAAAGCAAATCGCCCGAGTTGCTGCCACGCCATCGTTTGAGCGTTTGCGGGAAAAATACGCAGAACATGCCAAAGTACTGGTCTACCTCGATGCGGTGCGCAAGGACATCGAGGACAACCGGGAGCTGTTTTTGGAGTCAGAGACGGAAGAAGCTGAGGAAAGCTCCGAATCCGGTGACGAGGAAGAGCTGGTTGACCTGTCTCTGATCACCGGATCTGGTAATGGCGAAGAATTCACCCGCTACAAGGTCAATTTGTTCATCAGCCATGACGGTGCAACGGGGGCTCCTGTCATTCTCGAGACCAACCCCAACTATTACAACTTGTTTGGCAAGGTCGAATACAAGAATAAGCTGATGTCGGTCTCCACCGATTTCACCATGGTCAAGCCCGGGGCAATCCACCGGGCTAACGGCGGCTACCTGATCCTGCAGGCTCGGGATGCTCTGATCGAGCCCCTGGTCTGGGAGCAGCTTAAACGGGCCTTGAAATACCGCCAGGCGGTGATCGAAAACATTGGCGAGCAATACCGCAACATTCCGACCTCCACATTGCGCATGGAGCCTATCCCCCTGAAGCTCAAGGTCATCCTGATCGGCAGCCCCCTCTTCTATCTGGTCCTGACCTCGGATGAGGATTTCGCCAAGCTGTTCAAGGTCAAGGTCGATTTCGATGTCGAAATGGCTCGTACGCGGGAAAATCTCTGCAAATATGTCTCGTTTGTCAGTTCACTCTGCAAGCGCGAAAAGCTCCAGCACCTGGACCGGACTGCCCTGGCCCAGATCATCGAATACGGTTCGCGCCTGGCTGGCGACCAGACGAAGCTTTCGACTCGCTTCAATGAGGTCGGCGAGATCATCTACGAAGCGAGTGCGCTCGCTGTTGCAGCTGGCTCTGACCTGGTCTCTGCATCCCATGTTGATGAAGCGATCCGCCAGAGGCATTTCCGCCGGAGCCGGGTTGAGGAAAAGGTCCAGGAGATGATCCTGACCGGCAAACTTCTGATCGACACCGCGGGCGAGCGGATTGGCCAGGTCAATGGGTTATCCGTCGTTGAGCTGGGAAATTTCGCGTTTGGCCAGCCCTCGCGGATCACGGCGGTCACGTTCATGGGCAAGGACGGTATCATCGCGATCGAACGTGAGACGGAGATGAGCGGCAGCATCCACAGCAAAGGGGTACTGACCCTGTCCGGTTACCTGGGGCAAAAATTCGCCCAGGACAAGCCACTCTCCCTGACAGCCCAGATCACGTTCGAACAGAATTATGGCGGCATCGAGGGCGACAGTGCCTCCAGCGCCGAGCTCTATGCGATCCTCTCCAGCCTGGCCGACGCCCCCATCCGCCAGTCCCTCGCTGTCACCGGTTCGGTCAACCAATACGGTGATATCCAGCCGATCGGCGGTGTCACGGAAAAAATCGAGGGCTTCTACGACATCTGCGTCGCCAAAGGGCTGACCGGCGACCAGGGAGTCCTCATCCCGCAGACCAATATCGATAACCTGATGCTCAAAGACGAAGTCCTCGACGCCGTCCGCGCCAGGCGTTTCCACCTCTACGCCGTCCAGACCATCGAAGACGGCATCGAGATCCTCACCGGCCTCCCTGCCGGCCAGAAAGACTCAACCGGCGCCTACCCCGAAAACAGCATCTTCGCCCGCGCCAATCAGAAACTGCAGGCTTTCCACCAGGCACAGCAAGGGGACAAGGAATAATTTGCCGAATTTGGGACGCCGTCCCAAATTCGGCATCGAGGCTGGAGGTGGTTGCTATCAGGGCGTTTATCGGGATTGAGCTGGGTGATCTGCAAAAATCTGAGATTGCCGGAATAATCAATTTATTGCATAAGGATGCACGAAAGGGACGCTGGAAGCGTGAGGAGAATCTGCACCTGACCCTGAAATTCCTGGCGGAGGTGTCGGAGGATCAGCTGGTGGCGATCGATGCGACGTTGACCGATCTGGCCCGACAGCAGTCACCTTTCCGACTCGAGTTCACGGAGCTCGGTCAATTTCATGGCCGCGACTCGATCCGGGTCGTCTGGCTCGGCCTGGCCGGTGAACTGGCGGTCCTGGCGCACCTGCAAAGCCAGATCGAGCATTGCCTCGTCCCGGTCGGATTTGCCGCCGAAGCTCGGCCATTTGCCCCGCATGTGACACTTGGCCAGGATGTTATTTTCACCCAGGATTTCCGGGAGATCCAGCGTTCACTCGGACCTGTCACCATCAAACCTGTCACTGTCGACTATTTAACCTTGTTCAAGAGCGAACAGATCGAAGGCCGCCGTGTCTACACCCCGATCCACCGCTATGATTTCAACCTGAGCTAGAGGAGCGTACATCTATGGAAACTCAAACAAAACGTGTCCCCACCAAGTTGCTGGCCCTGGCCGCCTATCTGGTCATGATCCTGGTTAATGCACTGGCCAACATTCTGCCAATCAATGGGATCACGACCGGTGCAGTGTCGGATTCGTACCCCAATCTGTTCGCACCTGCCGGTCTGACGTTTGCTATCTGGGGTGTGATCTATCTGGCGCTGGCCGGATATATCCTCTACCAGTTCGGGCTGATGCAAAAAGATAAAACGGACATCCAGCGCGCAAGCGACCAGAAGGTGCGCCTCCTGTTCATTGTCTCTTCGCTCGCCAATTCCATCTGGATCTTCGCCTGGCACTATCGCCTGATTCCGCTGACACTGCTGCTGATGCTGGTCCTTCTGGTCAGTCTGGCGGCGATCAACCTGACCACCGGTCGGCAAACTTATGAGGCAGGCGGGAAAATATTCGTCCGGTTGCCTTTTGCGATCTATTTCGGTTGGATCACCGTGGCCACAATCGCCAACGTCACGACCTTGCTGGTCGATCTCCAGTGGGGCGGTGCCGGGCTGAGTGAACAGGTCTGGACCATCCTGATCCTCCTGGCCGGGCTCCTGATCGGCTGGATCACGACGGTATTCCTCAAAAGCATCGCCTATGGCCTGGTCCTGATCTGGGCCTACACCGGCATCTTGCTCAAGCATCTCTCAGCCAGCGGCTTTGATGGCCAGTATCCGGGGGTTATTGTGACGGTGATTGGGTGTCTGGTGCTGTATGCGATCGCGCTGATTGTGGTGGTGGTGAGGGGACGAAAAGGGGATGGGCAAGGTAACATTAACGCCTGACCAGGGATACTGTTTCTATGGAAAAAGGTGCCCGGTTTAGCCAGGCACCCCTTCATGCAATAGTCCAACCATCATGACCGCTTATTTTAGTTTTGCCACTTTGATGAGTTCTTGAGTGATCATCTGATGGCCAACGGTCGTCGGATGAGGATCACAGAAAATGATGAAGGCTGGTAAATTAATATCTGCAGGCGACGTTGCAGATCCTATGGTATAAAGAGCCATTGGAAGATTGAATGCGACAGGAGCAAAAAGTGGATTTTGTCCGGGAGTTGTGAGATAGTTATAATTCCCAAGATCGTTAAAGGGCTGATAGACATGTACGACTTTGAAATCATAGCGTTTGCTGTTGCGATAGATTTGTGAGTTGATCGCAGCAATATATTTTTCTGCCAAATCATAGAAGACCTCAAATGACGGATCGGTCATTTTTGAAGCCAACAGCGGATTGTACAGATTGTTGACATAGATCTGCGCATCCGGATTTAAATAACGAATCTCGGCCATGATCAAAGGCCAATCGACAGTGAATTGTTGCGCACCCATTTTCCACACAGTATCCAGTGGATCCATCAAAGCAACCAGTCGCATTTCTGGAGTGATACGATCCCCATCGTGATAGTCGGCATAAATTGCTCCGGCCAGTTCAGTCAGCATGGCTGCTCCAGTAATATCTCCAGGGACAGGTTCAATATCATACAATCCAGCAATGCCGGCAATAAACGGGCCGAGCAAGTTATTGCTGCCGATGCTGATCGTGATGATGTCAGCATAGGGCAAAGAAGCCTGCAGATAAGGAACTCGGTTCAAGGGTCCTTCCAAGTGGTCCGCTCCATTGAGCAGATTCAGCAGGTCTTGTGAGGTATCACCTGGATAACTCAGGTTAATAGCCTCAGTGCCGATTTGTTCACTAAACCGGTCAACATAGCCATCGAACTCTTCATCAACAAAATCCCAGTCCGTCAGCCCATAACTGATCGAATCCCCCAGCGCCAGATACAGCAGCGGCGACGCATCCTCGGCGACAGCCTCTTCTGCCTGGACCGAGGCGGGCAGCAACATCAGCAGGAGCACCAGTGATAACAGCAAAGCCAACTTCTTCTTCGCATTCATCCACACATCACTCTCCTCATCCATGGACTAAGAGTCCATTGACCTCGAGCCGGCGCAAAAAAAACCGGCCGAATTGGCCGGTTTCGCTATTGGCTCCATACATCCCAAGCGTCCAGATACAGGGTGTACTTCAACGCCGCCAAAGCTTATTCAGTTACTTTCATCATAGCACTCTTGCAAATGATTAAACATCATCATTTATGCCAATGAAAAAAATGTTGTGTGAATTCCGTCATGCTTTCTGCATGCACAGTAGTATTCTAATGGTATCAGCACCGTTTAAAACCTTAGTCCTCGATTAAACAAGGGAGTACATCTACCATGCCAAAAGCCAAACGTGTCTTTCTCATCGTCCTCGACAGTTTTGGAATCGGCGAATTGCCCGACGCCGCCCACTATGGCGACGAGGGCAGCAACACGTTGAAAGCCTGTTTTGATACGGGTGTGCTCCACGTGCCGAACCTGACCCGGCTCGGCCTCTTCAACATCGACGGTGTCACCTTCGGCACACCGGTCGCCCGGTCAGCCGGTGCCTTTGCCCGCCTGGCCGAGCAGTCAGCCGGCAAAGACACAACCATCGGACACTGGGAGATCGCTGGCCTGATCTCACCCCAGGCCATGCCCACCTACCCGGATGGATTTCCACCGGAGATCATCGCAGCCTTTGAGCAGCAAACGGGACGGGGAACGGTGTGCAACCGACCTTATTCCGGTACCCAGGTGCTGGTGGACTATGGCGCAGAACATCTGGCGACCGGCAAATTGATCGTCTATACCTCAGCCGACAGTGTCTTCCAGGTCGCTGCCCATGAGGGCATCGTCCCGGTCGAGCAACTCTACGCCTTTTGCCGGATCGCCCGCGAGCTCTTGCAGGGTGAGCACGCGGTCGGCCGCGTCATCGCCCGGCCATTCGAGGGCGAGCCGGGCCAATTCATACGCACCGCCCGACGCCACGACTTCTCCCTGCTGCCGCCGCGCCCGACGATCCTCGACGAGCTGCAGCAGGCAGGTCTGGAGACGATCAGCATCGGTAAAATCAATGATATCTTTGCCGGCCAGGGCATCAGCCGTTCTCTGCCAACTGTCAGCAACGAAGATGGGATGGACAAAGTGCTGGCCATCGCCACAGAAGACTGGCAGGGGCTTTGTTTTGTCAACCTGGTCGAATTCGACATGGTTTATGGCCATCGTAACAATGCGGTGGGCTACGCCCAGGCGCTCAATCGTTTCGACGAAAGGTTGGATGACCTCCTTCCTTTGCTGCAAGAGGACGACGTGCTGATGATCACAGCCGACCACGGCTGCGATCCAGCCTCACCCAGCACCGACCATTCCCGCGAATATGTCCCGCTCTTGATCTGGGGTCACCCGGTCCCGCCAGGTCTGGCCAAAGGGACTCGCACGACGTTCGCCGATGCTGGCGCCACGGCGGCCGCCCTGCTGGGTGTCGAATCACGGACCGATGGCGAGCCCTTGCTTTGATTTCTCGACCCTACGGAACAGGATGGACATCGCCGGCTGGCCGGGTCATATCGCAAACCCGTCCAAAAACCTCCAAAAATTCCTCCCCCGGCGCGCACAAAAATGTTTGACTTTCCTTTAGACCGGTGCTATTATTACTGAGCACACAACAAGAAACCCTTGCTCGTGTGGCGGAATAGGCAGACGCACCGGACTTAAAATCCGTCGGATTAACCTCCGTGCCGGTTCGAGTCCGGCCACGAGCACCACCATTTGGGTGCAACGAACCGCCTCAATTTCATACCGCGGAGTGGAGCAGTTGGTAGCTTGTCGGGCTCATAACCCGAAGGTCGCAGGTTCGAATCCTGCCTCCGCAACCAGATCGAAAACCGTCAAACGCCTTGTTTTGACGGTTTTTGCTTTTATAAATTTTCATGGATACCATATCATCGGAAAGGCTGCACCTGTATATGAACGCATCACGTGACAAGATAATTCTCAAGCATATGAGAGAGGATGTCCAAGATATCCTTTCTTTCATTGATGGATCTTCATTTATTGAATAAACTACCGGACAAACTGATCCGACGAAATTAGAAATTACTGTTTCCGTCACCAGATTATTGTGTTATAATCTGGATTCAGTTGCAGATTGCTTAAAGAAAGAATGTGATAAATTAATTTAAAGCCGTCCAAACATCTCACGATTTTGAATGATAAATCAGGCTTATCGAAGAAAAACTGAATCATCAGAGGGTGGCTCTTTTTAAAAGACGAAGGTCGCAGGTTTGAATCCTGACTTCGCAATCAGATAGAAACGCCTCGGAGCATCGTCTCCTGAAGTTTTGACTTCTCAGGCGATCCGCAGCCCCCTCACAAACCTGGTTAGCAAGCCAATATCACGGCCAGCCAGGTATTTGAAAGGAGAACACTATGGTCAAAATCACAGTCAACAGCCCGGAAAGTTTTGAACAGGCTCTGCGTAAATTCAAACAAACTGTCGCCAAGGAAGGCATCCTGCGCGACTACAAGATCAAGTCCCATTTTGAAAACAGCCGCGAAAAGGACATCCGCCGCCAGGCCGCCGCCCGCAAGCGCAACCGCAAAAAGAGATAAGTCAACCAGGTAACTTAAAACACCATGAAAACCACCCATTCGGTTTAAACTAAAGACTGAAAGGTGGTTTTTTTATGCCTGAAACGATCTCGATAACCGTTGAAACAATCATTCATTCAACACTGGAAAAAGTCTGGCAGTGCTGGACCGATCCAGCCCATATTACGCAGTGGTGTTTTGCCTCGGACGACTGGCATGCACCGGCAGCGACCAATGACCTTCGATCTGGCGGATCCTTCACCACACGCATGGAGGCACGAGACGGCAGTTTCGGATTTGATTTTGGTGGCGTGTACGATGTGGTTATCCCTTTGGAGAAAATTTCCTACACCATGGATGATGGACGCAGGGTCCAGATCGATTTCCTGCCAGAAGCTGATTATGTACGCGTGACTGAGCGCTTTGATGCCGAAACAGAAAATTCGCCGGAGATGCAACAGGCTGGCTGGCAGGCGATCCTGGACAATTACCGGAAACACGTGGAATCATCCTGCTCATAGTCGAAGGACCTGGCGAATTTTCTTGCGCAAGGCGCGAACCATTGTGTGTCGCATCGTTCTGTCCAGCCAGGGATAGAACAAAAGAGGCAACCCGGGAATCAGCGCGACCACCGACAGTGCCAGCCAGTAGTTGATCCTTGCCAGCCGATAGATCAGTCTGCTGGGAAGGAGCTGGTAAAACAGGCCAATCTGGATCTTGGACTGGTAGACGCCTGGTGTCTGGGCGAGCAGATGGACCTGCGTGTTGGTGTGGCTGCCACGTCCCAGAACCTGCAGCGGATGGCTGAAGGACAATTGATCATCATTTGAGACAATTGTCACCAAAACAGGCAGAAACCCATTGTTTTCAAGGTCAGCCAGTGGTTGATCAAGTTCATCGCCAACCAGGAGAATCCCTGCACTGCTGCCGAGCATTGCACCGCGATGATCCGCTGCGACTTCATAAAGATAGGTCACCCGTTCAGATGCCGCCATCATCGTCGCGCCCATGAGAATCGACAAGGTCAGACCGCTTGTAAAAAAGATCAGCGGCCTGGCCAGGACTGCTTTCTGCTTTCTGGTCTTTTGCCCAGGTTTGCGAAATTCCCCCGCCACCACGATCAGAGCCAAGACAAAAGCGATCACCGGCAGGATCATTCGATTGAGTTCAAGCCTTTCCAGCCAGACAGGTAAAAATCCAAGCAATGGAACATGGGCTGGTTTCCCTCGCCAGGCAAGGACTCGGCTGCTGATCCAGGCACGATCAATCCTTGGATTACCTGCTTCCTGGTCAGATAATTCGTTACCATCACCCTTGGTTTCAAAGCCGGTTTCCAAATCTCCGCCCGTTATCCGGTGCATAACATAGCCTTGCGAAGCGAGTTCTCCAGATGTTGCCCGGAAGATAACCAGATCACCCACCGAGACCGGTTCTTCAGGTGCCAGATTCTGGATCAGCACCAGATCTCCGCGTTCGAGAGCCGGATACATGCTGTTGGAACGGACGGCAGTGAACAAGAATGGCTCGTTCCAGGCAGACGAAGCAAGGGTCGCGGCCAAGATCAAAGCAGCCAAGATCATCAGGAAAGCGTCAATCACTCGATCGAAACGTCGCATGGAGTTACTCCTCAAGCAGGATATCCAGGTGATCCGAAGTCTACTGCAGCTTCTTCCTTCGTTTTAACTCATTGCATCCTGGAGCGACCTATGGATGGCTCGTTCGATTTGGCAAAGTCTATCCTTGCGCCTGCTGTTTATCCAGAGCCAAAACCAGATAATAAGATTTGGAAACACATTCACAGTTAGGAGGGATGTTTCATGAAACGCAAATTGATTCTTGTCATCGTGTTGCTCTGTGTATCCAGCCTGATGGCTTCCATGGCGTATAACACAGCAACAGTGACAAATGCAGCGGAGCTGAAGATCACGAATACCAATACAGCCTTGCTGGCTCTGGTCCCGCTGGGAGGCATTGGCAATCTCGATCAGACTGCCTATCTCGATGGTGGCGACCTGGTGTTCGAATTCGGCCGCGGCAACAACCCTTGGTTTGGCGGCGACCAGAATTATGGCCTGCAACGCAACAGTGTTTATGAATGGTTCAACGGCGGCGCCTCCAACACTGGCATGTTCGCGATCCAGAACCGTTCTGCCGAACACATCCGGCTTTCGATCAAGGTCACAGGCGTACCTGCCGGAGTGACGATCGAAACGAACCAGTCCATGGGTGACGGTGGCAATGGCTGGCAGAACGCGACCGGTTCGTTTGTGGTCCTGCCGCGGACATTAGCGAGTGGCAGCACGTGTGACATTGGTGTGCGGATCACAGTCGGGGATACTGCTGTCAACGGCTTGTCCAACATGGAAGTCATCATCAAAGCCGAAGCGATTGCCTAGATGCTCAAGGCCCCGGGGACATCCCCCAGGCCTGGCCGAGATCGTCCATGGGGCAAATCTCCGGGTAAGCCTCCGCGAAGGGGCACATCCAGACCCTGACCTTAACGCCGCTGATCTTCATGAGACCAGCGGCGTTTTCAGTGTTTGCTGGCCACATCCTCCCCAGTGCCTGTTTGCCGGGACAAGGCATACAGGGCTGCCTGTGTCCGGTCAGCAAGGCTCAATTTGGCCAAGATTTGACTGACGTGTTTCTTGACGGTGAATATGCTGATGTACAACTTTTCGGCGATTTCCCTGTTTGACAACCCCTCGCCCAGAGCTGAAAGCACCTCCCATTCTCGCTCACTGAGCGAGTCAACCATGAGATCCGGATGACGTTGTGTCTCCAGCCATTGGTCGAGAATTTTCGGATCGTAATACTTGCGACCTTGTCCGATCAGGTGGATGGCAAAGACCAGCTCTTCCGGCAGGGCATCCTTAAGCACATAGCCTGACGCCCCTAAGGCTCGGGCAGATTCAAAATCACTGGCCGTTGTCGAAGACGTCAGGACAAGAAATTTGCACGCCAGATGTTCGTTCTGGCAACGATCCAGGATGGTCAGCCCATTCTCCTGGCCGAGGCGGATATCCAGAAGAATCAAGTCTGGCCTCTGAGTCTGGATCAGAGACCAGGCGCCTTCGATGCCGCCCGTTTCCCCCACAATGGCCAGATCTGGCTCGAGGGACAGGACTGCCCTCAAGCCCTGTCGCACCAGCGGATGATCATCCACCAACAGCACACTTAGCATGGGACGTCTCCTTTCTGGTCAACAAGTGGTAATGCCACGTCAATGACTGTTCCAGACCCGATGGCACTCGTGATCGATATCGTCCCCCTGAACGCATGTGCCAGGTTTTTCATATTTGCAAGCCCGAGACCCCTGCTGGCTGCAGCAGTGCCTGCCTCAAATCCACTGCCATCGTCAGTAATGGCAAGATGAATCCAGCCGAGCTCGTTCCATAGCTCGATCTGGATGTTTTGGCATTGACCATGCCGGATCGCATTGCTACAGGCTTCACGGATCAGGCGGATGAATCCATTTTCGTATCGGGCAGGGATTTCCAGACATTCATTGGATATATTCAGCTTTGTCTGGACACCATGCAAGCGGTGCAGTCCGCCCAGGAATTGTTCGATTGCGGTTCTGAAATAATCCTGTCCGTTTTTGGCGGTACTCCAGCGGTAAATCGATTGTCGCAATTCTCGCATGGCTGCCTGGGCTGTATCCCGGAGCTCTGTCAGACAGGCCAGGCTTTCGGGATTGTTCAGGTCCTCTTTTTTGCCAAGCAAGCCGTGCAAGCCGTAACTGATGCAAAAGAGTCGCTGGGCGACACTGTCATGGATTTCGCCGGCAATCCGGTTTTGTTCCTCAAGCACCAGCAAGGTATCCGCGACCGCCTCGAGATGGAAGCGCCCCAGTGTCACCGCGCACAGGTCCGCAATGAAATGGATGAGCTTTTGCGCCTGGTCCTTTTCGATGCTGCTGATATCCTGGGGGCATGCCAGGATCCAGCCAAAATATTCCGTATGGGATTGAATCGGTACCTGCCAGTAAAGCTGGCCGTTCACACGGACCAAAGGCGTCTCCATCGTCTTGTCAGGAAGCGGCTGCCGGAGAATCGACTCGAAGGCTGACCGTTCTTGTCTGCTCAACGGATTGGATGCATGGACCTGTTCTTTGTCCCGGATCCAGAAAATGCATGGCTCGCAGTGGGTCAATCTGACGGTGTACGCCGGCAATTCAGAGAACAACTCTTCGCGGGTGCTATGTGTATTCAACGCTTCCATGAACTGGTAAAGCGACAGGACCGTGTCCATTGCCTCTTCCTGGTATTTTTCCAGTGTCTGCAGCTTTCGCAACAAGCCAGAAAGAAGCACAACCATCAGATTGATCAAAATGAACACCAGGATCAGCTGGGCATTTTTCAGGATCAGGTCGCCAAAAGTGATCTGGCTGGGATTGAACAGGTAATAATTGATGCCGATACCTGTTCCCAGAAAAAAAGCCAGCGCCAGCCAGGCAAATCCAGGTGAGAGATATGCGGAAGCAATCAAGGCTGGACAGGTGGCGTACCAGATGAAAGGGCTGGTCAAACCGCCGGTTGACAGCAAAATGAGATCGATGCCAATGATTTCAACCAGGACCAGAATACGCAGCATGCCCGGCTTCTGCTTCGAGAGGTCAAACAGCTTCTGCAGCAGAAGGGCAGCCAGCGCCAGGCAAATAACAACAGCCATTTTGTAAGCCAGGGGTTCAACTGGGAATCGCGCCAAATACGCGATGGCAATCAGCACCAGCGCACAGGTTCGGTAGACGCGCACCAGATTGGTTCGGTCAATGACCAGCATGTGCTTTAAACGACCCAGAAGCGGGCCATGACCTGTCAAAATCCGCATCATGACGATTCAACCTTCGGGACTTCCTGCACGTCAAAAAAACATCAATACAACCCTGGCACAATACAATAAAACACCACAGTGGGTGTGATCAAATAATACGTCGTGGCTGTTGCATCGATGTATTTGAAGACTTTTTCTTCCTTGTCTTCTGCTAAGGTCACCAAGTCCTGCAAACTGTTCAGGGACACGGCCCATTCCCGCTCCAAACTGAAGGGCATCGGAACGGTAAGGATTTTGCTTTTGTTCTTGTTCTCGACTTTTCGGACAGATGCCAAAGAATGGCCCCGCTGCTCTTTCCTCTGCAATCTGCGATGCCACATCTGCCACAGAGCCAGACCCATCGCAAACAATGCCAGCAGGGTCAAAGCGATCCTCGCCAAGAGCAGTGGGACCGTTATACCAAACAAGTGAACCCCGGGCTGGGTTGCCACCGTTTCTGTCAACGTTGTGGCGGCTGTCTTGACCTTGCTTTCCGGTGTTCCCACATATCGAACATAGGGGGCAGCCAGTTCAAAAGGCAAGCTCATGGCTTGGTCTACTGGATGTACCATCTGGCCTTCAGGATCTGACAGGGTGCCTGTCACATGGAGGTTGATGACAAGCAAGGTGTTGGCCCGGATCTGTGTTTCTTCGTCGACTTTCTGGATAAAATTGTACACAGGGCCGAATTCCAGATTGGCAGCATGGGACAATGCCATCTGGGTTGTCGGTTCCATACGGTTCACTTTGACACTCAAGATGACTGGCTGGCTTTGCCATAGGTCTTTGGTCTGGATCTGATAGGATAGTTCACTGCGCAATTCCATCTGCAGAGGTTCTTGCGTCGTGATTTTCACCTCGGACAGAGCGCTGAACTTTTCGAGCAGGCCTGTCAAGACCAGGTCTTTGGCCACTAAGTCTCCACCATCTGGATATAAGGTGCTCGGCCGCATCTGGGCAGCATAATCCAACAGGATATCTTCCTCAATTATGTTTGTGACGTGTGTCTGTTCAGTCTCAGCAGATTGTTGGAATGCCCGGACGGCTCCGGTGGCGAATAGGAGACTCAGGATTGAAAGGGCAGCCGGAATCCAGATTTTTTCGCGGAAAAAGGGAGCCATTGTCTTGGCCATAATGCGTCCACCTTCGGTTGCCCTGCTGGAAACAAGCAAGGTCGACTGACGTTACTCTCCAATGGTTGCGAGTATTTCTGGACTTGCAAGTTCAGGGCCTTGCTCAGTCGCTTCCAATAAATCTGATGTTTCTGCTAATTCTTCTGATTCTTCTGATTCTATTGTTTCAATCTGATGGACTTTCACCGAAAGCGGCGTCCGGATATCCGCCGTACCGCCTTCCCAGCTGGCATGGATCATCAAGTTCGCCAATCCACTTTCAAGATCCTCATCGATCTGGATGCTGGCGCGTTCCGTGAGACCTGGACTGACAAACAGATCATCAAAAACCAGTTGCTCCCTATCGCACTCGATGCGCACAGTCATCAGGCGGCTGGAGTGGTTTGTGATTTCGACGTTGTGATCAATACCAGTCCATTCCACTACGGAATCCTCTGTGAGCGCGGTTTCATCAGAACTCAGTCGAACGGTTTTTTCGACAGAAAGAACCAGATCTTCCGGGAAAGCAACAATTGCCTGCTCTGGATTGGTTACGTCGAGCGTAGCTTTGTTCTTGATTTCAGCAGACAGAAAAGCTTGGACTTGATACAGCAAGGCAAAGGCAAGGATCACCAAAAGGACCAATGTGCTTCGTCTGACTTTCATCGTGACACCCCCTGTCCAGGATGACCCCGATCACAAAAATAAAACCGGCTTTTCAGCCGGTTACGCTAGTTGCTCATATCTGGCCAAAGCGTCCACAATAAGGCCAGATCATCATAGCATCCAAATTCCATCATTATTATACGCCAAACAGCACCATTTTGACAATATCGTCTCACTTTATGGATATATCCGGATATATGGACCTTTGCTAAACTCCGTGAAAAGAATATTAGAAACAAGGGGGTCGCGCGAAGAGTGCGCCAAAATCGGCAATTGCCGAAATCTGCACCAGGGGTGGCGCGATGGGTGGCCCCGCGGGCGGAAATTTCTCGATCTGGGACCAGGGGTGGCCGTAGGTCTGGCACTTTGGATGGAATTTTCCACAATTGGGGTCGGTGCACCAAAACGGCAACAACTCCGGGAGGTCCGAAGACGCCTGCGGCAGTAGCCTTCTCCAGATCAAGCCAAGATCTTCCACTTATGTGCTCCGACATAGGAAAGGAAAGTTCCGTCGCTATGTCGGAGCACTTCTTGGGAACATTTTCGACGAGGCGTCAACCGCCTGCGGTTGTAGGCTTGACAAGGGCATTACAGATCTTCCCCATAAGTGGACCGACCCCAAATCCGGAACATTCCGCGCGCGGTGCCACCCTTCACGCGCGTTGAGCTGCGAGCCGCAGCGACCTGCCACAGCGCGCGGCTAGCTCGCGCGACCGCGACCGCTTACTTCACCTCTTCGTCGAAAACGACGGCAACCTTGCCACAATTGCCGCTGGCCATCAGGGCATAGGCCTCGTCGGCCTGCTCGAGGGTGAAGCGGTGGGTGACGAGGTCTTCCGGATGGATACCCCAGCGGACGATCTTGGAGACGAGTTCTTCCATTTTCCAGATGCTGGTGACCCAGGAGCCATAGATGGTCTTCTGGTCGTGCAGCATGTCGGGGCTGGGGTTGAACTCGACGGTGCCGCCTTCACCGACAAAGGCGATCTTGCCCCATTTGCGGGTGGCGCGGATAGCGAGCTGGCGGCCGGAGGTGTGACCGGAGCAGTCGATCGCACGTTCGACACCCTGGCCGCCGGTGGCTTCGAGCACAGCCTGCAGGGTTTCGGGTCCGGATACATAGACAGTGTCTGCCAGGCCCTTGTCGAGGGCCAGCTGGCAGCGGTCCGGATTGACATCGACACCGATCAGCTTGTTGGCGCCGAGGGATTTGGCCAGCATCAGGGTGGCCAGGCCGACAGGGCCGAGGCCGACAACGAGGACAGCATCATTGCCGGAGATACCGATTTTTTCCAGGCCTTCATAGACCGTGCCGAAACCGCAGGCGATCTGGGCACCGTCGGTGTAGGTCAGAGAATCCGGCAGCGGGACGAGGTCTTTTTCATCGGCAAGGATGTAGGGGGCCATGCCGCCGTCACGCTGCCAGCCGTAGGCCGCACGCAGCGGGCTGGTACAGCTGATCATGAAGCCCTGGCGGCAATCCATGCAGACACCACAGCCGCTGATGTGATAGATGACAACCCGGTCGCCTTCTTTGAAGCGGCGCATACCGGGGCCGCATTTGACGATCTGGCCAGCCGGTTCATGGCCGGCGACTTTATTCTGGTACCCTTCCGGGCCTTTGCCGAGATGTTCGCGGTAAATGGCACGGATGTCGCTGCCGCAGATGGTCGAGGACTTGGTCCGGATCAGGACCTGGCCATGGCCTGGCTCTGGAATCGCAACTTCCTTGAGGTCGACGGTGCTGTTGCCGGGCAAGTAGGCGGCGAGCATGGTTTCCGGGATCTGGTTCATAGTTGTTTCTCCTTTGACACTCTTATGGGATAATTCCCTGGTTTCCTATCGCAAATTTAATCCGCAAGCGGGCGGATCGATCGAGTAGACAGTCCTGCAATCAATTGGCCAGGTAAAATAACCTCGCGCACTGCACAGGACAAGCCGTCCGGTCCGCACAAGCGTTCCAAAATCAACTCGGCGGCCGTTTCTCCGATTCGCCGTACCGGCTGAGCGACGATGGTCAGGCGCGGCTTGAATATCTGGGCCATACTGTGGCTGTCAAACCCGATCCAGGACAGGTCCTGCGGCACGTCCAGCCCACGCTCGTTGAGGACGAGTCCGGCGGCAAATGTTGTCTCATAGTTCGTGGTGAAAATCGCAGTCGGCCGGTCCTGCAAATCAAGCAGTGCCACAAAAGCCTCCATTCCGCCAGCTATCTGGTAGTCACTGTGGCGGATCAGTCCAGGGTCAATCGGGATTCCGTGATCCTGGCAGGCTGTCAGGTAACCTGCAAACCGCCTGCGTGAGGTGTAGAGGTCCTCTGGTCCCAGCACCAGTCCAATCCTGCGATGTCCAGCCTGGATCAGGTGGCTCACAGCCTGGCAGGCCAGGTTTTCGTTGTCGACCAGAACGGTATCGAGTGCGACACCCTCTACCTTGCGGTCAATCAGGACAACTGGAACTCCCTGGTCGATGGCTTTCTGGATCGGCTCAACCGAGCCGGAGAAAGGCATCATGATGATCCCGTCCACCTGTTTTTCCAGAAGGATCTCCATCTTGCGGCTCTCCAGCTCCGCATCGAGCTGGCAATCGCAGACGATGGTGGAAAAGCCAGCTTCTGCGAGTTTTTTTTCCACAGTTGCGATGATCTCCGTGCTGAAAATCTGCTCGATCGAGGGGATCAGGACCCCCACCGTCATGGTCCGGCGTGTTTTCAAACCGCGGGCGATGACATTGACGCGATAGCCCAGCGATGAAATGGCCTGTTCAATGGCTTCGCGGTTCGCATCCAGCACATGGCCGCCATTCATGTATTTGGAAACAGTCGCAATCGAAAGACCAGCGACACGGGCGACATCCTTGATCGTGACAGCCATGGTATCAGCCCTGGTTCAGACCGGAGCCGGTGATGGTGCCATCGAGGTCCCACAGGTCTTCCCAGCTACGGGCACCTTGCCAGAGGAAAACCTGGCCCTTGATCAGGCGGCAGTTCTTGTCAGCCGCTGCGATCGCGGCCATTTCTGCATCACTTAATGGATCCTCGGTCACCGAGCGGAGATTGGCGACATAATGGGATTCATGGACGGAAAATGGAATCGGCACCTGGCCTCGCTGGACGGCCCATTTCAGGCAAACCAGGGCAGGATGGATGGTGTGTTTCCGGGCAGCCGCTGTTATTTCAGGCATCTCCAGATCGACCACATCCGTCTCGGTCGTATCCCGGGCCGGTCGGGCTGGCGAACCAATCGGCGAAAAACCGATCGGTAAAATGTCGTGGTCGAGGCAATACTGGAACAACTCCGGTTGCTGGAAGCTCGGATGCAGCTCCATTTCCAATGCAGCTGGCTGGATCCGGCACAGAGGCAGGACCGCTTCGAGTTTGGGAATGGTCATGTTGGACATGCCGATGTGGCGCACCAGCCCCATATCATGCAAACGTTCCATCTGGCGCCAGGTTGCCATGAAGCGCTCGACCGAAAACGGAACGGCATCGGCTGAACGCGCATCACCGGAGCAGCCCGGTGCATGGTAGTTGGGGAAAGGCCAGTGGACGAAATACAAATCAATCTGATCGAGCTGGAGGTCTTTCAAAGACTGGGCGCAGGACAACAGGACATCGCCCCGGCCGTGCTTGTCATTCCAGACCTTGGAGGTGATAAACAGCTCGTCGCGCGTGACGCTGCCAGCTGCGATCGCATCGGCAAAGACCTGGCCGATCTGGGCTTCGTTGCCGTAGACCGAGGCACAGTCAAACAAACGATACCCCGACCGGATCGCACCGGCGACCGCGTCGGAAATCTGCTGTGCCGTGTAATTGTCCGAGCCAAAGGTCCCCATGCCGATTCCGGGGATCTTTTCTCCTGTGGCCAGACGGCGTTTGGGAACGAGATCAGGTTCAACACGAACTGGCATGGGCGGTCCTCCCTGTTTATCTTCAAAACTGCGCGAAACGTTTCGCTCTTTGAAGATAACACCGCCAGCGAGCGCTGTCAATACGTTTTGTAAATAGACTTTATGAAACTGATGAAACGTCAGCTGGTTCGCCTTTGTCGATGAGTTTTAACAACACGGGAGTCAGGAGAGTCGTATTAACAATGACAAGATCAGGGGATCTTGGCAAAACGGACCGGAACACTGTCTGGAGTGAGCGCGGCGAAGGCGTATCCATCTGCCTGGAGAGCTTCGATCACGTCCGGCAAAGCCTGGACAGTCGTCTTTTTACCCACGGAATCATGGAAAAGGATCACGAGTGAGTTCTTGCCCTGTCTGGATTGCCGGACATTTTCAACGATCTTGCTTGTTGTAACAGACTGGCTAACGGCGTCGCCGCTGGCACAGTTCCAGTCAAAATAGGTATATCCCTTTGCGGTCACCGCATCGATCAATTCAGCTGCGATGTCTTCATTGTAGGCATTGACGCTGCCACCGGGGAAACGCAAGATAGATGGCACGACGCCGGTGATCGTTTCGATCAGAGAGGAATTATCTGTGACATCTGAAAGGAAATTGGCAACAGACTGGTAAATCTCATCATACCGGTGCGAGGCTGAATGCAGACCGATGGCATGTCCCCGGGCGACCAGATCGCGGGCGATCTCAGGGTAATCTTCCAGAGCGGGATTGGTGACAAAAAAGGTTGCCTGGACCTGGTAGTCGTCCAGCACATCGAGGATTTCAGTGGTGCGAGGGGATGGCCCATCGTCAAAGGTCAGATATGCGGTTTTGACTGGCACAGGTTGCGGTACCTGAATGGATTCCACATCGGAATCGGCCGTGTTTTCCGCATCCAGACTAACGATCTCCGTTGAATGCTGCATCCCACTTCCCTGATAATTTGCCTGGCCCAGGCTGGTGTCCGTGGTCAATGCCAGTGCGACATCCGGGGAGGATTCTGCGGGATCGTCCAGTCCGGGATGCGAAGCCATCAAGGCGTTCATTTCCGTCTGCAGCTGGTTGATCTGGCCTTGCAAATCAGCCTTCATCTGGACGAACAGGATGGACAACGTTACCAGTGCAACTAGACTCAATGGCAGGACAACGAACAGCATCATCACGATCAGCTGGCGGAAAAACTGGACACTACCGAATGTGGTTCTGGTGCGATCAGGACGCGATGTCCCAGTCCGGGATGGTGACTGTTCAGTGTGTGGCATGGTTATTCCAGAATTTGATTCGCTTCCGCCGCAGTTTCGCTGGAGGATGTGATGTTCAAATGGCCAAATACCTTGGCTCCGGCATCGATCTGGATCGTGCTGGCGTGGATGTCACCGAGGACGGACGATTTCGACAACAGGTGCAAGGTGGCATTGACACTGATGTTGCCTTTGATCTTGCCATTGATTTCCATCTGTTCGCCCAGGAGGTTGCCAGTAACTACGGTTTCACCGCGCACGACCAGATGCTTGCTGACGGAGATCTGGCCTTTGATTTCAGCACTGTCGAGTTCCAGGTTTTCACATGCAATATCACCTTCGATCTTGCCGGTGACCCGGATCAGACCTTCACTTATGACATTACCAATGATGGAGCCCTGAACATCGAGGTCGCTCTGGCTGGCAAGGTCACCCTTGATCACGGTGCCAAGGGTAATGATGGTTTTGGCTCCTGCATTTTGACCGGGCCGGATGCCCAAGTTGGACAAAGATTTTACAGGGGCCGAAGCGGGGCCTTTTACACCTGATTCAGGCGCTTCTGACTGCTTTTTTTCAGCAGCAGCAGACGGATCCCCGAGCGGTTCCTGGCCAGCAAGTGCCTGACCATTCGCAATCTGTTCATCCGAAACGGTCAGATCATTCGGCTTGGCTCCGATCATTTCATCGATGGCCTGGCGAAAATTGTCACGTATCCCCATGAACTTGCACCTCCGGAATATCACTCAATTGCAGATAATCTGTTTACATCACTTAATAATAGACCTTTTGAGTTGTTTTTGACAATATCGCATGGTTTGATGCATTCCAGATGCTATTTTCTTGTAAATTTGTAATTTTCAATGCTTTTCAAAGATATTATCAATAGATGCACCGGCTATCAGGAGGGGCATTTGCAGATTAATGATACCCAATCAGACTCAGGTTATTTCTAACATGAAAAACACTTGTTTCGTACAAAACACCCTGAAGGTTTATAATTGTAGTGAATGATGGAGGCACAGCCATGACAACTGGCACGCGAAACAAACCATCCATCCCCTGCCTGGTCCATGTATTTGTTTTGGCTGGACTGATTTTTGGTTCCTTGGATTGCGTAAGCCTAGCCAAATGGTATGAATTGTCAGCTGGTATCGGGGGGATCATAGCGCTGTTGCTGGCCTGGTGGTTCTTTCAATGGCTGTGTCCGGGAGCGTATTGCAGCATCCTGGACATCGCCGTTTCCTTTCTGACCGGCCAGGGCATCGTCTGGGGAACGATCTACCACGGGTATGACCAGTTTTCCAGTTATGATACTTTGATTCATTTCCTGTTTGGCATGGCCCTGGCCTGGACAGGCGTTCTCCTTTTGTATCGTAAAACAAAAGACCTAAAGCAAGGCCAGCCGTATGAACCCGGGCTGGTCCTGCTGTTCGGTCTGTCTTTTACGATGCTGGGGAAATTTGTCTGGGAACTCTACGAATTTGCCGGCGACAGGCTGGTGGCAGCAGACATGCAACGCTGGCAGGAAGGCGACCTCATTGCCCACACGGACACCATGATCGATTTGGCTGCCGGACTGTTGGGGGCGCTTATGATCGGTTTGCTGGTTTACTGGAAGCTGCGGCACAATCCGGAGCATTTTTACCAGGAACGGATTTTGCCCCATTTTGATAACCAGAGGACCGCACTGGACTGATCAAGACAGGTATTTCTTGCCGAGCCTTTCGATGGTGGCATGAAATTTTTCATGACTGTCAGGCCCCATCACGTCTGCTTCATAGGCTTCGAAGGCGGTAAGCAGGCGAACTTGCTCATCTTCAGGCAATCGCTGATCCCCCATCATGAAGAGAACTTGGTTTTCCTTGCCTATGTGATTCCGGAGCAGTTCGACATACGACCTCGCAGCAGTTGCAAAATCGCGGGGTGAATAAACATCCGTTAAGGCCGTCGTCATCCGGGCGATGTAGGATCGACCTTCAACATGCTCAGCCAGCATCACACCGATCGGGCCATTCTGACGCGGGATACCAGCCTTTTCCAGACTCGCAAAGTAGAGCCCCTCTTCTTTTCCGTGGTGGCAGCGATCTGCAAATTGTTTGAGAAAATCGACCAAAGCTTCCAGATCCTCGATCTCAACCGGTTGCCGATCTTCGAGGCGATCGGCCATTTCCTCCAAAATCTCGAGACCATGGAGGATCACCTCGTGTTCATCACGTAAATCTTGACTGGCATAGTTCATAACAATCAACCTTTCTGGCTGGTGGACCTGCCAAATTTATGGAGGCAACTATGCATTGATTTCATCCGCGCAGGTAAGAGGACCGGAATCTGGCATGGATTTCAGCCAGTTCGAGTTCGCCATCGATATAGGGCTGGTACATGTCGTATGGATCGCCCGCACCATAGGCGCCGCAGGCGGAGCAATTTTCACAGCCGCCCCCACCACAATCGAGCGAACGACGGATGATTTCCTCCCGCTGCTCCCGGGTTGTGTTTTTGATCAGATACTCATCCACTGGCCAAGACCTCCTCTTTTCGTGTCGAATGACCGACCATTCAATGATCTGATTTCATTATAAAAACCAGTCAGTTACTTGGCCTTTTCGTTCGTTACAGTCTTTGAACCAGGATCAGTTGAATGTCCCGTGATAATTTCCTGTCAATCGACATTTTTGGGCTACGGTTTACCTGCCAGATCGTGTAAAATTAAAGCAGCAGCCCAGCTGCCCCAGATCCAATCAGAATAGCGGACGAGGAGCGTGAATTTTTTGAGAGCTTTTATCGGGATCGATTTCAACGACGAGATCAAGAACGAAATCCTGGCCATTCAGGACAAGCTGAAACCCCATATTGATTCAGGACGTTGGAAGTCCTTTGATGATTTGCATTTGACTTTGAAATTCATGGGTGAGATTGGTTCTGGTCCTTTGGAGCCGATCAATGATGCCATGAAAGCTGTCGCAAAACAGGTACAGCCCTTTGCCTTATCTTTGGCTGATTTCTGGACGTACGATGACAAGGATCTGATGCGCTTCCTCTGGCTGGGCCTGGCTGGTGACCTCGATGCATTGCGCAACTTGCAGGCTGCGGTCGACAAAGCACTCGAACCACACGGATATCCAGCTGAAAAGCGCGGTTTTGCCCCCCATGTCACGCTGGGTCAGGACCTGGTTTTCCAGACAGACTTCGAACAAGTCAAAACAGCCCTGGGACCGGTCCAGCTGAAGGACATGACGGTCCATTGGCTGGTCCTCTTTGCCAGCGAGGAAACAGAAGGTCGGCGTGTCTACCGCAAAATCGCCGAGTATCCGCTGGCGAACAACCCCTGAAGTCAGGTAGCCGCTGACTGGAATCCAGGAGGACTGGATTGCCCAGACATATCTTGCACGATTTTAACAATGCTTATGCAGGCATCCGTGAATTTGGCCGGAAGATCGAGGAAAACCATCTGGTGTCTTATGCCAACCAGCTGACCCTCAGTCTGATCCTGGCCTTTTTCCCGTTTGTCATTTTCCTGTTTACATTGCTGGGATTCTTGCAGTTGGACCCCACTTCCCTGCTGGAACAACTGGCCCAGATCCTGCCGCTCTCGGTTTATCGCCAAGTTTCCGGGATTATTGAGGATGTCCTCGGCCGCCAACATGGTCAGTTGCTGTCGATCTCGATCATCGTCGCAATCCATGCGGCTTCCCGGGGCTTCAGGGCTTTGACCAAAGGCAGCAACCAGGTCCTGGGGCTGGTTGACCGGCGTAATTTTATCATCAATTATTTGATTTCCGTTGCCGGAGTGATTGTCTTTGCCCTGACGATCATCATCGTCCTGGTGGCGATGGTTTTCGGCCAGCAGATCATCGATCTTCTGATGCTGCGTTTTCCGCAGCTGCCTCTGTACCCACTGATCCAGTTTTCGCGCCACGTCTTGCCTGTCTTGCTGATTTTTATCATCTTGACACTGTTCTACATGTTCGTACCCGCCCGCAGAGTCCGATTTACCGCGGCCTTCCCCGGGGCAATATTCACAACCGTTGCCTGGACAGGACTGACGCTGCTGTTCCAGTACTATGTCGACAATTTTGCCGATTATTCGCTGTTTTACGGCGCACTGGGCACCATGGTCGCCTTGTTGCTGTGGGTCCAGCTGATTTCGACCATCATTTTACTGGGGGTGGAGATCAATGCCTTGCTGATGCGACGAGGTGAGCTCACAAAACACAAGCCTGATCTGCCGGGAACGAACTGACGTGACCGGACACATCCTGCGGGCATTCATTGACAGGGCCTTATGCGAAGCCCTGATGCCGGTCAGGTGTCAAAATGCTCCGTTTCGCGGTCCTGTTCGAGCTGTTCTTCACGAGCGTGGGCCTTGTCGCTGCTCAGAAGGTTGACCTGACGCACGGTGGCGTCCTCGAGGCAATCGAGCAGCAGCCGGCGCACGAGATCGTCCTGGAAAGCCTTGTTGATCGCCGATACCACTTCCGGCTCGGTCCGGATTTCCAGCAGCCGGTCCAGTAAATCAGCCGGGCTGTCGCCACTGGCTACAGGGTAGTTGACAATAGCCCGGACCAGGCCCTGCTGGAGAACTGATTCCATGGTAAGTTCCTGGTTTTTCAATTGGTTAATCAGCAAATCCATTATGACCATCCTTTCGTTTGACAGAACAGATTTTTATCATGGCCCCGTTGCGAAGTTCGACACCGGTCAGGCTGCCGCCATAGACACAGCCGGTGTCAAGGGCGATCCAGCCGGACCGGCTGACAGGCACGTTTTGGCGGACCAGGGCGTAGGTCGGTGTGTGCCCAAACACGATGGTGAACGGCCATTGCTTGCGGCTGTTGTAGAAATCTTCGCGGATCCAGAGCAAATCGGATTCCTCTTGCTGCTCGAGTGATCGGTGCGGGTTGAGCCCGGCATGGACAAAGAGAAACCCATCCCTTTCATAGGTCAGCGGCAAGCTGGCGAAATAGTCCAGGTCTGCCTGGATCGCCTTGCCATGCTTGCCATAACTGGCGAGGGTGAATTCATTGCCGTTGTAATTCCACCAATCGCCTGCACCAGAGAAAAACTCCAGTGCCATCTGTTCGTGATTGCCACGCAGTACAATCACGTGGTCCTTTCCATAGTGCGCCTGCAACTGGCGGGCCTTTTGCACCACGTCATAACTGTCCGGCCCGCGATCGATCAAGTCGCCCAGGATGACCAGTGTGTCTCGGGTCAAGTCGGGTTCCAGGCAATCCAGGACCGCACAGAATTCCCGGTAGCAACCATGGATGTCACCGATGGCAAACAATCTGCCGGTCTCGTTTTCGTGGAGCGGCTGGCGGCTTACCATGGCCGTGAACCTCAAACCAACTGGCCCTGGAAGACGAAGGCGAGGATGGCCAGATTCAGCATCGTCGCCAGGGGCAGCAGGATGCGAAACTGAGATTTGCGGGTTTTGTGCCGGAAAAGAGTGGCACCCGCCCAGCAGCCTGCGCCACCCATGACGAAAGCAGCTGTCAGCAGTGTTTTTTCCGGCACACGCCAATGGTTGTGGATCGCCTGGTACTTGTCATACCCCATGAGCAGAAATGTCAGGGCGTTCCAAATCACAAAGGCGATGAGCAGATAATCCATGTTTATGTCCTTCCAAATCATTTTGTCCGGTTCACTTTGTCCATCGCCGTGTCAGTTCACGACGACCACACCCTGGTAGTCGACCGAGAAACTTTCGCCCGGTGCCAGCGCGATGTGGCCGGATTCGTACGGATCGCCATCGAGTGTGACCAGGACTTTCGGCACATCATAGGCATGGCCAACCGCATTGACAATGGACCGGATGAGTGCGGCTTCAAATCCGGATCCGGCATTCATATCGGTCACCAGGCTGCGGGAAAAATCAATCGCCACGACACCCCGGCCCTGCTGGAGATGGATGGAGTTGATCACGGTCTGCGGGCTCATCAGGGCTGGCAAATCCGTATCGGACTCGAGGACCAGGATCTGGCCAGGCTTGATGGTGTAGGGCGATGGGATGCCATTTAATGCCGCAATATCTTTGTATTTCTGCCCGTCGCCGAGGTTGTACAGAGCGATCGACCACAGGGTATCGTGTGGCTTGACGGTGTAGGTCCGTTTTGGAAACGCCTGGGCGGCAGAGCGGAAGAATCGGTCGAGGATCTCGCGGATGCCTGTATTTGTCTTCATCTCAACCGTCACCTCTTTGGCGACGATCTCAATGTCGGTCTGGGTCATGCGCGGGTAATAGACAGTCAATCTCTGGCTGCGGGTTGCATTGAGACGCCGCTCAGCCAGCTCCTGGTGGATCTCGTAGCCATTTCGGGCTGTCATCTGGACCAGGCCAAAGCCGCGCGCGTAATAATGCTTAGTCACCACATCGGAGCTGGTGGTCGTGACCTCGATCGCATGGAAAGCACCCGCTTCCGTATCAACAGGCACATCGACAGCCGTGATGGACCGGATGCCGTGCTCGACATTCCAGGTTGTGCCCACCTCCAGCGGTTCCATCAGGAGAATTTCACCATTGGAAAGGGGTGGCAGCTGGGCAAGGTCTTCACGGACATACAGTTCCGGCAGTTCCTGCAAGATCTGGACTTTGCCGTTGCCCACGCCATAAAGGACATGGATTTCGGTGCCGCCATTGTCATAGGCGAGCTGAACCTGGCCAGGCCTTGAATAATCGACATAAACGGTCATCGGGACATATTCGTTGCCCGTACCTGAATAGCGGGCAAAGACATCCGGCGTCAGGGGAAAATACTGCTCAACGATCCGTGCCGGCTGGGTCGGCTCGGTCGGGGACGGTGTGGTTTCTGTTGTGGTCAGTGCGGTTGTTGGGGCAGTTGTCTCGGTTGGCTGGGTAGCAGGCTGGGTTGTAGGTTCAACGCGCGTTGTTGTCTGGGCGGTCGTTTCGGTCGGCTCGGTCGCTGGCCCGCTTGTGGTCGGGCTCTGGCAGGATGCCAGGGCAAGTGTGAAGACTAGGACCAGGAATGTTGCCGTCAATCTGAACCGGAAACGGATTATGGATCTCATGTTCAAAGCACCCTCTTTCTGTCTCCATCTAAGTACCATTATAGTCCATATTTTAGACGGAATTGTGACAGAAAAGATCCGCGGGACCGGACGCGGCCGGCAGGCCGGGGACGGGATCGCGGGGCGCGCGGGGGGGGCGCGGAGTGGGCGATGCGCGCGCGGGCTCCAGGAGCGACAATTACCGATTTTCGGGCCACCCTTCACGCGACCCCCGGGGCCTTTTTCGGCAATTGCCGTTTTGAAGACCAGGGTCGGAAATTGAATTAAAAAAGGAGTGTGACTGGAAAGCCTTGCGGCTGTAGGGGCAGTCGGCAAGAGTTTAACTTATTGCCGGTTTTCTACCCCGACCTCGTTTCGGCAACTTCCTTTTTGAAGTCGGGGTAGAAAAACGGAAATAAGTCTGGTCAATATCTCAAATACGCTGGGGCTGTAGCCTTCCAAGGATCACCTCCTACGTCTTAAGAAGAACTGACCCAGGGACCTTTTCCGGCAATTGCCGTTTTTCGGGTCACCCTTCGCGCGACCCCCGGGACCTTTTCCGGCAATTGCCGCTTTTCGGGTCACCCTTCGCGCGACCCCCGGGACCTTTTTCGGCAATTGCCGCTTTTCGGGCCACCCTTCACGCGACCCCCGGGACCTTTTTCGGCAATTGCCGCCGGCGTCGCACGCACTCGCCTCGCCAAGGTCCGTGATCTTAATCAGATAGCGATTAGAACACGACCGTCAGCATCCATTTGCAGTCTTCTACGGCCTGGATGGCATGGGGCAGGGTGGCTGGCATGACGATGCTTTCGCCTTCCTTGAGGATGTGGTCCGTGCCATTAATGGTGAAGCGACCGACACCTTCAAAGACGGTGACCAGAGCATCCCCCTCGGAATCGTGGGAGCTGATTTCTTCACCTTGGGCGAAGGCGAAAAGGGTTACGCTGACAGATTTGTTCTGGACCAGAGTCTTGCTGACGATCTGGCCGGGTGAGACTGATACCAAGTCTTTGAGTCGGACGATTTGTTCATGAACGATGTTTTTCAAGAGTGCCATCCGTTTGTACCTTCCTTTTTATTTGGGATGTGAGGTCTCGCCTCACGTTTGCTTCGTACACGTTTACTGTAGCACGAGCAACCGAAAGTGTTCGTATCCTCAACTACGAAAAAACAAATCAATTTTCTTGACCATTGCACCGTCCAGATGCTAATATCCCTTTATTCCTATTATTTATATGGGATTTATTATGTATAGCCAAAAAGGCACGATCGCCAGGAGGATCAAACCATGGCAGAACATCTGGAAACCATCGCCGTTCACGGCGCCAAAGGGTACGATCCACAGACGGGAGCAGTCAGCATCCCGATTTACCAGAGCGCGACATTCAGGCATCCCGGGCTCCAGGAAACGACCGGCTACGACTATTCTCGCTTGCAGAATCCGACCCGCGAGGAGCTGGAAAAGACCATTGCCCGCCTGGAGCAGGCTGAATTCGGCCTGGCCTTTGCCAGCGGCATGGCAGCCATCTCAACGATCGTCAAGCTCTTTCCGGCTGGTTCACATTTCATCCTGTCGGACGATCTCTATGGCGGGGTTTATAGGCTGGTGACCGAGATCTACAAAGGCTATGGCATCACGGCAACTTTTGTTGATCTGACGGACCTTGCCGCGACACAAACTGCGATCCGGCCAGACACGAAAGCGATCTTCCTCGAAGTCCCGACCAATCCGATGATGAAAATCGTCGATATCCGCGCGCTCAGCCAGCTCGCACGCGAGCACAATCTGCTGACCATCGTCGACAGCACCCTGCTCTCCCCTGTCCTGATCCAGCCATTGGACCTCGGAGCTGACATTGTCGTCCACAGCGCCAGCAAATATCTGGGCGGTCACAACGATACCCTGGCTGGGGTTATGGCCCTGAACGATCCGAAATTAAACGATCAATTGCGCCTGATCCAGAAATCCGAAGGCGCCGTACTGGCTCCGTTCGACAGCTGGCTGGTCCTGCGCGGAATCAAAACACTGGCGATTCGGATGGAACGGCAGCAACAAAATGCCCTGGCCATCGCTGAGTGGCTCCAAAATCACCCCCAGGTCGAACAGGTTTTCTTCCCTGGCCTTTTGGATCACCCCGGCCGCGAGCTGCTCCTCACACAGGCCCGCGGTTTTGGTGCGACCCTCTCCTTCCGCGTCAAAAACGCCGCGACGGCTGAAGCCGTGCTCAACCAGGTCCGCCTGATCTATTATGCCGAAAGCCTCGGCGGTACAGAAACGCTGATCACCTATCCGATTTTGCAGACCCATCAGGCGATTCCTGCCGAGATGCGTGCTAAACTGGGAATCGACGACCACTTGCTCCGACTGTCCGCCGGGATCGAGCACATCGATGACCTGATTGCCGATCTGGAGCAAGCGCTGGCATAACCCGTACGCAATGAAGCTCGGGTGGCCACACCAGGAGCCAATCCCACGAACCAAGGAGATCCGGCCCATGCCATTCCATTTCGACGAGATCATCGACCGCCAGAACACGAATTCCCTGAAATACGATTTTGCCAGCGAGCGCGGCATGCCCGAAGACCTCCTCCCTCTCTGGGTCGCAGACATGGATTTTCGCACCCCGCCGGCTGTGATCGAAGCGTTGGTCAGAACCGCTCGGCACGGCATTTTCGGTTATTCCGATGTCAAAGATACCTATTTTCACGCCGTACAAAACTGGCTGGCGACGCGCCTGAACTGGCACGTGGAAAAGGATTGGCTGATCAAGGCACCCGGAGTTGTGTTTGCGATCGCCAACAGCGTGCGGGCTTTGACCGATCCTGAAGACGCCGTGATCATCCAGCAGCCTGTCTATTACCCGTTCGAGTCCGTCGTGCGCGACAATGGCCGCCGCCTGGTCGTCAATGAGCTCCTATACTCCGAAGGTCGCTACTCGATCGATTATGATGATTTTGAGGCCAAAATCGTCGCAAACCAAGTCAAACTGTTCATCCTCTGCAATCCACACAATCCGGTTGGCCGCGTCTGGACCCGTGCGGAACTGGAACAGCTGGGCGAGATTTGCTTGCGCCACCAGGTCCGGGTCATCGCCGACGAAATCCACGCCGATTTCATTTACCCGGGCTACCGGCACGAGGTGTTTGCCAACTTGCGACCTGAATTGGCCGCGATCACGGTCACCTGCACCGCACCGAGCAAAACCTTCAACCTCGCCGGCCTGCAAGTTTCGAACTTATTCGCCGCCAACCGGGAGATCAAGCACGCGATTGTCCACGAAATCCACCGCAGCGGCTACAGTCAGCTCAACACGCTCGGCCTGGTCGCCTGCCAGGCGGCTTATGAGCAGGGTGCCGCTTGGCTCGATGAACTGATCGCCTACCTGCAGGGAAATTTGTCTTTTATTCGCGACTTTTTACAGGAACACCTGCCGGAGATCCGTCTGGTCGAGCCTGAGGGAACCTATCTGGCCTGGCTCGATTGCTCCGGACTCGGCCTGTCCGAAGCCGAGCTCCAGGACCTGATCGTCAACCGGGCCAAACTCTGGCTCGACAAGGGCTCGATGTTTGGTGCCGGCGGGACGAATTTTGAACGGATCAATTACGCCTGTCCGCGAACGATCCTGGTCCAGGCGCTAGAACGGTTGGAGCGCGCGGTGCGCGATGCGATGCGCAGCTGAAATAGGCAAACGATTCCTAACGACAACTGGGTTCATTGAAGAAGCCACTACGACACACGGGACATTTTCGAAAACAGCCACGTCTCATCATTTTCAGGATCGACGGAGTCGTTTTCGCGAATGAAACATCGGATTATTAACAGCAGTGAATGCGCGTTGAAATCCCCTCATCCCATCAGGGCGGTCCAAGCCGCCGAAACCGGCAGAACCAGCACCAGGGACGGGATCATGTTAGCGATCGGATAGTGCTTGATCGCACTGACTCTAAGCCCTGCCGCCAGGGTCAGTATGCCGCCGCAGGCGATGAAATCTTGCAGCATGACAGGATTGATCAGTGGTGCAATCACACCGGCGGGCAAATAGAGCGACCCCATCACAAGAGCCATCGGCAACGAGATAAAAGCGACAGCCGCCCCCAAGGTAACCGCAAACACCGTCGCCGTGAAAAAGTCCAGCACGGCTTTGGAAAGCAAAAAGCTCGAGTCCCCGCTCATCCCCTCCGTCAGCGCCCCGAAAATTCCGAAGCCACTGGCACAGAAAATGACCACGATCGTGATGAAATGCTCCATGTCAAAAGAGCCTTTGTGATGCGGTACGTATTTGACCAAAACGCCTGCCAAACGCGTAATCCTGGCCTGCAGGTCCAGAAATTCCCCCAGCAGCGTGCCCAGAATCACGGCAATGATCACCGGCGTCATCGCATGAGTTTTGACAATCGAATTGATTCCGATCGCCATTGCCGAAAACCCAAAAATCACGATGATGTTCGTGCTGATGCGCTGAGGAAAGCGCGGACCGAGCAAAGCCCCAAACAAGCCGCCCACCAAGACAGCCAGACAATTCGTGATTAATCCGATCGGTAACATGTGAAATCTCCAGATGATAATTTTCTGGACTATAGACTAGCAGAATTGGATTCGATGAGGAAGGTTTGGGATACTTCACATCGGCACATATTGCGAATATCACCTGATTTTGAACAACGAATGTCCAGGAGTGGACAAAGAACCCTACATCAGGCGATTAGATCATCGATCGGACACACACGGTCTGGCGATCTTCTATTGGAGATAATCCGACCACCTTTTTATACGCAAACGAGAAATGACTCAGGTTTTGATAGCCTAATTGTGTCGCGATCTGGCTGACTGGTAGATTCGTATTTTGCAACAATGTTTGTGCTTTTTGCATTTTATGTTGGATGATGTATTCCTTCATGGAAATCTGTTTTTCCATTTTGAACATCCGCGTTAAATAATCGACGTGGTAATGAACATGGGCCGCAATCTCTTCCCGTCGCAATTCACTTTCCAGGTGTGAATCAATGTATAAAGTGACTTGGTCAATAGTCCTATTGGATCGGTTCATCGTCTTACTCTACCATTCTATAACGATCAAACAGGCTGCATGGGTTAAAAAACAGCCGGAGACCTTGTTTGAAGGTCTCTGTCAAAATTGCCTGTGCCGAATTTGGGACGGCGTCCCAAATTCGGCAGAGGAAGGTGTCTTCGCCTGTTTTCACCCGCAACAGGGGTGTCCGCTCACGTCTGCAGTGCTGGAGTTCTGGGTGGGGTCTTTCATGCACAGGTGGACAGCGGTTGTCTTGAAGGTCAGGGGCAGGGCCAGGATATTGGGGTTCTCGCCGACGATCTTCTTCTTGGCGTCAGCGAGGGCTTCCTCAACCGTGGCCCGGGTCTTCAGGCCCATGCCGCGGGCGATGCCAGGCTCGATCGCGCCACAGAGGTAGATGGCCGCGGTGTTCATCTCGGCGATATGGGCGCTCGAGATCATCGAGAAGCCGTGGAAGGGATGGAAGGCGTTGCCGTAACGGTACTGGCGGATATAATCCTCGCGGGTCGCGAACAGTTCGCCGTAGCGGTTCATGTCCGGCAGGATGTTCATCTGGTCGTGCTGGAACATCTCATACATTTCGCGCAGGTAGGGCCAGAGCTCGTCATGGAAATAGCCATTGCACAGCGAGGTGCAGATAATGACGCAGTTGTCGCTCATGATCCGCTTGTGCCGCACGACTTGGGCACTAATGGCTTGCATCAGCATGATCGGGTTGGTGCCCATGCCGTCGCCGTAGTGGAAAAACTGCGGCAGGCCGAAGATCATCACGTCGTACTTCTTCTCAGCCCAGTGGCAGTACGTGCGTTTGTCCGCCACTTCCCAACTGAGCGGCTGCAACTCTTTGGCATAGCCGCTGAAAATCGCGATCTGGCGTGATTTGGAATCGAGCACCGCGTCGCAGCAGAAGAACTTCTTGCCCATGCGGTCTTCCATGTGCATGCCAATTTCGTCAAACTTGCTGCGCATCAGGCTCGTGCTGCTAACCGGGGTGAAGTCCGGCCGGTGCATGACCTGTGGCACATGGTGACTGGCGATGCTTTTCCAATGGGTGATGCCGGTCGAGCAATGCTTGTAGCCGCCGCTGTAACCACCATAGGGATTGCCCTGGGTGTGGCCGATCAGGATCGCCACGTCGGCATCATAGACATATTTGTTCATCAGGACCGGGTCACCGCGTTCGGTTGTGCCCAGGTCGATCAGATGGTCGTAGTCTTCGCTGTCGTGGTTGATGATCTGGTGGGTCGGCCAGAATTCGTTAAAAATCGCATCCCCGAGCACACCGCGGATTTCCTGCTCGGTATTTTTCCGGTGCAGGCCATTGGAGCAGATCAGGAGCACATCCTTCTTCTCGACACCGGCCTTATAGAGCTCCTCCAACACCAGAGGGATCGAGACCTTGCGGTGGCTGGTCGCCTGCTCGCCGCCCTTGACCCGGTCCGGGAAAATAATGACGCACTTGCTGCCCTTTTTCGCCAGTTGGCTCAAGGGTGGCATACCGATCGGATTGAGCAGGCTCTGGCGAGTCGCTTCGATCACCTGCTCCTCGGGGATACAGGCCGGGTCCGGTACGGTCACACCGGGGATGAAGACGTCGGTATTGTCAGGGAGCTCGGCGCTGACGGTGCCGTGACCGTATTCAAATTCCAGTTTCATGATATTCCTCCTCGGTTAGACAGCATTCAGGTATGTGCGGATGATCTCGATGTACTCGTCCGGATAGAACCCGATCTCGCCGGAGAAGCGGGTCAGGGCGATCAGGCCACCGTCAATCTCGGGGATGGATGCCAACATCGCGGCATTGTCGACCTTCAGGCCGCCGCCATAGACGATGTCCATCCCGTTGGTCTGCTCTTTGACAAAGCGGGCGATTTTTTCGATGTACGCCCGGTCCGGCGGTGTCTTGCCCGGGCCGATCGCCCAGACGGGTTCGTAGGCAATGACGACGCGGCTGGTATCGACACCAGACAGGCCAACCGAAAGCTGCTCGGACAACACGTCCTGCCAGCGGCCTTGTTCCTCGCTGGTCTCGCCAATGCAGTACAGAACCGAGAGCCCGGCAGCGACAGCGGCCTTGACTTCCTGGTTCAGGATCCGGTTGACCGCTGCTGGATCGATGACACCGGCTTCGGCCAGGATGCCGGCCTTGTCGCGACGTTCCTCGCAATGGCCGATCAGGGTGGCCGTAGCGCCGAGTGCCTTGACCGCATTGGCCGGTCGGTTGGTCGTGAAGGCCCCGAAATTGCCGCCAACTGCAGTATCTTCGCGATAGACGCCCTGGCTGCCAAGTTGGACGGCACTGCCCGGTTTTAGGGCGGCAGCAGCGGCAATCAGATGGGCCTCCGGCAGGAACTGGACAAATTCCACCTGCGCCGGATCGAACTGAGTCAGCTGGTCCTGGGTCTGGGTGACGACGAATGCGCCCCAGTCCTGGATCGGGGCAATCCGGTTGACCCCGCCCAGTTCCGGCGGAATATCGAAGCGCTTGAGGTTTAAATAGATGTGTTTCATGTCAGATACCTCCAGGATGGTCTAGACCAGACTGATAAACTCCGGCAATGCTTCGCCGAGCAGCGGGCGGCACCAGTCACAGAACGCCTCGGTCACATCGTTCCCGCGTTCATTGATATAAGCGTCTGGCATCAGGCGCTCGGTCAGCTTGATCTGATCAATCGGCAGAAGGACCGGCTCGATCTTGTAAGGTGACGTTGAGAGGCGATTGAAGCCGACCATGACTTTGCTGGCGCCACCGAGGACGGCTTGAGCCGCCACACGGCCAGCCAGGACTGCTTCTTCACGGTCAACCGCAGATTGCAGGGCGATGGACGAACGGCCGGCTATTCCCGGTTTTTCGCTTCTGGCCTTGATGCCCAGCTTTTTAATGACCAGCTCTGCCAGGTAGGCACTGACGTCACCAAAATACACCGAGCGGTCCGTTTTGAAGATGGGCGGAACGATTGGCTGGCCATTTTCGAGATGCAGACCTTCACTGACTGCAACCACCACACCGCCGTATTGCTCGTGACAAGCCCTGACATCCGCCAGGAATTCAGCTTCGATGAAAGGTCGCTCGGGCAAGTATATCAGATGGGGGGCGGGGTTTCCTGATGTCCTGGCCAGGGCTGCAGCCGCCGTGAGCCAACCTGCATTTCGCCCCATCACTTCGACGATGCAGACATGGAGGGGCAATGACAAGACATCGGTGGCAATTTCCCTTATTGTCTGGGCGATGTAGCGGGCTGCACTGCCAAAGCCGGGTGAATGATCGGTCAGGGCCAGGTCATTGTCGATTGTCTTGGGGATCCCGGCCACCAGCAGGGAATATGAGAAATGAATGCATCATTATTCCGATTACTGACAAGGGATACCAGATAACCATATTCATAAGCGGATTGATCCATCTCAGCAATAATGCGACCAAAATGCTCATTCGAAATCTTGTCAGCGATGAATATGATCTGATTACTTCGTTTACCCTTCAGTGCACGGGCACTGTTGTTAGGTAAATAGTGCAATTCTCGGATGGCCTGTTCTACCCGTTCCCGCTTTGTCTTATCGACATAGCGATTGTTGTTCAAAACGTAAGAAACAATGGTTTCACTCACGCCTGCATGTCGAGCAACATCCGCCCGGGAAACCCGCTTAAAAGAAGTTCCCATGAAGTACTCCTTGGAAATCGAAAATATCAATATAAACACGTATGTATATTCGATTATGAAGCTTAACAGGAGAATGTCAACGGGAATTGGAATATAATACCTATATTTATTCTTTTAGATCAGCACACAGGAGATGAACAATTACTTTCTGTTGCCGCCTCACACCACCGCAACGACCTGCATCACCAGCATAATCGCGATGACCGCGCAGAAGATGATCGTGATCATCCGGTTCGAGAACTTGCGGTTGAGAATACTGCCGAGAAGGCCGCCGATGATGGCGGCCGGCACCATATACATGGCAATCGAGAAACTCGCGTAGCCATCCATGGTATAACGCAGCAATGCTGCAGACGTGGTCAGCAGGGTGATCAAAACACTCTGGACGGCAGCTTCCTTGGCCGGTATGTTGAAAAACAGAAGCAGCGCCGCCACTTGCAGGGGGCCACCACCGATGCCGAAAAGGCCGGAAAGTGAACCGGTGACCAGGCCGATAGCCATCTGGGCGATGGGATTTTTGACTTTGAATGGTTTGAGATAGGGTCGACCGAGCACGGCAACCAGAATCAGGATCAGGACAAAGATGTAGCCAATGTTGATCGCTTCAGTCGAGACGATTTTGACCAGCGCGCCGCCGGAGAATCCGCCGATAATGCTGCCGATAGCCAGGGGGATCGTCCCCTTGAGCTCGATCTTGGTGCCGCGGCGATGGTGGGTGATCAGGTTGGATATCGCCATGAAAAAGACAGCGATGGCGGATGTGAACGAAGCCAGATCCTTGGCGACGCCCATGATGCCGAGCATTGGACGCATGATCAGGCCACCGCCAATCCCGACGACTGCACCGATGATGGTGGCGACCAGAGCTAAGATGATGTATGGCATGGCAGTGACTCAGGTATCCTTTCAACGAAAATCACATCAAATCATGATCATAATTATTTTCTAACAGATGGTCTGACTGTATCAACCCATTTTCCCGACGCAGAGTATTGAAATTCTGACTTCTTGCGCCCAATAATCCTCAACAGATAAACGCAGACCTATCTTCGGGTCGTCATCCGCGCGATCTGCTGCATCTGTCCCAAGGCATGATCGAAAAAGGCCAAATAGGCGTCGCAATAGATGTTGAGACTGGCTTCCTGCCCTTCCCCAGCCAGAAGCGGTTCACGGTCACGCCGGCAACCACCGCGGCAGATCGGGTAATACTTGCAGGCCTGACACTTCGAGGCGACGGGCCAGGATGCCTGGAGAAAGTCCTCAGCCAACTGGCAGGTGAGCATCTCTTCGAACGTATTTTCCTGGACCGTGCCGAGTTTCCAAGGGTCCAAAACATAGAAATCGCATGGATAGACACTGCCATCGGCTTCGACGACCCCATAACACGTGCAGCGGCCGCTCATGCTGCATGTCTCCGGCGGCTGACCCTGCAGCATGTGGATCCAGTTGTCGAAATGGCGAATGCTGATGTACTGACCCGCCATGAAATCCTTGTACCATTCGTCGAACAGTGTCTTGAGAAAGTCGCCGTAGCGCTCTGCGGTCAGTGAAAAAGGGCTGGACCCCGGTTCTTTGCCGAAATCGTCGATGCAGGGGATGAACTGGAGGTAGCGAAAACCATTTTTGACCAGAGTATGATAGATATGTTTGGCCCGGCGAGCCAGCTGACGGGTGACAACCACCAGGATGTTGAACTCGACCTGGTGCTTTTCCAGCAACTTGGCAGCTTTCATCGCTCTGGTATAGGTGCCCTTGCCCTGGGCATCGATCCGGTTCAGATCGTGAATGTCCTTATCCCCGTCGAGTGACAGTCCGACCAGGAACTTGTGTTGGGCCAGAAAAGCGCACCAGTCGTCGTCGAGGAGCATGCCGTTGGTCTGAATGGCGTTGTGGATCACCAGTGATATTTTCTGGAACTCGGCCCGGTACTTTTCCTGCAAACGAATCAGCTCGCGGTAAAAATCAAGTCCGGCCAGAGTCGGTTCCCCACCCTGGAAGGCAAAGGTGCAGTGATCTGTGGTTTCGGCGATCGCTTTTTTAACGAGCAGGTCCAGAGTGTCCAGGGTCATCAGGCCGTAGTATGAGGTCTCGCGCGACTCGGAGACATTTTCGTAGAAGCAATAGCGGCAGCGCAGTTGGCAGTTGCCGGATGCGGGTTTGATGAGAAGGCTGAGTGATTTCAAAATTGTGGGCTCCTATTATTTCAGTGTTGCCAAAATCTGGGCTCGGTGACGAATGAAGGATTCGATCGCTTTGAGCCGGTCATCAGGCCAATTATGGCGATGATGTTTTTGAAAACGGAAATGCTGCAGACGAGCCAGCTTGTGCAGTTCTTGTGGTTCACAAAAAGTTTGAACTAAATCCAGAAAATTCTCACCTGTAGCTGCAAGTCGCGTCTTGGCATAGGCATCGAGGTCATCCAGGTCATCTGGCATTGCAAAATTAAACAAGCTCAGACCATGATCAAACAAGGGGGCAGGTCTAATTAATCGGCTGTCATGATTGTCAAAAAGCAGGCCAAAGTTGCCAAAATGCCTGTCTTCATTGCAAATCAGGGCATCCAGTAAAATCATTTCCCGGAAACGCTGGCCATAATTTTCACCCAATTCCTGATAGAAACGATACACGCCTGCGTAGCCACCCTTCTTGACGAGTCGTCCTATGGGTACATATCCGACATCCATATTGGTAAACAGCTCGCAAGTTGAGCACAACTTTTTGTGCCAGCGAGCCAAGCTATAAGGGACTGATTGAATTCCTAATGCAGCGGCAACCTGATGCGCATAGAATTCGGAATAGGGCTCCTGGCCCGTATTGGCAGCACCTTCAGTTCCTGATTTGTAAAGCAAGATTCTGCCTGATAGTCGCCGCCAGCTTTTTGCCAGCATCCCGTTCGTCGTGAACTCAGGCGAAGAACGAAATTCGCTTTTCAGGCGAGAGCCAAACCCGGTAAACGCGATGTCAGATAGAATTCTGCTAATTGGATTTTCATATAGATTGAAATGGGCAAAACGATCGTCGGATCCTTCAGGTGTGATCCAAAATGCATCATTCAATGACAGCCCTTTGGAAATGTCCAGAATAGCCTTTGTGTCTTTGATATTCAGACCTTGCTTGGCAAGAAAAGATTGGACGAATGCCCGGTTTCTAGGGATTGTCCTTTCCTTTAGCCAAGCAGTCAGACCTTCCGAGGATGGATCGAGACCCGGAGGAAGCCTGTCCGGTTGAATCATCTCAATGATTTCAGCACAAAAAGATTCCCCCACACCTGACATGGAAAAAGTCAGGCGAATTTCCTCAAAGCACTTGAGTTCATAAATCATGCGATCTGATTCAGACATCAAAGGGGAGGCGTCCTTTCATTTCGTAGGATAGACCTATCATATCATGAGTGCACCCCTACACAAACCTGCAAAAAAACCGGGCCGTGTACCACCTGATTGTCATTTCTGAGACGCATAAATTTCGCTCAACTCATGAACTTGAAGCTCACCCTTTTCTTAGGGAACCGCTGATTAATTCTCAAGACAATCGAAGTTTTGTAAAATAGAAGTAT
>CAZGSR010000013.1:29553-58469 GCA_964528645.1 uncultured Mageeibacillus sp. | reverse complement strand
AAGATCACCCGTCTGTTTTTGTTCTATTGGCCCTGGCTCCTGACCGGCCTGGTCTTGTCTGCCCTGTTGGCAGGCCTGTTCCTGCCCTTGCAGCCAAAGCCCTATCCATACCGGATCATCGCCATCGGCAAAGCCTCTTCTACCCAGGGGATTGCCTTCTGGTACAGCATCGCGGAAGGTATGGCCGCTGCGGCCAGCGAATTTCAGGTGACCGTGGACTACCGGTCACCGGCTGATGAATCCGAGGTCGACCGCCAGATTGCCATCGTTTACCAGGCCATTGCCGAAAAACCAGATGCCATTATCCTGGCTGCCCTGGATGCGGACCGCCTGGTCGAGCCAGCGCGGGCTGCCCGCGCAGCCGGGATCACTGTTGTGATGGTCGATTCAGCCCTGGCTGACGTGGAGAAGAGCCCACAGCAAAGCTTCGTAGCCACCAATAATGTCCTGGCTGGCCAGCAGCTGGGTGAACTGGTCCTCCAGCGTGTCCGGCCGGGGGCCCGGATTCTGGTTGTCTCACCCTCGACCCGCGGCGACTCCCTGATCGGCCGGGAAACAGGCGTGCGCGCTGTCATCGCAGATGCTTTCGACATCATGCCGACACTCGATACGGGTGGCCAGCTCAGCGATGACATCTACCAACAGGTCAGCCAGGCTCTGGCTGAACATCCGGATATCGAAGCGATTGTCTGCCTCAATGAGTACACCACCGCCGGATCTGCGCGCGCAATCCGCGGCGCTGGACTGACCAGGAAAGTCACGCTGGTCGGGTTTGATAGCTCAGAAGAGTTGATCGACTACCTGGAGGAAGGTCTCTTGAGCGCCGTGGTCATCCAGCGCCCCTTCAACATGGGCTACCTTTCCGTGGCCCGGACCATCGATCTTCTCAATGGCCGCAAAGTTGAGCCGTTTTACGACACCGGGTCGATCGTGATCACAAAAGACAACATCTACACGGGGGAAAACCAGAAGTTGCTGTTCCCGTTCGAAAATTAACCCGGAATGGTGTTCTGTGTAGAATATTGAAAGTTTACCGGAAGAAATCAAAATAATCTCACGCGCCCTTTTGCTAGGATGACATCAGCGACTAGCAAGTGGGGGTGATCGATTGCCTGAACAGATCCTGAAAATGACCGGCGTCAGCAAGAGCTTTCCCGGCGTCAAAGCACTCAAGGATGTTCACTTTGATTTATTTGCCGGTGAAGTCCACGCCCTGATGGGCGAAAATGGCGCCGGCAAATCGACCTTGATGAAGGTTCTGACCGGGATTTACCAACGCGACGAAGGTGAAATAGCCTGTTTTGGTGAACCGGTCCATTTCAAGAACACACGTGAAGCCCAGGACAAGGGCATCTGCATCATCCACCAGGAACTGAACATGATGAACCACCTGACCGTGGCACAGAACATGTTCATCGGCCGTGAGAAATCCAAGGGCCTGTTCCTCGATGATCGCGCCATCAATGACGAGGCCGTCAAGATCCTGGCCAAACTGGGCATCGCGATCAATCCCAAGGAAATCATGGGGCATCTCACTGTCGGCAAACAGCAGATGGTGGAAATCGCCAAGGCAATCTCGCTCAATTCGCGCCTTCTCGTTCTCGATGAACCGACCGCAGCCCTGACCGATGTGGAAATTGAGCATCTGTTCAAAGTCATGCGCGACCTCAAGGAAGAAGGCGTTGGCATGATCTATATCTCCCACCGCATGGATGAAATCGCCCGGATCACCGACCGGGTCACCGTCCTGCGTGACGGTGAATACGTCGGGACCCTCGTCACCAAGGATTCCACCCACGACCAGATCGTCCGGATGATGGTTGGACGGACGATTTTCGAAGAACCGAAGCAGAAAAGCACATGCCCGCCCGATGCACCCGTCATTCTCGAGGTCGAAAACCTCAATGCCGGACGCATGGTGCAGAATGTCTCGTTCCAGTTGAAAAAAGGGGAAATCCTCTGTTTCGCTGGGCTGATGGGTGCTGGCCGCACCGAAGTCGCCCGGGCTTTGTTCGGTGCTGACCCCAAAACGTCCGGTACGATCAGGGTCAAGGGCCAGACCGTGCAAATCAATGGCCCCCAGGATGCTGTCAATGCCGGGATCGGCTATCTATCCGAAGACCGCAAGCGCTATGGGGTGGCTTTGGGCCTTTCTGTTGCTGATAACTCCGTCCTGGCCAATCTCGATGCTTACTCCGGCAAAGTGTTTGTCCGTGGCGGCGAGATCAACAAGGTTGCCAGCCAGTACGTCGACAAACTCAATACCAGGACACCTTCGATCCGCCAGCTGGTCCGGAACCTGTCCGGTGGCAACCAGCAGAAAGTCGTCATCGCCAAATGGCTGATCCGCAATTCAGACATCCTGATTTTCGATGAACCGACCCGTGGCATCGATGTCGGTGCCAAAAGTGAAATCTACAAGCTGATCCATGAACTGGTGGATGAGGGCAAGTCGATCATCGTCATTTCGTCGGAGCTGCCGGAGGTCTTGCGCCTGGCGGACCGGGTCCTGGTCATGTGCGAAGGCCGGATCACCGGCGAAGTGGAAGCCGGAGCTTCCCAGGAAACGATCATGTCTTTTGCGCACCAGCGGCAAGAACAGCCGGCTGTCTGAGAATTTGGAGGAGAAGAATCGATGAATGTCCTAATGAAAAAGCAAGGCGCCGGCGAAGAGCTGAGCAAGAAACCACTGGCTGGCAACCAGCGCTTGTACGCTCTGGTAGCCATGGTTCTCATCTATATCTTGTTTTCCATCTTTGGCCGGAATTTCCTCAGCTTTGAAACAGCGGTCAATATTCTGGATGCGTCCTATTACATAGGGTTTCTTGCGATTGGCGTCACCTTTGTTATCATTACCGGCGGGATCGACCTCTCGATCGGTACGGTTGCCATGTGCTCAGCCATGATCGGCGGGGTTGCCTGGGATCGATGGGGCCTGCCATTTATTGCCGGTCTGGTCATTATCCTCGTTTCGGGCGCCTTGTTCGGCCTGCTGAATGGCGTCCTGGTCTCCCGCCTGAAATTACCGCCCTTCATTGCTACGCTCGGCACCATGATGGTCTCCCTGGGCATCAGCTCGATCGTTTCCAAGGTCCAGACTGTCAATTTCCCGAGTCGCACATCTGAAGAAGGCTGGTTCAAATCCGTATTTTCCAAAGCCCAGCTATCAAACGGCACCATGCTTCCCACCGGAGCCATCCTGCTTCTTGCCGTGCTCCTGATAGCCTTTGTCATCCTCAACAAAACCAAAATCGGCCGCTATACCTTTGCCATCGGCAGCAACGAAGAAGCCGTCCGCTTATCGGGTGTCAACGTCGTCTTCTGGAAAACCATTCCCTATGTCATCAGCGGCCTGTGTGCCGGTCTGGCTGGCATCGCCTATGCCTCGACCTATACAACTGTTGTCCCGGGTGCTGGCCAGGGGTTTGAACTGGATGCAATCGCCGGTGTCGTCATCGGTGGCACCTCGCTCTCTGGTGGCGTCGGCTCCGTCTTCGGCACCCTGATTGGAGTCATGATCATGAGCATCCTGCGCATTGGCCTGCCATCCATGGATCTGCAGCCCCATTACCAGAAGCTGTTCACAGGTATCGTTGTCATCATCGCCGTTCTGATGGACATCAGCCAACAGAAAAAACGCTGACCGTGACCAGATCTCAACCGCTATCTTTCCGCTTCCAGGCATCCCGATCAAATAATCTGGAAAAAACCCATTAACCCTGCGAAGACCTGCCATCTGGCAGCTTCGAATACAAGCCCAAGTCCACACTTTTCCCAGGACAAAAAAGGAGGAAAAAATGAACCATCGAATGCTCAAGACTTTCACCCTGCTCATGCTGTCCTTCGCCCTGCTCTTGTCCATGACCGCCTGCGGCCAGACAACCGCCACCACCACTGCCGCACCTGCTGCCGGTGAGACCACGGCTGCACCTGCTGCCACCACTGCTGCCCCGGCAGAAGACGTCTACATCGCTGTCGTTTCCAAAGGCTTCCAGCACCAGTTCTGGCAGACCGTCTACAAAGGCGCCCAGGCTGCTGCTGACGAACTCGGCGTCACGATCACCTTTGAAGGACCGCCATCCGAGTCCGACATCCAGGCCCAGGTCCAGATGCTCGACTCCGCTCTGGCCAAGAAGCCGGTCGCGATCGCCCTGGCTGCCCTGTCCACCGAATCCGTCAACGACCAGCTGAACAAGGCCCTGACCTCCAAGATCCCGGTCATCGGTTTTGACTCTGGTGTCCCGAACGCCCCCGCTGGCTCGGTCTATGCCAATGCGTCGACTGACAACAAAGCGGCTGGTGCCCTTGCCGCCGAAAATGTCTACCCGGCGATCAAGGACAAACTGGCAGCTGGCGCTGCTGGTAAACCGATCCGTATCGCAGTCCTGTCCCAGGATGCTGTCAGTGAATCTGTCACCAGCCGCACCCTCGGATTCGTTGAAAAAATGGCTGAACTGGTCAAAGCTGGCGGCATCGCTGACGTTGCCGTTGTTGGCCACGACAAGTACAAAAACGGCGACGAAAAAGCAGCCAAAGTCGTCATCGACGTTGGTGTCAGCGCCACCACCAGTGCCACGGACATTGCCTCTGCCGGCACCGCTCTCCTCTCCAAAGACAATGTGGTTGCCATCTTTGGCTCCAATGAATCCGCTGCCAATGGTATCCTTGATGCTTCCAACGAAGGTGCTGATCTCACCTCCAAAGGCATTCTCGCAGTCGGTTTTGATGCTGGCAAACGCCAGAAAGCAGCTGTCGCCGCTGGTGCTTTCATGGGCTCGATTACCCAGGATCCTTTCAACATCGGCTACAAAGCTGTTGAGCTTGCTTTCAAAGCCTACAAGGGCGAATCCGTTGCCGATATCGACACCGGTGCCAAGTTCTACACCAAAGACAACATGACCCAGTCTGATATCGCCCAGCTGCTCTATGACTGATTGATTTTCTCTGCTACCATCCAAGATAGAACTTGAAACCATGAACAGCCGTTGCCGTCGTCTGGCTTGCCGGACCACAAGGCACCGGCTGTTCCTTGGCTTTTGTCCACCGAGACAAGCCGGAAAGGATTGAATCATGCTCAAAGGAATCCCGTCCATTCTCTCACCTGAGTTGCTCGCCACCCTGATGACCATGGGCCACAGTGATGAAATCTGCCTAGGAGACGGCAACTTCCCCCATGCCAGCATGAACGACACCGTCATCCGTTGCGATGGCCACGGTATCCCGGAGCTGCTGGATGCCATCCTCCAGCTGATGCCTCTCGACACGTATGTCGACAGCCCGGTCATGCTGATGCAAGTCACCCCGGGTGATCCGGTGGCAACCCCGATCTGGGACGAGTATCGCGCCATCGTCGCCAAGCATGATCCTGCAGCGGCCGCCAAAATCACGAACATCGAGCGCTTTGCCTTCTACGACAGGGCCAAGACGACTTTTGCCGTGGTGGCAACGGGTGAAAAGGCCCTGTATGCGAACATCATCCTGAAAAAAGGTGTCGTCAAAGACTGAGACCATGGAGGATATGAGCATGCTTGAGCAGCTGAAAACACGCTGGGGTGTCCGGTTGACTGTTCCCGATCTGGAACAGGCCGCACAGTGGCTTGAGGACAATCTGTTTTTTTCGATCGTCGACGATGATGCGGGCGTCTTGGCTGTCAATGGCAACTGCCTGCTCGAGCTGTTGCCTGGTGAAAGTGCGGCCCTGCCTGCGCCCGCCGCTGGAGCCTATTTTACCGGACTGGCACATATTGCCCTGCGCACGCGTGACATCGAAGAAGCCATCACCTGGTGCCAGATCCGTGGTCTGGATTTGCAGCTCGATAACGGCCGGCGTTTCTACAACCCCAAGGTCTATGGTGAGGGCGAATATTTTTTCAACATCATCAGCCCGTTTGGCGTGGTTTTCGAAATTAGCGAGCGACTGGCTGAGCCATCGCCCTGCCAAAGTCCTGTGATCTGTGGCATGGACCATCTCGGCCTGCCATCCGCTGATTTTGCCGTAGCAGTTGACGCTTTCAGCCAGCTGGGTTTTGTGGCTGATTTTGCACCGGTCGAAAACTGGAATGAGACCGAAGGCAGCATCCTCTGTGGCATGTTCGGCCAGGATGATCCTCTGGGCCAGCGGATCACGTTGGAAATCTACCAGTTCCTCGACTGGCAAGCCGTGTCGATGCCCGAAAGCTATGGGATCAAAGGACTGCTCCTGGGCCAAAGTGGGATCACCGCTAACGGGATTAGCCTTTTCTGAGACGATGGCCAACTCGTCCGATCAGGGCAGTGCGTGCAGGCCGTTAGCGAGGTGGACCAGGAAGTCCTGGACATTGGTGACGATGCCGCGCGATGAAAGGCTGCCCCGGTCGGACAGTTTGTTGATCGTGAATTCTGAGATGTCGACGATGTAGAAGAAGACCTCCCGGATGGTGCCGTCAGGCAGCACTCGATAGGAAGGGGTCATGTTGCCGGTGGCGATGGCGTGCAGGGTCGTGGCCAGGCAGATGACGGTCGTCGCCCGCCTCGTCAGCGCGCGCATGGCGTCCTGGCCGAGGTAGACGTCGGCATAGACTTCCGGCAATGGCCCGTCGTCACGGACTGAACCAACCAAGACCAGCGGAACCTGGTTTCTGACACAATTGAAAATGATGCCGTCCGTGATCATTTCTGCGCTGATGAAATGCTCAATCGAGCCATGTTGCCGGACCCGGTTGATCGTGTCGAGATGGTGGTAATGGCCGTGCTTTCGTGACTCCTGGGTATAGATGTCCTGGCCGAGCGCGGTCTGGAACCACGCTGCTTCGAGATCGTGCACGGCCAAGGCATTGCCCGCGAGCACGGCATCGGCATAACCGTGCCGGATCAGCCCGGAAAAAGCCTCGCGGGCATCGGCGTCAAAGGAGCAGGCAGGTCCGAGCACCCAGGTGATGTGGCCATGCTTCTGTTCATGGCGCAACAGTTCATAGATGAAATCATAATCCATCGAAAAGGCCGTTTCCCGCGAGCGTCCCTGGCGGAAAATGAAGGCATCCCCATTTGCTTCGGTCTGGCGGGGAAAACCGCTGGTGTGGACGAAAATCCCCTCGCGGCCGTCCTCGGTGCGCCCAACGACCACCTGGTCGCCACGGCGAATGTTGCGGAATTCGCGGACCTCGATCTGGTCTTGTTCATAAATAGCGACGCAGTCCATGCGGCTTTCCCTGGCCAGCAGCCACTGGTCATCGATTTTAAAATACTCCGGGAAAACACTGGTGGCATGGTAATGCTCCGGTGCGACGCCGTCCTGAGGTGCTGGCTCGAGCCGTGCTGGCGGTGCGCTGTCCAGTTCAGGTGCAGAAAAATCCGGTGGTTGGTAGGTGGCCAGTGAAAAATGCATGGCGGCCTCCTTTGCCTGGGGCAAGTGCCTTTCCAAAACTCTCCTGTGTTCACTGATTCAATTATATCAGGCTTTGTCTGACCAGGTCGGCAAAATAGCAGTGCCAGTCTGAGCGGCCGGTCAGTTCCGGATGGAAAGCAGTTGCCAGCAGATTTTTTTGCCGCGCCGCGACGATCTTGCCCTCCAGGGCATGGAGCACCTCGACGGCTGGCCCTGCCTGTTCGATCCAGGGGGCACGGATGAAAACCAGTTCCGTCGGTTCTGGTGCAATGGCGGGAATGTGTGCAATCTGACAAAAGCTGTCGACCTGGCGGCCGAAGGCATTGCGCCGGACCTTGATATCCATGACGCCAAGATGAGCAGGTTCGCCGTCGATCTCGCGAGCCAGCAGGATCATTCCCGCACAGGTACCCCAGACTGGAAGCCCCTCTTGGATTTTCTGGCGCAGCGGTTCAAAAAGGCCAAAGGTTTTCAGCAACCGGGAAAGGGTGGTGCTCTCGCCACCTGGCAGAATCAGGCCATCGACCGCATCCAGGTCTGCCGGTCGACGGACTTCCCAGGGCAGCACATGGGCCAGGCCTGCAAGATGGGAAATATGTTCCACCACTGACCCCTGCAAAGCCAGAACACCGATGGTGCAGCTGGTCACGGGTTTACCAGCCACGAGCTGCCAGCAGTTGTGTGGCCGGCAGTTCGCGGATATCGAGACCGGACATCGGCTCTCCCAGGTTCTCACTGACTTCGGCCAGAACGTCCGGATCGTTGTAATAGGCGGTGGCACGGACGATGGCCTTGGCCCGCGTGATGGGGTCGGCTGATTTGAAAATGCCAGATCCGACAAAGACGCCTTCGCTGCCGAGCTGCATCATCAGAGCCGCATCAGCTGGGGTTGCTATGCCGCCGGCGGCAAAATTGACGACCGGCAGGCGGCCGTTTTCGGCTGTCCAGACGACCAGATCAGTGGGTGCGCCGATTTCCTTGGCGAAATTCATCCGTTCTTCGGCCGGAAGATGGCTCAGGGTGCGAATTTCGCTCATCATCGTGCGCATGTGGCGGACGGCTTCGACGACATTTCCGGTGCCTGCTTCACCTTTGGTGCGGATCATGGCGGCTCCTTCCCCGATCCGGCGCAGGGCCTCGCCCAGGTTTCTGGCTCCGCAGACGAAAGGGGCTTTGAAAGCACGCTTGTCGATGTGGAAGGTTTCATCGGCAGGGGTCAGGACCTCGCTTTCGTCGATAAAGTCGATTTTCAGGGCCTCCAGGATCTGGGCCTCGACGAAATGGCCGATCCGGACCTTGGCCATCACCGGGATGGTAACGGCGGCCTGGATTTCGCGGATCATGCGCGGATCACTCATCCGGGCGACGCCGCCTTGTTTCCGTATGTCAGATGGCACGCGTTCGAGCGCCATGACGGCAACGGCACCGGCCTCTTGGGCGATGACGGCCTCCTCGACATTGGTGACGTCCATGATGACGCCGCCCTTGAGCATCTGGGCCAGGTTCTTGTTGAGGGTGAGTTGGTCATTTGACATAGGTGGGGGCTCCTTTTTGATAAATCAGGTGGCGTACGCCGGTGGTAAACCTCGATTTTTGGTGAAACTCCTCGTGTGATCTGCCTCAACTCTATACGCAAACTGGCCTTATCAAAAGTGCCAGTTTGTGCTAATTTGATATGACCAGTTTGCATAGGGACTGGCAGACACTCACCCTGTGCAGAAGCGCCTGAACAAAGGTCGGACCGTCTATGAACATTCGCGAAAAAAGGCAGATCAAACTCCTGACGTGGACGCTGGATCCACGCTCTCCGATTCCCATGTATGAGCAGCTTTGCCAGCTGTTGCGCCGTGAAATCCAGACCCATGTACTGGCTCCGGGTAAGCGTCTGCCTTCCAAGCGAGTGCTGGCGACCCACCTGGGAGTAAGTACCATCACCGTGGAAAATGCATATAGCCAGCTGGTGGCGGAAGGACAAATCGAAACACTGCCACGGCGCGGCTATTTTGTCCGTAAATCATTTGATCCATTCGACCGGTCCTTTTTGAAACAGCAAGCCAAACTTGAAAAATCCGGTCCGCTCATTAGCCGGTATCAAACGGTTTGGCAACGAGAACGCGAAGCGCAAAAGCCAGTTCCGGCTTATGATTTTTCTACCAACAAAGTGGATACAGCCTCTTTTCCTTTTACCATTTGGGCCCGGCTATCACGCCAAGTTCTGCAGGAAGAGGGCCGCGACCTGCTGGAGATCAGCCCGCCACAAGGGGACGAACGACTCCGGGCCAGCATTGCCAGGCATTTGCAGGCGTACCGCGGTATGACCTGTGATCCGGAACAAATCATTATTGGTGCTGGGAGTGAATACCTGTTCAGCCTCATCATCCAACTGCTTGGACCAGGTAGAAGTTATGCCATTGAAGATCCCGGTTATGTCAAAATCAGCCGGATTCTTGAGAAACACGAAGCTCAAATCCTGCGTTACGATGTCGATCACCACGGCATGTTCATCCACCCGCTGGAGCAGGCAAATCCAGATGTCATTTATCTGACACCTTCTCACCAGTTCCCGACTGGTGCGGTCATGCCCTTGAAACGACGGGAATATATGCTGCATCGTGTCAATGGATTCTATGGGCGTTACATCATCGAAGACGACTATGACAGTGAATTCCGCTTTTCCGGGCGACCCACCCCCACCCTGCATAGCCTTGACCAGCAAGGTCAGGTGATTTATCTGGGCACCTTTTCCAAGAGCCTTGCCCCATCCCTTAGAATCAGTTACCTGGTCCTGCCACCCCAACTTTTAATGCGATACCGGCAGGAGCTGATGTTCTATGCCTCAACGGTTTCGCGCCTGGAGCAGATGACATTGGCTCGATTTATTGACGGTGGCTATTTTGAGCATCACCTCAACAAGATGCGCAGGATCTATCGCGAACGCCGGGATGCATTGATATCAGCGATCGATCAGTGGCAATTCCGGTCAAAAATCGCGATAAAAGGCATCGAAACGGGCCTGCATCTGGTCGTTGTTTTCCCTCCTGAGGTTGCTGAAGAAAGCTTGGTATCCGCAGCTGCCAAGGTTGGAATCAGAGTCCATGGCCTTTCGGAATACCGCCTGGGTCAAACATCATTGAAACAATTGCCCACCCTGATTCTGGGGTACGCCCATCTGACTCCGGAGGAGCTTGTCGCGGCCGCAGGACTTTTGCATCAGGCCTGGGCTGGCCTGGTCCACTGAACCGGGCTATGATGGAGACAAAGAGAACGAACTGACTGCCAGGCATTGCTTCAATCCTGGCCAAGGAGGCTGCCCGTGCCCGAGCTGCGTTTTACCACTTTTGCCATCGCCCAGGAAATCGACCTGAACCGGGTGGCGGATGCTTTCGCGATCCGTAAAAAATATACGTGGGAAGAAGCCCTGATCCTGCCTGAGCCGGTCCTGGGCCAGCTGAAAGGCTGGCAAAGCCGTGCTGGCGAGCACATTTTACTCTTTTCCTTTGGCAGCATCGTTTTCATCAATTCCAATCGTGAACATATGGAGCAGTTCCTGGATTACCTGAAAACAGTGGTGCCCGGTATCGATGCAGTTAATTACCGGGTGTACCGCGAAGACTATGCCCTGCATGTCGAACCAGACCTGCCAGTCGAATGTACCGATCATTTTGTGCGTGTGCCGATTTTGCTGCCGTTTTATGCCGAGCTGGTGTCCACCGTCATGGCCAAGTCAGCTGCCCTCGAGCGGATCGAAGTCCAGCTGGAGCCGATTCTCGATACCATCGAAAGCAAACTCGACCGGCTGGAGAAAGGCCGCCTGGGCCTGGGCAACCGGGAGCTGGCCCGGACGATCGCCCGCGTCGTACGGCATGAATACAACACGATCGCCTACATCATGATCCTCGACAAGCCAGACATCACCTGGACCAGCAGCGATGCCGCCGATTTCTATGAGAAAATGGCTGATTTTTTCGAGCTGACCGACCGTTATGAAGTGATCAAGCACAAGACTGCGATCCTCGAGCGAATCCTCGATGGCTTCATGTCGATCAGCCACTCGATCCGGGGGCTTTTCGTCGAGTGGGTGATCGTCCTGCTGATCGTCGTCGAGGTTATCCTGATGCTGCTCGATCTGCTGAGGTGATCGGAGATGGAAGGGGAAAATCCCAGACGGGAGCCGGCGGTAACAGGTCGTAGTACGGACGTGCATTTGGCTGAGCAAGACGCGGTCAGGCAGATCGTCAAATCTCGTTCACGCCAACTGGCCGCAGCCGAATCCAATCTCGACGAGGTGCTCGATGCGGTCGAACGGATGGTGACCCAGCTCGGCCAGCGACGTTTGTTGATCCGGACCCGGCGGAATATCCGTTTGCTGACCCGCGTCGTGCGCGTCCAATTCCAGAACCTGCGATTGATCGACCAGCTGGAAAGGCCAGCAATCTGCCGTTCTTCAATCAGCCTGCAGCATCGCTATCTGGAGCTGGCAGCTGAATCTGAACTGAAAATGCGATCTATGCGCCTGCTGGAAAAAGCAAAACTCCTGGATACGTTGATGAGTAAAACCATCGTTTCCAGGAGCCGTTTGACCGAGAATTGGTTGCTGCGGCTGGAGATCCTGCTGCTAGCCCTTTTCCCGTTGTTCCATTGGCTGTTTGATTAAGACTGCGTTATGAGATCATCCGCGGACGATGACGCCCGGCCAGGCTGTGATGCCGCCGAGATTGGTGACGTTTTCGTAGCCATTTTTCATCAGCCAGCTGCAGGCCTGGCTGGAACGGCTGCCACTGAGGCAGTAGACGAAAAGCTTGGCTTGTTTGTTGGGCACCTTCTGGGTGATCGAGACCGGCAAGCGGTCGAGCGGGACATTGACGCTGCCTTTGATGTGGCCATTTTTGTGCTCGTCCTTGGTCCGCACGTCCAGGAGGACAATGGAACGGTCCTTGGCCAGCTCGGCCTGGGCATCTTTCATCGACAGGGAAGGGGTCTTTTTGCCAAACAATCCAAACATTGAATCACTCCTGATGGATCAGCACGTGTGTGCCGGAATATTTTTCATTGAATGCAGCATAAACGAAGACCCAGTCGTTTTTCTGTGATTGTATTACAATGGATGCACGTGTTGGGGAAACAGATTCGTATCGGTTGGGGGTTCGTATGGTTCATCCAGTCTTGCAGGCTTTTCCGCCCGGGATGTGGTGGCCAATGACTTTGCGACTTTTTTCCGCCAATGGCCCCGGATCGAGCGAATCTGTTTCAACGGCCGGGTGGCTGAACAACTCTTTATGCACAAGGTGCTCAAGGAACAGGGGCTTTCTGCGCTGGATGAGTTGCGGCCCGGGCTTCTGGCCTGTCGATTGCCTTCGACCAGTCCCGCCCATGCGGTTTCGTACGCAGAAAAGCTGGCCCAGTGGCAAGTCGTGCGACAGTGGGTGGACGATGGGATCTGACTGCAGCGGCGAGTGCCGCGATCATCAGCTCAATCGCACGGCACTCGGTGTCTGGCCAGTCACGCGCTTGAAGATGCGGTTGAAATTGGCCAGATTGGCAAATCCGCTCTCGATCGCAATGTCGTAGATGCCCTGGTCAGTTTTCCGTAAAAGGTCGATCGCCCGGGCGACCCGGACCTTGTGAATGTATTGGATCGGTGTCTGACCGGTGGCGCGTTTGAAAAAGGTGCAAAAGTAGCTGGGGGTCATGTAGACGAGGGCGGCAAGACCATCAAGCTGCAGGGGCTGGTCGAGGTTTTGGCCGATGTGCTCGAAAACAACCTGCAATTGGTCGAGGCGCTTGTTTTTCTGGGCCGGTGTGAGGCTGGACTTGGCTTCATCCTGGTAATAGCGGACCAGATAGGTAAAAATGGCCAGAAGCTTGGCCTTGATCATCAGTTGAAAGCCATGGGCCTGGTTCTTGTATTCGTCTTCGATCTCGGTCAGCAGGGTGAAGATCTTTTTGCCGATCGCTGTGTGACGGTCAATTTTGTTGCTGAAATTGGAGCCGCGTTCAAAAAACGGCACCAGATACTGCTTGTCGAAAAGTGGGCTGGCGCCGTCGCTGATCAGACGACCGTCGAACATGACCACGGGTTGGATCATCGGCTCGGGCGGCAGGACCTCCATGTAGTGTGGTTCGATGTTGTTGATGACGACAATGTCGCCGGGTGCGATGTCATAGACTTTGTTCTCAATATAGTACCGGCCATGTCCCTGCTTGACATAGGAAATCTCGAGATAATTGTGCCAGTGGAAGGTGTGGTCCATGCAGTAATAGGGCGGCATTTCCGCGAATTTGATCGCAAAGGGGAAATCTTCTGGTAAGTCTTTGGGTTTGTAGACGGTCGCCATCCGACACCTCACGAGCGAAATATCGTACCAGTCCTGCATAAAAAAAGAGAGGAAAGGTCCGATCGTGTTTCCTATACTGGCAGTATACACGAAAGAACAGTCGGAAACACCGCAAGGAGGCGCACAGACGATGACGATCCAGGTAGATATTGAAAAATTGCTGCTGCTGGCGGTACAGAAGGGGGTCCTCGATCCGCTCGATGTGAGTGGCAGCCGCAATCTGCTGCTCGATCTGTTCCAGCTGGACCAGCCGGTATTTGAACCGGCCACCGTGGATCCAGGGGAGACGATTCCGGAGATCCTGGGGCGGATGGTCGACGCGGCTGGCGAACTGGGCCTGGTCGACAGCACGATTTTTGAGCTGCGTGCCCTGTTTGACACCCGGATCATGGGCCTTCTGATGCCGCGGCCTTCGGCGGTGACAGCGACGTTCAACCGGCTGCGCGAACAGGTTTCCAGCCAGGCGGCGACTGATTATTTCTACCAGTTGTCGATTGATTCCAACTATATCCGCATGGCAGAAATTGCCCGCAACAAATCCTGGCAGACAGTGACCAGATATGGCGATTTGGAGATCACGATCAACCTGGCCAAACCGGAAAAAGATCCGCGTGCCATCGCCCTGGCCCTGACCCAGAAGAGCGCCCAGTACCCGCGCTGCCTGCTCTGCCCGGAAAATGTCGATTATGCCGGCCGGATTGATTTTCCGGCGCGCCAGACGCTGCGGATCGTGCCACTGGATCTGGCCGGTGAACGCTGGTATCTGCAGTATTCGCCTTATGTCTATTACAACGAGCATTGCATCGTGCTCGGCGAGCGGCACGAACCGATGGTGATCAACAGCTGGACCTTTGCCGCCCTGCTCGATTTCGTGCGCCAGTTCCCGCATTACTTCTGCGGCTCGAATGCCGATCTGCCGATTGTCGGCGGCTCAATCCTGAACCATAACCATTTCCAGGGCGGACGCGCTGCTTTTCCGATGGACCGAGCACCGTGCACAATGACTTTTGCCCATCCGGATTTTCCGGGTGTCGAGGCCAGCCATCTCCAATGGCCACTGTCCACCCTGCGCTTGCAAAGTGAAGATTCTGAGTCGCTGGTCGCCCTGGCGGACCGATTGCTGACCTCTTGGCGCAGTTATTCGGATCCGACAGTAGGGATCTGGCATGAATCGAATGTCGCTGGTGAGACTGTCCCCCACAATACGATCACCCCGATTGCTCGTCAGCTCGCCGATGGCCGATTCCAGTTCGACCTTGTCTTGCGCAATAACCGGACATCAGATGAATATCCGCTGGGGATTTTCCACCCGCATCCGGAAATCCATGCCGTGAAAAAGGAAAACATCGGCCTGATCGAGGTCATGGGACTGGCTATCCTGCCCGGTCGTCTGCAAGCAGAACTGACGGGTCTTAGCGACTGGCTGCTGGCCGGGATGGATCCTGCGGTGCTGGAGCAGCCGGATCATCCACTGCACAAGCATCTGGCCTGGGTGGACGCACTGGCCACACGCGGTGGTCTGTCAGGTGCCAAGGACCTCCTTGCGATCGATGCAGCATTGCAACAGGAAGTCGGCCGCTTGTTCAAGACAGGTCTTGAACATTGTGGTGTCTTCAAGCAGGATGAAGAAGGAACTGCAGCACTGAAACGATTCCTGGTATCCGCCGGGTTCATTTTCTAAAGGAGGATTCACATATGCGTACCATTCTCGTGACCGGCGGTGCCGGTTATATCGGCAGCCATACCTGCCTGGAACTCTTGAATAAAGGTTATGCCGTCGTCGTGGTCGATAACCTCGACAATTCCAGCCGCGAAGCCCTGAACCGGATCGAAGCGATCACGGGTCAGGCGATTGATTTTTATCCGGTCGATGTCTGTGACCATGCGGCCTTGCGGGGTGTTTTTCAGAAACATGCCATCGATGCGGTGATCCATTTTGCCGGACTCAAGGCGGTTGGCGAATCCGTCGCCCAGCCACTGCGCTACTATCGCAATAACCTCGACAGTACCCTCACCCTGTGCGAGGTGATGGCTGAATTTGACGTAAACCAGCTCGTCTTCAGTTCGTCAGCAACGGTCTACGGCTTGCCAGAACGCGTGCCGATCACCGAAGATTTCCCAACCTGGTGCACCAATCCCTATGGCTGGACCAAGCTGATGAATGAGCAGATCTTAAGGGATGTCCAGGCGGCCAACCCTTCCTGGTCGATCGTTCTCCTGCGCTATTTCAATCCGATCGGCGCCCATGAATCCGGCCGGATCGGTGAAGATCCCAGTGGCATCCCCAACAATTTGATGCCGTTCATAGCCCAGGTCGCCGTTGGCCGGCGCGACAAACTGCACGTATTTGGCGACGACTATCCGACGGTCGATGGCACCGGCGTGCGCGATTACATCCACGTCGTTGATCTGGCAATCGGCCACATCCGGGCGCTCGAATATGCGGCCACCCATACGGGAACCGAGGCGATCAACCTGGGGACCGGGCAGGGCTACAGTGTCCTGCAGATGGTCCGGGCCTTTGAACAGGCGACCGGTCGCGTCGTTCCTTACCAGATCGATCCGCGTCGCCCCGGTGATGTAGCCCTGTGCTATGCCGATCCGGCCAAAGCCAGGGAACTGCTCGGCTGGCAGGCCATGCGTGACCTGGAGACGATGTGCCGCGACACCTGGCGCTGGCAAAGCCAGAATCCCGATGGCTATGCAAAGGAGACGACCGCCCCATGAAAACGATCGAATCGGTTCTTGCATTTTTAAAATCAGGTAGGCTGGATGACCGTCTGGCTGAAATCTACGGTTGCCCCCAGGATGCAGCTGCCCCATACGCCAAGAGGCTGGAAGATCTGGTAGGAAAGTTTGCCCAGATATTCCCCGCTTCAGGCCAAGTGGTTGCCCTGGCTGATCTGGAATTGTTTTCCGCTCCTGGCCGCACCGAAATCGGCGGCAATCACACCGACCACCAGCACGGCCATGTCCTCGCGGCCAGCGTCAACCTCGACATTATTGCCGCCGCCCGCAAGAATGGCACCAGAACGATCCGCATCCAGTCCGAAGGCTTTCCGATCGATGTCGTTGATCTCGACGATCTGAACATTCAGGATGCCGAAAAAAACACCTCGGCCGCCCTGATCCGCGGGGTGGCCGCCCGGTTCTCCCAGCTCGGCTATCCGGTGGCCGGTTTTGACGCTTTTACAACATCCAACGTCCTGAAGGGATCAGGACTTTCTTCTTCCGCCGCTTTCGAAGTCCTGGTTGGTAACATCATCAATACGCTGTTTGCCAACGGCGAGGTCAACCCAGTGTCCATCGCCCAGATCGGCCAATATGCAGAAAATGTCTACTACGGCAAGCCCTGTGGCCTGATGGACCAGATGGCCTCGTCTGTTGGCGGGATTATTGCGATCGATTTTGGTGATCCGACCCAGCCCGTTGTTGAACCGGTGTCGTTTGATTTCGCCCATTCGGGACTGGCGCTGTGCATCATCGACAGCGGCGCCGACCATGGTGACCTCACCGACGAATACGCCGCGATCCCAGCAGAGATGAAAGCCGTAGCGGCCTGTTTTGGCAAAAACCATCTGAGCGAAGTGCCTGAAGCCGATTTCATCCAGGCCTTGGCAGCTGTCCGTCGGAAAACCGGCGATCGTGCAGTCCTGCGGGCCCTGCACTTCTATGCCGATGACCAGCGGGTTGCCCTGCAGGCCCAGGCACTGAAAGCCAATGATATTGAACACTTCAAAGCTCTGATCATCGAATCGGGTCGTTCATCGAGCGACAACTTGCAAAATATCTTTGCCACCGGTTCGGCCCGGGAACAGTCCGTGGCATTGGTCCTGGCCCTGTGTGAACGTCTGCTGGCTCCGGTTGGTGGCGCCTGGCGTGTCCACGGTGGTGGTTTCGCCGGCACCGTGCAAGCGTTTGTGCCACTGGCTGAAGTGCAAGGCTTCAAGACCGCTATCGAGGCTGTTTTCGGCCCGGGATCCTGCCACGTTCTTTCAATCCGTCCGATCGGTGGCTGCTGGATCGGCTGACATCGGCGAGCCCACAGAGTCGGTGCGACCTTTCTGCCTGAAAACGCGTTTTTGACACAATCAAAGCGCGTTTTTCACGTTTTTGCCGATGAACCTCCCTTGGAGAAGGGCATCCGGTTGTGGTATAGTCGGAACGAATTGATCAAAACTCGAATCTACTGTGAGGGCGCGATATGAAGCAAGCCAAGTCCATTCTGTTTATCAGCGGATCCGTGGTGTGGATAGCCGTCATCCTGCTTGCCACCAGCCTCCTGCTTGCAGGGTGCAATCTGCAGCTGACGACACCAGGCCAAGCCACTGGAACTGCGACGGCCACTTCCGGCGCCCAGGCTGGACAGTCGACCGAGGGCCCAGCGGCTTCCGCGACCTTGCCTGCAGAAACAGTAGCACCCACACCCACGCCGACGCCCACACCCATTCCGACCCCGACCCCGGTTCCGGCACTGCCAGTCGATCCGATCGTCGAGTCCTATTTCGGTCCGCTGCCGGTTGCCAGCCAGACCGTCGCCTATGAACACAATGAAATCCGCGCTCTGTATCTCGGCGCTGCAGCCAATCTGGACTCGACCATTCGCCTCGCCCGTGAGACGGAAGTCAATGCGGTTGTTATTGACCTCAAGGAGTCCAACGGGGTCAAATACAAGTCCCAGGTGCCACTGGCTGTCGAAAACAACCTCGTCCATCCGCTCTATAATTTGCCGGCTGTGATCGAGAAACTCCATGCCGAAGGCATCATCGTCATTGGCCGGATTGTCTGTTTCAAAGACCCCTTCCTGGCCGAGGCACGTCCAGACCTGGCAATCCAGGACAAAAACGGCAATGCCCTGCTCTACAAACTCGAGGGTAAAAAGCCTTTCGTCAATCCGTACAACCAGGATGTCTGGCAGTACAATGTCGACATTGCAAAGGAAGCAATCGCCATCGGCGTCGATGAGATCCAGTTCGACTATGTCCGTTTCCCGACCGGTGGCACCACCACCGGCGCATCGCCCTATTTTGGCGAGGAAGGGACGGTGCCGACCAAAGTCCAGGCGATCAACCGTTTCCTGCAGTTTGCCCGGGTTCAGATCCAGGACGAATTGGGTATCCCACTGGGTGCCGACGTGTTCGCCATTGTCATGATCAGCAAAGGTGACGGCAACCGGATCGGCCAGGACTGGGCATCCCTTGGTTTGCTTGGACTCGACCGGATCAGTCCGATGATCTACCCCTCGCATTACGCCAACAACTCGACCGGGCATTACACCGGCAATGGCGTTGGCCAGCAGGTTGGTGACACCCTATACACCAAGCCGGATCTATTCCCCTATGACGTGATGTACAAAACATTGATTGAAGGTCAGGAAGCAGCAGCCTCTGCACCCGGCTACTCTGTCGCGATCGCACCGTATCTGCAGGCGTTCACGGCCTCGTACCTGCCCAATGGCTATTATATGACCTACGGAGCGAAAGAGATCCGTGAACAGATCCAGGCCATCGAAGATGCTGGCTACACGGAGTGGATCTTGTGGAATTCACGGGCCAGCTATCCGGCTGAAGCCTTCCGGGCCAAGACTGGAGAATAGGATCCGAGCGATGACCGGGCCGGCGAGCCCGGTCATTTCAATTTTGATACGACTGTGCCAGGTTCTGGCATCCCCTCGCTGCTGTACGACAGCAACTCACTGACTGTCATGAAACGAAATCCCTTTTCGACCAGCCCGTCAATCATCCGGGGCACAGCGGCCAAGGTGGCGCTATTGGTGTCGTGGAGCAAAACGATGTGGCCGTTAGCTGCATTTTCGATGACAAAATTGGCGATGTGGTCGGGATCATCTTTGTGATTCCAGTCCTCGGGGCAGCTCTGCCAGGACCAGTTGACAATCACCAGGCCCAGTTCGCGGGTCACGTCTTCGGTGGTGGCGCTGTAGCCACCCGTCGGTGGCCGCATGATCGTCGGGGTGACACCTGCGATCGACTCGATCAGCTCGGTCGTCCGCACCAGTTCATCACGCGTCGTGGCTGCGTCGGCCTTCTTCAGGATCTGGTGGGTGTACGTATGGTTGCCAATCTCGTGGCCTTCTGCGACTTCGCGCCGCAGCAGATCGCCGCGGACCTGGCTCGACTGGAGCCGGTTGCCGAGGACAAAGAACGTCGCCTTGACCTTTTTTTCCAGAAGGACATCGAGCAGCGGTCCGGTCAGGTCTGTGGAGGGCCCGTCGTCAAAGGTCAGGGCGATGACCGGATGCTCATCGCTGGGTGGACCTGAATAGGCTGTTGGTTCAGAGGTCGCGCTCGATTCGGGTGGGGTTGCAGGCTGGTGTTCTTGCTGGTTGACCGTCTGCTCAGGTACGGTTGAGGTTGTCACCTCAGGCTGACTGGCGGAAGTTGGAGCAACCGTTACAGGTGCGGTCTCAAACTGGCCGGTGACAGGCTGCAACAGACAGCCGGCCAAAACCAGCGTGACAATAAAAATGAAGAACAGTGTGGCAGGGATCGAAAAATGCTGTTTCATGGCATCTGGCACTTTCATCGCAGGATCATTTCGGTCACATTCGAACTGTGGATGTATGATGATCTTTCATATTCAACTATATCATATCCGATCCAGCAAGGCCTGTTATGATATAATTATCCGGATAATCCGGCATATCCGATGGGGATTCGTTATGCCGGTGCAGGAGGACTCTTTACAGCATGCCACGTGCGAAAAAAATCACATTGGGAGTGACGGGATCGATTGCTGCCTACAAGGCGGCCGAGATCGCCAGTGCTTTGACATCGGCTGGCCACGAAGTCCGGGTGATCATGACTGAACACGCGACCCGGTTCATCTCGCCGATCACCTTTGAGACCCTGACCCGCCAGAAAGTCCTGGTCGACATGTTTTCGGATGAGGACCACCGCCAGGTGTCTCACATCGAGCAGGGGACCAACATCGATCTGGTCCTGGTCGCGCCTGCGACCTTTAACATCATTGGCAAGGCCGCCCAGGGGATCGCCGACGACCTCTTGAGCTCTGTTCTGGCCGCAGCCGATCCGAAGCGTGTCCTGTATGCACCGGCGATGAATGTCAACATGTTCGAAAATCCTGCATTCCAGGCCAATATGGCCACTTTGAAGGACCGCGGCAGCCAGTTTGTCGAGCCTGAAGAAGGCATGCTGGCCTGTGGCGTCTATGCCAAAGGCCGCCTGGCCAAGGTGCCGGCCATCCTGGACGCGGTCGAGTCCTTCCTTGCCCCCAAGCCTTTGCAAGGCAAACGCGTGCTGATCACCGCTGGTGCGACGCGCGAATACATCGACCCGATCCGCTTTCTGTCCAATTCGTCGAGTGGCCAGATGGGGGTCGCCCTGGCCCGGGCTTGTCGCTCTTATGGAGCAGAGGTTACGCTGCTGCTGGCCAACTCCACTCTGGACGCGCCCGGTGTCGATGTCATTCGTGTCGATACCGTTGCCGATCTCTATGCCGCAGCCCTTAAGGTATTTCCAGAAACGGACTACCTGTTTGCCGCTGCAGCTGTTTCGGATTTCAAACCGGCCGCCAGAAGCGACTCCAAGATCAAAAAGACTGGCGCCAGCCTGAACATCGAACTGGTGCCCAATACCGACGTCTTGTTCGAGCTGTCCCAAATGAAGACGCACCAGAAGCTGATCGGGTTTGCGGCTGAGAGCGAAGCAATGCTGGCAAATGCCAAAGACAAGCTTGAGCGCAAAAAGCTCGACTGGATCATCGCCAACTCCCTCGATAACTTTGCCCGGACCAGTGGCAAAGTCTGGCTGGTTGATGCGCAGGAGATCGAGGAATTACCTGAATTGCCGAAACCAGAGCTGGCCTATGCCATTCTCGATGCCCTGCTGGCCAAAGGGTTGTGAGGCGAGCACATGAAATTTCAAACAGATTCGACAGCTGATCCGGAATTTCTCCAAAAACAAGCGGCAAATCTGGCCTGCGGACCAGACCAGACCTGTGTCCGTGTCCTGGCTATTGATATCGGCAATACCCAGACGGTCATTGGCTGGTTCGATGCCGATGCCTTGCGCTGCACCGCCCGCTGGGGTACGGTGCGCGAAGACGCAGATGACCTTCTGGACCGGGAGTTGTCGGGTTTCTTTTCCCGCTATAATCTCAATCCGGCCCAGCTGGATGCCATCGGTATTTCTTCGGTCGTTCCGCCGGCCACACCGCAACTGGTAGAAGCTCTGGGCCGTTACACCGGACTCGAACCAGTCCTGGCCAGTGTCCGCACCGCTACGATCCCGATCCGGGTCGACGTGCCGGAGAAAATCGGCGCCGACCGGATCGCCAATGCCGCCGCAGCAGCCCGGCTTTATCCTTTGCCGGCCATTGTCATGGACGTGGGGACGGCTACGACGATCAGTGTGATCGATGCCACCGGTAATCTGGTCGGTGGTTCGATCAGCCTGGGTCTGCAGAACAGTGCCCGGGCGCTGCACCAGGTGACGGCGCAACTGCCACTCTCCGATCTGGCCAGCCCACCGTCGCAGATTGGACGCAACACCGAGGACAGCATCCGCAGCGGTCTGCTAAACGGGACGGCGGCCATGCTGGAAGGTCTTGCCGAACGGATGTCCGGTGAACTGGGCCGCCCGGCGACACTGATCCTGACGGGAGGCCTGTCCGGCCGTCTGATCCATCACTTCAGAAAACCGGTCCGCCATGATCCAGAACTCTTGCTTAAGGGATTGCGCCTGATCGCCCTCGGTGGTCAGCCGGCTACTGTCGTCCGGCCGCTGTCCGGCCGGAGGCTGGGAATCATTGGTGCGGGGCGACTGGGCGTTGGCCTGGGGTTGTACCTGGCCAGCCGCGGCATCGCTCTGGCGGGGTATTACAGCCGCAATTTCCTGTCAGCAGAGAAAGCTGCCCGTCTGACTGGTAGCAAAGCGTTCCGCAATCTCAATGAAGTGACCGCTTTTTCCGACATGATCCTGATCGCAACACCCGATGGTGAGATCGCCGGCGTGGCCCGGCAGGTCGCTGGCCGTCTGGTATCTGGACAATGGTTGATGCATGCCAGTGGTTCACTGTCAGCAGAGATCCTGCGGGCTGCCCTGCCTGACAACCCCGCGGTTGGTGTCCTGTCCCTGCACCCCATGCTGGCATTTGCCAGCCGGGACATGATGCCAGAGACCATTGAAACTGCCAGTATTTCCCTGGAAGGGGACGCTGCTGTTGCTGGGGAATGGGCTATGGCACTGACCGACTGGAACCACCCGGTCATTCAGCTGACTGCCGGCCAGAAACCCCTTTATCACCTGGCCAGTGTCTGGGCGTCCAACCTGACGTTGGCAGTCATCGCCCAGAGCTGTGCGTATCTCGAGACCCTGGGGTTGTCACACAAGGAAGCCGAACGCGCTGTCTGGCCCCTGGTCCAGGCCAGCATGGAGAATTTCCGTGCCCATGGCATGCCGGGCGCCCTGACAGGTCCCGTCGAGCGCAACGATGTCGAGACAATCCGCCACCATTTGCAGGCAATGCCGGAACAAGACCAGACGCTCTACTGCCAGCTGTCCGCTATCTTGCTGGAACAGGCCCGCCTGCGCCACCACAATCGCAAAGACCAGGCGCTTGCCGATTTGCTCAACTCAGGAGGATCCTCATGAAAAGAACCATCACCACTTTCCAGAAAGCCAAGACCATCGGAGAACGCCTGGCCATGGTGACTGCCTATGATTATTCCATGGCCCGCCTGGCGGATAGCGCCGGAGTGGATGCCATCCTGGTTGGCGATTCTCTGGGCATGGTCTGCCTCGGCTACCCCAATACCCTGCCAGTCACCATGGACGACATGCTCCACCACACCAAAGCCGTGGCTCGTGGGACCAAAGACGCCCTTCTGGTCAGTGACTTGCCCTTCATGTCCTACCAGACCTCGGTCCGCGACGCCATTGCCAACGCCGGGCGATTGATCCAGGAAGGCAATGCCGAGGCCGTCAAACTCGAAGGCGGGGCCACGGTCCTGGCCCAGGTGCGGGCGATTGTCAAAGCCCAGATCCCGGTGATGGGCCATCTTGGCTTGACGCCGCAGTCTGTCCATGTGTTTGGTGGTTTCAAATACCAGGGTAAGGAAGAAAAAGCTGCCCGCCAGTTGATCGAAGACGCCAGGCGCCTCGAGGATGCGGGTGCTTTCGCCATTGTCCTCGAATGCCTGCCGGCTGAGCTGGCGGAGGTGATCAGCAAATCCGTGTCCATTCCGATGATCGGCATCGGTTCGGGTGTTGGTTGTGATGGCCAAGTCCTGGTTTATCATGATATTCTGGGATTGTCCGGTGACATCAAGCCGCGCTTTGCCAAAGTGTTTGCCGATGGCGCCCAGACGGCTGAAACAGGGCTCAAATCCTTCGTAGCAGCTGTCCGCCAGGGGAGCTTCCCTGGCCCTGAACATTCGGTCGCCCTCGACCCAGACTTGGCCCGGCGGCTGAAACAGTCACCTGTTGCCGGAACGCAAAATCCTTGAGCGTGAACGGGAGGCGAGAAAATGAAGAAACAGCAACGTGCTGACACCAGCAAGCAAACGGCGGTTTTAGGCAAAAATGCTTTGGAAGCCCGGGTTGAACGGGAAGCCATGGAGATAGCCAAGACCATCACCGATGTCAGGACCGTCGTCACGTTTTACCAGAATGCCCAGGAAAGCATCGGCCTGGTGCCGACCATGGGCTATCTGCACACCGGTCATGTCAGCCTGATTGAGAAAGCCAGGAAATCCTGTGATCGTGTCATTGTCAGTATTTTTGTCAATCCGATCCAGTTCGGTCCGAACGAAGACTTCAACCGCTACCCGCGTGACCTCGACCGCGATCTCGAACTGTGCCGCGATGCTGGTGCCGATCTTGTCTTTGTCCCCGAGGTTTCTGACATGTACCCGACCGCCAACCTGGCTTATCTGGACATTCGCTCACTGGGTGAATACCTCTGCGGTGCCAGCCGTCCCGGCCATTTCCAGGGCGTCTTGACAGTTGTCGCCAAATTATTTAACATTTGCCAGCCTGACCAGGCCTTTTTCGGGGAGAAAGACGCCCAGCAGCTGGCGATCATCCGCCGCATGGTTTCCGATTTCAACTTCCCGGTCGAAATCGTGCCCTGCCCGATCATCCGCGAATCTGACGGCCTGGCCATGAGTTCGCGAAATGTTTATCTGTCTGCCGAAGAACGCCAGGCGGCCTTGTCCTTGTCGCGCAGCCTGGAGCAGGCCTGGCAATCACTCGAGTCGGGCGAACGATCCGCCTCCGCCATCCGCGACATCATCCGCGCCGGCATTGAAGCTGAAACGCTGGCCCGGATCGATTATGTCGAAGTGGTGGACAGTGATACCCTGCAGCCAGTTGAGACCATCTCAGGCAGCATACTGGCTGCTGTTGCCGTCTATTTCGGCAAAACCCGCCTGATTGACAATTTTACGTTCAGGCCCGAATAAAGGAGGAACCTTCCTTGGAATTATCCGTACTGAAAGCCAAAATCCACCGCGCGACGGTAACGGAAGCCGATTTGCATTATGTCGGCAGCATCACGATCGACCAGGATCTGATGGATGCCGCCGGGCTTTTGTCCTATGAAAAAGTGCTCGTCGCTGATATCGACAATGGCAACCGACTGGAGACCTACATCATTGCTGGTCCGCGCGGCAGTGGTATTATCTGCCTCAACGGCGCTTCAGCCCGCCTCGTCAGCCCCGGCGACCGCGTCATCGTCATGGCCTTCTGCACCATGTCCCCCGAAGAAGCCAAGACCCATCGCCCGACCGTCGTCTTTGTCGACGAGAAAAACGCGATCTCTGAAATCACCTATTACGAAGAGCACGGAATGATCGGGTGAATCGACGGCCATTCCGGCGGTTTGGAAAGGCAACACCGGTCACGCTCAGGCCATTGGATTCACTGCGCCAGATTGACCGGCGATTACCCTTTCGATGAGGTCGGAACCGGTCGCGCTCAGGCATTTGGACCCGTATTGAACTTTTTACCGTGCCAGACGTCCAATGGTTAGATGATTTGACTGGGGGTGTTTGTGTTGAAACGGTTGCTTATATTTGGTGTCCTGATGGTGTCGGTTCTGGCACTGGTGCTTGCGGGCTGCGCAGGTCCGGCGACAAGCACACGTCCTTCTGACGATCCTTCTTCTGGCCATACACAGGAATCCTCTGGAGAAACGAGCCGTCCGCCGCAGCCAGCGGCTGGCGCGAATGATTTGATGGCGGACGTACAGGCGGTTGCCTGGCCGGTGGAGCCTGAGGTTTTACCCACTGGATGGACCGATGCGACAGGCCGCTTCTCAGCTTTGCTTTTCCAGAAGTCAGCCGAAAATCCAGGCAATTTCATGATTTCCCCGACGTCGGTGTATCTGGCACTGGCGATGACTTTGAACGGCGCTGATACCGCTACGCGCGATGCAATGCTGGCGACGCTGGCCACGCAGGGACTGGCGGTTGAGGATGTCAACCGTGCTGCCCGCAGCTGGATCACGGGACTGAACCGTGCCAGCGAAGGAACGACCGTATCTATCAGTAATTCGATCTGGTTTGACCAGGATTTTGTCCCCTTCCAACCGTTTTTGCAGGCAAATGCCAACTATTTCAATGCCGCTGCGCAAAAATTGGATTTCAAAGATCCCAAGACTCTGGATGTGATCAACGGATGGGTCAGTGAGGCCACGAATGGCCGGATCGACCAGATTATCGACCAGATCCGCCCGGATTCGGTCATGTTCCTGATCAACGCGATCTATTTCCTGGCCGATTGGGAAGCTCCTTTTGAAAAGTCCGATACGCGGTCGCAGGTTTTCCAGGCACCGGATGGAGAGGTGGAAGTTGATTTCATGCACCGGACCGGTTCGATGGATTATTACCAGCTGGACCGAGCGACCGGGATCGGACTACCGTACAAGGATAGCCGGTTTGCCTTTTTTGCCGTCTTGCCGGACGAAGATCTCGATGTGCGCGCCTGGCTGGCCGGGCAAGATCCGGCTCGCTTGTTTGGCGAAGTCACAGCTGGGTTGGGTCGGGAATCGCTTGAGGTTGATCTGGCCTTGCCCAAGTTCGAGTCGCGCTATGAAGACAGCCTGCTCAATGAATTGTCCCAGTTAGGGATGGACATTGCCTTTCAGCCGGATCAGGCGGATTTTAGCCAGATGATCGACAGCCACGAGAAGATCCTCTATATCGGCGAGGTCAAGCACAAATCGTTTGTCCGCGTCGACGAGAAGGGGACCGAAGCCGCCGCTGCGACCTCGGTGGAAATGCGTGTGACGAGTCTGCCGTACTCAGAGCACCAGATCGTGTTTGACCGGCCTTTTGTCTATGGCATCATGGATCTCGAGACTGGAATGCCCCTGTTTGCCGGCATTCTGGAAAAGCCGGAATCTGTGTCATGAGCCGGCTGAGTAAATTTTCCAAGGTTGGACGCGCATGAGTCGGACGGAGGCATTTTTCAAGGCAGGACGTGCATGAGCCGGCCGGAGGCAGAGTCGTTGTTTGTCAATCAGACTGCGTTGATTCCCGTCTATGACGAGCTGGAACAATGGATCCTGGGTTTGCCGGGAACCCGAGTGCTGTACCGGAAGACCCAGGTCTCTTTTTATGCCCGCCACACCTTCGCCTCGGCTTGGCCGCCCGTCTTGCCCATGAAAAACCGGCCAGACTGCTATTTTGTCGTGAGCTTCTATCTGAATCAGCGGGTGGATCATCCACGGATTGTCAGCAGTGTCGAGCCCGTGCCTGGACGCTGGACGCACCATGTCCTGATTGCGTCTGGTTCTGATTTGGATGATGTGCTGCGCGGCTGGTTGTTAAGGGCTTACGAGTGGGCGTGTCGGAATTGAACATTTGCCCACACTCGGGGTATGCTGTTGGTTGAAAAACAGACATGGAGGAATGACCGATGGACCCCTTGCTGATTGAACAGAAAAATGAAATGACCTCGCATGTCATTTACCGAATGTTGAGCCAGACCATCCGTGACCCGCACAACCGCGACGTGATGCGCCAGATCAGTGCAGAAGAATTGAAACACTACCAGACCCTGAAGGGCCTGACTGGACAGGATGTTCGCCCAGACCGTCTCAAAGTCGCCTTTTTCTATGTGATCAACCGGCTGTTTGGCCTGACTTTCGGAATCAAATTGCTGGAAAAAGGTGAAGAAAGCGCGGTCGATGTGTATGCTACTCTGTTGGCTGCACATCCCCAGGTTGCCGAATTGGTTCAGGATGAAGAAACGCACGAAGATCGCCTCATTGAGATGATCGATGAAGAAAAGCTCAACTACATTGGTTCCGTTGTCCTCGGCCTGAACGATGCACTCGTCGAGCTGACTGGCGCCCTGGCCGGATTCACCTTCGCCTTCCAGAATACCCAGCTCATCGCCGTTACCGGTTTGATCACCGGGATCAGCGCCTCACTGTCCATGGCCTCGAGCGAATACCTCTCGACGATCCAGGAAACCGGCGACCGCGACCGGGCCTTGAAATCCGCTTTATACACAGGTCTGGCCTATGTCCTGACCGTTAGCGTTCTGATTTTGCCCTTCCTCCTCCTGGCCAATCCCTTCGCCAGCTTGGGAGTCAGCTTGTTTGCCGCCGTGCTCATCATCTTCGTTTTCAACTACTACATCTCCGTCGCCAAAGACACCCCCTTCAAGCGCCGCTTCCTCGAAATGGCTCTCATCAGCCTCGGCGTCTCCGGATTTTCCTTCCTGATCGGCATCCTGGTCAAAACCGTGTTCGGGATCGAGGTGTGAGAGACGGGGAGGCGGGAGCGGGCTGGGATGCGGGAGCGGTTGAGCGGTGCTGGGAGCTGGCGTGCGCGGGCTGGGCCGGGATGTGGGTCTGGCCGCGGCGGCTGGTGGGCTGGGCAGCGGGCTCGCGGTAGGTCTGACGGTAGGCTAGCGGTAGGTCTGACACTTGTTCCGGAACCGGGGTAAGATGGTTAAATCGATGAATATCCCGGGAATGCTTGCTATCATTGGGTTTGCTGGCCGAATTGCTGAAATCAGGTCAGACCCTTGGGTCTGACCTGATTTGAGAAATTGTTAGCGATCCTTCTCTGAAGACCTTACAGCTGCAGGGATTCTCAGTCATTGAAGGTTACTGTGAACCCGATTTTACCATTGACTCCGGTTCCGGAACGAGTGTCAGACGATGGCCGACCATTGACTCCGGTTCCGGAACGAGTGTCAGACGATGGCCGACCATTGACTCCG
>CAZGSR010000013.1:0-29453 GCA_964528645.1 uncultured Mageeibacillus sp. | reverse complement strand
ACCATTGACTCCGGTTCCGGAACGAGTGTCAGACGATGGCCGACCATTGACTCCGGTTCCGGAACGAGTGTCAGACGATGGCCGAACATTGACTCCGGTTCCGGAACGAGTGTCAGATGATGGCCGACCACTGAGCCCTAACCATCAGTTGAATCGATCATTTTGCACCATCCATATACACTTCGTTCGGATACATTCAGGATTTTTGCAATTTCACTTACTTTATAGCCTTGTGAAAATGCAATACGTGCAAAAGACCGTCTGCTCTCCGATACGACCTGATCTCGATCATCTGAGCGAATCTGTTTTAGCGTGGGCGTGTTATTCTGGCTGGCTAGAAATGACACAAGTTGCGATTCAAGTGCGTTGATACGTTGACTTGAAAGGTTAATATCCAAGGCGGTATTTTGCTCCACTTTCTGCTGAGCTTCCTGAATCAATTTGAAATAATGTGATTTCCCCTTTTCATAATTTCCACCCAGTAATTCAAAAAGTCGGTTGCTCAGGATGTTTTCTTGCTTGCGTGCTACAATCTCAAGATGCGCACACCAACGATACTCATTAATTTTTTGGACGAGGCTTGGTTTTATTGGATTTGTCGCGATGTATTGAATCACAGATACAAGATACTTTTTGTCTTTGACTTCGCTTGCTGAGTAATGACTGTCAAAAACCGACCCGCTGAGTCTATGCTTTTTCGTATAATAGATGGCATACCGTGTGTTCAGGCGTCGCATTACCTTGTCCAGCGGCATCTCCTGCATCTCGATCAGGAGGTGGTAGTGGTTGTCCATGATTGTATAGAAGAGGACGTGGCACCCGGTCTCTTGCACCACTTTGCGCAGGATGTCGAGAAAATGGGCTTTGTCGATCGTTTCTTCAAAAATGTGGAATTTGTTGTGGCCGCGGTGGGTGATGTGGTAGATGCCACCGGGATGAAATTGGCGCAGTGGTCTGGGCATGGCGAATCCTCCTTGTCTGGATGCTGGATTTTCCGCAAATCAAATCAGACAAGATGAGGTCGTGCGTACGCACCAAAAAAGCGGACCTGACACCAGTGTATCAGATCCGCTTCTGGAGAGAAGTCCTAATCGTGCGACAAAATTCGCGAAAATTCGACAAACGACGCAGATACCGCTCGCACGTCCACTGCGCATCTGCGGAGGTCTACTATATGGCTGCTATGTTCACAGATATCAGTCGATCAATCCGTCACAAAATACAGGGCAGCTTCGCCTTTCTCGCGGTTGGCGGAGACGATGACGTCGCGGTCAGCTTCGTTGATCACTGAGACGTTGCTGGGGCCGACGCCTTCGTCGATCAAGGTCGTCTCGAGAGTCAGGACAGCAGCCTGGGACTCGCTTTGGCCGACCATTCCAGTTCCGGAACTGATCTCGGCCTCGGCCTCCGCAGCCCCGCCAACGCCTGCACCGTTGCGCGCACCGCAGCCCGCACCGCAGCCCGCACTATCGGCCGCAGTCACGCAGAAGAGCTGCATCTTGCCGCGCCGGCAGCCGCCGATGAAGGCGGGGCGTCCGCGCAGGGTGGCGGAGACGACGACGTGGTAGAATTCGCTGGCTTCCGGGTGCTCATAGATGCGTTCGTAGTGGCCACCCTTGAGTTTGTAGATGCGGTAGTACTGGCCATGGAAAGCTTCGATGGTGGCAATTTCCAACTCGCCGTCGCCATCGAGGTCGATCGCGGCGAGGTCGCTGACGGGCCAGTCCATGATTTGCTCGATGGTCCAGTCCTGGCCGGCAGCGGCAGGTGGTGTCACGATGAAGGCGCCCTCGCGAGCACCGACCATCGAGGCTTCGTGGCCATTCCAGGTGACGCGGGAGTAGCCATGATTCTGGGTCAGGCCGTCTTTGAGCACGGTCAGATGGATAGGCTGGTTCAGGTCAGCAGGCAGCTCGGCGACATAGATCTTGCCGGGGGAGGACCAGTCCTCCTTGGTCTCTTTCTTGGTGGCCAAGGTGCAGCCGATGAAATACTGGCGGCCATCGGCTGCCGTCAATACATCAAAACGGTGGATGTAGGGCAGGGTAAAGAGCTCCTTGACGGCAAAGGTGCCATCGGCCTGGGGACGAACCCAGACAATGGTGGCTTCTTCCCACTGGAACATACGGAAAAATTTCTGGTTGGAGAGAAATTCGCCATTGGTGCCGGACAGGGGGACAAAGCTCATGGTACCGCCCGGTGCGGACCAGACGATGCGTTGCTGGTCATAATCAGGAGCGGCGTAGGCGAAACAGGCGCCCTCGCCTTCGGTGGCGAGCAGGGCGAGGCGCTCGCCATTGTATTCGATCTGGCCTGTGGCGTAGCAGCGGTTGAGTTCGGTCAGGAATTTCTTTTCGAATTGCATGGGACCTCCGGGTTTGATTTGGGTTGCTGGTTGGCAAAGCAAGGGCGGTTTGTTCTTCAGGCGGAAGGGTGGGCAGAGACAAGGGTAATCTTCAAGCCTTTGGCCCGGAACCGTTCGAGTTCGTCCGGGTCAGCTGAGTCATCTGTGACCAGGTGGGTGATATCACTGAGGTTGCCGCTGAGAAAATTGCGTTCGCGACCGATTTTACTCCCGTCAGTGACGACGATTTTACTCCCGTTGCAGCGCTTGAGCATCATCTGGTTGATGGCTGTCTCGGGCAGGACCTCGGTGGTGATGCCACCTTTGACACTGATGCCAGATACGCCGATGACGCATTTGGTCGCTTTGATCTTGGATAATGTGTTCAAGGCAAATTCTCCGATCAGCGACTGTTTGTTGCCATAGACTTCTCCGCCGGTGAGGATGACTTCGACCGCGCGATCGTGGGGCAACTGGATCAGTTTAGCGTTGTTGGTCACAATGACCACGCTCTTGTCTTTTAAATAGGGCACGATGCGCATGGCGGTGGAGCTGGAGTTGATAAAAACCACGTCCTTGTCCTCGATCATCTGCGCGGCAGCCCGGACGATTTCGTCTTTGACGAGGTCGAGATCACTGGACAACGGCTCAGGTGCGTTCTGCTCAGGCACGTGGCTGAGCAGGCGGACGCCGCCGAAAAACCGTTCGACCAGACCTTTGCGAGCCATCTGGTCGAGGTCGCGCCGGACCGTAATTTCTGATGTTTTAAGCCATTTGGCCAGGGTTACAACTTCGGCCGACTGGTACTGAGCCAGATGGTTCATGATTTTATCTTGCCGTTTCTGGATGACACTCTTGCTGCTTTTCATTTGTTTGCCTCGCGAACATTGCGATTTGTGCCGTCTGCCTCTTCTACTGGTTGAACGCTCACTTGATGGACCTGGATACCCAGCTCCTGCAGCTGGTAAATCGCAGATGGCTCGGCCGAATCATCGGTGACGAGAACGGATGCATCTCTGGCCGAGCCGATCTGAAAGTTGTTCTGCTGGCCGATCTTGGAACCGGCTGCCAGAATGATGCATTGGGTTGAGCGCCGGATCATCAATTCATTGATGGCCGTCTCCTGCAGGACACTGGTGAAAATGCCACCTCGCGCACTGATGCCGCTGACACCGATGAAGGCTTTACTGGCTCGGATGCGGGACAGATTGTTGACGGCCATTTCGCCAACCATGGATTTTTTGTTGCCACGGACTTCGCCGCCAGTAAAAATCAGCTCGATGCCTGGGGCGAGATCCATGGACAAGGCCAGACCGTTGTTGGTGACTACAATGACTTTCTTATCGGTGATGTATGGCAGGATCTGGATGGCTGTGGTGCTGGAATTGATCAGGATGGTATCACCATCGTTGATCAGGGAAGCCGCATGCTGCGCGATGGCCTTTTTGTGGGACTCAGACAAAGCTTCTGAATCCGAAGAAGGGTCGTCATACAATGTGCCATTGACCAGGTTGGCGCCGCCACGGACAATCCGGACAAATCCCTGTCCTGACAATTCCTGCAGATCGCGCCGGATGGTCAGGTTTGAAACGCTCAGTTCGCCAGCCAGATCCTCGGTTGAGACATGGTTTCTGTCTTGCAGGATCTGGAGAATGGCTTGCTGACGTTTTTGGACAATGGCTTTGCTGTTTTTCATGCATGCCTCTGAACGATATCGATGATCAAATGTTCTTATAAAGCATTTTATTGCATGTTAATTTGAAAATCAATCCTAAAATTATGAAAATATTGCATCAAAACCATCGTATAAGAACATATATGAATATTTTATGTGCATGTAAGACATATATGAAGTAGTCTTCTGCAACAATGCGTAAAATTTGCAAAATTTCAGGCAAAACTTGTTGATATTGTCAGTTTGAAGTGTAGAATAAGACATATAAGAAACGTAAAACCTGATGATTTGATCGAATTGATCGTATAATGAATCTGATCCCCGGACTGTCGCTCATTTAAATTCCAAGGAGTCAACCATGTTCAAAGAATTGATCGAAAAGAACCGTTTCTGTTTTCATGATGGATTTGACACTTGGCAGGAAGCTGTCGAGGCTTCATGCCAGCCGCTGCTCAGCCAGGGTGCGATCACCCCTGAGTATGTTGCAGCCATCATCCGTAATGTGACTGAGTATGGCCCATACATTGTCATTGCACCGGATATCTGCATTCCCCATGCTCAGCAAGGTCTCGGTGTCAACGAAACAGCGATCAGTTTCATGCGCACAGCCCGGCCAGTCCATTTCAGCGAGGACCCGGAACAAGACGCCCGCCTCTTTTTCGTTCTGGCTTCAATCAATAACGACGACCACCTGAAAAATCTCCAGGCCATGGTCGAAGCCGTCTCTGATTCTGACCAGGTTGCAGTCATGCTCGCGGCCACCTGTCCCGAAGATCTGGCCACACTGCCCTGAACAAGGCCGCCCGGCCCAACTACCTATCCCTGAATCGATCCGATCCTGCTTTCCCGGATCGACTCAGCCATCCACATAATCCAGGTTCATCGACAAACCGGTACAGCTGACGGGTTGTCTTGAATAGAACTACATACCACAAGGAGGTACTTTTTTGATGGATGCCGTTACCCAATTCCTGCTCAGTATTTGGGCGTTCTTCCAGAACAACATCCTGACCAAGCCTGCGTTCTTCGTCGGCTTCATTGTCCTGCTCGGTTACCTGCTGCTGAAAAAGCCGTTCTATGAAGCCCTGGCCGGCTTTATCAAAGCGACCGTCGGCTACATGATCCTCAATGTTGCGGCGGGTGGCCTGGTCAACAACTTCCGCCCGATCCTGGCAGGCCTGAACGGCCGTTTCCAGCTCAATGCTGCCGTCATCGATCCATATTTCGGCCAGGCAGCCGCCCAGAAAGCGGTTGAAGCCGCTGGCAAATCTTTTGCCATGATGATGCAGGTCCTGCTCCTGGCTTTCATCTGGAACCTGGTTCTGGTTGCTCTGCGTAAAATCACCAAGGTCCGTACCGTTTTCATCACGGGCCACATCATGGTCCAGCAATCGTCAACTGCCCTCTGGCTGGTTCTTTTCGCCTTCCCGAATCTGCAGCAGATCCCGACCCTGATCATGCTGGGCCTGTTGACCGGCACCTACTGGGCTGTCTTTTCCAACTTGTCGGTTGAAAGCACTCAGGAACTCACCGAAGGTGGCGGTTTCGCCGTCGGTCACCAGCAGATGTTCGGCATCTGGCTGACTGACAAACTGGCGACCAAAATGAGCAAAGGCAAACAGAGCAAGAAGATCGAAGATCTCAAGCTGCCTGGTTTCCTGTCCATCTTCAATGAAAACGTCGTCGCCACCTCAATCCTGATGACCATCTTCTTTGGCATCATCATCGCCATTCTTGGCGCTCCCTACATGCACGAGCTCGATCCGAGCTTTGGCAAGAGCCAGAACTTCTTCTTCTACATCCTGGAAAAATCCCTCTTCTTCGCTGTCTACGTCAGCATCCTGCAGCTGGGTGTCCGCATGTTCGTCTCCGAACTACACGAATCCTTCCAGGGCATCTCCCAGAAATTGCTCCCCGGATCTCTGCCGGCCGTCGACTGCGCCGCAACTTATGGCTTTGGCCATCCCAATGCCATCACCATCGGCTTCCTCTTTGGTGCCATCGGCCAGTTCATCGCCATCATGGGCCTGATTGTCTTCAAGAGCCCGGTCCTGATCATCACTGGATTCGTGCCGGTCTTCTTTGACAATGCGACCTTCGCTGTCTTTGCCAACAAAAAAGGCGGTCTCAAGGCAGCCATGCTGATCCCGTTCCTGTCCGGCCTCCTGCAGGTCATCGGTGGTGCTTTTGCCGCAGCTTACTTCCAGCTCGCCCAGTACGGCGGCTGGCACGGCAACTTTGACTGGGATACCCTCTGGCCAGTCTTCGGTTTTGTCATCAAGAACCTGCAATACGTCGGTGTCGCGCTGATTATCATTGCCATGCTGGCGATCCCGCAGCTGCAGTACTACAAAGGCAAATACCGCCGCGAGAACTATTTCAAGGTTGCCGAAGACTTTGAAAATGCCAAACCATACGATGCAGCCTGATCTGATTCTCTGTTAAACTATCTATACCAGAAGCATACCAACAAAGAGGGAGCAGGCGGACCCAGACGCCTCCTCAAAGCCACCCGCCTGCTCCCACCCCCCCAAGAAAGAAGGTACTTCCATGTTGAAAGTTATCGCAGCCTGCGGCAGTGGCATGGGCTCCAGCCAGATCATCAAGATGAAAATCGAAAAAGTCTTCAAAAAACTGGGTATCCCGGTGGAAATCCACCATTCCAGCATCAGCGAAGCCAAATCCCTCGCCAGCCAGTACAACGTTGTCTTCTGTTCCGAAGCCCTCAAAAACAATTTTTCTTCAGCAGCAGAAAAAGGTGTCATCATCATCGGCCTGAAAAATCTGCTCGATGAGAAGGAAATGGAAGCCAAGGTTGTCGACCAGATCGTCAACAAAGCCTGAGCGGCCGTGTTTGGCTTTTTCATCCATTCCATCCGGGCCTATGTCGCCCTGATCCTGGTGCAGATCCTGTACCAGATGACCATCCGGGACTTGGAATTCCGATTCCAGCCTATCCTGATTCTCGCCGCACTTGTGATCGGGCTGATCACAAGTCTGGTTCAGAAATCCCTCAACCGAAAAAAGAATGAAGGCAAATAAGTGAATTTGCCCATTATGAATACGAATTTGAATTGGAGTTTTTCATGATCACACAGTCTGTCACCATCAAGAATCCGCTCGGCCTGCACGCTCGTCCTGCCAAGAATTTCGTCCAGATTGCGACCCAGTTTAAAAGCAATGTCACTTTTGCCAAGGACAGCAAGTCCTTTAATGCCAAGTCGATCCTGATGGTCATGAGCGCTGGTGCCAAATGTGGTCAATCCATTGACTTGTCTTGTGACGGACCAGACGAAGCGCAAGCCATGACAGCCCTCGTCGAAGCGATCGACTCCGGCCTGGGTGAATGACATGTCACCCTCGCATCGTGTCAAGATTCTGGCCTCAGCCAAGCTGGGACTGTATGAAAAGGCCATGCCCAATCATCTGACCTGGCCAGCCAAGCTCGCTGCCGCACGCCAGGCCGGCTACGATTTTGTCGAGATCAGCATCGATGAGACAGCAGAAAAACTGGCTCGCCTGGACTGGCCGGCGCTCGAACGGAGCCAATTGCGCCAGGAGATGGATTTGGCCGGTGTCCGGATCGAGACCATGTGCCTGTCGGGTCACCGCAAATACCCGCTGGGAAGCCCGGATGAAGCCACGCGCCGTGAAAGTCTGGCAATCATGGCCCGTGCCATTGATCTGGCTGCTGACCTGGGTATCCGGATTATCCAGCTGGCCGGCTACGATACTTATTACGATCCGTCGACCGACCAGACCCGTGCCTGGTTTGCCGAGGGCTTGCAACAAAGTGTTGATCTGGCCAGCAGGGAAGGGATTATCCTGGGCTTTGAGACGATGGAGACGCCCTTCATGGATACGGTTGGCAAGGCCATGGCCTATGTCGACGCGATCGATTCACCGTATCTCCAAGTCTATCCAGACATTGGCAACCTGACCAACGCATCGTTGATCTATGGCCGGTCTGTACCGGACGATCTGGACACAGGCCGAGGCCATATCTGCGCGGCCCATTTGAAAGAAACCATTCCCGGCCATTACCGGGAGATCCCCTACGGCACTGGCCACACAGATTTTCGCCATCTGGTGCCGAAACTGCAGGACATGGGCGTCCACCGCTTCACCGCTGAGTTCTGGCATGTCGGCGAACCCGACTGGCAGGCTGTGCTGAGTAGCAATGCCGCATTCCTGCGTCCCTTTTTTGTAAACCAAACCATCCAATAAACTTTCCCAGGCAGAAAACCGCCACTAGGAGGCTTTATGAGCAAAATTGATGAAATGAACCGCGAAAAATGGATCCTGGGTGCATTCCCGGAATGGGGCACCTGGCTCAATGAAGAGATCGATGCAGAAGTAGTCGAACCCGGCAGCTTCAAAATGTGGTGGATCGGCTGCACCGGCATCTGGGTCAAGACCGAAAACAACACCAACATCGCCATTGACCTCTGGTTTGGTAACGGCAAACGTTCCAAGAAAACCAAGGAAATGGAGAAATTCCACCAGATGCGCAACATGACCGGCGGTCGCCTGACCCAGCCGAACCTGCGCGCCGCCCCGATCGTCTATGATCCGTTCGCCGTCACCACCGTCGATGCCGTGCTCTCGACCCACTACCACAACGACCATATCGATCCCTTCTTCGCTGCAGCCGTGATGAAAAACTGCGCTGCGGACGTGCCGTTCATCGGCCCTCAGGAGAGTGTCAACCGCTGGTTGAGCTATGGTGTACCTGCTGAGCGCTGCCGTGTCGTCAAACCCGGCGATGTGATCAAAGTCAAGGACACCGAGATCGTGGCCCTCGACTCATTTGACCGCACTTGCCTGGTCACCGCTGACCAGGACATCCGCGGCATCTGCCCGACCGACATGGACGAGAAAGCCGTCAACTACCTGATCAAGACGCCGGCTGGCAACATCTACCACAGTGGCGATTCCCATTATTCCGTCTACTATGCCAAGCACGGCAAGGACCACCAGATCGATGTTGCTCTTGGCTCCTACGGCGAAAACCCGGTTGGCAACCAGGACAAGATGACCTCGATCGACATCCTGCGCATGGCCGAAGCACTCAACACCAAGGTCGTCATCCCTTTCCATTACGACGTCTGGACCAACTTCAAGGCGGACCCGCTGGAAATCCTGATGCTGTACAACTACAAGAAGAATGTGCTGCAGTACGAATTCAAGCCGTTCATCTGGGATGTCGGCGGCATGTTCACCTATCCCCAGGACAAGGACAAGATCCAGTACCACTACCGCCGCGGCTTCGAAGATGCCTTCACTGACGAACCGAACGTGCCATTCCGATCGATCCTGTAAGAATCATGGCCCGTCCGGGCTGAAGCTGAATCTGGAAAAGAGGACCTTTCCCCATGCTCGAATCCCTGAAACAGGCCGTTTTTGCGGCCAACCTGCTCCTGCCCAAGTATGAACTGATCACCTTCACCTGGGGCAATGTTTCGGCGATCGACCGGGACAGCAGCCTGGTGGTGATCAAGCCGTCCGGAGTCGAATACGATGACATGACGGCTGATGACATGGTTGTCGTGGCACTCGATGGGACGGTCGTGGAAGGTCGCCTGAAACCGTCGTCCGACACACCGACGCACCTCGAGCTGTACCGCCAGTTCCCGAACATCGGCGGTGTTGTGCACACCCACTCAACCTGGGCCACCGTTTTTGCCCAGGCGGGGCGTGGCATCCCAGCCTACGGAACGACCCACGCGGATTATTTCCACGGCGAAATCCCCTGCACCCGGGCCATGACCGATGCGGAAATCGGTGGAGCCTATGAGCTGGAGACCGGCCGTGTCATCGTCGAGACTTTCGCAGCGCGTCAGCCCGACCATATCCCGGCAGTCCTGGTGCGAAACCATGGCCCCTTCACCTGGGGCAAGGATGCGTATGATGCCGTCCATAACGCCGTCGTGCTCGAAAACCTGGCCAAGATGGCCTTCCTGACCGAGTCTCTGGCCGCTGGCCAGCTGGCCAGCCCCATGCCTGGCACCCTGCTCGACAAGCACTTCCTGAGAAAGCACGGAGCCAACGCCTACTACGGCCAGAAATGATCCCTCAGGACCAGCGCTACTGGCTCCAGCCCGATTCCCATCTTCACACATCCATCTGACAACCTTCTTTGGGGAAAGCCCTCATCCGTTCGCGGGTGAGGGCTTTTCACGGGGTGCCAGGCCCCGGTTTGGATAACGCTTGGATTATTTTGTACCGTTTGCTACCGGTGTACCTCATGCGACCGAAACAGAACGGGATTTTCGCGACGCCGAGATCATCGAGCTCTCCAGCCGGATCGCCGCCCTGTGTGAAGAAGGCATCGCCCTGAACCTCGATCCCAACTGCGTCCGTGCTTTCAATGATGCGAAAAATGAAGTCTGGACGATCAAGCAGCGCTCCAAAGCTGAATTGGCTGGTCACATGAGCAAAGGGAAGTGGTGAGTAGAGGTTGCTTTGACCCCACCTGCAAGAACAAATGACACCAACCTGACTACAATAGACACGCCAGCCTGGGTAAAAAAGAATATAATGACAGTGTTGCCGAATTTGGGACGCCGTCCCAAATTCGGCAAACAGCTCGAAATAGCTGGCAGCAGCTGATCTGGAGGTTTGTGGCGTATGACGGGACTTTGGTGGAAGGATAAGATTGTTTATCAGATCTATCCGAAGAGTTTCTATGATTCGAATGGGGATGGGATCGGGGATTTGCGCGGCATCATCGAGAAGTTGCCGTATCTTTCGGATCTGGGGGTCGATATCCTCTGGATTTGCCCATTCTACCAGTCGCCCATGTTTGATAATGGCTATGATATCTCGGATTATTTCCACGTCGATCCGCAGTTCGGCACGGACGAGGACGCTCTCGAGCTGATCCAGGCGGCCGAAGCCCGCGGGATCAAGATCATCCTCGATCTGGTCATCAACCACACCTCGCACGAGCATGAATGGTTCAGGAAAGCCTGGGCCGATCCGACTGGTGAATACGGCCAGTACTACTACATCCGCGAAGGCAAGGACGGCGGTCCGCCAACCAACTGGCGCTCGCTGTTCGGCGGCAATGCCTGGGAACCGATCCGCGACACGGGTCTGTATTATCTGCACGTTTTTGGCAAAGAACAACCGGACCTGAACTGGGAAAATCCGGTCGTCCGGGAAAAACTCTACGAAATGGTCAATTGGTGGCTCGACAAAGGCATCGCTGGGTTCCGGGTGGATGCAATCACCTTCATCAAGAAAAACCTGGATTTCCCAATGCTCGAACCAGACCAGCCAGATGGCATGGCCCTGATCCAGAAAGCCAGCCTCAACCAGCCTGGGATCGAAACCTTCCTGACCGAGCTCAAAGAGCGCACCTTCAAGCCGCACCAGAGCCTGACCGTCGCGGAAGCGCCCGGCGTGCCATTCGAGGATCTGCCGAAATACGTCGGTGAAGACGGCTTTTTCTCGATGATCTTCGATTTCTCGATCGCTGACATCGATATTCGCGATGATGTCTGGCATGTTGGCAGCGGCTGGACGGTGCCTGATTTCCGTGCCGCTTTCTATGCCCTGATGGCTGAGACCCAAAAGACTGGCTGGAGCGCTAACTACCTGGAAAACCACGATCAGCCGCGTTCGCTCAACAAATACATTCCAGCCCAGGACATAGGCTACGAAAGCGCAACGATGCTGGCGTGCCTCGTCCTCTTGGCACGCGGCACCCCCTACATCTATCAGGGTGAAGAACTGGGCATGACCAATTGCCCGATGGCGTCGATCGACGACTACAACGACCTGTCCACGCACGACAAATACGCGCGCGCCCTGGCGGCCGGGCTGACCGAGGCCGAGGCCATGCAAGCGATGTTTGCCCGTAGCCGCGACCATGCCCGGACCCCGTTCCCCTGGGACGACAGTAAAAAAGCCGGTTTCACGACCGGCCAACCGTGGCTCAAAATCAACCCGAACCACACCGAAATCAACGCAAAAGCCCAGATGAACGACGCATCATCCATCCGGGCCTTTTACAAAAAGTTGATCCAGTTGCGCAAGGATCCGGCCACCAGGGACTGCCTGGTCGAGGGCGACTTTGTTCCGGTTGAAACAGAGGACGAGCACATCATCGCCTTCACCCGCAACTGGGAACAGGATTCGATCCTGGTCGCACTCAACTTCCAGAACCAGCCAGCAACCTTGGCAATCGATGACCGTTACGACACGATCGTGTTGAATAATTCAGCAGCCATCGACCGCCAGCCTGGCCAAGTCACGCTTGTTCCCTATCAGGCCGTGGTGCTCAGGCGGGCCTGAAATACGAGGCCTCACCTGCCCACACTGCCTGGTTAAAAAGGGTTGACTCAAGCCTGGGATGCACCCTGGGCCCAGCCGCCACGACCGCCACGACCGCCAAACTGGCTGCCGGTGCCATCCTGGGCCGGCGTGCCGCCGCAGATGCCCTGACCGCCCATGCCACCGCGGCCACCACGGCCGCCCATCAATCCACCCAAGCCGCTGCCAGCGTTTGCGCCGGTGCCGTCACAGGATTCGATTGCTTCTTTGATCTGGGCCAGGCGAGCATCGGCTTCCACCTGGGTCAGGCGACCGTCTTCGACCAGCTGGGCGAGGCGATCCTGCATCAGGGCCAGGCGCTCATCCTGGAACGCTTCGAGTTTTCCTGCGTCTGCAGCTTGTTCACCAAAGCTCTCGCCTGCTTCGCGCGCAGCATAGACTTCGTCTGTCGTTTTGCCAGTCAGCCCGGCGATGATCTCAGCTGGGGAGCCATAGATGGAGGCAGCAAAGGAAACACTGGCGAAGGCGACGAGGATGGTTGTGACGATGGTCAGGACGACCAGCATTTTTTTCGATTTCATGTGGATTCACCTTTCTTTCTGGCACCGGTAAGGGTGCGTTGTCTGGCACTGAGCAGTGCCTGTATGTTCAGGATACGGAATAATTGTGATGAAAAAGTGAGAGAATTGTACGAAGAAAAATATTTGTCCTGCTCGACCGCTTCTGGTCTAGGCGCAGCCCTCATGCCGTGGGATACTGATTAAAAACACAGAAAGCACACCTGATGACAAAACCTGCAGCCGACCATCCCATCCGTGACCGCTGGCGCCAGCTGACCTGGCCGCGACGGCTTGCCGTTATCCCGGTAGCTCTCGTGGCCATCTACCTGTTCTGGGAAGTCGCGCGCATCCCCTGGCAGGACTTGCAGAATTTCATCCCGCATACGCCCTGGCTGGCAGCAGTTTCCCTGATTTTTCTCTATGCATTGAAAACAGTCCTGGTGATCATCCCGCTCAATGCCTTGTATTTAACCGCCAGCTTGCTGTTTCCACCCGTATGGGCGGTACTGGTTTCGATCGCAGGACTCATCCTGGAAATGGCGATCGGCTATTTCTGGGGCAGGAAATGGGGCGTGGAGCAGATTGTGCCCCGGCTTGAAAGGTACCGGTTTTCCCGCTGGATGCTGCAGCTGACTCAGAAAAATCCCGTTGCCAGCTGTGTGATTTTCCGTTTCCTGCCTCCGCCGGCTGACCTGACCAATATGTTCCTTGGGGCCGCCGGTATTCCATTTCCGACATTCCTTCTGAGTTCCCTGGCCGGATTCCTGCCCAAGATCCTCACCATCGTTTTGTCTGGCGAAGCCTTGTTTGGCGATCGACCAGCAGCCTTTTTCTCTTTCTTTGCAATTTTTCTGGTCCTGGAGTTCTCACCGATCTTGATCCTGAGCCTGATCAACCGATTCCGGCAAAAACGACCCTGAGTCCAGCAGCCTTACTGGTCAACAGCAACTGCTGTTAAATGCCGCCAAGATCGCTTGGCTCGTACAGAGCTTGGATCGGATTGTGCTTGTAGACACGGTCCTTGACCACGAATGTCGTAAAATCCATCGCCAGGTTTTTCTGCAGCAAAATGTCATGGCCGAGGCAAAGCCCCATCAGCAAGGTAAACTCGACACCGAGCCGATTGAGCTGGGCCGCCTGTCCGAGCGGATTGCAGGAGACCACCGGTTTGGATTTGTTGAGGTCGACTTCGGTTTCGAGCACGCGGTCGACGGTGCAGGACACCATGTGGGCAACAAAACCGGCAGCAGTGAGTAGTTCGCGTAACAGGGTCGCGTCTTTTTCCATACCATAACAATACGCGACGCCGATTGTGCGATACCCCATGCCTTGCATATAGGCAACGATTTCCTGCAGGCGCGACAAGCTGCCGGCCCGGCCATTGTCAACCAGGCTGGAAGCCGCGACTGTAATGGAGCGAATCTCATCGCCCTGGTAGTCTGCCAGGTAGCCTGATTTTTGATCCTGGCAAGGGATGCTCGTGCGGCACCCCTTGCTGACGCATTTTGTACAATCCATAGCGCTGATCATCCAACATCCTGACAGAAGAGTCCGTGAGACAATTACAGAACAGATGCCAAATGCCCAAAATTGAAAATAGTTGTACAATTGTTAGTAACGGCAATCTATGCCCTTGAAAATGCTTGGACAGATGCTTGTCCAGATAAAAATTCATACCTGTGTGACTGCAGTTACACAAGATCTAACCGCACTTGTGCTACAGTTGCTAACGTTTACGAAGCTTCGCACACGTTTAAAGTCTGTTTGCCTAATACGTAGGAGGTATCAATCCATGAGCAAGAAAGTCCTGATCGTCGGCGGTGTCGCCGGTGGCGCATCCGCAGCAGCCCGCGTCCGTCGCCTGGATGAATCGGCCCAGATCATCATGTTTGAAAAGGGCCCCCATGTTTCCTTTTCCAACTGCTCACTGCCCTATCACCTGAGTGGCATTGTTCCGGAAGCGGATTGGCTGGTGCTCGTTGATCCCGAAACCTTCAAAGTCAAATACAACATCGACGCCCGAGTCAACAATGAGGTCGTCGCGATCAATCGACAGGCCAAGTCTGTCACGGTCAAAAATGTCCAGACCGGTGAGACCTATGACGAAACCTACGATAAGCTCGTGCTCTCGCCCGGGGCTAACCCGATCGTGCCCAACATCGAAGGCGCCCGCAATGAAAATGTCTTCATGGTCCGCAACGTGGTCGACATCGACAAGCTGAACAAATTTTTGAAAAAGGACTCGATCAGCGATGATAACAACCGCAAGAACAACATCAGTGACGTTGTCGTCATCGGTGGTGGCTTCATCGGCCTTGAAGTGGCGGAGAACCTGCGCAAAGTCGGCTACAACATCACCCTCGTCGAAGCGGCTGATCAGGTCTTGGCGCCGTTTGACTATGATATGGTCCAGATGGTGCACAAAACCCTCGTTGATCATGGTGTCAATCTGATTGTCGGCGATGGCATCGCCAAAGTCCTGCCCGAAGCGATCGAACTGGCTTCCGGCAAGCAGATCCCGGCCCAGGCCGTCGTCATGGCCATCGGTGTCCGCCCGGAGACCAGCCTGGCTGTTGCAGCTGGCCTTGAGATCGGCAAGACCGGTGGCATCAAGGTCGACCACAATTATGTCACGAGTGATCCGGACATCTACGCCGTCGGTGATGCGATCGAAGTCTTCCACCGCCTGCTTCACACCCCGACCCGCCTCGCTCTCGCCGGCCCGGCCATCCGCCAGGCCCGCGCCGCAGCCGACCACATGTACGGCAAGCCGCACCAGAACAAGGGCGTGATCGGTTCGTCTGTCGTCGAAGTTTTCGACATGAATTTCGCTTCCACCGGCCTGACGGTCAAAGCCGCCGAGCGCGCCGGGATCCCGGTCGACTCGGTCTATGTCATGCCCGGTGACAAAGTCGGCCTGATGCCCGACGTCAATGTCATGCACTTCAAGCTCGTCTACGAAGTCCCGACCGGACGCATCCTGGGCGCCCAAGCTGCCGGCAAAGGCAACGTCGACAAACGCGTCGATGTGATCGCCACCCTCGTCACCATGGGCGGAACGGTTGAGGATCTCAAGGAACTCGAGCTTTGCTATGCCCCGCCCTTTGGCACCGGACGCGACGTCGTCAACATCGCTGCCCTGGTCGCGATCAATAACCTCAACGGTGATCTGGCAGAAGTCAAAGTCTCAGATGCCCGTGCCCTGGTCGAAAGCGACGCGTTCATTGTCGACGTCCGCGAACCCGGCGAATTCCGCCATGGCCACCTGAACAATGCCGTCAACATTCCCCTGAGCCAATTGCGCGACCGTGTCAGTGAAATCCCGCGCGACGTGCCGGTTTACGTCCACTGCCGCTCCAGCGCCCGCAGCTACAATGCCTACATGGCTCTCAAGGGCTTCGGCTACACCAACGTCAAGAACATTCAGGGCTCCTTCCTCGGCATCTGCCTCTACGAATACTTCAACGACCAGACCACCGGCCGCACTCCGATCGTCACCAAGTACAACTTCAACTGAGCTGCTTCAAAAAATACCTGAGACGCACCCGGACTCCCCAATACTCACCTTTGATCCCATTAGACGCCGGATCCCCCCACCGGCCGGCAAATAGAAATCTCCTTCATGCCAAGCCGTCGCAAATCCCGATTTGCGGCGGCTTTTGCGCGATGTCGGCGGGATTCAGGGGGAATCGGGATGTGTCGGCCCTCGCTCTAAGCTTGGATACCAGCGCGGAATATTCCGCCAGCGGGGCCACTCTACGCGGCCAGCTGACACGGGAACGGCCTGCAAAGTGTTAAAATGGGAGGCGTATGTGCCTGACTTTTTTCGCGCACAACGTACACATGCCAAAAGAGGCACAAATCCCAGCCGGAGGTACGGCACCATGCACAGTAAAACCATCCAGGTTTGGCCGGACAGGCCAGATGTGACCTTGACCACCTATTTGCTCGATGATTCGCCCGATTTCAAGACGGGGGCGCGACGGCCCGCGGTCCTGATCTTGCCGGGCGGTGGCTATCTGGGCACGTCCGACCGGGAGGCTGAACCGATCGCCCTGTTTTTCGCGGCCCAGGGCTATCATGCCTTTGTCCTGCGCTATGCAGTGTTTTTCCAAAGCTATCCACAGGACCCATCCCAGCCACCGGAGCAAAATACCTTTCCATCCATTTTCCCTCAGCCCTTGCTCGATGTGGCCGCAGCCCTGCGCTTGGTTCGCAATCAGGCGGACCAGTGGCTGGTCGATCCGGAGCGGATTGCGGTCTGTGGTTTTTCCGCCGGCGGCCATCTGGCGGCGAGCATTGGCACCCAGTGGAGCAGCCGGTTCCTGCTGGAAAAACTGGGCGGTCCGGCGCAGGATTTCCGGCCGGATGCTCTGGTTCTTGGCTACCCGATGATCGACTACGTCCTGACCGCGGAGATCCACGACCGCATTCCGGACAATCCGCTGGCCGATTTCCTGAGGCTCTGCGAGATTGCCGCTTTTGGCCATAAGGAGCCGTCCGTTGCTGAAAAAGACCAGATCAATCCGGTGCGCCACGTCAGCCCGGATACACCGCCGACCTTCATCTGGCACACGGCTGATGATGAACTGGTGCCGCTGGAAAATTCCCTGGAATTGGCCGCTGCCCTGAAAAAGGCGGACATTCCGTTCGAATTCCACGTCTTTTCCCAGGGCCGCCACGGCCTGGCTCTGGCTGACGAACGGACAGCCGTCAGTCCGGAACAGATCAACCCGCCAGTCCAGGTCTGGACCAGCCTGGTGCTGACCTGGCTGAAGACGCGATTCCAGTAAAAGTCAAGAATCGATTGCCAGGCCAGTGCCCTCTGCGGCTCAAACATCGGGATCTGTTCAGTCGCCCTTTGCCGGAAGAGGACTTCCTCGAGTTCTACCAGGCCATGAAAAAACCCGGCAAGCTGCAAGCATTGCTGGCCAAGCCAGACTGATCACAATGCCGGGGCGATTTCATTTGAAGGCAGAGCCAGAGTGCCAGGTTGGAAGAATGGCTCTGGAGACGGACCTTTTCAGGCGCCTTCCATATCCAGCATTTTGCCGGTTTCGAAGGATTCTTTGCAGCGATAGGCGATGCGGGAGACGGCGGTACCATCGTAGACGGTGACCTCGGGTTTCCTGTTTTCGAGGATGCAGTTGCAGAATTCGGTGATTTCGTTGATGTAGGCTTCGTGCCAGCGGGTGAGGAAGTCGGTGTAGCATTCGCGGCGGACGCCGTGGGTGTCGAGGACTTCGAGCAGGTTCTTGGCCGGGGTATTGGCAATGCGCAGTGAGCCGCGGGTGCCGATGATCTCGGTCTCGACATGGCTGCCGTGGGCTGCGGCGCGGCCGGCATACAGGAAAGACATCGCTTCGTCTTCGTTTTGCATCATGACGGCCACGTTGTCGCCGTCATTCCACTCACGGTACTGCTCGAATTCGAAGCAGCCGCCGATGCCCCAGACGTTTTTCGGCTCGGACTTGGTGAACCAGCGGACGAGGTCGATGTCGTGGACGCACATATCGAGGAACTGGCCACCGCTCCATTTGGCGAATTTGAGGGTGCTTTCAATGGTAGCGATCGGATCAACGGTGTAGCTGCGAACCATGATCACGCGGCCGATTTCACCGCGCTCGATGCGGGCCTTGGCGTCGAGATAGGAGGGGTCAAAGCGGCGCATGAAACCGAGCATGAAGACCTGGTCAGGATAGGCTTCGACGGCCTTTTCGGCGAGCAGGCACTGGGCGACATCGGTGCCGAGCGGCTTTTCCGAGAAGACATGTTTGCCGTTCTCGAGGGCAATTCGGATCTGTTCTGGATGCAAGGAGGACGGTGAGACGATGACGATCGCATCGAGAGCGGGATTTTTGCACATCTCCTCGAAGTCTGTATAGCGGAATTCAACGTCGAGTTCATCGGCGACCTGGGCGACGCGGCTGGCATCGACGTCACAGATGGCCGCTAGTTCGCATTGCGGGATTTTAGTAGCGATGTTAGACGCGTGCTCATAGCCGAGGCGGCCCAGACCAACAGAACCGATCTTGATTTTCTTCATGCGCAAATCCTCCTTGATTATCAAAGACATTGTGTTGCCGCCTGACATCTCGATGTCGGAGGCACCTGTATCTGTCTCTGATTATAGGCTGCAAAGATGAAATATTCTTGCCGGATCTTGCTTTTCCCAACACCTGAACGGTCTGAAAAAACTGGATTTATCTCAAGTATTTTTGGAATTATTGCTCATTCTTGCTCTGTCGTTCAGGGAAGCGCTTGAAGTAGTTGATTTTATAGCGGCGCGGAGGCATGCCGACATATTTGCTGAACTGGCGGTTGAAATGGCTGGGGCTGTCGTAACCCACGCGGCTGGCGATTTCGGTGATGGACAGGTCGGTCGAGATCAGGAGGGACTGGGCTTCGCCGATGCGATGGCGCGACACATACTGCAGCGGAGAATAGCCAAAGCGATCTTTAAAAACATGGGCCAGATAATACGTGCTGACCTTGAACAAGCCTGCCAGTTGCTCGAGGGAAATCGCTTCAGTGAAATGATTGTCGAGATAAGTGATCACACGATGGGCCAGGGGCTCGCTTTCGCTGCCTTCATAACCGTGGCCTTCGGCTTGCAGGATGACTTGCCGGGTCATGGCCAGCAGGGCCTGGGCCAGATGATGGGTTGCGACTGCATGACCAGGGCGTTCCTCGACCAGTTGGTCAAACATCACCTCGCAGAGATGATTGAATGCAGCAAAAAGCTCGCCACTGGGATAAACTGGCGAAACACCGTCGCGAATCAGGCAATTTGGCCGCAGTCCTGGCCACTGGACATTTTTCAAGGCAACGCAGAACCAGGACAACGGTTTGTCCGGACCTGTCCGCTCATCGTGGATGATGGTGCTGTTGTAAATGACCAGATCGCCGGACCTGACCGCGACATCCCTGCCATCGATCGAAAAAGTGCCAGCCCCTTCACGGATCAGGATGATCTCCAGAAAATCCTCATGCCGGTGCATCACCCGAGGATGCACACTCTCATGAACTGGGACTAGGCTGACATAATAAAGCTGCGGCTCATTGCGGGCCGCCAGCTCGACAGGAAGCTTCTGTTTGACGAATGAAAGAATCATAAGTCCAGTATACCTGAATCGAAGGAAAGTGTTCGTAGTCCTGCCATTTTAATGAGGTGGATGCAGGGTCTGGATATCGGCCCATCCGGGCGGATGTTGGTGTATAAAATTTCAAATTTTTCACTCTGTAACCTATGTTAAAAGTAACCTAGGTTATTACTAACATAGGTTACGGCGCGCAAATCCACGAAAAAATACAAATAAAACCAGCCGAACCCTTAGCATCGGATCCTGGGATCGATCAGGGATTGGACTGGTTTCATTCGCTTTTCAAGATCATCAATGGAATGCTCGGGAGAAAGCCCCAGTGACCATCAAGGGTGTGTTGGCCGGCCGGCCTCAGCGATACGCTTTGAAGGCCTTTAACCGCAGGGCGTTGGTCAGGACGGAGACGGAGGACATCGACATGGCGGCGGCGGCGATGATCGGGTTCAGGGTCGGGCCGCCGAAGGCGTAGAGGAGACCGGCGGCGACTGGGATGCCGAGGACGTTGTAGCCGAAGGCCCAAAACAGGTTCTGCTTGATGTTGCGGATCGTGCTGCGCGAGAGTTGGATCGCGGTGGCGACTTCGAGCAGGTCGGAGCGCATCAGAACGATGTCAGCCGAGGCCATGGCCACATCCGTGCCGGACCCGATGGCGATGCCGACATCAGCCTGAGCCAGGGCAGGCGCGTCATTGATGCCATCGCCGACCATCGCCACAACGTGGCCCTCAGCCTGGAGCTTTTTCACTTCATTGGCCTTGTCAGCTGGCAGAACTTCCGCCAGGACCCGGTCGATTCCGACCTGGGACGCAATGGCCTGGGCCGTTTTGCGGTTGTCACCCGTGATCATGGCGACCTGGATGCCCATCTTGTGCAGCTGGGCGATCGCCTTGGCACTGGACGGCTTGACCGTGTCCGCAACCGCGATGATGCCAGCGTACTGGCCGTCGACGGCGACGAACATCGGCGTCTTGCCTGCGCCCGCGAGGCGGTCGGCGTCCGTGTGGCCAGCAGCATCAACAGGGAGAACAATGTTCTCGCGCGTCATCAGGCGCGAATTGCCCAGCAAGACCTGGCGACCGGCGATGACAACCGAGATACCGTGACCGGGGATCGCCTGGAAATCAGTCGCCTCAGCAAGTGTGAGGGACCGCTCCTCGGCACCGCGCACGATCGCTTCACCAAGCGGATGCTCCGACCCCTTTTCGGCAGCGGCAGCGAGGGCGAGCAGCTCGTCAGCCGTGAAGCCAGAGGCGGCAGGCAGGATGTCGGTAACCGAAGGGCGGCCCTCCGTGATCGTACCCGTCTTGTCGAAAATGATCATCTTGACTTTGTGCGTGATCTCGAGCGCCTCACCGCTCTTGATCAGAATGCCGTTTTCGGCACCTTTGCCGGTGCCGACCATGATCGCGGTCGGCGTGGCCAGGCCGAGGGCACAGGGACAAGCAATGACCAGGACGGCGATCAGGATCGAAAGTGCAAAGACCAGCGTCTGGCCGGCGATCAGCCAGGCCGCTGCGGCCAGGACCGCAATCGCAAAGACAATCGGTACGAAATAGCCGGAGACGATGTCAGCCAGCTGGGCGATCGGCGCCTTGCTGCTCTGGGCGTCTTCAACCAGTTTGATGATCTGGGCCAGGGCTGTGTCCTTGCCAACCTTGGTAGCCCGGAACTGGATCGCACCATTTCCATTGATACTGGCTGTGTAGACCGGATCACCGACAGCTTTCTCGACCGGAATGCTCTCGCCGGTCAACATCGCTTCGTCAATGGCCGTCAGGCCGCTGGTGATTTCACCATCGACCGGGATTTTCTCGCCGGGCTTGACGAGCAGAATGTCACCCACCTCGACCTCATCGACGGGAATTTCGATTTCCTTGCCCTCCTGGACCACACGCGCCGTCTTGGGCCGCAGTCCCATCAGCTTTTTGATCGCTTCCGACGTTTTGCCCTTGGAGATGGCTTCGAGCGTTTTGCCGAGCAAAATCAGGGTGATGATGACGCCGGCAGTCTCGAAATAGAGATGTCCGGCTGCCGAGTGATCGCCCGCGATGATCTGCCAGGTCGAATACAGGCTGTAGAGGATCGCGGCCGAAGTGCCCATGGCGATCAGCGAGTCCATATTGGGCGAACGATGCCAGATGTTTTTGAAGCCAACCGTGTAGAAGCGGTAACCAGCGATCACGATCGGCACAGTGAGGATGATCTGGGCGAGGGCAAAATTGAGCGGATAGCGCATCGGGTCGAGGAAGACCGGTATCGGGGCTTTCCAGCCAGGGATCATGTGGCCCATCGCGAGGTAGAGCAAAGGTATGGAGAAAGCAGCGGAAACGATGAATTTCGTCCATAAGACGCGGATGGCGCGGTCCTTTCTGGCCTGGTCTTCATCGACAGCCAGCGCAGTCTCGATCTCCAGCGGCGTGTACCCCGCCTTCTGGATCGCCGCCTTGATCTGGGACAGACGGATTTTTTCCGGATCGTAGGTGAATACGCCCTTTTCCGTGGCGAAGTTGACCGTGGCCAGCGAAACGCCTTCCAGCTTGCCGACTTGCTTTTCGATCCGCGCCGAGCAGGCGGCGCAGGTCATGCCGGCGATTGGGACAGTCACTTCCTTGGCGGTCACTTCCGGTGCGGCCTGGTAACCGGCTTTGGCGATCGCTTCCTGGACCTTATCGAGGCTGAGCTGGCTATCATCGAACGTGATGCTGAGCTTCTCAGTCGCCAAATTGACATTGGCCTCGCTCACACCGGGTAAGCGGCTGGAGACCTTCTCGACTCGGGCGGAACAGGAGGCACAGGTCATGCCAGATATTTTCAGAGTATGGTGCTGTTGCATGGACTGCTCCTTGATATTATTTCTAAACCAACCATACCGACAGGATATGTCGAAATTATGGAGATAGCTTCATTTTACGGGAATCAGCTCGCTGGCATGGTAACAAACGCATGAATTTGATGCTTGTTCTGACAGGGTTCCACTCAATATTTGCAAAAATGATCATAAATATTGCTGAAAATACGCTTTTTTTGCCGACGGGCTCTGTCACGTTGCAGGGATTGTGGGCATTCGCTACGATGGTAAAAGAGTCGCTTTGACGTTCAAAGCATCAAGAGAAAGGCGGAGTCACTATGGTTTTGGGTATTCCTGATTTCTGGATCTGGAGCGTTTACCTTCTGTGTGTGCTGAGTGCAGCTGCTTGTGTCATCTACGGCGTTGCCAATTGGAACCGAGGCCTGGACAAAGAGCCTGAACAAGTTTCGGAAGAAGCCAGCTGGGAAGAAGAAGAAAAGAAGGTCGAAGAGAACCTGTAAAAGAAGCATTCCGGAGGAAAAGGACATGCTGTTCCCGATTGTTGCCTCAGTCCTGTACCTGTTTATCCTCGCCTATCTGAGCCTAATGGCCTACCGCAGCACCAAGACAGCCGGTGACTACATGCTGGCTGGGCGCCAGATCCACCCGATGGTCATGGCCCTGTCTTATGGTGCGACCTTCATCAGCACCTCGGCGATCGTCGGCTTTGGCGGCAACGCCGGACTGTTCGGGATGTCGCTCTTGTGGCTGACCTTCCTCAATATTTTTGTTGGCGTGTTTATCGCGTTTCTGCTCTTTGGCAAACGGACACGCAAAATGGGCCACAACCTCGATGCCCACACCTTCCCGGAACTTTTGGGCGTGCGTTTCCAGTCCAAGTTCATCCAGGGATTTTCCGCCGCTGTTGTGTTCTTGTTCATGCCATTCTATGCGGCAGCGGTCCTCAAAGGCGGAGTCGGCTTTCTGGCCACCCAGTTCAACATTGATTTCAATGTGACACTGTTCTTTTTCACCATGATCATCGCTCTCTATGTCGCGATGGGTGGTATGAAAGGCGTCATGTACACCGATGCTTTCCAGGGTTCGATCATGTTTGGCGGCATGCTGTTTCTCTTAATCTTCGTCTATGCCAAGCTGGGTGGGGTTACCAACGCGCACCTCGCCCTGACCAACCTGATGAATGAATCTGCGATCCAGGAGCAGACAGCTAAACTGACGGCCAATGGCTTTGTCGGCTGGACGTCGATGCCGACCTTCAATTCCCCCTACTGGTGGGCGGTCGTCACATCGGTCGTCATGGGTGTCGGTATCGGCGTGTTGGCCCAGCCGCAGCTGGTCGTGCGCTTCATGACTGTCAAAAGCAATCGTGAACTCAACCGGGCCGTCGCCTCGGGCGGTGTCTTCATCCTGATGATGACAGGCGTCGCCTTTGTCGTTGGCGCGCTGTCCAACGTGTTGTTTTTCCAGACGGACGGTAAAACGGCGATGGCCGCTGCGGGAGGTGTGATCGACAACATCATTCCGCTCTTCCTGAAAAACTATTTGCCGGGTTGGTTCAACACCATTTTCATGCTGACTCTGATGTCGGCTGCCATGTCCACTCTGAGCTCGCAGTACCATGTGGTCGGAACCTCGATCGGCCGCGACCTGTTTGAAAAAAGCCTCGGCATCAAGGCGAACTCGCTTCTCGTCACTCGTCTCGGGGTCGTGGTTTCGATCCTGGTCAGCGCCTTTTTTGCCTACATCGGCAACCAGATGAAAACGGACATCGGTCTGATCGCCCAGGCGACCTCGATTTTCTTCGGCATCTGTGCCGCAGCTTTCCTGCCAGCCTACGTCGGTGCCCTCTACCTAAAAAAATTGTCGCGCAAGGCGGCGATCACAAGCATCTTGACGGGAACGATTGCCAGTTTTGTCTGGATCTTCTTCATCCATGCGAAAAATGCTGCCACGATCGGCCTGTGCCAGCTCGTCTTTGGCAAACCACATGTGCTGGCAGAAACCGGTCTGGTCAAACTGGCCCAGGTCGACGCCGTCATCATTGCGGTGCCGCTGTCGATCCTTGCTCTGTTCATCGCCGCAGCCCTGACCCAGCCAGATGTCAGTGAACAGCACGTTGCCAAATGCTTTGATGGTGTATAAAAGTATCATTTTCAGGAGTTCATCATGCCACTGACGATCATCGCCACAGTCATCTACCTCTTCATCCTCGCTTCACTGAGTGTTTATGCCTATCGGGGCACCAAGAGCACCAAGGATTACATGCTGGCCGGGCGCCAGATCCATCCGATGGTCATGGCCTTGTCCTATGGTGCGACCTTTATCAGCACTTCAGCGATTGTCGGTTTCGGCGGCAATGCCGGACTGTTTGGCATGTCGCTCTTGTGGCTGACCTTCCTCAATATTTTTGTTGGCGTGTTTATCGCGTTCCTGGTTTTTGGCAAGCGGACGCGCCAGATGGGCCATAACCTCGACGCCCATACCTTTCCGGAACTTCTGGGCGTCCGGTTCAAGTCCAAGTTCATCCAGGGCTTTTCCGCGGCGGTGATCCTGATTTTCATGCCCCTGTACGCCGCAGCGGTCCTCAAGGGCGGCGTCGGCTATCTGGCGACTCAGTTCAACATCGACTTCAATGTCACCTTGTTCTTTTTCACCATGATCATTGCCCTCTATGTGGCGATGGGTGGTATGAAAGGCGTCATGTACACCGATGCCTTCCAGGGATCGATCATGTTCGCCGGCATGCTGTTTTTGCTGGTTTTTGTCTACAGCAAGCTCGGTGGCGTCACGAACGCGCATCTGGCCCTGACCAACCTGATGAACGACCCGGTGGTCCAGGAACAGACGACCAAGGTTTCAGCCAATGGCTTTGCCGGCTGGACCTCGATGCCGGTTTTCAACTCGCCCTACTGGTGGACGGTCGTGACCTCGGTCGTCATGGGTGTCGGCATTGGCGTGCTGGCCCAGCCGCAGCTGGTCGTGCGCTTTATGACAGTCAAAAGCAACCGCGAACTGAATCGGGCCGTCGCCTCGGGCGGTGTTTTCATCCTGATGATGGCCGGCGTCGCCTACGTGGTTGGATCCCTGTCGAATGTCTTTTTCGTCCGTGACCTCGGGCTGACCTCCGTCGCCGCAGCAGGCGGCGTGATCGACAACATCATCCCGCTGTTCCTGAAAACCTACCTGCCAAGCTGGTTCAACACCGTTTTCATGCTGACCCTGATGTCAGCCGCGATGTCGACGCTGAGCTCGCAATACCATGTCGTCGGTACCTCGATCGGCCGCGATCTGTTTGAAAAAAGCCTCGGCATCAAAGGCTATACCCTGACGATCACCCGGATCGGCGTTGTGATCTCGATCCTGGCCAGCGCGCTGTTGGCCTACATCGGCAACCAGCTGCATCTGGACATCGGCCTGATCGCCCAGGCGACAGCCGTCTTTTTCGGCATCTGCGCGGCGGCCTTCCTGCCTGTCTACATCGGCGCTCTCTTTGTCCGCCGCCTTTCCCGCAAAGCCGCTGTGATCAGCATCCTGACCGGTTCGTTGTCGAGCTCGTTCTGGTTGTTCTTTGTCCATGGCAAAAACGCCGCCACGATCGGCCTCTGCCAACTGGTGTTTGGCAAGCCGCACCTGTTTGCTGACACCGCTCTGGCCAAGCTGGCCATGGTCGACGCCGTCGTCATTGCGGTGCCGCTCTCAGCCCTGGCTTTGGTTGTCGCCGGCCTGCTGACCCGCCCGGATGTTGATGAACTCCATCTGGAAAAATGCTTCAAAGGTGTGAAATAAACCGCTATACTGATAGGCATGAAAATCCAGAAGACCAATGCGATGCGCCTTTTGAACCAGGCCGGCATCGCCTACGAACTGAAAACGTATCCTGTCGATGAACATGACCTGTCCGGTGTCACGGTCGCTGCAGAAGTCGGCCTGCCTGCCGGGCAGGTCTATAAAACGCTCGTCGCGCGCGGTGACAAGACGGGCTATCTGGTCTGCATCATCCCGGTCGACCGCGAGATTGACCTCAAAAAGCTGGCCCAGGCCAGTGGCGACAAGCGCGTCGAGCTGATCCCGACCAAAGACCTGCTGGCTGTGACCGGATACATCCGTGGCGGCTGCTCGCCCGTGGGCATGAAAAAGAAATTTCCGACCTTTGTCGAGTCAGCCGTGCTGGCCGAGCCGGTCGTGGCGGTCAGCGCCGGCGTGCGTGGCTGCCAGATGCTGCTGGCTCCGACTGATCTGGTGGCTTTTACCCAGGCGAAGTTGTGTGAGGTCTGCCGCGGAGATGACACGTGAATCCTGATAAACTGGCCCTGAATCGCCTTGAGGACCTGGCCCGGCAGGCAGATCAGCACGATTATCCGACCCACACCGGTTTTCTCACCCCGGCTGAACAAGCCGAGGCGGGAGCTTTTCTGCGTGCGCGCAAGATCGCCCATGTCCTGCTGGGTGGCTATGAGGGCGCTGAACGGTGCCTGTGCGTGTTTTTACCCTCGGGATGGACTGCTGCTGAGATTGAAGCAGAAACCTTCATGACGGCTCTGCGGATCAAATCGGCGGTGCATCGCGGCCTGGGCGGCCGCTCGGACGCCCCGCTCGGCCATCGCGATTACCTCGGCAGCTTGCTCGGCCTGGGGATCCGGCGCGACCAGATCGGCGACATTCTGGTCGACGATGGCCAGGCGATCGCCCTGGTCCTGGCTACGATCGTGCCCCTGATCCAGCTCGAGCTCAGCTCCGTCGGTTCGCGCTCGGTCACAATCGAACGAATACCATTGGCTGGTCTTGCCGCCCCGTCGCGCGAAGAGAATCTGGTCCGGATCACCGCCGCCTCGATGCGCTTTGACAAAATCGCCGCCGCCGGATTCAACATCTCGCGGACAGACATGGCCGAATGGATCCGCTCTGGCCAGGTCCAGCTCAACTGGCGCCCCGAAACACGCCCCGACCGCCTGCTCTCGATCGGCGACGTCATCTCCCTGCGCGGCTACGGCCGGATCCGGCTCAAGGAAGAGGCAGGTAAGTCGCGCAAGGACAGGCATATCCTGGTGATTGAGAAATGGTGAGGGCCGCCAAAGTCTTAAGTTCCATTTGGCTTAGCTCAGACATCATCGCGGCTTTGCCGCGATGAAACTCGCCGCCAAATGGACTCAAGCCTTCGGCGGCGAGCTCGCTCCTTTTAAAAACCTGTCTACTCTTAATTCATAATGGAACTCGCCGACATTTAATACAGGAGCTGCTTATCGCCGATTACCTGGCCCGATGACAGGACCTGCTTGCCAAATGGACTAAAGCCTTTGGCGGCGAGTTCACACTTTTCTTATTCAAATTACTTGATTGTGACCAGGCGGCCGGGGAGGGCTTCGTGGGGGTCTTTTCCCATGGCGGGGTGGCCGATGGCGATGGAGATGGCGAAGTCGTGGGTGTCCGGCATGTCGATCATCCGGCCGATGATGTCGCGGGATGATCCAGCGAAGGCGACTTGCGTCAGACCGATGATGCAGGAGCCCAGTCCGAGTGCCTGCGCAGCGAGGGCGATGTTTTCGGCTGCAATGCCGGCATCGATCCAGGGATAGCCCGATCTTTCCGTCTGGTCAATCGAAATAATCACAACGAGCGGTGCTCCGTAGAAGAGGCTGTTTGGTGAACCTCTGCTGGCCAGGCGGTCGAGCAAGGCCTGTTCGCCGTCCTCGCGATATTTAGTCAAGGCCGCTTCGTCGATGGCAGCGATGACTGACGGTCGGGTGATGAAATGAAAGCGCCAGGGCTGTCGGTTCATGGCACTGGGTGCGGCGAGAGCAGCCTGCTGTAAAAGATCGATCTGCTCAGCGCTCAGCGGCTCGGCTGTGAATTTGCGGATGCTGCGGCGGGAGAAGATGAAATCCAGGGCGGGATTTGAATCGGGCATGGTGTCCTCCATGAATTGTGAATCAGGCACGGCAATGGCCGGATTGAAGCTGTCAGAAGCTCTCTCTGGCCAAGATTATAGCGTTTGTTGACAAATTGTAACAACTGATTGCAGCGCTTTTCTGCAGACCTGCTAAACTATGATTAGCAAATTAAATTTCATGTTGCCGCAACACCAAGCGACACATTTCCGGAGGATATCAATGAGCGAAATCAACGAAGCCGTCATGGATAAAATCACCAAGGTCTGCCTGTGCAAAAGCATCTCCCGCGCCACGATCAAGAAAGCCATCCTCGACGGGGCGCATACCGTGAAAGACGTGAATGCGGCAGTGGGATCGGGGTCTGGACCATGCAGAGGACAACGATGCGGACCGAAGATCCAGGCGCTGATTGACACGATGAAGGATGAGGGGAAGATCTGAGGTGAGTGGGGCGGGTGGAAATATTTTAGATGTGAAGGAAATGTAAATGTAATGCATATTATGTGTCAAAAATCAATATTTGTTTGATAATTACAAAACGCCAGGGGTATAATGAATTCAATATTACATTTGTTGATTTCATCAATTATTGTTTTGATGAATTGTCTGAGGTGAGCTACATGAAAAAATACAACTATTATAGTCGCAAAGGCTTTACACTTTCAGTACTTATCATCGTTGTTGTAATATTGGTTATCATTGGAATGGCACTTTTAGCATTAAGTGTTAACGAATTCAATCCTGACTTTATGAGATAAACAGCAAAACATCAAATCGATCCAAACCCGAAAGGAC
>CAZGSR010000012.1:0-63684 GCA_964528645.1 uncultured Mageeibacillus sp. | reverse complement strand
AAATCTGCCAAATCAGGGAGTAGAGCCAGAAAAACCTGCTTTAATCAGCAGTTCCTTAGATCAAGTGCCGAAGCTGTTGTTGACTATATTAATGCGGATAATACCACATTAGAGGTAGTTGATAAATTGATTGAGTACAATATAGATGTGCCCGCTGAATATTTGGAGTCACCTGCATATTTTGAGTCAAACCATCTTGGTGATATAAATAGTGGATATAAAGTCTGGTTATCACAGCTCACTGACAAGGAAGGGCAGCAAAAGGGTGTAAGACCCGTAGTTCATAGTGAGGCTACATACAGAACTAGCACAAGGAAATTATCTGCTGAATTAGATAAAATCAATTTCTTTGGATCTACGATTAATACATGGAATTATGTTGTACTTCCAGGAAGTACTGGCACATATGTCTACGGTGATATCACTCTTTTTGATGGTGCTGATGCAGAAATTCATCCAAATCTTGTTGATGATCCAAGTGAACTTGAAGCTTACCTTGGGCCTGGATTAGACGGTGAACCCGGAAAAGTGTATACAGAGGAAATTGGAGCAGAATCACTGTTTGTTGGATGGGTAGATCGTGTGCTCTCAAAAACGGATTACGATGATTTGCCAGATCCAGTACTATTGGAAGATGAATATGAATATATATATATAGATGATCCACTTGACCCTGAATATGATCCTGGTGCAGAAGATCTAAATTGTGACTTTTTAATAACTGCAGATGATGGTGATAATCCATTGGTAGTTAATCTTGGCAAAGTCGGATCCAAAAAAAATGATCCCGTCAGCAAGGACTTGAAAATTAATGGTGGCGGCACACTTTGGCTTTTCATCTCTGAAGATAATTTGACTTTTAATGGTGGTTTTGAAGTTGTTGACGATACTAGAGTTGTAGTATTTGTTCTATTGAGACGCCAAATAAAAAATAGACATTATCAGACATTTTTGATACAATATATGCATGGAAGATTTAAAAACCAATGCCAGGAACTTATCCCAAGCTGAACAATATCAGATTCGAAAGAACATCGTCCGTCTGCTGAAAAAAGGCAACAAACCTGACGAGATTGCAGCGATGCTTGACGTCAGCAGGAGCCTGGTCTATGCAACCAAGAAAGCCTACGATGAGAAAGGCATCGAAGGCATCAAGCCCGGGAAACGCGGCCGCAGACACGGTGATAAACGGACGCTCACACCTGACCAGGAACGGGCCATCATGCAGACAATCGTCGATAAAAATCCTGAGCAACTGAAGCTCAAGTGTTGCTTATGGACACGTAAGGCCATCCGCGATTACATCTTGCGAGAATACAAGATCGATATGCCGTTAAGCACACTGGGCTATTATTTGGACCGCTGGGGATTCAGCATCCAGCGACCGGTCAAGCGTGCGAACAAGCAGGATGCTGCCCGCGTGAAGGTCTGGATGGAAGAGGAATACCCGGCTATTGCTGAAAAAGCCAAGGCAGAGAACGCCGAAATCTACTGGGGAGATGAAACCGCCCTGCAAAACACGGCCAATTACATCAAAGGCTATGCACCAATTGGAAAAACGCCTGTTCTGAAAGTGGAAGCCAAGAAGCTGAAATTGAACATGCTGTCAGCAATCTCAAACAAGGGCAAACTGCGGTTCACGATCACGAAAGAGTCCGTCAATGCTGATATACTGATCGACTTCATGAAGCGGTTGATCAAAGATACCGGCCGCAAAGTGTTGTTGATTCTGGACAATCTTCGGGTGCATCACGCCAAGAAGGTTGCGGCATGGCTGGAAGAGCATCAACAGGAAATCGAGTTGTTTTATCTGCCGCCATACTCACCGGAATATAATCCGGATGAATATTTGAACAGTGATTTGAAACGTGAGATGAGCAAAAAACCGATCCCCAAGTCAGAGAAAGAACTGAGTGCCAATGCCCGATCTGTTTTGAAGAGGATTCAAATCAATCCCAAAAAGGTCATCAGCTTCTTTGGTTCAAAGTTCACAAAGTATGCGATAGCATAGTCCGATATTTAATCGGCGGAGCAATACTTGATGAATTTTCGTTAATACCTGGCTTGCCGCCTTGCAGAGTTTAAGTGGAATAATTTCCCCCGCTGTAACCTGATACATCACAGGAAAAATCAGAACTTAAACCTGAACATCTCCTGCCTTTCCTACTCGTCTCCTCCGCCAAACCACAACCCCCGCGCCCGCCAACAGCACCACCACCGCACCGCCGATGATCCAACCGGTCATCGGCTTTTTCGCGCCACCGTCCTGTTGTGCAACCATCTCACTCACGACTGCGCCGTCCAGTTTTTTCGACGTCACGAGGTATTCCGACATCGTATTGTTTTTGTACGTGACGAGGCCGCCCTTGCCGACTGCTACATCACTGGCAATCAGGGTGAAGGGCAGGGCTGAGCCGCTAGAGGCCAGGGCGTCTTGCTGGTCGTAGCGGTAGACTTGGACCTTCTGACCCTCTCCCAGGCCGGTTTCGATGGCAAACGTCGCGATACCAGGCAGGTTGCCGTGATAGCCAAAGCTGTAGACAAAGGCATCGCTTGCGGACTCGGTCATTCCTGCTGCGGAAAGCATCTCTTTTTCGTTCAAGGCGCCAGCGGCGAAACCGAAGTCGAAAATCGATAGCGCGGTATCAGCATCGACGCCCTGGACGTCCCTACCGGCGAAGGCAATCGTTGCGCCAGGCTGGTTGAAGGCGAGGCTTGCTTTCGGGGTCTCCTTGAGTCCGGTAAACAGCTCGCCGGCGACGAAGGTTCCGGTGCTGTCGTCCAGGTCGACATCAAAGGTGCCGTTGCCCTGGCCAGCCAAAGCATCGAGGATCGAACCATAATCGAGATGGGTCACGCTATCGAGGGGGTTGATCACATACGCATCGATTGAGTCGATCAGATCTTGGCTATCGAGAGGCGCGCCGAGGAAGAAATCGTCTGGATTGAACAAGTTGGCCTGGTCGCGGATGACGTCTTCGAGCTTGTCCTGCAGGCCAGGTGGGATGGTACTTTTATCGAAATAATGGTAATTGTCGCATTGGGGCGCTTCGTCGAAGATCATGATACCAACGCCGGAATCGTGGGGTGTCATGACGCCGGGGCAGGCGTGCCAATGGACGTAATCGGAACCATTGATGGTGTCACGGTCGAGTGTGTAGACATCCTGAGGATGATCATAGCGAATCGTTGCTGCATTGAGTGGCAGGGCAAGGGTGATCTCCCGAGGCTGGTTTTCAGCGTTGAAATCGAACTCTGGTGATTTGACAAAAGGCAACGTCTGGCTCCAGTTTGATCCACCGGGCTGGGTGGCCAGCATTACCAACTCAGAGTCGGATTCACCCTGAGCCGGGACCAGTTCGTCCGAGCGCGCTGCCATCGGGCGCAGGGTCGGCAGGGGCAGGGTGGGCCGGACCAGCTCGAGATAATTGACCGTGCACTCCTGCGTGTCTGAACCGACATCGTTGCTGGCGCTGATAACGAAATAGTATGTTCCGGGATCCATGCCATCACGCAGAGTCAGCAAGCCGGTCTCTTCATCGATCGTGGCTGTCTCCGGATAGGGATACCGCTCGCTGCGCCGCTCTAGTGACCAGCTGATGGGCTCGCTGCCATCTGCCTCGATCTGGACCTCGTAGTCGCCGCTGCCGATCAGCTTGACAAAGGTATAGTCGTGGTCGGCGTCCGCGATTTCCGGCGGCGTGCGCGGGACAGGCGTCGGTGTTGGCTCGGGCGTCGGCGATGGTGTGGGTGTAGGTACCGGCGTCGGCGATGGCGTGAGTGAAGTCGGCCGGGTCGCGGAGGTGGCTTCGCTGGTCTCGGTCGGTTTCGTGGCACCGGGCTCGTTGCTGACAGTCAGGGTGAAGACCTGTTCATCCGGCAGTGAGGGTGCATGGCCCTGATAGGGATCATTGATGAAAGGTGATTTGACCGCCTTGGATCGGTCCTCTTCAGCCCGGATGGTGAAGGTGTAGTCCCCTGGGGCCAGGCTGGCCGGGATCTGGATCTGGCCGTTGCTGGCTCCGATCTGGATCCCCACTGGCGCGCCAGCCAGGGTGAACCGGAAAGGCGCAAACCCGCTCGCGGTGACGGGGAACGTGCCACCCTGCTGGTTGACCGTTGCGTGATCAGTGCTGGTGATCTGGACCGGGTTGGGATGAGCCTGCCAGACCCATTCGACCGTCACGCGCTCTTTAAAGAGCGCGGCCCCTGTCTCGCGTCCCTCACTGTCAAGGAGCGGGATCAGCTGCTTGCCGCTTTCGCCAAAGACCCACTGATAATTGCGCACGAGGTCGGTTTCCTTGCGGTAATCGGTGTCACGGCCGAGATCCTGAGTGGAAAAGACGACCCGGTTATAGCGGAATTCGTCTGATGTGACGGTACGGGTGCCATTCGGGTTGACGATCCAGATCGATTCGTCGTATTGCACCTGGTTGATGATCTTGCCGTTTTCCTCATAGGTTTTGAAGGAGCCGGGCACTTGCTGGATGGTGCGGTCAAAACTGATCTCGAGCGTCGTGTGGACCGGGACCTTGCCTGTGGTCGTGGCCTCGTGGTAATTGAGGCTGACATCGTAACCGACCATATTGCCCCAGTTGGAGGGCGTTTCGTACACGTCAAATCCGGTGTTGGCGATGGGGAGACCCGTGATGAGCGAGACCGGCGGCTTTCTCGTGTCGAAATTGCCCCATTCATCCGTCATGGCCCGGGCCAGGTGGCCGGTCGGGACATGCTGGTTGTAATTGAGGCTCAGGTACTGGCTGAGATTGACCAGGGCGCCGCTGCAATACGTCCACTGGTACTGATCTTCGGGAGGCGCATCAGCTGCGGCTTCCCAGTTGATCGAGCGGATCGGATTGACCTGGCCGGTGACGAAATCGTTGAAAGAATCAGCCTTGGCGATGGTAAAGGAGGAGAAGGGCAGGGTGGGTGTTGCGGGATTGGAATAGTACGACTCGCCATTGACCCGGAATTCGATGATCACCTGGTCTTTGTGGTACAGCATCTGCGGATCGTGCTGGTAAAATTCGCCTTCGCCATTGGTGGTGGCATAGCCGGAGGCAGGGTATTTGCGGATCTCGGCCTGGTTGACCGACGCGACGTCATTCGGATCAAAGAACACACCGTCCGGTACGACCAGAATCCGGTATTCCAGCCCCTGGGCGACCTCAAATTTGGGTGGTGCCGCTGAGACCTGCTTTTCGATCGACCCGCCCACCAGGCCAGGTGAAATGAACGCCTCGACGACCTTGATCCGGTAGCCCAGAGTGTTGGCCTGGCGCCGGCGCAGAATCGTCGGCTTGTAATTAGCCAGGTTGAAATTTTCACCAGCCAGCTTGACATAGACATTGAACAAGCCGTAGAGGTTGACGTCGAGCATCTTGTTATCCGCCTGGACATGAACCCCGGCTCCGAGGAAAACACCTGCTCCGACCAGATCAAAACCAAACAGCTCCAGGCCCATCATCGGGCCGAATTTCAGGTAGCCATCGATGTCGCCGTTGAGGTCCACGTCGCCGTCACTGGTGAAGCCCTGTTGGAAAATCGGCTTGACACTGGTCGGGACATAGAACTTGGTTCCGCCCCGGACGCCCATGGTGGTTTCGGTGTAGTCACGAGCCTCGATTTCCAGGCTCAGGCTGCCGTCGAGACCGATGACGGCGAATATGCCGCCGGAAATCCGGCCGACGCCGAAGGGGATGTCGAGTCCGAGCAGGGGGATATAGACCTCCTGCTTGACGTTGGCGCCCATTTCGACGACCAGGTAGCTCTCCTGTCTGAGGGTGAGCGCGATCCGGTAGCCGTCAAATCCGGAGTAACGTCCGGTGAGGTCGATGTCCTCGATGCCTAGGCCGCCACTGACGGTGACCTGGACTTTGCCGCCGCCGCCCAGATTGGCCTCCAGCGTCTGGTCGGTGAACTGGAGTTTGATGAATGGATCGTCAGAGAGGTATTTGAAATCCTTCAGCGCATCGCCGAAAGCTTGCGGCTGGGCCAGCCCCGGCAAGACCAGGCTTTGCTCGATGCCAGGGGCAAAGCCGCTGATGTTGCCACGGGTCAGGCGGATGGTGTCTTCCTCGAGCTCGAAATTATTGATGACTTCATGGAGCTGCGGCCGGGCGACGCTGTAGGTGTTTTCCAACGGTTTGACAAGGTCGCCGAGCGTTTCGTTGGCAGCAAAGGCGCCGGTAAAAGTGGACGGAGAGACGACTTTGAATGCGGTGCCCGCTGTAGCATCGACAAAAATGGAGCCGTTTTCGACGGACCGGCCGCGCGCCTGGGCCGCCTGCTGGAGAATGTCCCGTGCGATGTAGCCGCCTGCGGCAATGATTTTGTCCGGCCGCTGCAACGGTTTGGTCGCGCCAGAGAGCAGCTGGCCGGCTGTGGCCAATTGACTCGTAACCTGGCTGTCGATCTCGATCACGGAGTCCGCCAGTTCATAGTGGATTTTATCCGCGGCGAATGTGGCGGGTGTCTCACCAGCAACAAAATCAAGCCAGTCGGCAGAAGGTGCCTGGAAATCATAATCGAACGGTGCCGCAGGCTGCTGGTCGATAACGCCAGGCCAGTCACCGGAGGTGTCAGTGGAAATGACCGCCTGGACAGGGGCCACCAAGGGCAGGAAGACAAACAGCAAGACGATCCAGACTGCACAGACTTTCTTCATGGCTGACCTCCCGCCGGATAACCGGCAGATTATTCATGGTGCAGTAACAAAAGGACTTGTCAAATGAAAGGGTGTTTGGGCACACTATCATTATACCCCGAACCATCTCAAACGATTCCGCCAGAACAACGCTTGTGCGATTTTGTCACGGTTGGATGGCTGAATGTCAGGTATAGTCAGGAACGTAACGAGCAAACGAGGTGTCCCAATGGATTTCAATCTTTCTTCCAGCCTTTTCGTCGGCGAACAGAAATTCAACGCATTTGCATCAGACAAGATTTACGACGTCATCATCATTGGTGGCGGACCAGCTGGCATGACAGCTGCAGTGTATTGCCTGCGCAAAGGCATGTCGACTGGCCTGATCACCCGTCAAGTGGGCGGACAGATGGCTGATACAGCCGGAATTGAAAATTACCTTGGTTACCGCTACATCAACGGTGTCGAATTGGCTGACAAGTTCCATGACCAGGTGATGCAGTTCGGGATCGATTTTGAAAACAATACGACGGTCAAGTCTATCAAGGATGGCCTTTACAAAGAAGTGATCCTCGATGATGGCCGGATCTTCAAGACGAAGACCATCATCGTCGCCTCCGGAAAATTGCCCAGGAAGCTCAATGTCCCGGGTGAGAAAGAATTCACCGGCCACGGCGTCACCTACTGTGCCATCTGCGACGGCCCGTTCTACAAGAACAAGAAGGTCGTCGTTGCCGGTGGCGGCAATGCCGGGATCGGTGCAGCCATTGACCTGGCCCGCATCGCGACCCACGTCACCGTCGTCCAGCGTCGTGACCGGCTCAAGGCAGACAAAGTCCTGGTTGACAAGCTCAAGCATTTTGACAATGTGGAGGTGCTCCTCGGGCATGTGGTCAAAGAGATTCACGGATCCACAACGGTCGAAAGTGTTGCAGTCGAGAACCGCGAAACAGGTGCCCAGATTGACATTCCGGCCGACGGCATTTTTGTTGAAGTCGGCTCGATCCCGAACAGCGAACTGGCCCGGGGTCTGCTCCACATGAACGAACTGGACGAGATCGTCATCGATGCATTCGGCCGCACCAATAAGGAAGGCATTTTTGCCGCCGGTGACGTGACCGATGTCCCGTACAAACAGATCATCATCGCCTGTGGTGATGCAGCCAAGGCTGCGCTCTCGGCGACCGATTATATCCTCAGCAACCCCAATTTCTGAACTTATCCGTAATCCACGACAGCCGGTCCTGGACCGGAAAACAACAGCCAACACCTTCAGGAGGTATGAACCATGGCACTTTTTGACGACAACATCCGTAAACAGCTCGCCCAGATCCTTGATGGCCTCAAGAACGACGTCAATGTCGTCTTCTTCACCCAGGAAATCGAATGTGAATCCTGCCACGACGCCCATCAGTTCATCGAGGAAATCTGTGAACTCAATCCCAAGCTGAAAATGACCCGCTACAATCTGGTCACCGACGCGGAAAAAGCAGCCGAATACAAAATCGAAATGGTCCCGGCCGTGGTCATGCTCGACCAGGACGGCAACGACACCAATATCCGCTTCTTCGGCATCCCGGGTGGCTACGAGATCAACTCGTTCCTCGGCGCCCTGCTCGAGGTCTCTGGCGAACGCCAGGAACTGCCGGCAGACATCCTCAAGCGGATCCAGAAGATCGACAAAGACATTCACATCCAGGTCTTCGTCACCCTCAGCTGCCCCCATTGCCCCGGTGCCGTCATCACGGCCCATCGTCTGGCGCTCGAAAACCCCAGAATCAAGGCCGACATGATCGAAGCCAACACCTTTGTCCCGCTCTCGATCAAATACAACGTCAGCGGCGTGCCAAAGATCGTCATCAATGGCGAGCACGAGCTGCTCGGCGACCAGCCGATCACAGCCTTCCTCGACGTCATCGAAAAAATCTGAGAAAACCTGAGAAGATCTGAGAGCAGACAGGAAACAGCTGTTCTGGACCAAGCCCCTGTCCGGGGTTCATAACAACCGCCTTTTCGCCCCATTGCGAGAAGGCGGTTTTTGCTGTGGTGCGAGAAGATGGCTCTGCAACCGGTTGCACGAAAGAGGGGCCAGGCGTAAGATGAGGGTATCTCGTTTTGCCGGAGGTTGTGGTATGAAAAAGATCGTCACCCGTGTCCAGCATCCTGACTGGTCCCGAAACGCAGTCATTTATGAACTGAATGTGCGCCAGTTTTCGCCGGAGGGCACGCTGCGGGCGATCCTACCCCAGCTAGGACGGCTCAAGAACATGGGCGTGGATATCCTCTGGCTGATGCCGATCAATCCGATTGGGTTGCTAGAGCGCAAAGGGACGTTGGGCAGCAACTATGCGGTCAGTGACTACAAGGCGGTCAATCCGGATTTTGGCAGCTTGGAGGACCTGCGTGAACTGGTGCGTGAGGTCCATCGGTTGGGGATGTACCTGATTCTCGACTGGGTTGCCAATCACACCGCCTGGGACCATGTCTGGGTTGCCGAGCATCCAGACTGGTATTTGAAAAATGCAGCTGGCCAGATCCATAGTTACGTTTATCGCCACGACGAAACCGCTCCGGAAGAGTATTGGACCGATGTCGTCGGCCTTGATTATCGCCAGCCAGCCTTATGGGACGCCATGACCGATGCGCTGCTCTACTGGATTCGTGAGGCCGATATCGATGGCTATCGATGTGACGTGGCGGGGCTGCTGCCGACAGCCTACTGGGAACAGGCCCGGGCAGCATTGGAAAAAATCAAGCCAGTGTTCATGCTGGCGGAGTGGTCGACGCCGGAGCTGCACCGCGCCGCGTTTGATATGACCTATGACTGGGACCTTTATGACCTGATGACGCGGATGGCTCAAGGTGAGGCATCTGTCCTGGATCTCAAGCGCTTGATCACCCGGCCACCGGTCGCATACCCTGCCGATGCCTATCGTATGCGCTTTACAACCAATCATGACAAAAACACCTGGGTGGCCCATGATGAAGAACTCTATGGACCTGCCTTCAAGGCCTTTGCTGTCCTGGCCGCGACCTTGCCCGGCATGATGCTGATCTACAGTGGCCAGGAATCCGGCCTGGACAAGCGGCTGGAATTTTTCGAGAAAGACCCGATCAACTGGGGGACCTATGCCCTGGCGGATTTCTACCGCGAACTGGCCCGGTTGAAGCACCAGAATCGCGCCCTCTGGAATGGCACTGCCGGTGGACCGGTCGAGATTTTGCCTGTCACCTCCCGCACCTTGCTTGCCTTCAGCCGGGTCAAAGACGACAACCGCGTTACGGTGCTGATCAATTTTTCCCGCCGCAGTCGCAAGGTCGCCGCTTCGGACCTCTGGCCTGATTTGACCCTGAAGCCATTCGGATATATGATCCTTGAAGGATAAGATTCGAGGAAAATGCCATGTCTGATCTAGTTACGCTCAATTTGGATGCCTTTGCCGAGGCGCGCCAGATCCTGGAGCCGGTCATCACCAAAACCCCGCTCGTATACAGCCGCCATTACACGCGCCTGACCGGCAACCAAGTCTATTTCAAGCCGGAAAACCTGCAGCTGACTGGTGCGTACAAGGTGCGCGGTGCATTTGTCAAGATTGCCCGCCTGCCGGCTGAGCAGAAAAAGCGCGGACTGATCACGGCATCGGCTGGCAACCATGCTCAGGGTGTTGCCCTGGCTGCCCAGCTGCAAAAGCTCAAGGCCACGATCGTCATGCCGCAGACCACGCCGCTGGTCAAGGTCAATAACACGAAATCCTATGGCGCGACGGTGGTCCTTTTCGGCGAAAATTATGACGAAGCCTACGCCCATGCGCTGGAGCTGGCCCAGGAAAAGGGCCATACCTTTGTCCATCCGTTCAATGATCTCGATGTCGCTTCGGGTCAGGGGACGATCGCCTTTGAAATCCTGGCTGATTTGCCTGAAACCGATGCCATCATCCTGCCGATCGGTGGGGGTGGACTGGCCGCCGGGGTGGCCACACTGGCCAAGATCCTGCGCCCGGAAATCGAAATCATCGGCGTCGAGCCAAGTGGTGCCGCCTCGATGAAATGGTCGGTCGAGCAGGGCCAGATCTGCACGCTCAGCCACATCGACACGATCGCCGATGGCGTGGCCGTAAAAACGCCGGGCGATCTTGTTTTTCCATATGTCAGGGATCATGTTGACCGCTTCCTGGCGATCGATGACATCGAGCTGATCGATGCCTTCCTGACCGTCATGGAGACCCACAAACTGATCGTTGAAAATGCCGGCCTATTGAGCGTCGCAGCCCTGAACCACTTAGGCTTCAAGGGGAAGCGTGTGGTCTCGATTCTGTCCGGTGGCAACATGGACGTCATCACCATGGCTTCTCTGGTCCAGCACGGCCTGATCAACCGCGGCCGCGTCTTCACTTTTTCCGTGCTCCTGCCCGACCGGCCCGGTGAGCTCGAGCGCATCGCCCACATCATCGCCCGCCAGAAAGGCAACATCATCCGCCTCGAGCATAACCAGTTCGTCAGCATCAACCGCAACATGGCCGTCGAACTCAAAGTCACTCTCGAAGCGTTTGGTTACGAACACCGCGATACCATCATGCACGCCCTCGCCGACAAAGGCTACCAGGCAAAACTCGTCATGTCGACTGCTGTATTTGATTAAAAACGGACCGGGTCTCTTTTTTGGCAAAAGACCCTCCAGCCTTACGGCCAGAGGGTCTTTGCCGGAAAACGGTTTATCCGTTTTTGGTCACATGGTCTTGGAGGGGTGTTGTTGAAACGGCGGACGGTCCGCTCAACCCTTGACCATGAAATCCGGATAGCTTTCGGAGCCGTGCTCGCGGAGGTCGAGTCCTTCGAGTTCTTCGGCGGGAGAGACGCGCAGGCCGACGGTGTGCTTGAGGATCAGGAACAGGGCGCCTGCGGTCAGGGATGTCCAAACGCCAACGGCCAGGACACCGGTGAGCTGTGAGATGAAGAGATCGAGGCCGCCACCATAGAATAAGCCAGAAGCGGTGCCACCGAAATTATCTGGGATGGCGAAGAGACCAACGGCCAGTGTTCCAAAGACACCGTTCATCAGGTGAACCGGGACGGCACCGACCGGATCGTCGATGTGGAAGATATTTTCCAGGATCCAGGCACCAAAGACGATGATGAAACCAGCGATCAGGCCGATGAGGATGGCACCGATGTTGCTGACTGCAGCGGTACCAGCCGTGATGGCAACCAGGCCGCCGAGGACGCCGTTGAGGGTCAGGCCGACATCAGGCTTTTTGAACTTGAGCCAGGAGATGAACATGGCGCTGACGCCGCCGGCTGCTGCAGCCAGGTTGGTGGTCATAGCGATGTCGCCGATTTCCGGGACGAGGGCGACCGTGCTGCCGGGGTTGAAGCCGAACCAGCCGAACCAAAGGATGAAGACACCGAGTGCGCCCAGGGTCAGGCTATGGCCAGGAATGGCCCGCGGCTTCATTTTGGAATTGAATTTGCCGATGCGGGGACCGAGGATGATGGTGCCCATCAGGGCTGCCCAGCCACCGACAGAGTGGACAACAGTCGAACCGGCAAAGTCATGGAAGCCCAGGCTGGCGAGCCAGCCACCGCCCCAAGTCCAGGCGCCGACAATCGGGTAAATGATCAGGGTGATTACGGCTGAATAAATCAGGTAGGATTTGAACTTGGTGCGTTCGGCCATGGCGCCGGAGACGATCGTCGCTGCGGTTGCGGCGAAAACTGTCTGGAAAAAGATGAAATAGCTGTCACCAATGGTTGTTGGATCGATGAATCCAGTGGTGCCAAACAAGCCCATGAATTTGTCGCCGAACATGATACCGTAGCCGACGAGGAGGAAAAGCAACGAGCCGACTGCAAAGTCCATCGTGTTCTTCATAATGATGTTGCCAGCGTTCTTGGCCCGGGTGAAACCGGTCTCCACCATGGCAAATCCGGCCTGCATGAAAAAGACGAGAATAGCAGCAATCAAGGTCCAGAGGATATCGGCATTTTTTGCCAAAGTTTCTACAGTCATGGTCAAATCTTCCACAAAAACCATCCTTTCTCAATTCACAGTGCCCGCGGAGGGCGGCTTGCTCAGATGCTTACAAGGCCTTTTCGCCTCGTTCGCCGGTGCGGATGCGGATCACGTCAGCTATTTCAGTGACAAAAATCTTGCCGTCGCCAGCTTCGCCCTGAGGCAACTGGTTGCAGATCTGATCGATCAGCTTTTCTGCTTTGAGGTCATCTGTAATAGTCGTGACTTTGACCTTGGGCAGGAAATTGACGGTGTAGCGGGTGCCGCGGTACAGGGCGGTGATACCCTTTTGGTTGCCGTACCCCATCACGTTGCTGATCATCACACCGGTGGCGTCCGCTTCCTCGAGAATGGCTTTGAGGATCTCCAGACGTTCAGGCTTGATGACGATTTCGAGTTTCTTCATGGCTCATACCCCTTTCTTTGATTGGCCATCATGGCCTTGGCCAGCAGGGTGCACGAAACCAGAGGCAGCCTGTAACAGGCACCTCGCAGATGCGTTTATTCTGCTTGGCTTAGTTGGTTTTCAAAACAAAAAGGGCACTCGACCGGTGGAGGTCAGCGCCCTTGCTTTGATGGCTTCAGAATAAACGATCGCAATGGAGAAGTCAAGCAAATTTGCAAGATTGATTTGATGAAATTGCAGAAATTGGCAATGTGCATGAATATTATTGCCTTTGACAGGGCACAAATGGCGTTATAACGTATTTAAATTGCGTGTAGCAAGCAAGAAATGATAGTGCGGTAGAAACATATTTCAAAATCACCTGGTTTTACAGGCTGGAAAAGCTCGATTTGACCAAACGCTCAAACCATGCGTTAGATCCTTTGGCAGGAGAATCCACGAAAGGACCATCCCTCACGCCACCCCTGGCCCCGCAGGCGGAAATTTCACGATCCAGTGCCAGGGGTGGCCGTAGGTCTGGCACCTTGGATGGAAAGTTCCACGATTGGGGTAGGTCTACCAAAGCGGTACTAATCAAATGGGTCTCGAAAACCCTGCAGCAGAGGCTTTTTCAGGTCATGCCAAGATCTTCCAATAAAGTGCTCCGACATAGCGGCAGAAATTTCCGCTGCTATGTCGGAGCACCTGCGAGGAACTTTTTTGATGAGGCGTCAACCAGCTGCGGCTGTAGGCTGCACAAGCACATTGCAGATTTTCCCAAAAAGTGGACCGACACCAAATCGTGAACATTCCGCCCGCGGGGCCACCCTTCGCGCGAAGTCTGGCTCCATTTCGTGAATGTTCCATCCTGGATACCAGACTTCGCGCCACCTCCTACCCCTAAAGCGGAACGTTCCACATTCAGTGCCACCCCTCGTCGTAGGTCTGGTACATGGACGGAATACCGCCTCCGAAAGTGTCTCGCTTCTCAGAATGACCTGACACGAAACCATGCAACAACAATCATCGGTTCCAGGTTGGTTAATGATTGGAAAACAGGTGCATCCTTTCTTACCTTTTCACGGGAAAAAGCAAAGAGCCACGAGCCGCGCCACCTCTGGAGGAAACATGCCAGGCTTGCTATACTGCAAGGACAATGAGGTGAACAACAGCTGGCCTGTTTGAACGACTTTATGCAGGGGTGTTTGACTGATTCATGATCGGACGTTTTGCGCCTAGCCCGACGGGGCGGATGCATCTGGGCAATGTCTGGGTCGCTTTGCTTTCTGATCTGGCAGTTCATGCCAAGGGTGGTCAGCAGATTTTGCGCATTGAGGATCTCGACCCGGTGCGGTCGAGCGACACCTATATGGAACAGCTGGTGATAGACCTGGCTTGGTTGGGCATTCCGGCTGATATCGGCCAGACTCCTCACTCGCTGATTCGTCAAAGCGATCGGACTGGTTTGTATCGGGAAATTTTCGAGTCGTGGCGTGAAAATGGCCTGGTCTATCCATGTACGTGCCGACGGGCCGATTTGCTGGCAGCTTCGGCACCACATGCAGAGGATGGTCACCGGGTTTATGCTGGGACGTGCCGACCGCCAGAACTTGGGCCAGGCTCGGCATATCCTGGGCAAACTGGCAGCAAAAGCATCGCCTGGCGCCTGCTCGTCGAATCGACTCAGATCCAGTTCGCGGATCTGGTGGCGGGACCGCAGAGTCTCGACCTCGCCCTGGATTGGGGTGATTTCGTTGTGCGACGCGCCGATGGTGGTTTCGCGTACCAGATGGCCTGTGCGGTTGATGACGCCCTGATGGGGATCGATCTGGTCTTGCGTGGGCGGGATCTGCTGCGTTCGACCTTTCCCCAGCTTTATATTTTCCGATTGCTGGGGAAGCCGGAACCGACGTATGCACATGTGCCGCTGCTGGTGGACCCAGATGGCCACCGGTTGTCCAAACGTCAACAATCGCTCGATCTGGGCGCACTCCAGCAGGCTGGATTCACCGCGCCCCAGCTGATTGGCGGCCTGGCTGCCCTGGCGGGTCTGATTGACCGGCCCGAACCTGTGACAGCACAGGAACTGCAAACCGGCTTTTCCCTGGCGAAAATCAAAGACCGGACCCACCTGGTGGTGGATCCGGCCGAATGGTACCATTTGCTGGACTAGAGAGCCGTTCGGGATCGGGTGCAGCGCACGAAACGGGCGTTGCCTGCGGAACAGCGTCGGTCTGAATTAGCCGAAATGGGCCCGGACGTAGCGCTCGGACATGATGCCGGCGACTGCGCCGTCAGCCGCTGCCGTGACGACCTGGCGGATTGGCTTAGACCGGATGTCCCCGGCGACATAGACGCCGGCGATGTTGGTCTGGCAATCCTCGTCCGCAACAATGTAGCCGTCGTCATCGAGGTCGATTTCGCCGCTGCACATATCGGTCATCGGCTGGTTGCCGATGAAGACGAACACGCCGTCGATCGGGAATTCTGTTTCTTCGCCGGTGTTGACGTTTTCGAGCACGACACTGCCGATCCCATGACCCTGGCCGTTGACCTGCTTGATGATCGTACTGGTGATGAACTTGATTTTGGGATTCTGGCGAGCATGCTCAACTTCGATCGCTGCAGCACGGAATCTTTCTGAACGATGGACGATGATGACTTCGCTGGCAAACCGGGTCAGGAAGACGGCTTCTTCCATGGCGGAGCTGCCGCCGCCGACGACGATGACGCGCCGGTCCTGGTACATGGCACCGTCACAGGTCGCACAGTAGTGGACGCCTCGGCCCTTGAATTCGTCGGATCCGACAGCTGGCAAGGTGCGCGGGACAGAACCGGTGGCGACAATGGCGACCTTGCCGCGGTAGACGGTATCTTCGGTCTGGACCCGCTTGACCTTACCGATGAAATCAATCTCGAGGACTTCCTTGAGGTCTTCGATTCTGGCACCAAACATCTCGGCCTGGGCTTTCATGTTTTCCACCAGGGCAGGGCCACTGATGATGCCTGGGGTGCCGGGGTAGTTGGCGATGTGGTAGGTGGAAGCTGCCTGTCCGCCTGGGATAGCCTGGTCGATGACCACAACATCCATGCGAGCCCGGGCAGCATAGATCGCTGCTGAGAGACCAGCCGGTCCGGCGCCGAGGATGATGACATCGCAGTCGACTTCTTGCATCGGTGCCGGCGGGATGACGTCGCCGAGAATCTCTTCGATCGCTTTGCGGACTTGGGGCTTGTTCATGTAACCCATCAGGCGGTGTCCAACCTCCACGCCGTTGTGATAGAACATCAGGGTCGGGCTGCTGGTGACCCGGATGGATGTGGCAAATTCGCGGTTGTGCTGGCGGTGCATTTTGACAAACTTGATGTGCTCGCCGTATTTCTCATTCATCTTGTTGAAAATCGGCGCCAGAGCCTCGCAGGGTGGACATTCATCCGAGTAGAAATCGAGAATGACCGGGGTCTGGCTCTGGAGGACGACGGACTCGAATTCATCGGCGTTGATGTGCAGGACTTGGGACATGGTGGGGGTAACCTCGCTTTCAGTTCTCGTGGGCAGGGTGGAAGGGGCAGCGGGTGCCGATGCATTCTTGCATCCGCCCACATTGGTGGCAGGTGTAGGGGGCCAGGCTGTCAGCCGCAAAGAACCCGGTAGAGTGGGCAAAAGCCTGGATGGTGGTGATGGTTTCGCGTTTGCAGCAGCGTGGGCCGCCGTGCTCAGCGATCGCAGTCAGGGCTGCAGCTGTCGCCAGATTGGCATCGGCGCGGGATGCGCTGGACAGGGCGGTGACGGATTCGATGATCGAGTAGGCCACACCAGCGCCCAGCGCTGCGCCACAGGCGCCGTAGGATCCGCAGGCGCCACCCGGGATAGACCGGCCGCGACGGATGGCTTCGTGGATCTGGGCGCGGTCACGGCTGCCTGTCTGGTTTTGCCAGGCGGCGACGATGATCGCCGGGGCGATGCTGTGGTATTCCGGCCCATGCATATTGAGACCTGGCAGTTCGAAAATCGACTGGGCCAGACGGACAGGATCACTATCGGTGCTGCCAGTCAGGACGAGTTCCACTTGGTCGAGGATGTCGAGGCTATGGCAGGTGTCACAGACAAAATGTCCCAGGGGACAGACAATGGTTGATTCGAATGTACCGCCACAGATGCCGCACGTGACTGCCTGGGGTTTATCAGAGTAGACCAGGTCGAAGCCACAGAACAGGCAGCCAGTGGTGTGATGGCCTGGATGGTCAGCAGATGATCCAGAAAGGTGAACCACAGGCGTTTCGATCGTGATCATTTCTGTCTGTGAAGTATCATCTGTGCCAATCGTATCTTCGGCCATGGCACGAATTTCTTCGGCGTAGAAATTGACGCCGATATCAAGCAGTTCCTGGATGGGGCGGCAATCGGGTGTGTGAATATTGAGGTTGTTATGATTGGCAGCGACGACACCGCATCCGCCGCCACAAATGACGTTGTAGCTGCAAGAACGACACTTCTCGATCGTCGTGACGTTGCGACTCTGCCAGTTTTCGATTGCTGCATCATTCTTTTCGACAACCGGCCAGTAGCGGCCGAGGCGATATTCTTCACGGCCACAGCTGGCGGTGCAGCCATAGATTTCGCCATACAGGTCAAAGACCCATTCGGTCTTGGCAGCCGGGCAGGTGTCAAAGCTGGCCAGGTATAGGTCGCCAGTATCGACGAGGTGGCGGATGCCTTTGAAATCCGGCCGATGGAAGCGGTAGAGGACCGGGTGGGCCTTGGCCAGGGCAGCATACTCCGCCCATAATTCGACCTGGGTCATCAGGTGCTGTGGTTTGACATAGCATTCAAAGAGCTCGTAATTGCGCCCGATCTGGGTCTTGAACATTTCAGGGGGCAAGTCGAGCCAGCCCTGCGCTTCGCAGTACTCGGCCAATTGGACGAGGTCATTGATGTTCTCCCGGTCGACGACAGAGCGCAGGTTGACTGGGATGCCTGCAGCGACCGCGGCCGCAATGCCAGCGACGACATGGTCGAAGGAGCCTTTTTTGTTATGGGTGATCCGGCGCTGGTCATGGACGGCTTTGCCACCATCGAGCGTAAACTGGATCTCCTTGACGGTGACCTTTTTCAGTGAGTCGACATAATCAACGAAATCGTAGCCATTGGTGACCGCAGCGAATTCGTATCCCTCACGGGCGCAACCGTCGAGAATGTATTCGACGATTTCGCGCTGGGCGGCGGAATTGACCAGCGGTTCGCCGCCAAACAAGGTGACAAACGGCTTTTGCGACCGGTTGCTGAAATTTTCGCGGGCATAGGCGAAAAAGGCATCGACGATTTCTTTTGTAATCAACTGAGGCCGGCCATCAATTCCGTGCTGGAAACAGTACGTGCAGGCGAGATTGCAGCCATAGGTCGGCACCAGCATCAGCTGGACTTGGCCGTCGGTTACCTCCGCGTTGAATTCAGCAAAGGCTCGTTCAATCGCCTGCTGTTCGCCCTGCTCGTCGAGGTAGGCATAGCCGCGTTCGAGGAAATAATCCAGCGTATCAGGATCCAGCTTGGATCGAGTGCCAGTGGCCGTAAACCAGGCATGTTCGCGTTCGCCCATCAGGTCGAAACTGCCCGTGATTGGATTCATGATGGCATATTCGGCCGGCGTGCTGTCCTGGATCTGGACGATGATGTTATTCTTGGCGGGAATCATGGCGACCTCCTCTGGTCTGGCTGGCTGGTTGGCTGGATGGCAGGATTTGGCGGAGGCAGCATCATGGCCACCTCCGCCAGACTCAGGGGATCAGTCGTGGCAGCCTGCCACAACTTTTGAGGATTTGGAGCAGCACTGTGCAGTCGTGAAAGACGTGCAGCAGCTGCCCGAAGAAGCCTTTCCAGTGACTTTCTTCATCGTTTCAACACCTCCTGTCCTCAAAATCTTCTATATACACAGACCATGTATATATGCGTATCAAAGGATCTGCGGCTTAGTGCCGCGGATCGTGAGGCTGATAAAGTCATAGCCGTTTTTCACATATTCGCGGGATTTTAAGATTTCCAAATCTGGGAAACCGGCAGCTGCGATGCTGTCGAGATAGGATTCGCGGGGTATCGCTCCGCCAAAGCAATCGGCCCAGGCCTGGGGATCGGATGTGACCGACTCCGGCAGTGGTTCGCGGGTGCAGGCATCGGATACAATAAAGTAGCCACGGCACTTGAGGACGCGGTAGATTTCGCGGTAGACTTGCTGCTTATTACGGGCGTGATTGATCACACAGTTACTGATCACGGCGTCGAATGTCTCGTCGGCAAAAGGAAGTGCTTCGATATCACCCTGGACAAATGCGACGTGGGCCTGTCCGTTCTGGACTTCAGCCGTATAAGCGGCAGTGAGCTCGGCCTTTTCAATCATCGCAGCTGTCAGGTCAAGTCCGACTGCCAGCCCGTCGGGACCGACGGCCAGGGCGGCCTCGATGGTCTCCCGTCCGCGGCCGCAGCCCAGGTCGAGGATTGTCTGGCCGGGTGCAAGATCCAGATAAGACAGGTTGCCACCACAGCTCAAATTGCTGCCGGCAGTACTTTCTTTCGTATAGCGGATCTGGATCTGGTCTTTCATGGCATCTCCTGGCTGGGCAAGTCCATTGGCTCGCCGCGGGAAGATTATAGGAGCAAGAAGCTGGCAGGGACTGTGATCATGTCACGGTCAATGACCGGATTGCTGATACATTAAGAACAAGATTCGAAAGGAGCACACTAAATGTTTACGTACGTCTTATACGGTCTGGCTTTCGGCCTGCTGGGGGTATCCTTTTTCAAGGATCGCAGCAAGACTCGCATGGCCTTGAAAAAGGCCTGGAAATCCTTTGAAAATATTTTACCGCAAATGCTGGGCATCATCGTCCTGATCGGCATCCTCCTGGCCATCTTGTCGCCAGAAACCATCTCTGGCCTGATCGGTGCTCAGTCTGGCTGGCTCGGTATCGTCGTCGCCGCTGCCGTTGGTTCGGTCACACTGATCCCTGGCTTTGTCGCCTTCCCCCTGGCCGCAGCCTTGCTCCAGCACGGTGCCGGTGTTGTCCAGATTGCCGTCTTTGTCTCGACCCTGATGATGGTCGGTGTTGTGACTATGCCGGTTGAAATGAAATATTTCGGTAAACGTGCCACTCTGACCCGCAACGCACTGGCCTTGGTTTTCTCGGTGATTGTGGCCTTGATTCTCGGAGGTATCGTGAAATGAAAAATCTGCTGAAGCGCTATCGCTTTTTCCTGGTCATGCTTCTGGTTCTTGCCGGAATCGCAGCATTCGACACCACGCTCGGCCTGAAAGCCGCCCAGCTCAGCTGGGACAACCTGCTCGACCTGATGGCCGTTGTGCCGCCGATCTTCATCCTGCTTGGCCTTCTGGATGTCTGGGTACCGCGCGAGGTCATGATCCGCCTGACCGGTGAAAAATCCGGCATTGTGGGCATCGTCCTGTCTTTCCTGCTCGGATCTTTTGCAGCTGGACCGCTCTATGCCGCCTTCCCTGTCGCTGGCATCATGCTCAAGAAAGGCAGCAAGCTCTCCAACATCATGGTCTTCATTGGCGCCTGGTCGACAACCAAGATTCCGCTCCTGCTGTTTGAAGCCACTGCCATGGGCTGGACCTTCATGCTTGGCCGCCTGGTCCTGAATCTGCCCGTCATCCTGATCATTGGCTATCTCGTGGAAAAATCGATGCCGCGGCACGATATCGAAAAAATCTACCAATCTGCAGAGTCGCTGTAAAAGAAAGGCCGCCCCGAAGGACGGCCTTTCCTGTGATGTGATTCGATTCGACCGGTGCTCTGTTTAAGCGGCGGCCTGCTTTTTGGCGCCGATTGAGAGAACCAGGTTGGCCAGAATGCCCATCAGAGCAGCGGTGGCGATGGCGGGCAGCTTCATGCCAAAGAAGGGGATCATGCCGCCGGCAAAACCGTAGTTGCCGCCGAGGCCAACGACCAGGATGATCGAAATGACAGCCAGGTTGCGGGAATCGAAAAGGTCGACTTTGCGGTTGATCATGATGGCGATGCCCTGGGCGCCGATGACGCCAAACAGGTAGACGCTGACACCACCGATGACGGCACCAGGGATGGTGTTGACGAGGTTGGACAGGGGTGTGAAGAAGGAGAAGATCATGGTGATGATTGCGGCTGCACCGAGAACCGGAACCGAGAAGTTTCTCGTGATGGCCATGGTCGAGAGGTTTTCACCATAATTGGTGCCGGCAGGACCGCCGAACATCGAGGAAACGATGTCGCCGATACCGTCGCCGATCAGGTTCAGGCCCAGCTTGTTTTTGATGTCATAGCTCGGCTTGCCTTTTTGCTCAGCCAGATGGTCGACATAGATGTCGAGCTGGTAGAGATGGGCGGTTGATTCGGGAATGGTGGCGATGGCGATCGGCATGATCGCGAGAACTGCACCCCAGTTGGCAGAGGGCAGGGTGAAATGGGGTACTGCGACGACTTGGCCGGAGAAGACAGTCGAAAAGTCGATCACACCCATCGACAGAGCCGTGACATAGCCGACGATGATGCCGAACAAGATCGGCAACTGGCCCCAAGTGCCTTTGAGGTAGACGGAGAACAACATGGTCGAGACCAGCGTGATGAGAGCGATGATCCAGGCGGTGTTCTGGGCGGCGCCCTCGGCGCCATTGCCGGCGGCGCCGGTGATGGCCGTGCCAGCGAGCGAGATGCCGATGACGATGGCGATCGAACCCGTGACGGATGGGGGCAGGACTTTTTCCACGGATTCATGGCCGAAGGCGTTGATGATCAGACCGGCTGCAATCGAGACCAGACCGGACATGATGACGCCAAACTGGGCCTGGGAGATCAGGGCATCCGGAGCAACTTCGCCGAAATTGCGGGCGCCGGTGATCGAGACGATAGCTGCGATGTAGGAGAAACTGGAACCGTAGTAGAGCGGGATTTTGCCGCGGGTAACGAGCAGGAAGCAGATGGTGGCAAAGCCGCTGGCAAAAATAGTGGTGGAGACGTGAAAGCCAGTCAGCAAGGCAACGAGAACGGTGGCAGGGAACATGACCAGGATTTGCTGGAGCGCGAAGAGGATCAGCTTCCAGAAGGGCGGACGTTCATCGGGCAAGTAGCCGACGACAAGCTTGGGGGCATAACTCATGATGGGTCCTCCTGTAAAAATGTGGGGAATCGCCCGCAAGGGGCACAAATCATATCCAATTTACAGGTCCGGGATTTTAGTTGTCAACAAAAAAGAATCAGCTCTTTTTGATCCCCGTATAGATAGCGGAAAATACGCCAAAGACGATGCCGAGGATCGGAAAAATGATCCAGGCAGTGCCCCACATGCCGCGCGTGAAACCGAGGAGCAGATAAGTGGCAGCTGCCAGAGGCCAGATCGTGGCAGCCACGATACCGATGACTTTATCTGTCTCTTGTTTGTTCTTGTTGGCATATTCCTCAAGTTTCAGGAGTTTATTGAAGGCATCTTTGATGGCACCGAAATAGATGAAGAAGAAAACAGCAATACCGACGGTGACCAGGAGGACTGGGACGCCAAAACCCGTCTGTTTTTCGCCAAACAGTGAGAATAGGAACAGGGAGAGGGGCGAGAGGATGCAGAGGCTGACACCGATCATAATGCCTAGGCCAAAAGAAGGCTGGAAAGCTTCACGCTGGCGTTCCAATTCAATTTTGGCCGCCGGAGCGAGCTCGAATTCACCCGTTTCGAGGAATTTGTAGCGGTCGAGTTTCATGCCGGAATACACGAACAGGCTGACACCGGCAGCGATCAGGATAAAGAACGGGATCATCGCCAGGGCGCCCCGGCCGGACTCGCCCAGTTGCCGGCCCAGCTGCCCGTTGTCCACCAGCTGGCCGATCCAGATCAGGCTGGCAGCCCCGAGCAGACAGAGGAATACGCCGATGCCAATCAGGATCGCAGTCTGGCGTGCAGTAGCAAGATAGTTCCGGGCATCCTGCAAACTGAATGGCCTGAGGGATGATGTCTGTGGGTCCGCAGCGAGGCCCAGCTCGGTCATGAGCTCATCAATGTTGCCAAACTCCGAGATGACACTGCCAATGGCCTCGTTCTCGCTGCGCCCTTCTGCTTTCAGAGCCAGGTATTTGTCCTCCATGCTGGCCTGCATCTGGGCTTTCAAAGCCAGAACGCGCTCGCTTTTGGGCAGGTTTGCAAACAAATTGTTGAGATAGCTGACAATGGTATCCATTCGTTCATTCCTCCTCGATAAATGGCCGCAGCAGGGATTGGATCTCTTGCCATTCCTGGCATTTCTGGCGGTAATAGGAGCGACCAGCGTCCGTGATCCGGTAGTAGGTGCGCGGCCGCCCCATGCTGACTGTACCGGAAAAAGATTCGATGTAGCCGCCGCTTTCGAGGCGGGCAAAGACGGAATACAGGGTCGTTTCCCTGATGATATATCCGTCCTCGGTCTTCTCCCGGATCTGGCGGGAGATCTCGTAACCGTAGGATGGTTCTTGCAGGAGCAGGTAGAGGATCATGATGTCGTTCAAGCCACGCATGATGTCGGTGTTCACAGGGACGGACTTATCCCGGGTCATGCCAGTCGCCTCCTTTCCACGGAAATTACTTTGTCTGTCGTGGTAATTCCAGTGTATCACCACTACTACGACAAGTAAAGTAGTTTGAAGGAAGATCGGGATTTTTTTCTCGTAACACACCAGACCGCATATGGTCCCTAAAAGCGCTAAACTGGTAAAAATCAATCCTGACAGGAGACCACCATGCTCAAGATCGGCTGCCATCTTTCCATCGCCAAAGGGTACACCCACATGGGTGAAGAAGCCCTCAGCATAAACGCCAATACCTTCCAGTTTTTCACGCGCAATCCGCGCGGCAGCCAGATGCGTGCGATCGACCTCCAGGACATCCAGGGTCTGAAGACCATTCTCGAGCAGCATCAGTTTGCGCCCCTTTTGGGTCATGCGCCTTATACCATGAATCCTTGCGCGCTCGATGGCGGTCTGTACGACCTGGCAGCCACCATGATGGCTGAGGATCTTCAGCGTCTGGAGCCTTTGCCGGGCCAGTACTACAATTTCCATCCCGGCAGCCATGTTGGGCAGGGGATCGAGGCAGGGATTGAAAAAATCGCTGCCCTGCTGAACCGGGTGCTTAAGCCTGAAGGCCAGACGCTTGTTCTCCTGGAGACGATGTCCGGCAAAGGCAGTGAAGTTGGCAGTACCTTTGAAGAAATCCGGGCGATCATCGACCGATCACAAGAAAAAGACAGACTCGGCGTCTGTCTGGATACCTGCCATGTATATTCAGCAGGTTATGACATCGTGAACAATCTCGATGGGGTGCTGGAGGAATTTGATCGTGTGATCGGTCTGGACCGGCTCAAGGCGATCCATCTCAATGACAGCCTGACACCCTTTAACAGTCACAAAGACCGCCATGCCTGCATCGGGGAAGGCTCACTGGGACTAGACGCCATCGTGCGCTTTATCAACCACCCAAGACTGCGTGAGTTGCCCTTTTATCTGGAAACGCCCAATGAGATACCGGGCTATGCAGCCGAAATCAAGCTCTTGAGGGAGCACTACTCGTAACGCCCACCACATCGCGCCCGGCAAGCCACACCTTCCGGGCTCTCATCATCAGGACAGCATTGCAGCCTGGCACTGCGGCATTGCGGGCATATCTTATGCTTGCTGGTGCCGCTTTCAATCGCCTCAAAGCGTTCAATCCATTCACGACCGCATTTGGCACAGCGGATTGTGCAGTTGCTACGGGTGAAAAAGCCGCCATCGATGCGAATTTCCTTGCCCAGGATCAGGCTGTCGGCGATCTTTTTCCGGGCAGAAATCAGGATGCGCTGGAAAGTAGGACGCGAAACCTCCATCCGGTTGGCGCAATCCTCTTGTTCGAGCCCTTCGAGATCTTTGAGCCGGATGGCCTCGATTTCTTCCAGCAAGAGGACATTCTCGCCCCCCACTGCCGGAACCACCTGCTCCGGATAAAACCGCAGGATCTGCGGGACATTTTCAATTTTGCGCCATTTGACGGGACGGGCCATGTTCATACCTCATACAGTAGATAAATAAGAAGAACGGGTTCAATTGTGACACGAAACGACGTCTTTTGCTTAATCATAGTACATCAGTAGGAATAAAAAGAGCTGTATCCTTAGCTACGTTTTAAACAAATGCCAATTATCAGTGGCGCTGAATCATGAGGTTTGAACCATCTCAGTTCCCAGTCCGTGCCATGTCTCGCCTCGGTGGGTCAAGTTGCCCCGCCTGACCGATTGGTTTATACTGACGAAGTTTAAAAACTTTTTTGGCAGGTTCATTCATGCGTGTAACCACTGCTTTTATCATAATTCTGGCCATGCTCCTTTTGATCAGCCCAGGTGTTGCGGCAAATGCCACAGCAGCTGAACTGAGCCTTTCGACACAGACCGGAACCGAGGATTCAGCTCAGATCGAGGAGAGTTTCCCTGTTGCCTATGCCCCGGCCCTACAGTCTCTTTCCGCTTGCCTGATGGATGCCGAGTCCGGCCAGATCCTGTATGGCAAGGATATGGACCGGGTCATGTATCCCGCCAGCATCACGAAGATCATGACAGCCTTGCTGGCTTTGGAAAAGGGCAACCTGTCCGATGTCATCACGATGAGTCATGAAGCCGTTTTTTCGATAGAGCGCGGCTCCTCGCACATTGCCCTGGATGTCGGAGAACAGATCTCTTTGAATGATGCGCTGTATGGCCTGGCGATTTCCTCGGCCAATGATGCTGCCAATGGGATTGCGGAGCACATCAGCGGTTCGATCGAGAATTTTGCTGTCCTGATGACCGAACGGGCGGCAGAAGCAGGAGCCCTGAATACACATTTCTCCAATGCCAATGGCCTGCCGGATCCGGAACATGTGACGACAGCCCGCGATATGGCCTTGATCACCCGGGCGGCCTGGCAAACGCCAGGTTGGTCAACCTACTTTTCTACCGAGCATTATGTGATTCCCCCGACCAATATCCAGCCCAAGGAACGCGCGATGTATGCAGCCAATTCCTTTGTCAATGGCGAAGAGAAAATGGAGGGGCTGGTGGCATCCAAGACCGGCTACACCAATGAAGCCCACCATACCCTGGTGACTGTGGCCAGCCGCAATGGCCGGACCCTGATCGCCGTGGTCATGAATTCTGAGCTGCGTTCAGCCAAATGGGATGATACCATTGCACTGATGGACTACGGATTTGAACAATTCAGACCTGTCACGCTGGATCCGGAAACCTTCCCCAGGGATGTTGTCCTGTTCACTGACTTGCAGGGTGAAGAAAAAACAGCGACTCTGGCCGTCCAGGGTCCTGCCACAATCTGGCTCCATCAGACGGTGAAAACCACCGATCTGGACCTGACTTTGCTCCGGCCGTCCGATCCGACCGAGGAGGAATTGGCCCAAAGTGCCATCCAGATTACAATCAGCAGCCAGTTCTCCGACCGTATGTCACCTGAAGTTGCGATGATCCCGATCACACCGGTGATCGAATCGGCAAACAGTCCCTTGCCTGCAGACGAGAAGGACGGCCAGACCGTCACGCCTTCATCCAACGCTCCTGTTCCGGGCTGGTTTGTCGCATTGATCATGGTCCTGGTGACCGTTGGCCTTCTGATTCTGGCCGCCATTGTCTACCTCATCCGGATGCGAGAGATCAAACGAAGGCATCGCCGCGAACGACTGGCTCAGCTGCGTCGTAATTACCAGGACAGCCAGATCCGTTACCGCTGATGGACTTGACTCCCGATTTTCTTGACCTTCTGTGCTTGTCTGAATCCCCAACGTGCTCGGACAACTCCAGCGATGTCCAAGTGCACGGCTTTTTATGGATGTTTGTCAATAAACGAGTAAATCTTCGCTCAATTTGATTTTCCAGACATAAATTAAGAGCAATTATCGTTGATTATCTCAAATCACAGTGTTAATATAGGTTTTGCTTTGTTTGTAAACGTTTGTAGTTATGGGCTTTTGACCATATCAGGCAAATTATGACACGACTTGGAGGTTCTGCATGGAGAAAAAAATCATCATTCTCGGCGGCGGCTATGCCGGCGTTCTAACGGCTAAAAAACTGGCCAAACGGTTCAAAAAGGATGACAGTGTCCAGATCACCCTGATCGACAAGAACCGCTACCACACCATGATGACGGAATTGCATGAAGTGGCGGCGAATCGGGTCGACGAGGACAGCATCCGCATCAGCCTGCGCAAGATTTTCGCCGGCCGCAAGGTCGAAGTTATCACTGACAAGATCAGCGCGATCGACTATGAGAAGCAGACCTTGACCGGCGAACTGGGTGTCTACCCATATGATTACCTGGTCATGGCTGCTGGTTCGCAGCCTGCCTATTACGGCATCCCTGGCGCCGAACAATACAGCTACAAGCTCTGGTCCTATAACGATGCGATGCGCCTGCGCGCTCACACCACCAAGGTGTTCGAAAAAGCCATGAATGAGACCGATCCGGTCGAGAAGCAGCGCCTGTTGACCTTCTATGTGGCTGGCGCCGGTTTCACCGGTGTCGAAATGGCTGGCGAACTGGCGGAATGGTGTGATTCCCTGGCAGAGCAGTTTGAAGTTGAGCGGGACGAAGTCCGCATCATCGAGGTCGACATGCTCGATCGCGTGGTACCGACCCTGACACCTGAGTTGTCCGCCAAAGCCCAGCGCCGTCTTGAGAAGATGGGTGTCAAGGTCATCCTCAAGGCCGGTATCAATGAAATCGGCGATGGCTACATCATCTACAAAAAAGATGACCAGGTCATTCGTGATGAAACCCGCACCGTCATCTGGACCGCCGGCACCGAGGGTGCCCAGATCAACAAAGATTCTGCAGCCCTGAAGCAAGGTGGCCGCAGCCGTCTGGTCGCTGATGCCTATCTGCGCGCTGAAGGCAAAAAGAATGTCTACATCGTTGGCGACAGCATGTTCTACATTCCAGAAGGTTCAAAGGCACCCGTACCACAGATGGTTGAGAACTGCGAGCATTCGGCTTCGGAAGTCGCCCACAACCTGGCTGTGGAGATCACTGGCCAGGGTGAGATGAAAGCCTATCACCCGTCGTTCCATGGTGTCATGGTCTGCATCGGCGGCCGCTACGGTCTGGCTCTGGTCGGCGGTGACAAGAAGAAATTCGCCCTGCCGTCTTTCTTCGCCATGTTCGTCAAGCATCTCATCAACATCGTCTATTTCACCCAGGTCCTCGGCTGGAACAAGGTCTTCAGCTACCTGCGCCATGAGTTCTTCACGATCCGCAAAAAGCGCAGCTTCGTCGGTGGCCATTTCTCCAACCGTACCCCCAGTTTCATGCTTCTCCCGCTGCGTCTGCTCTTGGGCGGCACTTGGCTGTTTGAAGCAGTTGTCAAAATCCAGGAAGGCTGGCTGAACACTCCCAAGCTGACCGGTTTCTTCTCCGGTGCAGCCGGCGTCTTTGAAAGAGCGATCCAGGGCGCCAATTATGTCCCGGATGCCGCAGCTGGCGCGTCGACCGAAGCGGTTCCTGTTGCTACCGACGCCGTGGCCAGTGCTTCGACCGCTGTGGCCGAAACCGCTGGTGCTGTCGCTGAAGCCGTCTGGGACAAAGCCCTGATCAACTGGGATATCTTTGGTCTGATCCAGGTCGAGTTGATCAAGATCGCCAATGCCTCCAGCAGCCTGATCGGCTATGCCCTGCGCTTCCCGAATGTGGTCACCGAATGGATGAAGTCCAATGTCATCCTCGTCTCCGAAGGCAGCATGCTGTTCTTCCAGAACATGATCGTCGTCTCCGAGATCCTGATCGGCCTGGCTCTGATCGGTGGTTTGTTTACTTTCCTCGCCTCGGCCTATTCCCTTGTTCTTCTCGTGATGTTCCTGATGACCACGGGCCTATACCTCGGCCAATGGTGGATGGTCGCTGCCGGTCTGGCGGTCCTGTTCGGCGGCGGATCCGTCTTCGGCCTGGACTACTACGCCATGCCCTGGCTTAAAAAGGCCTGGAAAAAAATTCCATGGGTGAAGAAGAGCTACTTGTACAATGACTGATATCAAATCATGCCAGAGCGGGTCTGCCCAGGATCGGATTGATCTTGGGCAGGCCCGCCTTTTGGTCAAAGAACGCATCCAGTCGATCCTGCATCGTTCTGATCGCGCGGTCCGTGACGTCATGGAACATCTGGCCGGCAGTGATGGCAAGGCATTCCGGGCTTATTTGCTCTTGGCCGCCTCTGTGGACGAAGATGGCCTTGTCCCCGTGTGCGCCATCGATGCGGCTGCTGCAGTGGAGCTGCTGCATCTGGCAACCCTGGTCCATGACGACATCCTTGACGACGCTCCCTTGCGCCGGGGCAAAGCCAGCGTGCATAGCCTGTTCGGCAAAAAAACCGCTGTGCTCAGCGGCGACTACTTGTTCAGTCTGGCTCTGACGCTGATTGCCGGGATCGCCGAAACCCATGCGTTGCGTTACAGTGAATTTTCCCGCGCCATCGCCCAGATTTGCATGGGTGAGCTCAGCCAACATCGCCACAACCGGGATGTGGATCTCTCTGTGTTCAGCTATCTGCGGATCATTTCTGGTAAAACCGCTGTCTTGTTTGCCTTGGCCATGTATGCAGGATCAATCCTGGGTGGACATTCCGAGACCCAGTCCCGCCGGCTAAGCCGCTTTGGTTTTTACATCGGCATGCATTTCCAACTGGCCGATGATTGCCTCGATTATGAGGTCTCGACCCAGACCATGAAAAAACAGACCGCCAAGGACCTGGCGGAAGGGATTGTGACACTGCCCCTGATTTTTGCCCTGGCCGAAAAACCAGCCTTGCGCGATCTGGTCCGCGGCGCTGATCTGGATCCGATGGAAATTGCCGCGATCAGCAAAGAACTTGTCGCTGCAGGGTATGTCGGCCGCGCTCGCCGCGTAGCACAGCGCTACATCGACAAAGCCCGTTCCATCCTCGAGTCTGTCGATGGCCAGTCCCGCCGCCAGCATCTGGGTGAAATCGTCGAAACTATTGCTGGACGCAGGTATTGATCCTGCCTGCTCATCGCAACGATGAACCGTGATGCTCATAAAGGATAACCGATGCTCAACCGTTTTTTCAGCTATGTCGAAATCCGGACCAAACTTGCCAGCCTTTTTCCTTTTCTGCTCGGGCTGGCCTTTGTCTATAGCCGCTACCAGACGATCAAATGGATCCTGACAGGCGTGTTTTTTGCCAGTATGCTCGTATTCGATATGGCGACGACAGCCCTGAACAATTTCATCGATACGCGCAGCAATGGCCAACCGTTGCCTTTTGCACGCCGGACAGCGCTTCTGATTCTAGTCACCCTGCTTATCCTGGCGACCGCGCTGGGTCTGGTACTGGCATTCTCGACCGACTTGACCATTCTGCTGGCCGGGGCAGCCTGTTTCGCAGTCGGTATTTTCTACACGTTTGGCCCGGCACCCCTTTCACGGATGCCTCTCGGGGAGATTTTCTCCGGCCTGTTCATGGGATTTTTCATTCCTTTCCTCGTCGCCCAGATTAATGCCCCTTCCGGCAGCCTGGTGTTCATCCACCTGGACTGGCAAATGTTCAATCTGGCCCTGCGCTGGCCGGAACTGCTGATATTGTTCCTGGTGACAGTCACCCCGGTTGCCACGATTGCCAACATCATGCTTGCCAATAACATCTGCGACCTTGAACACGACCGCATGGTCAGCCGCCTGACGTTGCCACACTACATCGGGGTGCCAGCTGCACTCAACGTCTTTGCCGGGCTGTATTACGCCTCGCTTGTGAGCTGGGTTGTTCTCGCAGCTTTCGGCCTGGTGACCCCGTGGATCCTGGTTACACTTCTGGTTGCTATTCCAGTTGAGAAGAACATCCGCAAATTTCGCCAGCTCCAGACCAAAAAAGATACCTTTGCCGTGAGCATCCAGAATTTTCTCCTCCTGATGCTGCCACTGGTTGTCGCTACGGCACTGACTCAGATTTAATTCTTTCCAAACCAGAGAGAGATCTCCCTCGATGCACTGGCCGCTGAGTCCGACGCGTGGACGCTGTTGCGGCGCGTGTCGAGGGCATACAGAGCCCGGACCGTTCCTGGCGCTGCCTTGGCCGGATCGGTCGCACCGTTCAATTCCCTGACGCGAGCGACTGCATTGTGTCCCGCCAGGACCAGGGCGACAACCGGATGTTCCGTCAGCCGCTCCAGCAGGCCCTCATAATACGGTTGCCCCAGATGCTCCGCATAATGCTCCGCCACCCGTTCCCTGGCCGGCCGGAGCATTTTCAATTGTATGACCTCCAGACCTGCCTGCTCATAATGGGCCAGGATCGCCCCGATCAAGTGGCGCTCACACGCGTCAGGTTTGATCAGGACCAGGGTCTGTTCAACGGGCGTTTCAAGGTCGAGATTGAGCACGGGCAGGCCTCCAGGGAGTGAAAATAAGGTGCAAGATCTGCATCCAGGTCTGGCATGACTTCCAACGGTTAATAGGACTATGATAGCCAGTCAGTTGACCAGCTGCAACTAATCCTGTTTAGTGGTTCTCAGTTTGTTTCCGTGAAAAGGAATGATAGGATGTAACCATACCTCCAACAATTCACCGTCCTGGAACCATGGATGGTTCTTGCATGGCTTCGTGTCAAAACATTCTGAGAAGCGAGACACTTTCGGAGAAAATGTTCCGTCCAAGTTAACGAACCTGCGGCCAGGGGTGGCACTCCATGCGGAATGTTCCCGAAATGGAGCCAGACTTACGGCTAAGTCTGGCCCTCTGCGCGGAAAATTCCCAATTTAGGGTCGGTCCACTTTTGGGGAAGATCTGGAATGCGCTTGTGAAGCTTACAGCCGCAGCTGGTTGACGCCTCATCGAAAATGTTCCACTTTAGTGCTCCGACATAGCGGCGGAAATTTCCGCCGCTATGTCGGAGCACTAAAGTGGAAGTTCTTTGCTTGATCTGGAAAAGCCTCTGCTGCAGGGGCTTCAAGACCCTTTTGATTAGTTCCACTTTTTTGGACCGACCCCATAAGTGGAACATTCCATCCAAGGTGCCAGACCGGCGGCCACCCCTGGCACTAATCAGTGAAATTTCCACTCCGGGGACCACCCTTCGCGCGCCACCCCTGTCTCCTAATTAGACTTTTCACGGGAATAAGAACAGATCCTGTTCTACCGCTGGCCGTCCGTCCTTGTTATGATTTTTAACATCGTAAACGTTCGCAAATGAATGTTTTTGCCATTGTAGGCTTTGTGTACCCCTGTTATACTGAATCGGCTTTGCCACAAATCCAGTAGGAACCAGAGGTATTAACTCATGATGGAAGAAAGAAAAATCCTGACCGCCGATCCAACCGCCCTTGGCCTTTTTGGCCTGGCCATGGTCACCCTTGTCGCATCGTCCGCCAAACTGGGCTGGACATCCGGTACCAGCCTGGTCATTCCGTGGGCCATTTTCCTGGGTGCTGCCGCCCAGCTGGTAGCCAGCTTCGGTGACGCAAAAAAGAACAACGTCTTCGGCGCCACAGCTTTTGGTGGCTATGCATTTTTCTGGTTTGCTATCGGGATGAGCTGGATGGAGCAAAATGGTGTTTTCGGTGAAAAACTTGCCGCATCTGCAGATCCCCGACAACTCGCTTTCGGATTTATCGGTTACCTGATTTTCACCTTATACATGACAGTTGGCGCAACTGCAACCAACAAGGTCCTGTTTGCGATCTTTGTTCTGATCGACTTGCTATTTATCGGTTTGACTCTAAGCTCATTCAATATTGCTTATGAAGCCACCCACCTCCTGGCCGGATGGTCAGAATTCGGCATTGCACTGCTCTCTTTCTATGGTTCAGCTGCCGCTGTGTTGAACAATCAATTCGGCCGCGTGATCCTGCCACTTGGCAAACCGCTCAACCTGATTGCGAAAGGCTAATCAACATCTAGCTATTCTTACAATTGAAATCAGGCCTGTTTTAGGCTAAAATGACAGGCGATGCAAATTTTAATCACCCTCGTTTCGAGGGTTACCGGGAGGAAACAACATGGCTATCAAAGTTGGTATCAATGGTTTTGGCCGCATCGGCCGCATGGTTTTCCAGGCACTCTGTGACCAGGGCCTGCTGGGCAAGGAAATTGACGTTGTCGCAGTTGCTGACGTCTCTACCGATGCTGATTACTTCGCATACCAGATCAAGTACGACTCCATCCAGGGCAAGTTCAAACACGAAGTCTCCACCACCAAATCCAGCCCCGAAGCCGCCGAAAATGACGTCATCGTCGTCAATGGCCACAAGATCCAGTGCGTCATGGCTCAGCGCAACCCGGCCGATCTGCCGTGGGGCAAGATGGGTGTTGACTATGTCATCGAATCCACCGGCCTGTTCACCGATTCCGCAGCAGCAGCCGGCCACCTCGCTGCCGGTGCCAAGAAAGTCATCATCTCTGCTCCTGGCAAAGGTGACGTCAAGACCATCGTCATGGGCGTCAATGAGAACGAATACGACTCTGCCAAGCACGCCATCGTCTCCAATGCTTCCTGCACCACCAACTGCCTCGCTCCGCTGGTCCATGTCATCCTCAAGGAAGGCATCGGCGTTGAGCAGGGCCTGATGACCACCATCCATTCCTACACCGCCACCCAGAAGGTTGTTGACGGCCCGTCCAAGAAAGACTGGCGCGGCGGCCGTGCTGCGGCGATCAACATCATCCCTTCCACCACCGGTGCGGCCAAGGCCGTCGGTGAAGTCCTGCCCCAGGTCAAAGGCAAGATGACCGGCATGTCCTTCCGTATCCCGACCCCGACCGTCTCGGTCGTCGATCTGACCTTCACCGCTGCCCGCGACACCTCCATCGAAGAAATCGATGCCAAGCTCAAGGAAGCCTCCAAGACCTACCTGAAGGACATCCTCGGCTATACCGATGAAGAACTCGTCTCCACCGACTTCATCCATGACAACCGTTCTTCGATCTATGACTCCCTGGCTACCCTGCAGAACAATCTCAAGGGCGAAAAGCGCTTCTTCAAGGTTGTCTCCTGGTACGACAACGAATGGGGCTACTCCAACCGTGTCGTCGACCTCGTCCGCTTCATGGCCGGCAAGGACGGCAGCCTGTAATCCACTTACAGCCTGGTACTCACTGAGGGGCTGCACCGTTCTGGTGCAGCCCCTTTTTTTCGTCTCACAAAAGGGCTAAGATGGAATCAGGAACATGACATGCGACCTGTGTCCAGCCAGGCAGGGTTTAAACTTCACCAGGCATGGATCACAGCAGGGGAAGGATCTCATCATGGTTTCTGATCAGGAATTGATTGCCCTGGCCCGCCAAGCCCGCCAAAACGCCTATGTTCCCTATTCCAAGTTTCCTGTTGGTGCTGCAGTGGAAACAGCCGACGGCCAGATTTTCACGGGTTGCAACATCGAAAACGCTTCCTATGGAGCGACGAATTGTGCTGAACGAACAGCCATTTTCAAGGCTGTCAGCGAAGGTGCCAGGACAATCCGGCGCCTGGCGGTGGCCTGCACGGACGATAAGCCGTGCATGCCCTGTGGCATTTGCCGCCAGGTCATGGCCGAGTTTGCCAGCACCGATTTTTATTGCCTGTGCGCAGCCGGCCCTGAGCCATTGCCAGGAGAAACAGACAGCGTCCGGCATTTGGTGCTGGATGAGTTGCTGCCAAACCGGTTTTCCCTCGATCCAGACAGCCCCTGAGACTGAGCATGGGCCCATTTGGGCTACATGGATCGATTTTCTGCCAGATACAAGATCCATTCGCGGTGACAATTGGTACAAAGGAGGTGCCTGTTAGGGATATAATAGAACTAGAACCAAGCTTGTTTTCCACAGCAATCTCAGTTGATGGAAAAACATGAATCAGAATGGAAAAACATGAATCAGAAGGGAGCGGTCAACATGAAGGTAAACATCCATGGCAAAGGTATCAAAGTCGGTGACCAGCTGCAGCAGCGGATCGAAGAGAAACTTGGCAAATTCAACCGTTTTTTCGGTGACGACGCTGTCGCCAATGTCAAGGTCCGGCCCGATGGTGATCTCAAAGTCATTGAGGTGACCCTGAAAATCCAGAAGCATTATTACCGTGCCGAGTGCGCGGCGGATGATATTTTCACGGCGCTCGATGAAGCGGTCGAAGTCCTCGAGGGCCAGTTCCGCAAACACAAGACCCGGATGGAGAAAAAAATCCACGATTATGCCTACATGAAGGAGTACTTGCTGACGGAAGTGCCGATTCCGGCTGAAACCGAAGACGAGATCCAGATCATCCGCCGGAAAACCTTTGATCTCGCTCCGATGGACGCTGAGGAAGCCGTCCTCCAGATGGAGACTCTGGGGCATTCGTTCTTGCTGTTTCTGGATATGGAGACCGAGAAGGTCTGTGCGGTCTATAAGCGCAAGGATGGTCATTACGGTCTGATCGAACCCAACTACTAATCCACCACCTTCCGTCTACTGCCATAGATAATTCCAGTCCTTGCGCGAGAGCCGGCCCGGGGGGCCGGCTCTTTTTTGTGGTAGAATAGAGGACACCCTTTTTCGGAGGCAATCAACATGGACCTTTTTGACCAGCTCCTGGACAACCAGGCTGAGAAGGCTGGATCTTACACTGCCCAGGTTAGCCAACCAGGCACCCCATCCAAACCCGTCGCACGTGCTGCGGTGGATCCAGCACGTTTGCTTGCCGGCCTCAATCCGGAACAGGCCAGGGCCGTCCAGCATGTTAACGGACCGCTGCTCATCCTGGCCGGTGCAGGATCAGGCAAGACACGCGTCATCACCCACCGGATCGCCTGGCTGGTCGAGGTGCAAAAAGTAAGTCCATCGGCCATCCTGGCCATCACCTTTACCAACAAGGCCGCTGCTGAAATGAAAACCCGAGTCGAAGAGCTGGTCGGATCGGTCAGCTCTGCCATGTGGATCGGTACCTTTCACAGCATGCTGGCCCGCATTCTGCGCCGGTACGCCGATCGCCTGGGCTACGAACGCAATTTTGCCATCATCGATTCGGACGACCAGCAGAAGGTTGTCAAGCAATGCCTGGCGGAGCTCAAGCTGGATGAGAAAACCTTTGCCGTGCGCGCTGTCCATGGCCAGATCAGTTCGGCGAAAAACGCCCTGCAGACACCGGCAGATTTCGCCCGCGAGGCTGGCAGTGATTACCGCGCCAGCAAGGTTGCCGAGGTCTACCGCCTGTACCAGGACAAGCTGAAGCGGTCCAACAGCATGGACTTTGATGATATCCTGCTCGAGGCTGTCCACCTGATGGAAAGCCAGCCGGACGTCCTGGCTGAGTACCAGAACCGGTTCCGCTACATCCTCGTCGACGAATACCAGGACACCAACCATGCCCAGTACAAGCTGGTCCAGATGCTTTCGGCCGGACACCGCAACCTCTGTGTGGTCGGCGATGATGACCAGTCGATCTACAGCTTTCGCGGTGCCAACATCCAGAACATCCTCGATTTTGAAAAGGATTTCAAAGGTTGCACTGTGATCAAGCTCGAGCAGAACTACCGTTCGACCGGCAATGTCCTCGGTGCTGCCAACGAGGTCATCCGCAACAATGCCGGGCGCAAAAACAAGAAACTTTGGACCGAGGCCCATGCCGGGGAGAAAATCACCTTCCTGCGTGCGGAGAGCCACAGCGATGAGAGCCGGTTCATTGCCAGTGAGATCAGCCGCCTGGTGGCCGGCCAGAACAAGACGTATCGCTATGGCGATGTTGCGATTCTCTATCGTCTGAACGCACTATCGCGCAATCTGGAAGGAGCCCTGCGCGATGAGGGCGTCCCGTACCGGATCTTCGGCGGCATGCGTTTCTATGACCGCAAGGAAATCAAGGACGTCCTCGCCTACTTGCGCCTGATCGCCTTCCCGAAAGACGACCTGTCCCTGGGCCGGATCATCAATGTGCCGCGGCGTGGCATCGGCGATGCCACCCTCGAAACCCTGGCCCAGCTAGCCGCAGCGCACCAGGTCTCACAACTGGATATCTGTGCCCGGGCGCAGGAATTTCCGGAACTGTCCCGGACCTCTGGCCGCCTGCTGCTGTTTGCTGCATTGATCGAACGACTGCGCCAGGGCTTGCTGTCGGACGAGATGAATTTTCCGGAATACATTGAATGGGTCGAGAATGAGTCGGGCCTGGTCCAGGATATCCTCGACCAGCAGGAAAAAAGCAAAGCCGACTCGGTGGACCGGATCGAGAACCTCAAGGAATTGCTGTCGGATGCCGTCGAATTCGACCAGAACCGCAGGACCCAGATTGAACAACTGGCTGGACCCGATGCGACGGTGCAGCCCGAAGCGGAAGATGACCATCTGGTCCTCGCCACCACTCTGCCCGACATCCTCAGTGCCTTTCTTGAGCGGGCGGCCCTGTACTCTGAAATGGACAATGACGCTGGTGAGCAGGATTTTGTCCGCCTGATGACGATCCACAGCGCCAAAGGGCTCGAATTCAAAGCCGTATTCCTGGTCGGTGCCGAAGAAGGCCTGTTCCCGGGCTATCGCTCGATGGCCAGTGAATCAGATATCGAAGAAGAACGCCGCCTGGCCTATGTCGCCATCACCCGGGCGCGGGAAAAGCTCTATGTGACGACGGCCCGGAGCCGGCTGGTCTTTGGCCAGACCCAGAGCCTGATGGTGTCGCGCTTCATCCGCGAGATCCCCGATGAATATCTGGATGAACGGGGCGGATCCCGCCGGGGCGACCGCAGTGCCGAGTTTGGCGAGTCCGCTGGCTGGGGCAGGGGAGAAGGGGCAACGCGGGGCCGGGCAGGTGAGACCGATGCAACGGGCTATCCAGCTTTCCCTGCAGCGCCTGGTCGAACCCCCAAGATCGACAACCCCTTCGTCACGGCCTCGCCTAACCGGCGCAGCCCGGTTCCAGTCGTTCCTGTACGCCCGACTGCCAGTTCGCCTGCACCAACGCCAGGAATTGGTACCAGTCCGGCAGCCTCAGGTCCGGCCAAGAAAGGGATCGATCCGGCCTCGGTCCATCCGGGCGACCGGGTCCGCCATTCCAGTTTTGGCGAAGGCAAGGTCATCCGCGTCGATCCGGTGGCTGGCGACGCCATCCTTCTGATCGAATTCGGCAAAGTCGGCCAGAAACGGATGCTGTCCCGCCAGGCCTCGCTGGAAAAGCTCTGAGCGACAATCCCCCACGATTGCTGATAAAAAAGCCCGTTGCACGTCACCGCGCAACGGGCTTTATCACAGTTCAAAATAGGTGAGTCTGCCAGCTTTCTGTTCAGGCTCCCGCTTTTTCGTGGATGATGTAGTCCTTTTTCTGGCTGTTGGCAACGATATCGGCCAGATTGCGGCAGTGGTCGCTGATGCGTTCCATCGTGTGGATCAGCTCGAGGAAAATGACAGTCGACTGCGGGTCGCAATTGCCTTGGCCCAGCCGCGCCAGATGGCTCTCGCGCAGCCGCTTTTCCAGCTCATCGATTTCATCTTCGTGGCCCATGATCCGGCCGGCAGCGACCAGGTCACGGTTGCGCAGGGCCTGGATGCTTTCATTGACGATGCTGCGGACCAGGGCGAAGGCTTCGTCCAGTTCCTTGAGAGCGTCTTCACTGAAGGCAATGCCCTTGTCACGCATCATAAGCGATGATTCGCAGATGTTGTTACAATAATCACCGATCCGCTCGATGTCATTGGTGGCATGCATCAGGCCGGCGATGCGCACCGAGTCTTCATCTGTCATCGAACTGACCCGGAACAGATGGGACAGGTAACGCACAATTTCATTTTCCAGGTAATCGAGGGACTCTTCGTTCATCTTGATCCGCTGGACCAGCTCATCGGTGTGGGCCAACATCAGGGAGTGGGAATCTTCTGTCATCTGAGTGGCGATCTCAGTCATGCGGACGAGTTCCTTGTTGGCCAGGTCGATCGCTACGGATGGCGTGTGGATGACTTTGTAATCGATGTAGGCCAGGCGGCGCTGGATGATCGGATCTTCGCCCCGGACGATCAGGCGGACCAGCTTGACCATCAGCCAGACAAAGGGCAGCCAGAGCAGGGTGTTGGCGAAGTTGAAAACGGTGTGGGACACAGCGATGGTCTCGCGCATCGACTCGGCGACCGGAGTCAGGGCGCTACCGCCATTGATCGGGACCAGAGTGGCACCCAAAAGGCTCATGATTTGGGCGACCAGCCAGGTGTAGGGTTTGATCAGGAGAAGGAACACGACGGACCCGACAACGTTGAACAAGGCATGGCCAGCAGCAGCCCGCTTAGCCTGGCGACTACCGCCGATGGCAGCCAGGACCGCCGTGATCGTGGTACCGATGTTGCTGCCGAGAAGGATCGGCACTGCCTGCCCAACTGAGATCAGAGGGGTCCCGATGTCATCGATGGGTGTGGAAGAGAGTGTTTGCAGAACGCCTATGGCGGCAGACGAGCTCTGCACAACCATAGTCGCTACAGCACCCACCACCAGGCCGAGCACCGGGATATCCTTGATCTGGAGGAGCAGATTGGCAAAGGCTTCACTTTTAGCAAGCGGTTTCATCGCCGCTCCCATGCTGTTCAATCCGACAAACAAGACACCAAAGGCGAAGATGATCTGGCCGAGGGAACGGACCTTCTGGTTTTTGAAGGCAAACATCATGATGAAACCGGCGGCGACAAAGAACCAGGCATATTCATCGATCTTGGCGGCGACGATCCAGGCCGTCATAGTCGTGCCGATATTGGCTCCCATGATGACCCCGATCGCCTGGTTCAAGGTCATCAGGCCGGCGCTGACAAATCCGACCACCATGACGGTCGTAGCGGATGAACTCTGGATGATCATGGTGACCAGGGCGCCGACAATGACACCGCGCAAAGGGGTTCCGGTCAGCATGGCCAGGATCGAGCGCATCTTTTCTCCCGCTGTTTTCTGCAGGCCCTCACCCATCTGCTGCATACCGAAAATGAACAGGGCCAGTCCACCAAACAGGGCAAAAATCGAATGCATGTCCATGTTTTACTCCTGGTCTTGTCCAAACCGTGGTAGGACAAGAAGTCGAATGAGATTGATTGGGAATCCATGTAAAATTCACGTCTATTCTAGATGAAATCCTCGTGATGTACAATTAAATCTAGGTAAAATGGTAAAATCCATGTTAGGTCACTGGCTTTTTCTGCGGTGTGATATACTGAAAGCCAAGTTTGGTGTTGTCTTGAGGAGGCATTTTGTGACCCATGTAATCCTCTGCCGGGTCAAAGACTATGACCCTTTTCTGGTTCGCCCAGCCTTGTCGGGGGCCTTCCGGTTGCTGAATGTCATCAGTCGCTTTCAACCCGGTGAGAACATCCTGCTCAAACCCAATCTGCTCTCGGCTGTGAGTCCGGAACGCGCTGTCACACCCCATCCGGTTGTGTTTGCTGCTTTGGCCGAAGCCCTCGCTGGACTGGACCTGAAGCTTAGTTATGGCGATTCTCCTGCCATCAGCCAGCCTGCTGCCGCGGCTCGCATGGCTGGCCTGACCGAAGTTGCGGATCGTATGGGTATTGCCCAGGCTGATTTTTCCACTTCGACCAGTGTCCGTTTCAACCAGGGCGTCCATTTCAAGGAGGCTCCCATTGCCAATGGTGTATTGGCTGCCGATGGCCTGGTCAATCTCTGCAAGCTAAAAACACACGCCTTGACTGGCATGACCGGAGCTGTGAAGAACCTGTTCGGCATCATCGTGGGCCCGCGCAAAGCCCAGCTCCATGTCCAGTACCCCGACCTCCAGTCGTTTGCGCATATGCTTTCGGACCTGAACCGCGAGTTCCCGCCGCGCCTGACGGTGATGGATGCCATCGTCGCCATGGAAGGCAATGGTCCGATGAATGGCACCCCCAGGTCCTGTGGCTGGTTGATCATTGGCTTCGATCCTGTTGCCATCGATGCCGTCGGGGCAGTAATCATGGGTTATGATCCAGACGACCTTGTGGTCTTGAAGACCGCCCAGAAAGCAGGCCTGGGACTGGCAGATCCTGGTACCATCCGGATCACCCTTTTCGATGCGGAGACGGGTGAAACAACGGGCCAGGGCAGCCTCAAAGACTATTCCAGCCAGTTGACGATGCCTGATTTTGTCCGGCCGGCTGTTTCCCGATCGCTGATGACCCTGGCAACAAAAGTCGCTGGTCCCCTGATCAAACGTCATATCATGGAGCGCCCGGCCATTCGTCCTGATGTGTGCACCCGATGTGGGCAGTGTGTCAAAGCATGCCCCGTTGATCCCAAGGCTTTGAGCCAGAAACAGCCTGACGCCGTGCCAGCATACCGATACGACCGCTGCATCCGCTGCTACTGCTGCCAGGAGATCTGTCCGGTGGGATCGATCATCGTTGAATCTGCCTGGCCAGGCCGGTTAGTTTCGGGCTCGCTCCGAACGAAAGGTTAGACTTGCCATGCTCGTGCGTGAAATCAAGGAAAACCAGGAACAATCGCTCAGCCCCTTTGCCCAGCGCAGCAAGGATTCACGGGGCCGCCAGCAGCCGGAAGGCGAATGCTCGGTGCGGACCATATTCGAGCGCGATACGGGCCGGATCATTTTCTCCATGGAATTCCGCCGTCTGCGCCACAAGACTCAGGTGTTTTTCAATCCCCAGAATGACCATATCTGCACCCGGATGGAACATGTCATCTATGTCCATTACATTGCCAACACCATCGGTCGTGCCCTGGGACTCAACCTCGACCTGATCCAGGCGATTGCGCTCGGCCATGACCTGGGTCATGCGCCCTTTGGCCACAGCGGTGAACGAATGCTCGACACCTGCCTGAAAAAATACGCACCAGACCGCTTTTTCAAGCACGAGCTCCACAGCCTGCGCGTCGTCGATTGGCTGGCTGAACACAAAGAGCAGCACGGCCTGAACCTCAGCTTTGAGGTGCGGGACGGCATCGCCAGCCATTGCGGCGAGACGTACAGTGAATACGAATTGACACCCAACGTCAGCAAGATGGCCGATGAATTGACCTTCGACGCCATCCATCATGGCATGCCGGCCACGCTCGAGGGCTGTGTCGTCCGCATTGCCGACAAGATTGCCTACATCGGGCGTGATGTCGAAGATGCCGCCCGGGCAGGGATCATGGAGTTTGAGGATATCCCGGCAGCCATCCGCAATACGCTCGGCGCGACCAATGGCCAGATCATCAATACACTGGTCACCGACATCATCGAGCACAGTGCCGGCCAGAATGCGATCATCCTCAGTCCGGAGCGCGGCCAGTCGATGGAGGAATTGCTGCGCGAGAATGTAGCCCGTATCTACCGCTCGGACAAGATCCACCGCTATGAAACCATGGTCAAGAATGTCACGGAGGGACTGTTTGATGTCCTGATGGTTGCCGGGACCGATGAGGAAAAACTGGCAGCTTCAGACCATCGCACGTTCCGGGCCTTCGCCGCCTATCTGGCGGCTCATCCCTGTCCTTCTGACCCTCTGGTCCAGAAGGTCCTCGACTACATCGCCGGCATGACCGATGGATTTGCCACCAAATCTTTCGAAGACATCTATTGGTTCTAGGAGAAATCAATGGGCAGACAGTTTTTTGCCATGCTGCACCGGATGCGCTACATCAACCGCTGGGGCCTGATGCGCAACACCCAGTCCGAAAATATTACGGAACATTCGCTGGAGGTCGCCATCATTGCCCATGCCTTGGCAGAGATCCGTCAGGCGCATCATGCCGCAGGTCGCATTCCCGTCGATCCAGCGCGGGTCGCTTTGCTGGCCATTTTCCACGATGCATCAGAGATTCTGACTGGAGACCTGCCGACTCCGGTCAAATACTACAACCCTTCGATCCAGGACGCCTACAAGAAGGTCGAGGCAACGGCATCTGAGCAGCTGCTCAAGCTCGTGCCTGACTCATTGCAGGACGCCTACCGGGCACTCTTGCTGCCGGACCGCAGCGATCCGGCTACGGACGAGTCCATGCGGCTTGTCAAAGCCGCCGACCGGATCAGCGCCCTGATCAAATGCATCGACGAGGAAAAAGCGGGCAACCGCGAATTCCGCCGCGCCCGGGATACCATCGAAGCCAGCATCGAGGCGATCGACCTGCCGGAGGTCAGGCAGTTCATGGAGCAGGAACTGCCGTCATTCTGGCAGTCTCTGGATGAACTCCAGGACAGTGCCCTGTCCTGATGTGCTATACTTGTGGCGATTATCCACAACTGATGGAAATGAGTCTGGTGTTATATGACCAATGAATCCCGCCGGCGCTCCGCTGCAGCGCATCTGTTCAAGATCGTCTATATCCTGGGCGTGATCGCCTGTGTCAATCTGGCGATCATCATCGGGTTCTACGTTATCTATGATCCATCCGTCCCGATGTTCTTTGTCAGTTTCAGGGACTATACCCGTACGGTCCCTTTGCTGACGGTGGGTGTGGTCCTGTTTATCGACCTGTTGGGCATGACCCATTTTTTTCGCAAGACGAAAACCGACCTGCTGCGAACGGCCACCCAGTTTTCGCTCCTGGTCGTCCTGACAGCTTCGACGATTGCGTATTTCTTCCAGTACAATGCCTTTCCCCGCTATGTTTTGGCGTTCAGCGCTTTCTCGATGACCGTCCTGGTGGCTGGATGGTCGATCCTGTCCCTGGTGATCAGCCGCTTGATCTATTCGCGCGGCCAGCTGCTGATTGTGGCGCGTACGCCGGACGATGCCGACCGTCTGTTTGTCAAGGCAGCCGGAGAGTTGCGCCGCCTCAATCTGGTCTATCTGGGCTATGCCCTGGCTGGAGACAAAGACAATCTCTACTGCCAGATCGATGAGAGTTCGGAGGTCCTTGTTTCCCCCGATCTCGATGAATCGGACAAAGAAGACATCTACCTGTATTGCATCGACCATGACAAGACGTTGTACATCGTCCCGGCTTATTCCGAATTGGTCCTGTCCAAATTCCGGATGATCCAGTTCTCTGACATGCCGACCTTCCTCGTCGACAACCTCGGCCTGAAATTCCAGCAGCGCGTGTTCAAACGGATTTTCGATATCCTTTTCTCACTCCTGGTGCTGGTTTTGACTGCACCCTTCATGCTGGTGATCGCCATCCTGATCCGCCTTGACTCCAAAGGCCCCGTTCTGTATTCGCAGGAGCGGATCACCCTGTCCGGACGGGTCCACAAGATCTACAAATTCCGGACCATGGTTGAGAACGCCGAGGAAAAATTCGGTTCGTTCCAGTCGAGTGCCGATGATCCGCGTGTCACCCGGATCGGACGGATCCTGCGCCAGTCCCGCATGGACGAGCTTCCCCAGTTTTTCAACATCCTGATCGGCGAAATGTCGGTTGTCGGCCCCCGTTCCGACCGCCCGATCACGATCAGTGCTTTTGAGGACCAGATCCGCGGTTATAACCAGCGCCTGAAGGTCAAATCCGGTTTGACTGGCCTGGCCCAGATTTCCGGCCATTATGACACTGCCCCGGAGGACAAGCTGCGCTACGATCTGATGTACATCAAGAATTTCTCCATCCTGCTGGATCTCGCGATCATCATGAAAACGATCCAGGTTGTTTTCCGCGGCCTGACCAGAAGGGGTGGCATTTTCAAAAACCATGGCATGCCGGCGCACAATTTTCCGGCCGGGAAAACAGCCGAGCCCAGTCGTCCTGATGAGGATAAAACCAACATTTAACCCGCGTGCACCGGGACTGAAAGAAACCTGTAATAATCAGCCCAAGACGGCATGGTAAAATCCAAGTGGGTCTACATGCCCGGCAGTTTACTGACAAAGCAGGTGCTTCAATGGTTTCCAGGATTCGCCCGATGGTCCGACAGTCGAAAATTGCATCCCGGCTGGCCGTTCTGGTGCTGGCACTGGCACTGGTGATCGGCCAGATCGGCCCTTTCCGTGGCCGTGACCTGGACGTGCAGGCTTTGTCCTTTGTCCGCCAATGGATGTCCATCAGCGGGATTGATGTTCGAGTCCGCAGTGGCCCATCAACCTCCAATTCCATCCTGGACTACCTGAATACAGGACACCGGGTCTATGTTTGGACGACAGAACGTGGCAGCGATCTGGACTGGTATCTGGTCACCTATGTCAGCGGCAATTACCCCCGGACGGGTTATGTCGCCGCCAAATATGTCAAACCTCTGGACACAGACAACGACGCCGCTTTTGAAGCGACTCTGACCGCCCAGGGTTTTCCGGATAGCTACAAACCGGCCCTGCGCAAACTGCATGAGCTCTATCCCAACTGGGTGTTCAAGGCAACCCGACCCGGCGTGTCATGGGCGACGGTTCTCGACAACGAGATGGCCAACTGGCGCAGTGTGATCCCGATGGGCTACAATCCATCGTATCGTTCGACCAGTCCTGTCACCTACAAAGAATCCAGCAACACCTGGATCAACTGGGATGGCAAGACCCTGACATCCAGCGGCTGGGTCATGGCCAATCGTTCCACGCTCGCCTTCTACATGGATCCGCGCAACATGCTCGATCCTTCGCGTGTCTTCATGTTCGAGTCGCTTTCTTACGATGATGATTTGCATACCTCATCCGGAATCGATGCGGTTCTGGGCACCAGCTTTATGGGCGGTGGCGCCACGTTTGATTATAATGGCGGCAAGATTTCCTATGCCGATGCGTTTATCGATGCTGCAGAGGCGTCGGGTGTCAGCCCGTATCACTTGGCTGCGCGTGCCCGCCAGGAAGTCGGCACCTATTCCGGTTCCGTGACCGGGACGTATTCGGCCAGCTACCCCTTTGTTTACAATTATTACAACATTGGTGCTTCCGATACCGGCGATCCGGTGCTGAATGGCTTGCAATGGGCCATGCTGGGTCCAGACCGCAAGGCCGAGTACACCTCAACCGATGAAAAATATTTGATCCCATGGCAGGACCAGCTGGATGCAGCTGGCAAAGTCACCAAGGCCCTCGGTCGTTATCGCTCGATCGTCGGCGGAGCCAAGTTTATCGGCAGCACCTACATCAATGTCGGCCAGGACACCCTTTACCTGCAAAAATTCGATGTGTTTGACGATGACGTTTATGACCGGTACTGGCACCAGTACATGACTTTTATCGGCGCTCCTTACGGTGAATCGGCCTATGTGGCGGATAGCTACATGAAGATGGGTGTGATCGGTAACCAGTTTGTCTTCTCCATTCCTGTCTATGAAGACATGCCGGAAGAGCCAGTCCCGCTGCCGGTTGGAAACGGCAATGTCAACAATTACCTGAGCGGCATCACCGTCGCCGGACAGTCGGTCAGCCCGGCCTTTGATCGCGCCAAGACAACTGGCTACACCGTCGAGTTGCCGGCGACAGCCACTGTTCCGGATATCAAAGTGACCACAGAGTCGCCTTATGCAGCTGTGTCGATTTCCGGCAACAGCGTGCTGCAAGATGGCGAGAATGTCTACACCATCACGGTTCAGGCCAGCTATGGCAACGATCCACGCACCTACAGCGTGACGGTCAACCGCGCTCCTGCTCCGACCCCAACACCTACACCCACGCCCACCCCAACACCGACACCTACGCCAACGCCCACGCCGACCCCGACTCCGACACCTACACCAACGCCCACCCCAACACCTACTCCCACACCCATTCCGACTCCCACACCGGTGCCTTCCATATCTCCTGCTCCGACCCCGGCAGTCACACCGGAACCGACGGTGACGCCTGCTCCTGACGTGACCCCCACGCCTACGCCAACTCCTGCGCCCACGCCTACACCCACCCCGACACCGACCCCCACGCTTACGCCAACTCCTACGCCAACCCCAACTCCAACACCAACTCCTACACCTACTCCTACACCCACCCCCACGCCGACTCCATCCCCAACGCCCACGCCAACCCCGTCTCCAACCACGACCTATCTACCGGCTGTCATGCCAACCTTGACGGCACCGGTATCGACCACCTTGCCGACCGAAACCACGGCTGCAACAACCACCGTTCCGACAACCACCAGCGGTGGAGGTGGTGGAGGTGGCGGAGGAGGTGGCGATTCTGACGTCGTTACCGGTTCAATCCAAAGCACCGTGTACTCCATTTCCGGCAGTACGATCACTGGACTGGATCCCTCCAAGAAGCTGAACACTGTGTCGACGCTTTCCAGTAAAGTATCGGTACCGACGGGGGCTAGCCTGACCGTCGTCAGCCCGACTGGTAAAACCTTGAGCACTTCAGCCCCAATTGGTACTGGTTCTAAAGTAAATATCGTAGCCAACGGCCAGACGCTGGCCAGCTATACGGCGATCGTCTATGGCGATGTCAACGGCGACGGTTCGATCAACATCACCGACGTGGCTACGTTGTTCAAATACGTACGTAACAAGCAGACTCTGGGTGCACCGAGTCAAGTGGCAGCCGATACCGACCGCAATACCAAGGTCAATATTACGGACGTCGCGACAGCGTTCTCCCATGTCCGTAACAAATTGATCATCAACCAATAGTAAATCGGAGGACCGATGCAAGTCCTGATAAGAAAGTATCAACCCCTGGCCATGTTTCTGGCCCTGATTCTGACGTTGATGTTCATGCTGGTCCCCGTCCAGGTTGTCGAGGCTGAGGGACTGATCGGCCAGATCACGGCCAGTGCCGAATCCGCAGAAGTTGGCAAGACTGTGACGATTATCTTCATGTCCGTGCCGGCGGTGACGGTATCCGCCTACCAAGTGACGGTCAGTTTTGACACGGGAAAATTTGATTTTGTTTCGGGATCAGACCTGACCGGCCTCAATGGAGCCAGTTCTGTCGACAACAACGGTTCCAGCGTTTCGGTCTACGCCTACGGTGACACCGGTGTAGCCAACACCAGTAAGCTCTGCAAACTGACTTTCCGCGCCAAGGCAGAAGGAACTGGTACTTTTTCGACCTCTGATGTTGTTATCAATTCCGAAAGCCCAGTGAGCACGTCCGTTGCTGTGAGCGTGATTGCAGCCGGCGCAACGACTGCAACAACCACAACCGAACCGGTGGCAACGACAACCGCAGCTGCCAACCCAACTCTGGAATTTTCTGATGGTACGTACACCGTCCTGCCGCTGCCCCAGTCAATGGCAACACCGGCTGGATTCTACCGCACTGCCCTTGCCATCGGAGGGGTCCAGATGGAAGCTTTCAAGTCCCAGAAAGGTGACTTGGTCCTGATCTATCTGGACAGTGAGACCGCTGGTGCCAACCTGTTCTTTTACGACTCCAATTTCAATTCGGTCTATGCTTTCAATCCCTTCATCATTCCTGGTCATGAATTCGTTCTGATCCGACCGGATGCCAGCGCCAGGGTACCTGACGGTTTCACTGCTACCAGTGTCACCATCGACGGCCAGCTGATCAATTGCTGGAAAAAAGCAGAACTGGACGGTCCGGAAGATCCGTATACGGGCACCTACCTGTTGTATCTGATGGACAGCGACGGTCAAAAGGGATTCTTCCTCTACAAGCCGGACAAGCAGATGATTTTCCCCTATCTGCTCATAGAACAGCAGGAGGGGACGACCACATCCGAAACCTCCAGCCAGGCGGCAGAACCAGTTGCCAGCCAGACCAATCCAGTAGCCAGCCAAGTGCCCGGAAACACTTCTGGCTTCAATCTCTGGATGGTGGTTGCCATTGTCCTGGGTCTTCTGAGCCTGATGTTGATCGTTTTCCTGGTCTGGACGTATTATTCGTATGTCCGGCCCGCTGAGCGGGCTGTCGCGTCAGGACGTGCAGCACCGCCACGACCGCCGAAAATCCGCCGGGTGGATTAGGCGGTGATCAAACGTCTTCTCAAGCTCATCTGGCAACGTGAAATCATCACCTACCTGATCGCCGGCGTCCTGGCGACACTGGTCAATCTGCTGGTGTTCATGCTTTTGAGCCAGGTTTTTGGCCCCGAACGCTGGTATTTGACCAATGCACCGGCTATTTCTGCTTCGTTGCTGTTTGCTTTTTTCACCAACCGCTGGTTCGTTTTCCGGTCCAGAGGTCCGGTATGGCTGGAGTTCCGGCGTTTTGTCGGTTCACGTATCCTGATATCACTTTTGTTTGAATATGGTGCGATGTACCTGCTTTTCAATCTGTTGGGCATCCAGCTGGAAATTCCAGTCGGCAGCCTGTCGTTATCGGTGAGCAAAGTCCTCACCCAGTTTCTGGTAGTGGCAGGCAATTATGTCATGAGCAAGCTGTTCATTTTCCGCCACCATGCTCAAGGCCAGGCCGGATCGGGTCAAAACCCCAGGCAGGACTCCTGACCATGGATTATGCCGAATCCCGTTCCTATATCCAGGCTGCCCTGACCTTCGGTATCCGGCTCGGACTCGAGCGGATGCAGGCGCTTCTGGAACTGCTTGGCCATCCGGAAGCAGGCCTTCGGGTCATCCATGTTGCCGGTACCAATGGCAAAGGCTCCACGTCCAGCTATTGTGCGTCGATCCTGGCTGCCAGCGGGGCCAAAGTTGGTCTCTACACGTCACCATACATCGAACGTTTCACAGAGCGGATCCGGATCATCGCAGGACTGGATGGACTAGACCAGCTGGCAGTCGACGAAACTTGCGGTGAAATCGGACCGGAAGATTTTGCCCGGATTATGACTCGGATCCAGCTGGCAGTCGAAGCCATGTTGGAACAGGGGGGAGAACACCCGACTGAGTTCGAGCTCATCACGGCAGCTGCCTTTGTCTATTTCCGCCAGCAAGCCTGTGACTGGGTTGTTTTGGAAACAGGTCTGGGTGGACGGCTCGATTCCACCAATGTGATCGCCAGGCCCGAACGTGTGATCCTGACCGCGATCGGATACGATCATATGGACCGCCTCGGAGACACGCTGCCGGCGATTGCTACAGAGAAAGCAGGCATCATCAAACCGCTTTGTCCCGTTTTCCTCTATGATCCGGTCGCTGCCAATCCTGGTGCTGTTGCCGAGGCCACAGCAGCCCTCCAGGTCTTTATCGATCGTTGCCGGGAACTCGATGCTCCTTTGACCGTCCTTCATCCCGGCCAGATCGAACGAATCGACTATCAGCTCACCGGACAGACCTTTTCTTACCAGGGCCACACGTACCGGACCCGACTGCTCGGTCTTTTCCAGCCTCTGAATGCAGCACTGGCCATCCAGGCACTCCAGGGGCTTGTGCCTCCTGCAGCCATCGTTGCCGGAATCGCCCAGGCGCGCTGGCCTGCCCGTCTCGAAGTTTTCCCCGGTCGGCCGCTCGTTTTGGTTGACGGGGCTCACAATCCCCAGGGGACCTTGGCTCTGGGGGATGCGCTGGACCTGCTCGTTCCCAGCCAGGCGGTCATTTTCGTTGTTGGCCTTTTGGCGGACAAGGACTATCATGCCATGCTCGACGCGCTCTGGCATGGCCGTAAGTTCCAGATCCGGGCGGTTTTTTGCGTGACCCCGGACAACCCCAGGGCGTTGCCGGCCCAGCAGCTGGCTGAAACGATTGCGGAATTGAAAAAACGCGGTGATTGCGGTTATAATATCTCGGATACGATCCATTCTTATGCCGATCCGTTGCAAGGGCTTTCACATGCTCTGGAGTTGGCCGCAGAAGAACAGGCGGCCATCTGCGCATTTGGCTCCCTGTATCTGGTTGGCCATTTCCGCAGCTGGATCAGGCAACATCTGAGTTTAGACCGGGAGGATCCGCTGAGTTGAGTTGGCAGGCCCATCTGAAGAAACTGTCACCCCTCACCTTCGAAGAAGCTGAGATCTTTGCCCCGCCACGTGAAATGGAAGCCGCTATCGCGAGCTACAATCGTGCGCTGGCTAATTTACGCGCCGACAGCGCGGATATTGCCCAGATCGCTTTGCGCAAACTGGTCATTCAGTACCCTCTGTTTGGCCCTGCCGGGTTGCTCTATGCCGCCTGCTTGTTCGAACTGAAACGATTGGATGCGGCCACCGAGCTGATTCATCGCTCCCGCCTGGCCGGGCTTCGCCCGGGCGATGTCCAGCTGGCCGATGCCCTGCTCGCAGCGATCCAGAATGAGCAGGAGTCTCTGGCCCCCACTCATGTGAATTTGCTGAACCGCCCAGCCAGCGGTGCCTCGATCCTGGAAAAAACGCGCAAATCAGGCAAGGCAAAAATGGCTAGCCGCAAGGAAGTGCTTGAGGTTGTGCGCCACGGAGACCGAGTCCAGCAGGAGGAGACCTTCGTCGCCGATGAGGCTACACCTGGCCAGCACTTACGCCGGATTGTCCTTGTCACCGGGATCTCCCTGGGTGTTATTCTGATAGCATTCCTGGGCCTTTTCGCCTATCGCCTCATCCTGGACCGGTCGTCAGCTGTTATTCCCGATACCGATGAACGCTTGTCCTATCTGCTGGACCGATTGGGTGCACTTTCCGCAGAAGATCCCCGTGTGGCTGAACTGATGGAGGACTATGCCCAGTTTGTAGCCCCGCCGCCCAGTGAAACCGAAACCACACCCACGCAAAGTCTGCCTGAGACTGAGACCACCGTTGGGTCCACCGTCCCGGTCATGACCACACAACAGGCACCCCCATCAACATCCGAACCCGCACAGACTGTTGGAACAACCAGTCCGACAGACCTATTGACCCAGATTTACAGTGAATACCAGGCGGCCCTGCTTCTCGCCAAAACAGACGTCGTCGCGGCTGCAGAAAATCTCCTGAAAATGAGTGAAGCCAGTGCCAGTCTCGATCCCGCGCTGCAATCGCCGGCTGTGCCCATGAGCGTTGACAACCTGAATACCAGCATCCTCACCTCCCTTGACCAGTACCGGGTCAAGGCTGCCGAAATCCTGCGGGCTGAGGGCAACCAGGCTTATGAGAACAAGGACAACCAGACTTCTCTGGACTACTACCTGAGGGCCTATGCCCTGGAGCCCCTCTATTACGGTGGCGGAGTTGCCTATTACTGTGGCCGCAACTACCAAGCTCTGGGACAACACGACCAGGCCAGGCCCTATTACGAACTCGTGATCGAGAAGTTCCCGGGTCGCGAGATCGCAGGATATGCCCAAATACGCCTGTCTGAAATGGGATTTCCAACGCCGTCTCCTGAAACAACGGCAGCACCCGCAACCACCAGCCAGCCCCCGGCAACTTGAAACCTGACCTGCAGTTGCCGATACCACAGGAGGAACCAATATGAATTACATCAGTACACGGGGTGGAGACATCCGCTATCCGTCAGCCATGGCGATCAAGCTCGGCATTGCCCCAGATGGCGGCCTCTTTGTCCCAGAGTCCATCCCGGAAGTCTCGCTGGACCAGATCATTACCCTGGCCAGGAAACCCTATGTTGAGCGCGCGGTCGAGATCCTGTCCCTGTTTTTGACCGATTACACCCAGGATGAATTGCGCGAGTATGCCAGCGCTGCTTATGCCGAGGAAAAATTCGGCCCGGATCCAGCCCCGCTGGCCCAGCTCAATAAGTACAACAACAAGGAGTTCATGCTCGAGCTCTGGCACGGGCCGACGGCTGCTTTCAAGGACATGGCCCTGCAACTGCTGCCCCACCTGATGACGGCTGCCATCCGCAAGACTGGCGAGACGTCCCAGGTCTGCATCCTCACTGCTACATCCGGCGACACCGGCAAGGCAGCCCTGGAAGGTTTTTCAGGGGTCGAAGGGACCCAGGTCATTGTGTTTTATCCCTCCAAGGGCGTCAGTGAGATCCAGCGTTTGCAGATGGTCACCACCGAAGGCGCCAATTGCCATGTCCTTGCTGTCGAAGGCAGTTTTGACGATGCCCAGTCTGGGGTGAAGACCATTTTCAATGACAAATCGCTTGCCGAAGAGCTTCAAGGCAAAGGAGTCCTGCTTTCGTCTGCCAATTCGATCAACTGGGGTCGACTGGCACCGCAAATTGTCTATTATTTCTCAGCTTATGCAGATCTGCTGGCCAGGGAAAAAATCGAACCCGGTGAGAAGGTCAACATCGTTGTCCCGACCGGAAATTTCGGCAATATCCTGGCGGCCTGGTATGCCCGGGCCATGGGTTTGCCGGTCAATAAGCTGATCTGCGCCTCCAACAAAAACAAGGTCCTTTCTGATTTTATCCGCAGCGGGACCTATGACCGGCGCCGTGAGTTCTTCAAAACCAACACACCGTCGATGGATATCCTGATTTCCAGCAACCTCGAGCGATTGCTGTTTGAACTGACAGGACGCAAAGCCGAGACCATCCGCACTTGGATGGACAAACTGCAGAAGGAGGGAGCCTATACCGTCGATCCCGCCACCTTGCGTGCCCTGCAGGACGTTTTCGTCGGTGGATTTGCTGATGATTTTGGCACAACCAAGACGATCCGCGATATCTACGACCGTACCGACCACCTGATCGACACGCACACCGCCGTCGGTTTCAATGTCTATGGCCGCTATGCCCAGCGCTCGGGTGATAGTTCCTGCGTGATTTTTGTCTCCACCGCCAGCCCGTTCAAATTTGGTGCCGCCGTCAGCGATGCCTTGTTTGGCAATGGGTACAGCCGCGGCCGCAGCGAAGAAGTCCTCCTCAATGAACTCTCAGGCGAAAGTGGCTTGGAAATCCCCGCACCACTCAAGGACCTTGGCCTGCGCGACGTCCTGCACACCAAGACCATCGAACGCGACCAGATGAAACAAGCCGTCCTCGAAATACTCAGCTAACTGCATAAACAGTCAAAGTCACGAAATAGCAAAAGCCCCGGAAACCGCTGGTCTCCGGGGCTTTTAGCAAGGTTGCCTGAAAACGGACCCGGTCCGTTTTCGGGCAAATATTCACGTGCCGTGGATGCTGGCGAGTTTGAGGCCGGGATTGCGGTCGATGGCCCAGTCGATGGCCCAGTCGGATTCGAAAAGGAGAACAGGGCTCTCGTCTTTGTCGAGGACAATCATGGTGGTGCTCGTAATGGATAATTTTTTCGGATCAGGCATTTTGCCGGATTCGTCAGGCATGACCCAGCGGGCGTGGCGGTAATTGAGACCGTTCTGGCGGATACTAACGCTGTATTCAGCCTTGAGCCGGTACTCGAGGACTTCGAACTGGAGCACACCGACGACACCGATAATATAGGTTTCCGTACCAATGTCCGGTTGTTTGTATACCTGGATCGCGCCTTCTTCCGCCAGCTGCTCGATCCCCTTAAGGAACTGCTTGCGCTTCATGGAATCGGCAGGTGCCACTCGGGCGAAGTGTTCTGGTGGGAAGACGGGGATATCTTCGAACCGGAAATTGCGGTTGCCTTCGACGAGCGTGTCACCGATCCGGAAAATGCCTGGATCGAAAACGCCAATGATATCGCCGGCAAAAGCTTCTTCGACCTGGCTGCGCTCCTGGGCCATTAGCTGCTGCGGCTGAGCCAGGCGGATATTCTTGCCCTGGCGGACATGGCGGACCTCGAGTCCTTTTTCGAACTGGCCGGAACAGATCCGGATAAAAGCCATGCGGTCGCGATGGTCCGGGTTCATGTTTGCCTGGATCTTGAAGACAAACCCGCTGAAATAATCTTCGACCGGTTTGACCCAACCTTCGGTCGTTTTACGTTCGCCCGGGGCAGGCGCCATGGCCAGGAATTCGTTGAGGAACGATTCGACACCGAAATTGGTGATGGCACTGCCAAAAAACACGGGGGTCAGCTCGCCTTTGCGCACCCGTGCCAGGTCGAGCTCATCGCCGGCGATATCGAGAAGTTCGATGTCGCTCATCAGGCGCGCCTGGTAATCGTCGCCGATCACTTCGCCGAGATTGGGGTCGTCGACACTGGTGACGGAGACTTTGACCATGCTGGCTCCGTGGTCGCCTTTGCTGCCATCGTATAATTCGACGCGGTTGAACTTGCGGTTATAGACCCCCTTGAAGTCACCGTCGGTTCCGATCGGCCAATTGACCGGGACGGAGAAAATGCCGAGCACCTTTTCCAGTTCGTCCATCAGATCGAACGGATTCTTGGCCGCCCGGTCCATCTTGTTGATGAAGGTGAAAATCGGAATCCCACGCTGGCGACAGACAGTGAACAGTTTGATTGTCTGAGCCTCGACCCCTTTCGCACCGTCAATGAGCATGACAGCGGCATCTGCTGCAACCAGAGTCCGGTAGGTGTCCTCCGAAAAGTCCTGGTGTCCAGGGGTGTCGAGGATATTGATGCAAAAGCCGTTGTAATTGAACTGCATGACCGACGATGTGACGGAAATGCCACGCTGCTTTTCGATTTCCATCCAGTCGGAAGTGGCATGACGGGAAGCTTTTCTTGCCTTGACTGTTCCGGCCATGTGGATTGCGCCGCCATATAGCAGCAATTTCTCCGTCATGGTCGTTTTACCGGCGTCAGGATGGGAGATGATCGCAAAGGTGCGCCGGCGGCCCACTTCAGAGCCCAATGTTTCATGCATGGCAGATTCCTCCTGTTTTGAACCTCAATAGTATAGCAGGCGATTTGCCGGAGCGGCAAGGGCAGCGCAGGGCTGAGCGAACAGGACAGTCAGATCAGCCCTGTCCTGCGATTTTGAACAGACAGGAATGATATACTTTAATGAAAGAAATAACCCCGGAAATATGTCAAATACTATTTATAATAATAGGCATTACAAACAAGGACGACCTGTAGCCAGGGCAATCAAGTCGGCAGCAGTGGGGTGACCAATCATGCTCGAGCAGATCAACATCCATCCGATTACATTCATATCCGCCCTGTCCATGGCTCTGGAGCTGACAACGACTGGTATCGCCAATCATCACCGGCGCACGGCGATCATCGCCCGCTACATCGGGCGCTCCCTCGGCCTGGGGAGTTATGAAGACCAGATTCTCGTCTACGCAGCCTTGCTGCATGACATCGGAGCTGCAGCGGACTGGTACGAAAAACACTACATTGTCCACGCAACCGACAATGACCATATTTTCCATCATGCCGAAAAAGGCTACCAGATCCTCAAGGATTCCCCCCAGCTCAAACATCTGGCCAATCCGATCCGCCATCACCATGACCGCTTCCTCGGTGGCAATCCCACCGGTCTCGCCGGGCAGGATATCCCATTAGCCAGCCGGATCATCCATCTGGCCGACCGGATCGAGGTCCTGATTTCTGCAGGCGAGCATATTTTCCTCCAGCGTGACCGGATTCATGACCAGATCCGGCAGAGTGAGCATCTATTCGACCCGGAACTGGTTGCCGTTTTCCGCGAGGTCAGCCAGCGCGAGGTGTTCTGGCTCGATGTGGTCAACCTGAACATCGAGAGCCGCTTTTTCTCTGATCTGGCTTTCTGGGATAAATACACCTTTGAAATCGATGACTTGATCCATGTGGCCAATGTCTTTTCCAGCGTCGTTGACTCAACCTCCCATTACACCGCGGCCCATTCCCAGAATGTTGCAAAAGTGGCGCAGGAGATGGCATTGATCCGTGGTTTTTCCAGTGATGAAGCCAAGCAGATGTACCTGACCGGGCTGGTTCATGACCTCGGCAAACTGGCTGTGCCCAACGAGATCCTCAATAAACCCGGCAAATTGACAACCGAAGAGCGCGAAATCGTCAAACAACATCCTTATTATTCCCAGCGGATTCTGGAACGGGTCGAGGGATTTGGCCGCATTGCCAACTGGATTGGTACCCATCACGAGACCCTCGATGGGGATGGATATCCATTCCAGTTGCAGGAGCGTGAGATCGAACTATGCAGCAGGATCCTGGCGGTGGCTGATATCTTCAGTGCCCTTGTGGAAGACCGGCCGTATCGGACGGGAATGAATCCCCCGGACGCTCTGTCTGTACTCCAGGATATGGTTGCGCAGCACAAGATCGACGCCCGCCTGGTCGAAGATGTGGTGGCCAATCTCGATCAGCTGGCAGCTCAGGTTTTGAAATACCGGACCTGAAAACCAATCTCCTCATCAAAATGAGGGTGCACACAGGAATCGAGACTGAAAGAAAAGCCGCCCCGGATCACTCTGGAGCGGCTTTGTGCTGATTGTCGGAAGAAGAAGGAGAATGAATTATTCCTGGATGCCGGGGATTTTCGGCAGATGCTGGAGGCTCTCGTTGAGCTCTTCATCGGAAGGAATGTAGTCGACCATGGCGCCGCTGCGATACTGCATGTAGGCAGACATGTCGAAATAGCCAGTTCCAGACAGGCCGAAGAGGATGGTCTTGGCTTCGCCGGTTTCCTTGCATTTCAAAGCTTCGTCGATCGCTGCCTTGATGGCGTGGCTGGATTCAGGTGCCGGCAGGATGGTCTCGGTCTGGGCAAACTGCAGGGCGGCTTCGAAACAGGCGTTCTGGCCATACGCACGAGCCTCGTCCAGATAGCCGTCGTGATACAGCTTGCTGATGATCGGCGACATGCCATGGTAGCGCAAGCCGCCGGCATGGATGCTGGACGGTTTGAAATCGCAGCCGAGTGTATACATCTTGGTCAGCGGGGTGACGCGGCCAGTGTCGGCGAAGTCATAGGCAAAGCGACCGCGGGTCATGGTCGGGCAGGAGGCTGGCTCGACAGCGATGAAATAGGGGTTGGTCTTGCCCTGGAGCTTGTCACCCATGAAGGGTGCAATCAGGCCGCCCAGGTTGGAACCGCCGCCGGCACAACCGATGATGATGTCCGGATAATCGCCGATTTTTTCAAATGCGGTTTTCGCTTCGATACCGATGACCGACTGATGGAGGAGGACCTGGTTCAAGACCGAGCCGAGGACATACCGTGAATTAGGCGTCTTGACCGCCATTTCAATCGCTTCGGAAATAGCCATGCCAAGGCTGCCGGATGTATTCGGATCCTGGGCCAGAAGCATGCGGCCGACTTCGGTTGTTTCGGAAGGACTGGCGATGATCTTGCCATCAAAGGTTTCGATGACGGCTTTGCGGTAGGGCTTTTGATGGAATGAGACCTTGACCATGAAGACTGTCAGGTCGACGCCATAGAGCTTGGAAGCCATGGCCAGCGCTGTACCCCATTGGCCTGCACCCGTCTCAGTGGTCAGGTTGGTGATGCCCTGCTCCTTGGCATAATAGACCTGGGCGACCGCCGAGTTCAACTTGTGGCTGCCCGAGGTATTGTTGCCTTCGAATTTGTAATAGATCTTCGCCGGAGTGCCCAGAGCCTTTTCCAGGTTATAGGCGCGACAGAGCGGGGAGGGGCGGTAAATCTTGTAGACTTCCCGGATGCCTTCGGGAATCTCGATCAGGCGATCGGTCGTATTGACTTCCTGCTTGATCAGCTCGTCACAGAAAACCGGTTGGAGATCTTCATAAACGACCGGATCGAGGCGCCCGGGATGGATGAAGGGATCGTGCTTCTCCTTCATGTCAGCCTGCATGTTGTACCAGTAGCGCGGAATGTCCTCTTCACTCAAATGAGTACGGTACGGAATGGTGGACATGGCTTTGTGCTCCTTTCATGGCCCGTGAACGGGCATTGTTTACATCGTTGCTGTAATCGGTCGATCGGCCCGCAACATAAAAAAATCCTGCCCCTGTTAAGAACAGGGACAAGAATCAAATCCTGCGGTACCACCCTTGTTGGCTCAAAAGAGCCCACTTCATCATGCCGGATCTAACCAGCATGGCCAGCTTGCTAACGGGTCGGCCTCCCGTCGATGCCTACTGGAAAACCCGCGGGACTGGCGAGGAAAGAAATCCAGTCAGTCACAGGTTATTGTTCGGATCGCCCTCGCAAGTCCATTCGACCCATGCGGCCTTACTGCCCTTGCACTGGCGGCAGCTCGCTGTGAAGCGGTCATGGGTGTACTCTTCTTGCTCATCGGTTTGTGCAGATTCTATTGAAATCAGTATAGGGGGGTAAAAATTAACTGTCAAGTTGACATGGGTCCGGGACCGTGTCAAATTTGACGCTTCCAGTCACTTGGGATATAATGCGCTGGAATTGACTTTTCCGGCAGTCGCTCTGCGATTCGCCATCAGATAATCATCGAAGCTGGAAGGAGCCCTCATGCGGCGTTTCAAAGTGAGACAGTTGACAGCCCCCCGGGTCAAAAACATCGTGACCCTGTCCCTGGCGTCAATCATGATCTCCATCCCGCTCCTGTCTCTGCCGCTGGGCCTGCCCACCCCCTGGATTCATACAGGTACAGTTGCCTCCGCTGACACTGCAGCTGATCCTGCCCTGGTTGCCAAACAATCAGCTGACCAGATCCTTGATGCTGCACCGGAGCTGCTTGCAGCTGATTTCTCTGACGCCTCGTTCAATCGTTCCCAGCCGGAAATCGCTCTTGTAAACGAGGTCGACCGCACCGCCCAGGTCGAATCTGTCGAATCCCGGATCGAATCCGCCATGGTTGTTGCAGAAGAACCGGCAGAGCCAGTGCTGGAACCCGTCGATTATGATGTCTATATCCAGGCTGATGTCCTGAATGTTCGCGCAGAAGCTTCCACTGACAGTGCCATCGTGGCCAAGATTGTCATGGGTGACCGACTGCACGCCATTGGCGTTTTTGGCGACTGGCTGCAGGTCGAAGCGGACGATCAGGTCGGCTTTGTCAAAACCGAGTACACGACGACTGAGATGGTTTTCCGACCTGTTGATGAGACTCTCTATGTGAAAGGTACATCCCTGAATGTCCGCGCATCCTATTCCACAGAGAATGACATCCTGGCTAACCTCGACTCTGGCGCTAAGGTCCACCGGACCGGCATCGGTGACGAGTGGTCGCGCATTGTGTTTGGGGATGGTCAGACCGGGTATGTCGCATCTAAATTCCTGACCAAGAGTAAACCGGGGTCTGGTGCCAGCTCGGATGCCGCGATTGATGCTGGTGGAGATGCCGCAGCCAATGCATCCGGCAATACCATCGTCGACTTGGCTCATCAAGCCTTGGGGACCCCTTATGTCTATGGTAGTGAAAGCCTCAAAGGCATGGACTGCTCCGGCCTGGTCTACTGGGCCTATAACAAGGTCGGCGTCAGTGTCCCCCGTTCTTCATCCAGCTTTGGTTCTGCCGGCGAAGGTGTTTCGCTGGACAATGCCCAGGCCGGAGATGTCATCTGCATCGATGCCCGGCCCAAGGATGGCCGCAGCACCATCACCCACCTCGCCATCTATCTGGGGGATGGACAAGTCATTCATGCTTCCACTTCCCAGCGCAAAGTCGTTGTCAGCAGTCTTCAGAGTTTTTATAATGTTGGCTATAAAATCCTCACCGTCCGACGTTTCCCGAGCTGAGCCAATCGCCACTCAAAAAACTGTTCAAAGCCTGCCGGAAGTAAACCGGCAGGTTTTTTCATCCCTTGCTTGTGGGCTTGCACAATCATGATATAATAGGACCTTGTTGTGACCTTTAGAAAGGACGTGCTAAGACGATGGCCCGAAGATCATTTGCCAGAAACAAAGTCAAAGCCAGACCCATCACCTTTTTCATTGTCGCTGCCATCATACTCCTGAGCACTTTGCTCAGCATCTTTGGTTTGAATGTCCCGGTCCCGGGGCAGTCCGGCTATTATGAATTGTATGGCGCCGACAAGATCCGGTTCGGGATTGATATCCGCGGTGGCGTGGAAGCGGTTTTCGCTCCGAAAGACTACAGCGGTATCCCCAGTGAAGGTGACCTGGCTTCGGCCCGCAGTGTAATCGAACTGCGCATGGATAATCTCAATATCCTGGACCGCGAAATCACCACCGAAAAGAACAATGGGCGGATCATTGTCCGCTACCCCTGGAAATCAGACGAGACCGATTTCAATCCGGAAGAAGCCCTCAAAGAATTGGGTGAAATGGCGCGCCTGACGTTCCGCAAGCCAGACGGCACCGAAGTGCTCGACGGCACTCAGGTTGCCTCGGCAACAGCTGCTTTCGATCCCAATACCTCGGATCCGATTGTCCTGCTGGAACTAGACGCCACTGGGGCCAAGGCTTTTGCCGACGCAACCGGTGAACTGGTCGCGACCCAGGGTGAAATCTCGATCTTGATGGACGAAACCCTGATTTCTTCACCACGCGTCATCAGCAAGATTACCGATGGCAGTGCGATGATCACCAATATCGGCACCAGCGAAGATGCCATTGACCTGGCCCAGAAGATCAACGCTGGTGCCCTGCCCTTTGCTCTCGAGGCAATCAGCTCGAGCTCAATCAGCCCCAGCCTCGGCGCCGGAGCCCTCTCCGTCATGACCCAGGCTGGCATGGTTGCGCTGTCCCTGATCATGCTCTTCATGCTGCTCTACTACCGCTTGCCGGGGTTTGTCGCCATGTTCAGCTTGCTCGGCCAGATGGTCGGCATCCTGCTAGCCATTTCGATTCCGCAGCAGACCCTGACCTTGCAGGGAATCGCCGGTATCATCCTCTCGATCGGCATGGGTGTCGATGCCAACATCATCATCGCTGAACGCATCAAAGAAGAACTCAATGCCGGCAGTTCCCTGACAACTGCACTGGCTAACGGCTTCCATAAAGCGTTGTCAGCTGTTATGGATGGTAACATCACCGTGGCGATTGCAGCTGTGATCCTGATGATTTTCGGCTCTGGCTCGATGCTGTCATTCGGTTATTCCCTTTTGGTCGGCGTTATTTTGAACGGCTTGACAGGCGTTATTGCCAACCGCCTGATGATCGGCTCGCTGAGCCAGTTCAAAGCCCTGCAGAATCCGTGGCTTTATGGGAAGAAGAAGGAGGCAGCCGATGCGTAAGATTAGTTTCTACCAGAACCGCAGATGGTTTTTCCTGCTTTCTGCCATCTTCATGATCGCCGGCATCCTGGTTTCACTCATTTTTGGAATCAAGATGGACATCACCTTCAAGGGCGGCAGCATCCTGAAATACGCTTACGAGGGCACGGTTGACCTTGATCAGGCGCAGTCAGTGGTTAGTGCTGCGATCCAGAATGAAGTGACTATCCAGGAAACGACCAATCTTGGTGACAACAAGACCTTCCTGGTCGTCAATGTCGCTGGATCTTCTGCCCTGTCTCCAGACGAACAGATTGCCCTCAAGGATGCCCTGGTCACCACCTTCCCGGAAACCACGTTTTCTTTGGAATCCGCCAATCTGGTCGATCCTTTCATCGGTCGCGAACTTCTGACCAAAGGCCTCTGGGCGATCGCCCTGGCCTCGGTCTTGATCGTGGCTTTTGTCTGGTTCAGCTTCCGCAGCATGTCGGGCCCCTCGGCCGGTGTCATGGGTCTGGTTGCCCTGTTCCATGACGTCTTCGTCGCCTTCTTCATGTTCGTCATCCTGCGCATCCCGCTGAACGAATCCCTGGTAGCGGTTGTCCTGACGATTCTCGGCTTCTCGATCAACGACACGATCGTTGTCTATGACCGGATCCGGGAGAATGAACGCCTGTATAAGGGCAAATTGCCCTTGTCTGAGCTAGTCGACCTCTCGATCAACCAGTCCCTGACCCGCTCGATCAACACCAGCCTGGCCACTTTTGGTGCCATTGGCGTCGCCTACGTCTTCGCCTTTTTCTTCAATATCGACAGCATCAAGCAGTTTGCCCTGCCGATGATGGTAGGCCTGATCAGCGGCACGTATTCGACCATCTGCCTGGCTGGACCTCTCTGGGTCATGTGGAAGACCCGCGGCGGACGCACAGGGTATTGATGTTTTTGGCAGTAAACCAAAGCGGGCGTAAGCCACACCACAATCGATCATCCTGACGTACAACACAACGGCCTCCAGCGAGTGAAAATTCGTTGGGGGCTTTTAGCATTTGTCAGAACGTAATAAAAAAACACCTCACAGCTGCTGCCGCGAGGTGTTCTCTTCGTCTGCCAGGTGAATTATTCGTGAAAGATCCTTAGAAGTAGCGCTCGAGCAAGCCTTTGAAAGCTTTGCCATGACGGGCCTCGTCACGGGCCATTTCATGGACGGCGTCATGGATGGCGTCATAGCCAAGTTCTTTGGCCAGCTTGGCCAGATCGGTTTTACCCTGGGTGGCGCCATATTCTGCTTCGACACGGACTTTGAGATTCTGCTTGGATTCGGCACTGACGACCTCGCCGAGCATTTCCGCGAAACGGGCAGCGTGCTCAGCTTCCTCGAAAGCGATGCGCTTGTATGCCTCTGCAACTTCCGGATAACCTTCGCGATCGGCGGCACGGGACATGGCCAGGTACATGCCGACCTCGGTGCATTCGCCGGCAAAGTTCATCTGCAGGCCTTCGATGATGCGAGGGTCAACACCCTTGGCCACACCAATGACATGCTCGGCAGCCCAGGACATCACGCCTTCTTCGACCACAACGAACTTGCTGGCCGGTGCTTTGCACTGGGGGCAGAACTCGGGCGCGGCTTCGCCTTCGGCAATGTAACCACAAACGGTGCATCTGAATTTCATGTAAGGGGTCCTCCTGTTAATGCAAATTAGTATCATTATAAAGGACAGATATTGGTAAAAGTGTAACCTGTGAATCAGCTTTTTCTGTGAGTATCCAGGCGAAGCGATGCAAGCTATACAACTAGACAGGAGACCTCGCCCAACCAGTCACTGTCTTGTACAATGCAACGATGTTTTGTCAATGCTCTCTCCAAGCAATAACTTGTGCAATCTGACACTTGTAACTATATAACAAGCGAATGACACAAAACAAATGTTTGGCCGATGTGCGTAAATAAACAGACAAAATCGTGAGGTGCGTCCACCATATTTTTTCAAAAATGTAAAATAAAATACAAAAAATTGTAATTTTTAATATTTGTGCAAAATGATATTTTCAATATCTGGTTCGGGTGTCATAACCACCTTTTTTCCGTTACACAAATTGCCAGACCTGTCT
>CAZGSR010000011.1:0-64522 GCA_964528645.1 uncultured Mageeibacillus sp. | reverse complement strand
ATACTTCTATTTTACAAAACTTCGATTGTCTTGAGAATTAATCAGCGGTTCCTTAGTCATAATTAGTATGAGTGCTCCCTATCTGACCGTTCACCCTGCCACTATCAGGAAAGCAGGGTGATGGTCCGGGAATCATACAGTACCAGACCATCCTCGCGCATCTTGGCCAGTTCGCGGCTCAGGGAGGTGCGTTCAACACCCAACTGTTCGGCCAGCGTTTTCTTGCTCACCGGCAGGCGGATGGTCCGGCTGCCCTGGAGAGCCTGTTCGTATTCCAGATAATCGAGCAAGGCCTTGCGGATGCTGCGGTGAGCCATCGCCTGGATCCGACCAGTCAAAACAAGCGAACGGTCGGATATGGCTCGCATCACTCCAGCCATGAAGTCAGGGTTTTCCCGGCAAAAGAGCATGATCCAGTCCCCGGGGATCTGGGCCACCAGACTTTTGCGGTCGGCAATGACAGTCATGGGATAGCGGTTTTTGCTGGCAAAGATCAGGTTGACACCCAGAAGGTCACGTGGCGTGAACAAATTGACCGTCAGGACGGTTCCATCCTCGGCAATGTTCTGGATCGAAATTTGCCCCTCCAGAATGACATCGAGATCAGTACAAGGTTCCTGCTGCAAATGGATCAGACCGCCTTTTTCAAAAGTCAGGAACCGGACAGATCCTGATTGCTCGAGTCTGTGCCATTGCTCGTTGCGCAGGGTATCGAGCGGCGGAATTTTTGCCAGAGCCAGCCAGAGATGATCCTGAGACATCTTATCTGCCATGCGTGAACAACCTGCCCTTTCAAGAATCTTTGCATTGTTTTGCCAAATAAGTTTCCATGGTAACTCTCTTTTTATCTGTGTCCCATTATACTCAACACATCGTTTACTGTCAGGAGGAACCCACTATGATTGAAACTGTTCACACCCCGATCCAGCAGGATACCCGGACCATTGAGACTGTCGTCAGTGCAGAATCGATTCTGATCAATCACATGATCATGCCGACCGGTGAAGGATTGCCGGAGCATTATACCAATGCCCATGTCAACATGGTGATTCTGCGTGGAACCATGAACCTTCGCCTGGGTGACCAGGCCGCTGTTGATTACCAGTCCGGCCAGATCATCGAAATCCCGAACAATACAAAAATGAATGTCAATAATTTTTCTGACGGCATTTTGGAATTCTACGTCGTCAAGACGCCTAATCCCAACTGGGTTGGCAGAGGCGAGAAATAGCATGACTAAGAAACTCCAGACGGCCCTGCAAATCGTTTTTCTCGTCCTGTTCCTCGTTTTGTTGGCCAAAGGCAAAATCCAGCTCTGGATGGTTATCTTCCTGGGCAGTGCCATTGCCGGCCTGTTCTTTGGCCGCTTCTATTGTGGTTGGGTCTGCCCAATGAACACCGTGATGAGGTTTGAGACCTGGTTGAAAAAGAAACTCAACATCAAGAGCCTGGCGACGCCAAAATGGCTCACTCAGTCCTGGGTCCGGATCGCCATCCTGGTCGCTTTCCTGGGGCTCGCTGCACTGGGTATCATCGGCAAAAAACCGTTGCCGGTCCTGCCAGCCCTCTTTTTCCTTGGGATCGGCCTGACCCTTTTCTTCCCTGAACTGCTCTGGCATCGTTACTTGTGCCCATATGGCACGATTCTCAGCCTGCCCGGCCGTCTCTCCAGGAAGAAAATGGCCATCGAGGCGAGTGCCTGTGTCAACTGCGGCGCCTGTGCAAAGGTTTGCCCAACGGCTACCATCAGCAAATCCGAAGGCGGCAAATACAAGATCCAGCCTGCTGAATGCCTGGTTTGCCGCAACTGTATCGAGGCCTGCAAGTTCAACGCCATTCAGTACCGCTGAACCAGCCCATTTTCCTGCTGACTGGACAAAGGGACTGGCGATCACACCTCAGGTTTTAATGAACCCCCGGCAAAAGATCGCCAGTTCCCTTGCTCCAACACAGCTTATCTGCACCATTTAAAAACCGGTCCCATCTCTATGGATTTTCATCCAATAGGTACGGAACCGGTTTTTTCTAGAAAAATTCAGGTTTCCCGCTGCAATGGACTGGAACTATCTGGCGGGGTTTTGGTGTCAGAGCCGGAACTGGCGGATGTCTTCTTTCAACCGTTCGATGTCGGCAATGAAATCCTCGATGTCGTGCTCGTGCTCGAGTTCTTCGTTCAGGATCGTGATCGCCATCTGGTAGGTCGCATAGTCCTTACCCTCAGTCATGGCCGCCAGGGTCTGGTAGCGCTGGATCGCGCACCGTTCACCGCGCAGGTTCTGTTCGAGAATGACTTCGATGTACGGATCAGATGGCTCCTCATAGTCGCAGCGGGCCAGGTCTTTCCATTTGTTGGGATTAAGAACGGGAGTGCCGCCGAGCTGGATGATGCGGTTGAGGACAAGCTCTGCATGACCGAGCTCCTGGGTGGCGTGCAGCAGCAATTCAGGTTCAACCTCACTGCGCATCGGTCCGACCATCAGGCGCGAACCGATCCAGTACTGATAGTACGCCAGCCATTCCTCGGACAATGCTTCATTCAGGACTGTGATGATTTCTTTGTTGTTGACATTGGAAATTTCTACGGCTGTCTTGCCCATGATTTGTATCCTCCGGTATCATTGGAGCCAGGTAAATCCAGCCCCGTACTGGTGCGGTTTCTTAGAAATTCATCGCAGCGACTTCGAAGTACTCGCGTGGATGTTTGCAGGCCGGGCAAATCTGCGGCGCAGCCAATCCTTCCACAATATAGCCACAATTGCGGCATTTCCAGAGTACGGGTGCGTCCTTGGCAAAAACCTTGTCATTGATGATGTTTTCAGCCAGCTTCAAATAACGGGCTTCGTGTTCCTTTTCGACCTCTGCGATTTTGTCAAAGGTGGCTGCGACATCTTTGAAACCTTCCTGGACGGCAATTTCAGCAAAATTATTATACAGGAGGGTCCACTCTTCGCGTTCGCCAGCGGCGGCAGAGAGCAGGTTTTGGCGGGTGTCCCCGAGTCCGGCCGGGTAGGTCGCGCAGATGTCTACCGGAACTGCGGATTGGGCATCCATTCCAGCGACAATGTATTTGTAGAATAGTTTGGCGTGTTCTTTCTCATTGTCGGCGGTCTCCAGGAAAATGGCTTCAATCTGGTGATAGCCTTCTTTCCGGGCAACCGACGCAAAATACGTGTAGCGGTTCCGAGCCTGGGATTCTCCTGCAAATGCTTTCATCAAGTTCTCAAGGGTCTTGGTTCCTTCTAGTTTGGCCATGTGTCATCCTCCTTAAGTCTAGATGCTACTAAGAATAATTCTTGATAGTCAGCTCGTCAAGTCATGTGCCTGCATCACTTTCCGTAACTTCCTGTTACCATCATAACGCAGTTTGACCGGTTCGGCCAATCAAGGTACAGGCTTTTTTTGCTTGTCCTGATACATCAACTGATCGACCTGGATCAGGAATTTATGGAAAGAATCTGTTCTTTCAGTCGGATAGACAGCGCTACCTATGGCAATCGAAAAGGGGTAGTCCACGTCCTTGCTGATCGTCTTGATTTGCGTCTGGAACTGCTCCAGATTCTGACGGAAAACCTCCGGCTGATCCGGCTGGATCAGACAGGCGAATTCATCACCACCCAGCCGATAGCAGCGACCCAGGGGCGCAAAATATTGTTTCATGCAGTGGCTGGCCAGACGGATTGCTTCATCACCGGCAGCATGTCCCTTCTGGTCATTGATCCACTTCAGATTATTGAGGTCCATGGACACAAGCCTGACGGACGATCCGATCTGGGCATTCAATTTGAAACCGGCCGTATCCCGTTCAAAGGCCGCGCGGTTGCCAAGGCCAGTTAAAATATCCTCAAAGGCCATTTTTTCATAGATCAGCGCAGCTTGATTCTGGAGCATGATCAGCCGGGCGTTGCGCAAGGACTGGAAAGCCAGGATCAGAAGGAATGCGATAAACCCAAGACGCAAAAAGACAGATGTATCGGTAAAATCACCCCTTAAAAAGTTGGCAAACTCCAGAAAACCAAAGAAAGCCAGAATGGAAAATGCGATCAGGAATCGGGCGATTTCCTTACTCTTGTTCAAGAGCCAGCCTTTCACCAGCATGACGAGAATCACGCTCATGACCAGAGCAATCCCTAGATTGGTATACAGCACGGTAGTGAAAAAATCTGCCCAGCCAAGGAACTGAAGCAACTGGATCAGAATGGAAAAAATGCTGAACAGAATGACCAGGCGGTTGAATAAAACCCGATAGTCTGGCAAAACAGTGTCAGAAACCAGAATCAAGAACGGAATCGGGCAAAGTGTCAGTGAAACATAGGCCAGGCTGCCGATAATCAGATCATTGGGCAAGAAAAATTGCATCATCCTGGATTCTGCCAGAAACCAGCTGCCCATCAGGACAGCAAAGGCACCGAGTGCCCAGATGCTTCTCCGGGATCTCGACGGCATGAAAAACGCAACGGCCAGCAAAGTTACTCCGACCAGAATCTGCAGGACGCTCAAAAACAAACCCGGACCATAGATCGTAGCCAGCCAATACATCAAGCTCGCTTTGTTACCGTAATGGATGGCATTGATCCGGCCAGACATGCTTTCATACGAAGAAGTGACAACAATTTCCAGCGATTTGCCGTCACTATGGGATGGTATCCGGACCATGTGCCAGGAACTTGCCAGAGGTGATCGAGGCCATTCTTGTTTGAGGCGATCATAGGAGTGAATGGCTTCCCCGTCCAGCAAGACCGATATGGTCTGGAGAGACGAACGGATCAAGAGCGTCTGTTGATCTTTAAAAGGAGGTGGAAGACTGGTTTTTATCGTAAGCGGATTTCCCGCAGGCCATGTTAAATTGGCCGGAAGGCTGACCGGTTGGCCTTCCCCGTCCGGACCAGCCACGTACCATTCGACACCAAGCCGTTGTGCCTGTTCCAGCTCAAGATCCAGTCGCTGCCCAGGAAGCACCAGCAGAAAAACCACATACAGGATCGCGGGCAGCAGCAACCAGAAAACAGATCCTGGAAACCGTTTGTGCCTTGACGGACTGTCGTTATCCAAAGATTGTCCTATCGATTCATTCATCAGGAAAAGCCTCATTTTTCACAAGGTCAAATTCAAATTCATCTTCAAGCATGTACTCCAGACCGTAGACAATAACGGGAATAGCAGAACCTTCGGTCAGGGTCAGCTTGCCTGTCGAGCCTGTGATCTGAACGTCGAATTTGCTGCCCCTGAAGGTTAGGCGCAGGGTATATCCCTGCCAACCAAGCGGTAAAACAGGCGAAAATGAGAGCTCTTCCCCATCGATTACGAGGCGGGCGATCTGTGTTGCCAGGATAGCAAGAAAGCCCGCTTCAACACCGCTGTGCCAAGTTTCAGATGACAGGTTGTGGCCAGTGTGAACCAGACCTGACAATATGTCTGCAGCCTCTTGTATTTGACTGGATTTGTCTCTGAACATAGTCTTTTCTGGCAGCGGCATGAGTAATTCGGCCAATTGGTGGACCTCCTGCTCAGATAAGCCAAGCCGTGCTGCCACACCCTGCTGCTTTCCGGCACGTTCCAGCATCGACCAGATCCGGCTTGTCCAGTGCAAATTGAGCTGGATGAGGGGTTCTAAGGCTGGCCATTCGCTGACATCGTAAGCCGTGCCTGGCTTCTGGACCGACCGCCACAGACGTGCGGTCTCGAAGATCACATCCGCCCCGCCTGAAAGCAGGAACTGGAAGTCAAGGCTGGTCCGGTAGTAATCGATCATCAATTGGGACAAGCTGAAACTCGGCAGTAGGCGGAGCGGAGTCTCTGGGGGATCATCTGGATGGCAGGGATGCTTTTTCGGGTCGAGCCCACAAAAAAGCGCCCCCTGCTCAAGACCTCCAGCCCGGGCTTTGCGCCGAGCCAAATCAAGGCAAAGCGGAAAAATCGCCAGCTCTTGCCGGGCAATTTTCGGATCGCTCAAGATCAAGCCGAAAATTTGGTTTTGCTTGTTTAGTTCTGGCAGGCTCGAGGGCACAGGCTCCATCAGAGAATCGACCCTGTCTGCCAGCTGGAGGGACATCCTTTCAGTCTGAAATTCCATGGCAACGACCTCCCTGGCTTTTATTAACTGTATCATGGAAACTTGCTGGGCTTCAATGAATTAAAGTAACCATAATCCATTCAGTTTTTTCCAGAACGAAGATGTATAATGAAATTAGAGCTTTGCTGCAGCGAGAAGAATGGAGATGATGCTATGCTACGTTTTGACCGCGATACATTGCAAACCCTGGTTTCGATCCAGGAATTCCCCTGTGTTTCCATCTATCTGCCAATCCTGCGTGAAGGCAACGATGTCAAGATGTCCCAGATCCGCCTTCGCACCTTGTTGCGTCAGGCCGAGGACCACCTCAAAGGCAATGGCCTGACTGTCCCCAAAATCCAGAACATCCTCAAACCGGCCAGTGAGCTCCTGGAACAACCGCTCTTCTGGGCGGTCGCCCCTGAAGCCCTGGCTATGTTCATGAGCGACAACCAGTCTGTGATTTTTTCGCTGGAACAGCCAGTGGATGAAAACATAGTCATCGATGATCATTTCACGGTGCGCCCCTTGCTCGAGCTGGATGTCCTGAACGCAGAATATCTGTTGCTGGCCATTGGCCGAGGGGCCGTCCGAGTCTATCGCGGCAGCAAAAATCGCCTGATCCAGATCCCAGTCCAGGATCTGCCGGAGTCACTGGAAACCATTGTCTCAGCTTATTCGTTCGAAAAGCAACGGCGGCAGTACGGTGGCGCGGCTGGATCGAACCATGGTGCTGTCGCAGGTGCTGTCAGCCATGGTTTTGAAAACAGCAAAGATCGCGACCGCCTGATGGTTGAGGACTATTGCCGGGCTGTCGATGGCAAGATCCTCGAACATTGGCAAAAAGAAAATCTGCCCCTGGTCCTGGCCAGTGTTGATTATCTGTTTGCCGTTTTCCAAAAGGTGAGTAAAAATCCCAATTTGCTGCCAGTGAACATCCCCGGTTCACCTGACCACCTCACCGAAACAGAGCTCCGGGACAGGGCTTGGGCGGTCGTTCAGGCTCATCTGCCTGATCACGCCAGCCAGGACTGGACGAATGCCCAGAACTTCTTTGGCAGCGACCGGATCCGCCAGAACATCCGCCAGATCATCGAGGCGGCAGATCACGGACGGGTCGACAAGCTTTTCATCCCACGCGGTAAAACACTCCCTGGCCGTTTCGTACCGGAAACACGCGAAATCAGCCGTCCCCAGCCGGGAAATCCGGCCAACCCTTTCGAACATCAGGACTTGCTCGAATTCGCCGCGATCCGGGCGTTGTCGAACGGGGCACAGGTGCACTCCATCGATCCGGACCAGATCCCTGACGGTGCTGATGCCGTCGCCCTGATGCGATATTGATTCAAGCGATCCGGTTGTTTTCAACAATCTTTGATTTCATTTAGATCAAAGCCGCGAATCCAAATCAGGGATCCGCGGCTTTTCAGTGTCGGACAAACTCACGGTTGAAAGCAGGTAGGTCTGCCCGCATTCAACCTCCTGCACCACTGGCATCCGGGAATCCAGATCCAAGTTGTCAACCTATTCTGAATCAACTATAATCGAAACACTTCCTTGAACTGACCCTTTACTTTCCTGCCCTGTATCCCAGTTTGCATAATCCTCTGCACCTTTTGCAAGTGTCAATCCCGACGGAGGGACCATGAAACAATACTTTCGCAGCCGTGTCAGCCGCATCGCTTCTTACTTGGAAATCGCCCTGTCCGGGTTGATCATCCTAGCCGTCCTGCTGGCTGGTATTGAGATTCTGGTCAGCTTATACGGCCATTTCTGGGACATCACCCATCGTATCTATACATTTGACATCCAGCCCTTCCTCAAGCACGTGATTGAACTGATCATCGCTGTCGAGTTTGTCAAGATGATCTCCAAGCACACACCGGAAAGCACCATCGAAGTCCTGTTTTTCATCATCGCCCGCAAGATTGCCATCGACGAACCCAAATATTACGAAATCGTCCTCGGTGTCGTGGCAATTTGTGCCCTGCTGATCGTCAAGCGCTATTTTGCCCAGAAGACCGACCCGAACGGGGTCATCATCGAAGCCAACACCACGCTGGGCGAAATGAATGCCATCCTGGGTACGAAATTCACCCCGGACGATGGTGGACGTTCAGCCCGCGACCTGGTCCTGCATCTGATCCGTGAGGAGGGCCTCAAGCCATTCACAGGCCTGGAGGTTTCCTATAAGCAGCACCGGTTCAAGATTTATTCCATGAAGGAACTGGAAATTGATGCGATCGAAGTCATCCCGCTGGCCAGCCGAAAGGAAGTCAAATCATTCTGGCGCCGAATGATTCAACCAGCTTCGGATGTCCAGCCGAAAAACTGACCCGATAGCCTGACCCACAAGCCGGTTGCCAGTCTAGCAGGTCCTGGTCACCGGGGAACCAGTCGTTCATCAGCACTGCGATCACGCCGCCATGGGTCACCAGGGCGGCTTTTTCAATAGTTTTTCCCGTCCAGTCAGAGGCCAGTTCCAGCCAGCCTTGTCGAATCCGGGCCACAAAATCGCGCTGGCTTTCACCATTCGGGCAGGCCAGCGTTTCGAAATCGGCCAGCCAGCGAACATATACCGGATTATCTTGCAGCTCTTCATGGGATAATGTTTCAAAATCGCCAAAATCAAACTCAGCGAGTCTGGGAACAGGCTGCATGGGAATGCCCGGAAACAGGTGCTCAGCGGTCTGGATTGTTCGCAGAAGGCCTGTATGGCAAACGACCTCAACCGGTGGCATGACCCCCGTAAGAACCATCTGGTCGAGAGACAGCAGGGCTTCTGGCAGCACAGGCCAGTCGGTCAGGCCACAGAAACGGCGTTCAAGATTGGCCTTGGTCAGTCCATGGCGGATCAAAAGTAATTCCATGCCGGGCTTACGCCTTCAGTTCTGTGGCCAGGCCACAGAAAACACGGACCACCCGCTCTGCTTCCCTGGCCAGCCAGACGGAGCAGCGCCCCACGTTTTCGCGCCAGAGCCGGGTATCACGGTCAATCGGTACCACCCCGGAGGAAAGATCATCGCAAATCACAATCTTTTCCTGCAGCAGACTCTGGTGTTGCCGGAGATAGTCCAGCGTATCCAGACCAGCCTGCTGGCGAGCCCAGACCAGGAGATGGATTTTATCGATCACCTGGCAGGACCAGTCGATTTCCAGACTCTGTTCATGGCAGGCCCAGACACTGGCATCTGGTGCACACACCTGTGCGCGAACATATTCGAGTTTACCCTGATAGGCACCTCCGATGACAAAAACCATGCTCAGACAACCTCCGGCAAAAGGGCCCAGGCCAGCAGGGCCGCAGTTTCACAGACAACCAGGATGAATCCGGCCAGATCACCCGAAATACCACCAAAGCTGCGCTGCAAAATGAACCAGGTCAGACCGGCGGCGAGCGCCAGGATCATGGCCAGTGTCAATCCTATCCAACCAGCCAGAAAAAACGCGATAACAGGCAGACCAACCAACGCAATCAATGGTATGAGGATGAATTGCACGCTCAGCGAGCTGCGAAACTGACTGGCATACCCTTCGGTCAGGACTTTCGGGGTCAACAAAACAGCCAGGCTGGCCCAGGCACGGGACAGCACCGGGATCATCAGCCAGGGCCAGAAGGCGAATGGCTCGTCCCCGACAGAATCCAGCGAGGCCAGCTGCAGCAAAAGGACCACCACCAGTACTATCACGGCGAAAGACCCGACATGGGGGTCTTTGAGGATAGCCAGGCGTTTGTCCCGGCTGGCCCGGGAAAACAGTGCGTCAGACGTATCCATCAGGCCGTCGACATGGATGAAACCTGAGGCTAAGTGCCAGGCCAGCAAGACTAGCACCGTTTCCAGCAGGCGGCTGGATTCCACGAAGGACAGCAACCAGGCGGTCCCGGCTGCCAGGATTCCCGGGAAAACTCCGGCCACTGGAAGCAAAGGAACGACCCATGGTTTAGCGTCGTCGTCCCAGACAGGGGGAACCGGCACGATGGTGAACATACCCAGGGTCATGAACCAGGCTTTGATCACTCTCATCGTTCACCTGCTGCGGATAAAGGTCTTGAGGCTTGCCGGAACAAGTCCTGTCCCTTGTGGAAAATCGGCTGGCCGGCACAGATCTCGACGACGACATCACACGTCTGGGCCAACATCCGGTCAATCCTGGCCAGGGAGCTGCGAAACACTTCTACCAGAGGGTCATAGAAAAATGCATCAGAGCCCAGATAGTCGCTGACAAGGGTGATGTGGTCCAACTGCGACACAAGCCCCGCGAGGTCTGCACAGATCGATTCGCCAGCTTGCAGATTCACAGAGCCATCGGGCAAAAACATGGCATTTTCCAGCAGGGCGGTTGTGCTGTCGAGCAGGAAATGACCCTGTTGATCGCAGGACTTGAGCACCTGTCCGATGTTACGTGGGATCTCCACAGTCTGGAAAGAAAAATCGGCCCGCTGCCGCCGGTGGCGCTGGATGCGTTCCTGATCTTCCTGATCCTTGGGCAGCATCGTTGCCAGATAATACAACGGCAGTCCCGGTTTCACCGCAGAAGCTGCCCATGATTCGGCAAAGGACGATTTGCCGTTCTTGCAGCCACCGCTGATAAAAAGTCGCATCAGAAGGTAATCTCCTCAGTGTATGTGAGATCGATCCCTCCAGAGCTGAAAGTGCCCATATTGTGATAGATGGCAACCGCTGCATCCATCAAAGCAAACAGGAGTGGGCAGCCACTGCCCTCCCCCAGGCGCATATCGAGTTGCAGCGGTGTGGGCAGATCGAGTTCCCGGATCGCCACCAGATAGCCGCGTTCATAGGACTGGTGTGAAGCAAAGAGATAGTCGCGCACAGCAGGGGCCAGGCGGACCGCACACAATGCAGCAACGACTGATATGAAACCATCGATGGCAACAGGCAGACGATTGGCGGCTGCGCCGAGATAAACGCCGGTCATCGTCGCCAGATCGAGCCCCCCCACTTTGGCCAAGACATCAAGGACATCGTTTGCGTCTGGCTGATGCAGCTGCAAAGCCTGTTCGATGATCGACACCTTATGGTAAAAATCCGCATCACTCAGGCCGGCCCCACGGCCGACAAGCGGCTCAACCTGGCCTGGGCCATAACCCAGAAGACCCGCCAGGACAGCGCTGCTGGTCGTAGTGTTGCCGATCCCCATTTCACCCACGCCCAGCACCTGGTAGCCCTTGCTTTTGGCATCACGGGCCAAGTCCAGCCCTGTTTCCAGTGCCTGAATGACCTCTGCTTCGGTCAGAGCTGGTTCGCGGGCGATGTTGCCAGTCGAAGACCTGATTTTGCGTTTGACCAGCTGAGGGTGGTCCAGATCAGTGGCTACACCTACATCGACGACCATCAGGTCGGCGGCAAACTGGCGGGATAGAACCGAAACGCCGGCCAGGCCATTGAGGATATTGATCGTCTGCAGTGCGGTGACAGCCTGGGGTGCACTGGAGACACCTTCTGCAACGACGCCATTATCGGCAGCCAGAACGATCACGCAGCGTTTCTCCACCGAAATCACAGGTTGTTGCTGGATGGCCATCAGGCGGGCAGCCATCGCCTCGAGATGTCCCAGGCTCTGGGGTGGCTTGACCAGGGAGTCAAGCCGTACATTGGCCGCTTTGAAATAGTCTTCATTGGGGGAAACAATCTCCCGCAGTGCCTGTTTGAGCAACGAGGAATGAATTGGCATGGCTGATCCTCCAGCGATATGAGCAGACGCTCTTGTTATGGCCAAAAAGCAAGACAGGTCTTGTGACAAGACCTGTCTTGAATTATAGCGTTCGCCTGGACAGCGGGACAAGAAAATCGCCTGCCCGCCTTTTGTATTATTTTGTGATTGGTCTTTAACCAAACATCGCGAGGAGGAAACCAGCCGCAACCGCCGAGCCGATGACACCGGCGACATTGGGGCCCATGGCATGCATCAGGAGGTAGTTCTTCGGATTGGCCCGCTGCCCTTCGACCTGGGAAACACGGGCGGCCATCGGCACCGCTGAGACGCCGGCTGATCCGATCAGCGGATTGACCTTGCCGCCGGTCACCACGTACATCAGCTTGCCGAACAGTGTGCCGCCGATGGTGCTGAAGACGAAGGCGAAGAGGCCCAGGCCGATGATCTTGAGGGTTTCCCATTGCAGGAATCGATCCGCATTGGCCGTCGCACCCACGGTGACACCCAGGAAGATCGTAACGATATTGATCAGCTCGTTCTGGGCGGTCTGGGAGATGCGGTCAACGACGCCTGATTCACGGAACAGGTTGCCCAGCATCAGCATGCCGATCAGAGGCGCAACGGATGGCAACAGCAGGACAGCAACGATCGTGACGATGATCGGAAAGACGATCTTTTCAGACTTCGACACGTGACGCAGCTGCGACATCACCGTCTGGCGCTCCTTCTCGGTGGTGAGGGCGCGCATGATCGGCGGCTGGATCAATGGGATCAGGGCCATGTAAGAGTAGGCTGCAATCGCAATTGCAGGCAGCAGCTCCGGCGCCAGTCGCGTGGTCAGGAAGATCGCCGTCGGGCCATCTGCTCCGCCGATGATGCCGATCGAGGCCGCCTCCTGGACCGTGAAGCCGAGCATCCGAGCCACGGTGAAGGCGACATAGATGCCAAACTGCGCGGCCGCGCCCAGCAGCAGGCTCGAGGGCCGTGCGATCAGCGGGCCGAAGTCAGTCATCGCCCCGATGCCAAGGAAGATCAGCGACGGATAGATGCCCAGCTTGACGCCCTGGTACAGATAGTACAGCAATCCGCCCGGGCCGCTGTGATCGGCAGGCGGTGCATCCATCAGGCCGGTGATTGGCAGATTGGCCAACAGCATGCCAAAAGCGATCGGCAGCAAGAGCAGGGGTTCAAATTTCTTGACGATCGCCAGGTAGATCAGGACACCGGCAATCACGATCATGAGCAGATGTGGCAGGTCGAGCGCAGCAAACCCGGAGTCACCCCAGAGTTTGCCCAGGGTATCGATCAACATCTGGCGTCCTCCATCAATGGATCATGACCAGCGGATCGCCGGTCTTGACCACGGAGCCCTTGGCGACAAGGACTTGGCCGACAGTGCCGGCGATCGCCGCCACCACTTCGTTTTCCATTTTCATCGCCTCGAGGATGCAGACGACTTCGCCCTCAGCGACTTTGTCGCCGACTTTTTTCAGGACACTGATGATGGTGCCCGGCATCGGGGCGGTCAGGGCCTCGCCGGCCACGGCCTGGACATGCGGTGCCGCCGGAGCGGAGGCAGCTGCCACTGGAGTGGGGGCAGCAGCAGCCACCGACGCGACTGGTGCAACAGCCTCATAGGTGGCGAGCAGATTGGCTTCGCCGCGTTCGACTTCGACTTCATAGGTCTTGTTATTGATCGTCACTTGATACTTCATGTGTTGTCTCCTCAGCCCAGTCACTCAGGCAATTTCACGGATGGATTTGAAAATCAGTTCGTTGACAGGAATCCCGCTCTCGTCACAAACAATCGCCATGACCATGGCAGCGGTCTTTTCATCGATCCCGACGAGCTCAAGCTTGCCCGGAACGGTGGTACTGGCAGCTGATGCAGTCGTAGCTGCAACCGGAGCGGGTTTGTCTGTTTCTACCACAACCTCGGCAGGTTTCTCCCTGTGCATTTTTTTCATGACCAATGACTGCCCGTAAATCAGTAAAATCAGGGCGATCAGTACCGCAAACACGACACTGATGCCAAATACACTGGTGAACAGGCTGTTGATGATATCCATGTGTTTCCCCCTGTCAGACCTGGCGGATCGAGTAGGAGACCCGATTGATCTTCTTCTCGGCCCGGTTGGCAAAGAACTTCTCGGCGATCTGCGGGAAGGCCAGGTAGCTGAGGACATCCTCGTCACTCTCGGCGATGCCAGCCAGCTTGGCCTTGGCGGCCTCGAATTCCGGTGCCAGTGTCTCGGCGTAGCGACCGGTGATCGGCTGCTCGTCGCCGAGGACCTTCTGGATCAGGTCCGGATCGACCGTGCCGGGTGGGGTGCCATATTCGCCCCGGATGTAGGCTTTGACTTCCTTGGAGATGTTCTTGTAGCGTTCGCCGACCAGGACATTGGTCGCGGCCTGGACACCGACCATCTGGCTCATCGGAGTGACCAGGGGCGGGTAGCCGAGATCGGCCCGGACGCGCGGGGTCTCAGCGAGCACCTCGGGCAGGCGGTCGATCGCGTTCTGCTGCTTGAGCTGGGAGACGAGATTGGACAGCATGCCGCCCGGGATCTGGTAGGTCAGGGCGTCGGTGTCGGTGCTCAGGACATAGGGATCGAGCAGGCCGGAGGCGACGTATTTGTCTTTGACTGGCTTGAAGAAATCGTTGATCTGCTTGAGCACGTCCTCTTTGAGCCCGGACTCGTAGCCCATCTGCTTCAGAGCATAGTTCAGGGACTCTGTGGCGGGTTGCGAGGTGCCGCCGGAGAATGAGGAGATGGCGCAGTCGATGCAGTCGGCACCGGCTTCGACAGCTTTCATATAGGTCATCGGGCCGAGACCAGTGGTCGAATGGGTGTGGACGACGATCGGCAGGCTGACGTTGGCCTTGAGAGCCGAGACGAGGTCAAAGGCCTCCTGCGGGCTCATGATCCCGGCCATGTCCTTGATACAGATCGAGTGGACGCCCATCTGCTCGAGCTCCTTGCCCATCCGGATATACGACTCGAGGTTGTGGATCGGGCTGATCGTGTAGCAGATCGTGCCCTGGGCGTGGCCGCCGCACTTCAGAGTCTCGTCAACCGCGACCTCGATGTTACGGAAGTCATTCAAAGCGTCGAAAATGCGCAGGATGTCGATGCCATTCTGGATCGAGTGACGGACGAAAAGTCGGACCACCTCATCCGGGTAATGACGGTAGCCGAGGATGTTCTGGCCCCTAAGCAGCATCTGGAGCTTGGAGTTGGGAATGTGTTTTTTGATCAGGCGCAGGCGCTCCCATGGATCTTCGTCCAGGAAACGCAGGCAGGAGTCAAACGTCGCGCCGCCCCAGCACTCGACTGAGTAGTAGCCAGCCTGGTTGATGGTGTCCAGGATGTCAATGAAATCTTTCTGCGGCATGCGGGTCGCCACCAGCGACTGGTTGGCATCGCGCAGGACAGTTTCTGTGAATTTGATCTGCATTGGAAACCTCCTTATGTCGGGCAAGCTTTGTTATGCTCCAATCGCAGTGAACCTTTCGCGAAAGTTAAGCATATTCAACAAAATTATAACGGCCGTCCGCCAGACAAGCAAGCAAATTGACGGCCTTTAACCATGAATAAAATTGAAATTTTTTGAACGGGCAATTTTGGTAGCCGCACCCCCGTTAACGCAGCAGTGGGGAAAACCTCACATCGTGTGCGAGCAGGTCATTTCCATATGTTGTCATACCGACTGACCGGCTCTGGGCCTCGGATGATTTTCCTCGAGATGTGCAGACTGCCCTCCTTGTCGGCGCGGACCCGCCATTCGACGAGCATGATCTTGCCTTCGAATATCTCGATGCCAGTGATGCCCCGGGCGTGGATGCAGCACCCGGTATTGAAATAGGGCAGGTCGGAGCTTTTGGGGAATTTGGGTCGGTGTGTATGGCCACAGATCAGCATTTTCCGGTTGGCAGAAATCCAGCGATTGTACATTTTTTCAATCTTATGTCGCTTGTGGGCATTTTTGGCAGGGCTGGAGGGATTCTGGAAACCGACGATGTGCATCAGGCGCCAAAAATAGCGCATCATCAGCATGGAGACAACCCAGAGCTGGTCATTCATCAGGTCACCCTGGTGGCCATGTACGGTCAGGATTTCTTGTCCCGTCTCACGGTGACGCAAAACCAGAGCCTCACAGGGCTCCAGATTTTCGAACAGGACTGTTTCCTCATCATTGTATTCATCAAAATAGTAATGGAGGTTTTTCCTGACATAGTCTTTATTCTTAAGACTCATGTTGTGGTTGCCGTACAGCATGATCATGCGGTCTTCTTCATGGAAGTGCTGCAGGGTATGGAAAATATCGCTGTGGGCAATCCGGATATGTTTGAAATGGGCATATTCCCACAGTTCATCGCCGTCACCGGCCTCGACATAGGTGTAGCCGTTGTAATAATAGTAGGCCATCGCGTACTGGTAGATGGCCTGGTTGCGGGCAAACTCATCGGACAGGCTGTTATCGCCTCGATGGCAGTCGGAAAAGAAGATCAGGCGGGACGTTTCATCAAACTCCAGGACTTTGGCTGACTGATAAGCCTGATTCAGTCGCTTGTCTGTTAACATACCCATCGCCTCGCTTTGTTCGGTCTAATTCGATTATAAACCTTGAAGCGGGTGATGACACTACGCGGTTGAGGTTTTCCGGTTATTGGCGATTCATGAAGCCGACAATGGTTCGGCAACGGGCGCGCTCAAGGTGAGGTTGTAGGGGTCGTGGCCGCCGATGTTCAACACAGCCATGTCCGCCAAAATGTCTTCATAGCGTTCCAGCAAGCCGAGGAACACATCGACCACCTGGCTGTCGAACTGGGTCCCTCTGCCTTGGACGAGCTGGTTCTTGGCATGTTCGACATCCATGCGCGAGCGATATTGACGATCCGATGTCATGGCGTCGAAAGCATCAACAACGGATATGATCCTGGCCAGGAACGGGATCTGCTCACCTCTGAGGCCATGAGGATAACCCATGCCATCGATCCGCTCGTGGTGATACTGGACGATCGGTACCACCTGCTTGAACATGAAGACAGCCGATAGAATCTGGGCGCCCTTGAGCGGGTGCTTCTTCACTTCCTCGTATTCGGCATCGTTCAGGCGGTCTGTTTTGGCCAGAATATCGTCACCGGTCCCAATCTTGCCAACATCATGGAAAAAACCACTGATCCGCAGCAGTTCAATCTGGTCCTGCGGCAGGTTCATAGCCTTGCCGATCAGGGTTGCAAAATAGGAGACGCGGTCGGAATGGCCCCGGGTGTAGATATCCTTGGCATCGACCGCCAGGCGCAGCGCCTCGATTGTGTCCATGTAGCCGTTCCTGAGCTGGTCATACGTACGGTTCAGCTCCTCGTTTTTCATGTGGACCATCGAGTGCAGGAAAGCATTGCTCAGCGACGAAGCCGCCTGGCCAGCATATATTTCCAGCAGTTTGATGCCATCATCCAGTTGTGAATTTCCAAAATCGAGACTCTCGACATAGATCACCCCGATCGACTGCATCAGTTCATTGTTCAGCGGCAAAATGACACCTTCGTCAAAATGGACGATCTTCTGGTTGAGACGCGCATAACCGATCTCTTCCATCAAACTGGGCTGGAGCATGTCAACAAACACATCCACGTCCTGGTGATAGCGGCCGATCCCTTTGAAAATGCTTTTCTTATCGGCATTCGGGCCTGTGACATCATCCACCAGAATAAAGGCATGTTCACTGTTGACCAGTGGCAGCAGCTCGGACAAGATGTCTTCCAGAATGCTGCCCAGTGGCTGGAGCTGGTAGATCTTGGGCACCGCCTGGAGGATCTTGTTGAGTCCTTCCTGGAATTTCTTGATCATCTGTAACATGGTGATCGATTTGATGCCGGACTCGACCAGGAGGATCAGCTGGTCAAATTTGTCGCTCTTTTCGCAATAACCTTGTATATCGAGAGCCCGGATCGTTTCCAGCGGCGGCGCCAGATCACGATGACCGGTCAAGAGCAAGATGTACAGCTCTTTGTTGAACATCCGGATCTGTTCAACCACCTCGTCGCCATGCAACGGGAACATCAGGTAGTCCAGGATCAGCAAGTCAAAATGCTCGTGTTTGATCCGCTCGATTGCTTTCAGAGGATCGGTTTCACCAACCGTCTCATAGCCACCCCGGTTCAGGACAACCGAGAGCGAATCGATGATACCGAACTCATCATCCACGACAATGATCCGGAAATTTGACATTTCATTTTGTTTGCGCTTACGCATAACGGGGCACCCCATTTCTTTGTGTACTTGTCAAAGCGGGTATTGGATAACTACGGGCCAGTGGAAGTTCTATAAAGAAACAAGTCCCTTTGCCTGGCTCACTGTCAAACCACATCCGACCACCAAATTTTCCTTTTATGGTTGCGTGAGACATATATAGTCCAAGGCCAGTGCCGAGCTTACCTTTTGTGGTCACCATTTCTCTGAACAATTTGTCACGGACTGAGGGTGATATTCCACTGCCATAATCCTTGAGCATAAATATAATTTGGTTCTCATTTTCTTCAATGGTCAGGTCTAGCTGACCTTGGCGTCCTTCATAGGATTGCAGGGCATTGATGATCAGGTTGTCGAAAATCTGGACCAGGCTGTTGATTTCACCTTTCAATTCGATGATGTTACTGGACTTGAGGTGAATATTGAGCACACAGTGATAGCGTTTAAGTTCGTGTTTCATCAACAACTCTACGCGATGGATCAGTTCATTCAAAGTGAAGGTCATTTCGTCCGATGTATTAAACTGAGCCGCTTGTCCTTTCACGGTTGTGATGATATCTGACATGTAAGTGCAATGTGGCCGGATCTTGTCAATCCATGCCAGCATCTCGCGAGCAATCTCATGATGGTCTTCAGCCGTTACACTGCTGTCTCCAATCGAGTCCTCATACTCCTCAATCAAATCTTTGAGGCCTTCGATGCCACCCGAGATCGACATGATAGGAGTCTTGAGATTGTGGGCAATGCCGCCAATCAATTGACCCAGCGAAGCAAGTCGTTCCTTCTCCATCAGCATTTCATGATTGCGGCGCAGTGAGTCCAGCGCTTCCCGGATTTCTGTGATGTCTTTGAGTAGAATAATGGTGCTGATAAAACGGCCCTGATTATAGACAGGCGTCACTTCAATCGAAAAGAAGCGCTTCTGGCCTTTGATATCCAGGGTTTCTTCCAGGGTCAGGCGCATGCGTCGCTTAACAACGGCCCTGAATTTCCGCAGCAGATTGAACATGGAGCGGTTGCCTCGGACTCGATCAGCCAGCGTGTCGATCGTGATTTTTCGCGTAATGTTGGCCTCAGACTGGAACGTGTCAATGAAAGTCTTGTTAAAATCGACCAGGTTGTCATTTGCATCGAAGACCATGAAGCTGTCGGAAATATGATCGACCACTCTTTGCAGTGCGATTGGCACAATGCTGAGAAAATCATATTTGAATATGGCGAAATAGAAAAAGATGCAAGACAAAGATAAAACAATGACTGTGTAGTGGAATCTGGCTGGAATGACTTGGAAGGTCACAGCAGCATTGAAGCCAAACGAGAGTATGACACCTGTCAGAATAAAAATAGACTGCTTGGAGAAAAAACCGGCATTCTTGATCGAAAAATACGCCAGAAATGAAAGCCCAATGGTAATGCATGTGTATGAATAGGCAGTATGGATAACGAAATACCAACCCAGAGCACTGGCTGAGGTCAGCTGTGCATAGTCATAGAATTTATAGAATACATGGTGATACTCATTGGTAAAGAGCAAGAACAGGGACAGAAACGGTATGGATAGAGTCAGTAAGTGGAAAGGACTGAGTTTGACCGTATTGTGGGCAAAAACCACACCTACATAGAGGGCTGCAACAGGGGTTAGGATCAAGCCTATATATGTGAAATTGACTGCCCAGATCTGGATCGGATGGCCCAGGAGATTGTCGCGCAGCAGGATCATCGCACCGATGGCCCAGATGAACAGACAGCCCATCAAGCCCAGGAACACGTGATGGATCAGCTGCTTATTTTTCATCCGCCAGACAATCACCGACAGAAATACGACGAAGGCGATCGAAAGCAGGACGAGTGCAAAATCTGGATTAAGCAGTAATTTAATCATGCCGGTCACCGGCAGTACGGTCAATGATCTGCAAAATCCATTGACTCAGTTCGCTGGCCTGGGCACTGAGGAAATAATGTCCAGCTTGCGGAATAATCGTCAAATCCACCTGGTTTGAGAATCGATTCCAGCGTTGATACAGTCGTTTGGCCCCCATCGTGACAGGGTCCTGGTCGCCAACGATGCAATGAATGGGCGCTGACAACCTCATGCAATCAGGATCCAGCCGAGCTTCGTGCTGTTTCCGGTTGAAAAAGTCGTAAAATTCTGCCGCATCCTGGCGAAACCAGCGGATCATATTTTCTTGTTGCTCCGGTTGTATGTCGCCAGTGCGAAGACCAATTGACAAGAGGATTTTCAGCAATGATGAATCGCTCAGGTAACGCCAGGGATTTGCCAGCAAACGATTGAGACCCTGCCGGATCAAAGCGACCGGCGAGACGATCGATTTGTGCGAGGCGAACGCAAAAGGCGGTAACGAGGCACCGACCAGAACCGAAACCGGTGGACGGCCCATCTTTTCCAGCAGCAGAGCGGTTTCAATCGCCAGGCTGGAACCAGCACAATGGCTGTAAATATAGAGTTCACCCATCAATTCCTGCTTCAGTTCATGGGCAATTGTCTCGGCCATCGCATGTTGTGGCAAACGCTGCTCCGGCAAATTGACCGCAATCACATTCAGGTCATCCGTCAGCTGGCTGATTTGCTGGCTGAGGGCCAGACAGGTCGCAGCAGTTCCACCGGCATAGGGAAATATGACCAAGTGTTTCAGCGCGCAGGATTGACGGAGTACCAGCAAGCTGCCCGGGCGGTCTGAACACTGGTTTAGCATGAATTGCGCCAGATCCCGGACCGTTGGATGACTGTACAAATCAGCAAAGGTCACCGGATCACCAAGGATGGCAACCAGCCTGGCTGCACTCAGTGAATCCCCACCCAATCGGAAGAAGTGGTCCTCACGACCGATTCCCGAGCATTCCAAGACTTCCGAAAATGCTGCAACGATCCTGATTTCGAGCTCGGTGGCCGGCGGTGTCGATTCGGCTACCAGCGCCAAGTCAAAATCAGGGCCAGGCAATTTTTCCCGGGCGATTTTACCATTGCTGTTGAGTGGAATCCGGTCCAGGGCAACAAAGAACGTTGGGATCATATATTCCGGCAGCAGCTTGGTCAGATAAGCCCGCAGCTCATGGAGGGTGATCGGCTGCGCAGGCACAAAGTAGGCGATCAGCTGCTTATTGCCTTGTCCGTTTTCCACTGTCAGGACCCGGGCGGATTTGATCCGGTTGTGTTCGAGAATGGCTGACTCGATTTCACCCAGCTCGATCCGGTGTCCTCGGATTTTGACCTGATGATCGATCCGGCCCAGATACTCGATATCGCCTTCTGGAAAGAACCGGCCCAGGTCGCCAGACCGGTAGAGTTTTTCGCCTGGTTCGAATGGGCTGGGCATGAACCGGGCTGCTGTCAGCTCAGGATTATTCAAATAGCCACGTCCTACACCAGCACCGCTAACAAAGATCTCACCGGGAGCTCCTATCGGCATCGGATTGAGATTTTTGTCCAGAATATAGACACGCATTGTCGGAATGGGTCGTCCTACATTGGAGGTGCCATTTTGGAGGTCAGTGTCTTTGAGATCAATATAGGTGACATGGACGGTCGTTTCCGTAATTCCGTACATGTTGACCAGGCGCACATGAGGATATTTAGCGTGAAAGGCTCTGAGCAGCTGAGGTTTCAAGGCGTCTCCACCAAAAATGACCATGCGGACAGAGAGCTCAGAACCGGATTTCTGGACTTCCTGGTCCGCCAGGTTGTAAAAGGCAGCTGGCGTCTGGTTTAAAACGGTCACTTGCTGATCAATCAGCAATTTGCGGAAAGCCTGTGTATCCCGGGCGACTGGCTTAGGGACAATGACCAGACGACCGCCATACAAAAGTGCACCATACATCTCCCAGACCGAAAAATCAAAACAATACGAGTGGAACAAAGTCCAGCAATCTTGCGGGCCAAAGTCAAACGGTGTACGGTCATTAAAGAGCAGCCGGACAACATTGCGGTGTTCAATCATGACGCCTTTGGGGCGGCCAGTCGATCCTGAAGTATAGATAACATACAGTAAATTCGACGGTTCAATGAGTGAGTTCTGCCTTGGCAAGCGCAATCCATTGGCTTTTTGGCGTAATGCATTCGCCACAATGGCGGACGCATCGAGAATGGTCCCATCAAATCCAGTCGGACTACTTGTACGTGTTCCTTGCAAAAGGATCCTGGCGCCAGAATTTTCCAGCATATATGAAACCCGCTCGGTCGGATAGTCCGGATCGATGGGCAGATAAGCAGCACCGGCCTTCAATACGCCCAGGATAGAGACAATCATGGTCAAGGATGGTTGCATAAAAAGAGCGACAATTGATTCTCTCTTGGCACCTGCCTGCCGGAGTTCTCTGGCGACCCTTTCAGCCATTTGATCCACAACATCATACGTGTATGATTTTTTGCCGATGACGACTGCCGGAGAATGCGGCGAACGATCGACCTGGGCTTCAAATAATCCGGTCACCGTCTGGCTGCTCGGATACTCGGCGTTTGTCTGGTTAAACAGGGTCAAAACCTTGTAGCGTTCCTTCTCGGAAAGCATATGGATCTGGCTGATCGGTCGTTGCGGATTATCCAGAGCATGCCAGAGCAAGCGCAGCATATGGTCGTGGATATAGTCGATTTCTTTGGCGTAGAATAGATCGACCAGATAATCATAATTGAGGAGAATCTGACTCTCCCCTTCTCGCTCATTGATATGCAGATACAAAGCTTCGGTCTGGTGTTCTGTGAAATGCCAGCGCACCTCGGCGTTGCCTGCCAGGCCCTCCTGGCTGCGGTTGATTTTGCCATTTTGGTATGAGATGGCAATATCAAAAAGCTTCTCTACATCAGGGAAAGATTCCCGGACGTCACGGAGGAGAAGGTCGTAAGGGTATTTTTGATGTTTGAGCACAGAAAACCAGGATGCATCTAGCTTGCGGGAGAATTCTTGAAAGGTCAGGTGCTGATCAATTTTGATCCGCAAGGGAACGGTACTGATAAACATGCCGATCGTCCGCTTTTCCCTGGCATTGGAACGGTTAAGGACTGGTGTTCCGATCACGATGTCATCCTGGTCCTTGATCCGGTTGATGTAGATACTCATGGCTGCAAAAAACAGCGCAAAAATCGAAGTCCGGTTTTCATGACAATAGTCCCGGATCTTGCTGGTCAGCTTCTCCGGTAACGCATAGCTGCGCCGCTTGGCAGTCAAACCAATCCGTTCTGATGTACGAGTTTTCAAGGTAGTCAAAGTCGGCAAAGTCAAAAACTGGTTGCTCCAGAATTCCTTGTCCAGGTGATACCGTTCAGATCCGATATACGATTGTTCCGATTGGATGAAATCACGGTAGGGTGGGTTTTCCGGTTCACTGACCCCCCGACCATCACTTAACCGGTCATAAAATGCCATCAGGTCATTGCCGATCTGGACAAAGGACCAGGCATCGGCAATCAGATGATGAAAACGCATAAACAAGGCAGAAGACTGGCTGTCGATTTTGACATATGCAAAATAATATAGATTATGGTCCAGTTCAAAGGGCCGGCGAACTTCCGTCCGGTCCCATTGGTAAAGCATTTCTCTGTCGACCAGGCTAAAATCGAAGCGCGGCATGACATAGGGTTCAAAAGGAGCAAAATATTGCGTGACTTCGCCATCGGGATTTTCCCGGATCCTGGTCCTGAATCCCTCATTTTGCGCCAGAAGCAAGTTTACAGCCTGATTTGCCGTTGTGTAATCGATGACTTGGTTGAATTTCAAAGTGACCGCCAGATTGCCAATGCCGGTATCTGGATTGATCTTCTCAAGATACCAAACCCCCCTTTGAGGATATGTCAGTGGGTATTGCCGATGACAAAACAGGCGATCAATTTCGTTGTCCGGAACAAGACCTTCCTTTTCAGTTTTCACAATTCTGTCTCCAGTCGTTTCGCGTCTCCAGTTTGCCCACACGACAAACTGGCAGGAACGTCACTCCAGCCTGCCAGGGCGGCAGACGGGCAGTGGCTCGGATCCATGCAGTCACATTCATCATAAAGCGACTGGACGTACATTCATGTGACAGAAAAGCTAATTATTCATGACAATTTCAGTGGACAAATGTTACAAAGCGGTTGGTTGTCTTTTTTACACCAGAAACATCGTGACGATGACAGCGGCGGCGAGGCCGGAAAGGACTGGGATGAGGTTTTTGCGGGCGAGGTCGGCGGGTTTGACATTGCAGATGGCTGCCACAGGGATGACACCCCAGGGAATGATCGTACCGCCGCCGACCCAGATGGTGATGACTTGGCCGAGAGCAGCCAGTGAAGCGATGTTGGCACCGGTGGCGACGGAGAAGGTCTGGGCGAGTGAGCCGACGAGGGGCAGACCAGAGAAGCCGGAGCCATCGAGGCCGGTGACAACAGCGATCAGAGCCTGGATGATGACGACCGGGAATTTGGCCAGCGGTGCGATGCCAGCCAAGTACATACCATAGTCATTGAGGATGTTAGGGGCGCCTTCACCCATGATCTTGGCGGCGATTTCACCGCTGCCGAGGAAGAAGAACCCGCCAATGACAATGACCGGAGCAAATATTTTGATGGCGAAGATGAAGCCTTCCTTGAATTTGTCGGTGATTTCATCGAGCGAATCCATCAGGTCTCCCTTGCCGATCAGGATGGCGGTCATGATCAGGATCGCGGTACCACCGACCAGGGCGGTGGCATCGCCACCGACGATGTTGAGGGTGATCATGAAAAAGACGTCGAGGACGAAGGCCAGGGGTGTGACCACAGCCATGACATAGGAAAAAGTCGTGATTTTGACTTTGGATTCGGATTCGGTTGCGGCCAGGTCAACCACAGCCATCTGCGGATTTTTCTTGAGATCTTGCAGGAACATGACAAAGGCGACGGCAATGGTGACAACCGACATGACAAGCCAGATCGGTACACTGGCAACCATGATATCGGTCGGACCAATGCCTGCTGATTTGGCGGTGATTGAAGGGGCTCCCTGGATGAAAAAGTCACTCGAGAGGCCAATGCCGTGGCCAAACAGGTTCATGGCAACAGCAGCCCAGATCGCCGGCAAACCGGCGCGCAGGGCAAAAGGCAGAAGCAGCGCCCCGACAAGGGCCACAGCCGGAGAAGGCCAGATGAACCAGGAGGCGACCAGCATAACCGCGCCGACGACGAAAAAAGCGACTTTATTGGAGTGAATGGCGTTTTTCAAAGGCCGGATCATCAACTCGTCCGCGCCGATGGTGGCCAGCGTTTTGGTCATGGAGACAACCAGGGCAATGACCACGATGATACCGAGGAATTCACCACCGGCCACAACCAGGGCATTGTACAGGACCTGGATCGCTTTGATCGGATGACCCGTGAAAAAGAGGCCCATCAGGAAAATACCGACCACAGAAGGCAGGACAATCTCCTTTTTGAACAGTAGGGCTGTGATGATCAACAGAGTCATCACCAGGTAGACGAGGTGCAAGGTACCGATTGTGGCCATGGAAACCTCCAAATGTTCTATTTACGCAAAAACGCCGGTTAGGCCTGCCTGTTCGACGCGTTGGCGGATCGTGGGGATGTCGGTCGTATAGGATCCAAGCTCCTGCATGCGCTCGAACAGGACCGAGCCTGAGAAGGTGTATTTCAAACCGAGGCCCTTTTCAGTCTGCATCTGTTCGCGCACAAAGGCGATCGCATCACCGATCACGAGGCTGCGGGGGAGCTCGATGGGTTCGAGTCCCTTAGCCACTCGGGCGGCATTGTAGCCAGCCAGGGTACCGGTGACGATGGCCTCGGTGTGGCCAACCAGCAGGCCAGCCTTTTCGCCGGCGCAGAACAAGTTGTTGACGCCTTCGACCGCAAGGGTGTTGTCGCGGGGAGCCATGGCAAAAAAGCGCATGGAATTGCCCTGGCCGCCAGAATACGGATCCTCATAGCGGGCTTTTTCCAGGCCAGGGATCTGCTGCAGACGGTGGATTTCAAAATAGGGCGACATCAGTTTGGCGTGACCCGTGTCCAAAAGGACAATGTTGTCGCGGAATTCAGCCAGGGCATATTGCTGGCAGGCTTTGATGTCGAGATGATCCTCGACCAGATTCTGGGGAACGGGAACAAGGGCGACGCCTTTCTCATTGAGCTCAGCTACGATCTCAGGCGACAGGGATTCCTTAAATAATTTACAGGAGCCACTCATCGCACCGACGGCGCCACTGCTTTTTTTGCCGACCAGCTCAGTCACTCCAGCCAGGCCGGTCAGGCTGACACGTCCGCCAAAGCTCGGGCAACGCAGGATGCACATCGCACAGCCATTGCCGTATTTCTTGCAATTAGCCATCGGTCCCGCGGTGCCGGTCGCATCGACAAAGACATCACCGGCATAGGTTTTGCCCTTTTTGCAGCCGATGGCGTGGATCGTCTGGTTGGTCATGACGAGTTTCTCGATCCGGGAATGATAGACGATCTTGACCCCGATCGATAGCAGGTAATCGGTCACGGCTGACGGTGTGGTCGATATGTCATAAAGCGTCGCATGCTTGTGACCGGGGAATTCGATGTTGCGATGGCGTGCAGTCTGGTCGGTGATATCGAACAATTCACCACCACCGAGGGCGATGGCTTCTTCCGTCGAAGTGAAACGACCGTTGTTGCGCATGATGCCGCCCACCAGTCCCGTGCCGAGCAGCAAATCGGTCCGTTCATGCAAGGTGACGGATACGCCCTGCTTCCTGGCGGCAATGGCTGCTGCGCAACCGGACCAGCCGCCACCGACAATTTGAACATCCATGGTCAATGATCTCCTTGGGAAAATGGTCTTTTCTTAAGGTACCGTCAAAAGACGATTCATTCAAGGCTTTCAACAAGATCCGTGCGGATTCATGCGGATTTTTTCAAAGAATCAGGCCCAGCCAGGCCAGATCGGCAGCACGAGGACCGCGATAACGCCGCAGATAAGTATGACCGAAATCGGACTGAGCTTGAACCGGACCTGCAAAAAAATGGTCAAGGCAAATAGAACAAGCGAAAGAGGGCTTATAAGGCTCAAAGGATCCATTTTCAGGTGTTCGAGCCAGTTCTCGGCCAGGGGCCGGATCAGGGAAGCCTGGGCAAAAAACCAGGCCGCTGAAGCCAGCAAGGCTACGACCGTCGGGCGCAGGCCGTGGAAAGCCATCCGGGTCAGCGGATGGTGCCAGATCCGGTTGAGCCAATGGGTCAGGACCAGGATCAGGAGCAACGAGGGCAGCATAACGCCTATGGTCGCGGCCGCACTGCCAGCCACGCCAGCGATGACAAAGCCAACATAGGTTGCAGTATTGATCGCCAGGGGGCCGGGTGTGATCTGGGAAATGGCCAGGATGTCGCCAAATTGCTGGACGGAAATCCACTGATGACTGGTCATTTCACGCTGGATCAGTGGCACCATCGCATACCCACCGCCAAATGTGAAGAGGCCGATGCGAAAGAAAGTGAAAAACAGCTGCCAGAGGATCATGACGCTTCACCGCCCTTTTGTGTCGGCTTGATGATCCGGCTCGTGTAGGCAGGTGCCAGCCAGTACTGGGCCAGACCAGCTGCCGCGCCGCCGAGGACAGTCAGGACCGGATGCAGATCCATGGCTATGACCAAAACCCAGGCCATCAGGGCGATGAGGGCCGTGACCTTGTCTTTGACGATCTGGCGGCCCATTTTCAGGGTGGCAAGCAGGATCTGGGCAGTGACAGCCGCCCGGACACCGATGAAAAAATGCTGCACGATTGCCAACTGTTGGTAGCGCGCCAGACCCGCGGCGATGGCCAGAATGACCAGAAACGATGGCAGTGCACACCCGATGGCACTGGCGATGGCACCCAGCCGGCCGCGCTGGCGCTGGCCGATGAAGGTCGAGAGATTGATCGCAAACACACCTGGCAGCGATTGTGAGATCGCTATCAGGTCAACCAGGTCCTTTTCACTGATCCAGTGGCGTTTCTCGACCACTTCGCGCTCGATCAGCGGAATCATCGCATAGCCACCACCAAAAGTGAAAAGGCCGATTTTGAAAAATGTTGCCAGCAAGCTGAAATAAGCAGGGCTTTTAACAGACAATTTGCACGATCCTTTCCAGTTTTCATTTCAGGTCCTGCACACTTGCCATGTCCGACAAAAATCGCTGGCCAAGTCTATGCACCTGTCAATTGCGAGCAGCGGTCAGCAGCTGATAATGGTATCTGTTAGGATCTCACCTGGACACCTGCCTCAAGGAGGGCTGACCATGCTGGAAAAACAATTCATTCAAATACTACCACAAGATAACGTGGCCATATCCATCTCGGACTGTCCGGCCGGGACACCAGTAACAGAATCGCTATGGACTCTCGATCCGATCCCGGAGGCACACAAGGTCGCCCTGCAGGCCATTTCAGCGGGGGATCCTGTCATCCGCTATGGTGTCATCCTCGGCTACGCCCTCGCTCCGATCGCAGCCGGCCAGTGGATCAACGAGTTCATGCTTGACCTGCCCCGGACACCTGCCACCAGTGAGCTGAAGGCCAATCCGGACCATACTGTCCAGCTGCCACAACCGCCCATCCTGACCTTTGAGGGTTTCCGTCGTCCCACAGGCGGTTTCGCCGGCACGCGAAATCTCCTGGCCATCCATACCACGGTGCAGTGTGTCACTGGGGTACTCAATGTCGCCGTCGATCGCATCCGGCGCGAACTGTTGCCGAAATATCCGCACGTCGATGGGGTCGTTCCGATCAATCATGCCTATGGCTGCGGGGTCGCGATCAATGCCCCGGACGCCATCATCCCGATCCGGGCCCTGCGCAATCTCAAGGAAAACCCCAATTTCGGCGGCGAGCTGATGGTCGTCGCCCTTGGCTGTGAAAAACTGACACCCGACAAATTGCTCACCCCGGAAGAAAACACCCCGGAGAACGTGATCACGCTGCAGGAGTGTGCGGGCTTTGCCGCCATGATCGAGGCGATCCTTCATATGGCCGATCAAAAACTGGCCCGGCTGAATCAGCGGCGGCGGGAAACGCTGCCCCTGTCTGATCTGTGCATCGGCATGCAGTGCGGCGGCAGCGACGCCTTCTCCGGCATCACCTCCAATCCATCGGCAGGCTTCGCCTCCGATCTGCTGATCTCTGCAGGTGCGACGGTGATGTTCTCCGAAGTCACGGAAGTCCGTGACGGCGTCCATTTGCTCGCCCAGCGGTGCACGGAGGAATCTGTTGTGAAAAAATTGGCGGCAGAAATGGCCTGGTATGATGACTATCTGGCTGGCAGCGAAGTCGATCGCAGTGCCAATCCAACCCCCGGCAACAAAAAGGGCGGTTTGTCGAACATCGTCGAAAAAGCGATGGGTTCGATCGCCAAGTCCGGCACGGCCCCGATTGTCGAAGTCCTATCCCCCGGCGAACGCCCGACCCGAAAGGGCCTGATCTTTGCCGCCACCCCGGCCAGTGATTTCGTCTGCGGACCGATGCAACTGGCCTCTGGCATCACGCTCCAGGTCTTCATGACCGGCCGTGGCACCCCCTATAACCTCGCAGCGGCTCCGGTGATTAAGGTCTCCTCCCGCTCCAACCTGAAAAATATCTGGAGTGATCTGATTGATGTCGATGCGGGCGTAATCGCTCGCGGCGAATCCTCCATTGCCGAAGTCGGCACTGAACTCTTCCATTTGATTCTTGATGTGGCCAGCGGCCGCAAAATGCCTTATGCTGAACAATACAACCTGGCCAATGACCTGTGCATTTTCAATCCGGCCCCGATTACATAAATCAGTCTGACCGCAGCAGTTCGGGGCACAGGTGAAACCATATTTGTAAGGAGAACCCATGCGACCGGACCTGCCTATGCAAAATATTCTTGTCACGATTCCCATGACGCCCGATCAGCGTCGTGATCTGGAAAGCCAGGCGCCTGGCCATGCCTTCATCTACACCAGCCGCGAGGCCCTGCAGGCAACGGATGTTGCAGCGACGGACATCATCCTCGGCAATGTCCCCCCTGCCCTGCTGAGGGACGCCCAGCGGCTGCGCTGGATCCAGCTCAATTCCGCTGGTTCCAATGACTATGCCAAGCCCGGCGTACTGCCAGAAGGCACACAGCTGACCAACGCCAGCGGCTCCTATGGCCTGGCGATTTCCGAACACATGCTGGGTCTGTGCCTCATGCTGATCAAAAAGCTGCACCTCTATCGCGACAACCAGAAACGTGCTCTGTGGCATGATGAAGGAGCTGTGACATCGATCACAGGTTCGACCACCCTGGTCATCGGACTGGGCGACATCGGCAGCCAGTTTGCCCGCAGGATGCAGGCCCTGGGAAGTACGGTACTGGGTATCCGGCGCATGCCAGCGGCAGGCAAGCCGGATTACGTGTCCTCGGTCCATGGCCTCGCTGAGCTCGATGATCTGCTGCCCCTGGCCGACGTGGTCGCCCTGACGCTGCCGGAAACACCCCAGACCGTCCATCTGATCAACCGCGAACGACTGGCCCGGATGAAACCAGGTGCCGTCCTGCTCAATGTTGGGCGTGGCAATGCGATCGAGACTGAGGCGCTCTGTGACGCACTGGTCGCTGGCCATCTGGGCGGCGCCGGCCTCGATGTCACCGATCCGGAGCCTCTGCCGGCCGATCACCGCCTGTGGTCCCTGCCCAACGCCATGATCACACCGCATGTCTCTGGTTTCTACCATCTCCAGGCGACCCTGGATTCGATCGTCGCCCTGGCGACCCGCAATCTGGGTCATTTCATCCGCGGCGAGCAGCTGGAAAATGTCGTCGACAGCAGCACCGGCTACCGCACGACCCAAGTTGCAGGTGTCCAGTCTGAAAGCCAGCCGAACGCGGCCTCCGGGGCTTCGTCATGAAAGCGTTGCGCCAGCTGGCGCTCCTTTTACTGTTTGTCTTCCTGGGTGATTTTCTCAATCGCGGCTTGGGCGTCCCCCTGCCGGGCAACATCTTGGGCCTGATTTTGCTTCTCGGTGCGCTTTTGACTGGTCTGGTCAAGCTCGAACAAGTCGAAGGGGTGGCACAGTTCCTTTTAAGCCATATGACGGTATTGTTTGTCCCAGCTGGGGTTGGCCTTCTGGCCATCCTTGGTGTGATCCAGGGCAACTGGCTGGTCCTCATCCTGATTGCGTTCGTCACAACGATTCTCGTTCTCGCCCTGACGGGGCTGATCGTTCAGAGGCTGAGGAAACGCGTATGACGGATATTCTAGCCACACCTGTGTTCGGCGTCTTGATATCCTTACTGGCTTTCGAAACCGGTCTCTGGCTCAACCGCAAGACGCGGCTCTCTCTGCTCAATCCGCTTTTAATCGCTGTTGCCCTGATTATTCTCCTGATCCAACTGACGCCCCTGTCGCTGGAGGACTACAATCGAGGCGGGCAGATCATCAGCTTCCTGTTGGCCCCGGCGACCGTCGCACTGGCCATCCCGCTGTATAAAAGCATCCGCCTGCTCAAGGAAAGTCCTGGACCGATTCTCACCGGGATCGTGGCCGGGAGCCTGCTGAGTTTGTTGTCGATCATCTTTTTGTCCAAGCTGTTTCACCTGTCGCAGGAACTGCTACTTTCGATGCTGCCCAAATCCGTCACGACGCCGATCGGCATCGCCCTGTCCGAGCAGCTGGGTGGTCTGCCGCAAGTCACCGTCGCCGCGATCGTCGTCACTGGCATTTTCGGCGCTGTCCTGGCGCAGCCTTTGTTCAGGATCTTGAAAATCACCGATCCCGTCGCCCAGGGCATCGCCATCGGCACCGCCTCACACGTGCTCGGCACGGCCAAGGCCTTGGAAATCGGTGAAGTCGAGGGCGCGATGAGCGGTCTGTCGATCAGTCTGGCCGGACTGGCCACGGTCCTGATGGCACCCCTGCTGAGCAGCTGGCTGGTTTGATAAAATTAGAGAAGACTCAGCCAGTCGCGTCTGCCATACAGAATTCTTCCGATTTCAACCACTTTATTTTTCTCATCAATCAAATAGAACACAACATAGTTTTTAACAACGAGCTTCCTGTATCCCATCTGCGATAGACGTTCATCAGAAATCAATGGGAACCGCTGAGGCATGTCGGATAATCCCTCGATTGCAGATTCAATCAAATCCATCAGATGGATCGCTGATAGTGGAGCAGACAGCTGAGAAGTTATATAGCGGACAATCTCTTTGAGATCATTTTCGGCTGGTTCAGATACGTCAATCTTATAATTTGCCATCAGCGATACCCTGTTTGATATCATTCATCACTTCTTTTAAAGGGCGTTTTTTACCAGCTTTGATAGCAGACCTGCCCTCGTCCAGCAGTCGATACAGTTCAAGTTTTCCGCTCAGGGCTTCATATGTTTCAATGCTCATGACGGCTAAATCCCCTTGGCCATTTTTCGTAATAAAAACGGGTTCATGGTTTTCATGGCAAAAGGTGGAAATATCGTTATAGTTATTCCGTAGATCGGTACTGGATTTAATGAGTGGCATCGTGCTTGCCTCCTTTGAGTTTCCTAAAGATATTATACCTCTTTTTCTTTAGATCTCAAATTGATATGGCCCCATGCTCTGCTCCTCTCGCGCCATTTACAGATTGAACTTGCTTGAAATACCAAACTTTTTCATGTAGCGCCAGAGGGTGGTCTTGCTGATGCCGAGCTCGGTGGCAGCGAGTTCGCGGTTGCCCTGGTGGTTTTCCAGAGCCTGGGTGATCGCGATCGCCTCCGGGCTCTGGTAGACGACGACGGTTTCCCGCCCCTCCTGGCGCTGGATCAGTGGATAGAGCTGCTGCATCAGGTCTTTGATGAAGACCTCGTCGATCGTCCGATGACTGGCGGTCAGGATCATGCGCTCGCAAAAGCTCTCGAGCTGGATGATGTTGCCCTCCCAGTTGTAATCGAGGATGGTTTTGCGCGCGCCGGCTGTCAGGACATGAAAACGGGCATAGATGTCGAAATAACGTTTGGTGAACAAGTCGAGGAAATGGCCGATGTCCTCGCGCCGTTCGCGCAGGGGCGGGATGGCGAGGGTCAGGCCATTGAGCAGGTAATAGAGATCAGCCCGGAACAGGCCTTGCTCAACCAAGGTGTCGAGGTGGCGGGAGGTTGTGGCGATGATCCGGACATCGAGGTTCAACGAGCGGACGACATCGTTTTTGATCAGGGATTTATAGCGGATCGCCTTGTAGAGGCGGTACTGGTTGTTGAGGGATAGGTGGTCGATTTCGCTGATCAAAAGCGTCCCCTGGCTGGCAATCGCCAGCGCGCCGGATTCTCGCTCCTGCTGGCCACTGGACTCGACGGTCGCGCCGAACAGGACCTCCGCCTGCATACCATCATCCATGCCGTGGCAGTTGATCGTGATGAAGGGGCCGTTCTTGTTCAGACTGTGGCGGTGGATGGCCTGGGCGAATGTCTCTCTCTCGGTACCTATTTCACCGTGGATCAGGACCGGACTTTTGGACTGGGCATAGAGCCGGGCCAGACGGATACCGTCCTTGATCGCTGCTGAATTTTGCGGGATCTGGTCGAAATCGCCCTGGGCAACCAGGCCCATCAGGTAACGCTCGCGCAACAGGTCTGACGGTAACTTTTCCAGCTTTTTGACCTTGTGGCAAGTCAGGATTGCGCCATCGATGCGCCCTTCGACCAGGATCGGGGCCAGATTGACCACCAGAGCATTATTGTTCAAGGTCAGGAAGGTCGAGTAGATCTGGTCACCGGATGACAGAACCTGCGTGATGCTGTCCCGGTCGAGGTCGCGGACGACGTCCTGGAGTGGGCGCCCGATCAGTTCGACCGCACGCTTGTCGAGGATCTCCTCCATGCTGTGGTTGACCACGAGGACCGTGCCCACGCTGTCCATTTTGATGATACCGCTGAAAGAGTAATCCAGCAGGATATCCATCTGAGCCACGTTCTGCTTCTCAGTTTCACGGACGAATTTCAGTTTCTTGGCCACCTTGAAGGCCTCGCGCAGAGAGTCTTCGGTTGAATCCATGAAAAGTGCCGGGATTTTCGCCTTGGCTGCAGCTGCCATCGCGGTGTCACCACCGATGATGATGTCGGGGCCTTCGTAAATAGCTTGGCTGACGCACAGGTTCAGGGCATCGGCATCTGTGGCCAGATAAGGTTTGACCTGGACCTGGAAAATCTGGTCGAAATACGTCATGTCGCAGAACATGTTGCTTGGACCGACGACGGCAATGACGGGGTTTTCTTTTTCAACCAACTGTTTGGCGCGGGTGATCAGAAGCCCCATTTCCTGTCCAGTCAGTGCGATTTCGACCACTGGAATATCAGTATGCTTTTTGATCAGCGACGCCTGATAGCCGCGGGCGATGATGATGTTGATACCACGTTTCTGGGCTTCCTGTGCCTCGCGGACCGCCTGGCTGGTCTCGATCCGGCGGATCTCCTGGATGCCGAAATCTTCGCTCTGGAGAATTTTGTGGGCATAGCCAACCATTTCTTCGCGGGGGACAAACAATGCGATTCCAGACATCGGGCACCTCGTAATTTCATGGGTGGTAAGACAGTTCCATCATAACATGGATGCGGTCAGTGAAAGCGAACGACCTGACCGGATCAATCATCAGGAAATTTCGGTTTTGATGACGCCATTTTCATCGAAGACCAGCTCTTCCGGTTCACCCAACGCCTCCAGCCCGGGATATTTTCCAGCAACCACATCCGCATAATAGGCTTCCGAGAGCATGATTTGGCCGATGTGCAGACTATTGGGGATCCGGATCAATCGAATCTTTTCTTGATCCACCCTGTTACATGTCTTGATGCATAACTGGATGGCCTCTTTTTCTGTGGCTACAACACAGGGAATCCTGGCAGAAGCAAGCACGGTGCTGGTGATGCAGTTAGGGTACATTTTTTCTGGGTCAAGATCATCAAAGATGCGTTTGGTGATCGCATCAGCCAAGCCCACACCCAAGCCATTGCCGTGGGAGACTTCGCTGAGGCGCAGCATGCAGGTTCGCTGAACCTGGACGCCACCAGTCGCAAAATGTGTCGAGAAAGTCCCCGTGATATTGGGATCAACACCAGTCCCGCTGAAGTTTTTCCCGATCTCGTCGACTACCAGGACGTCACCCTCGCCAATGATCAGCCGGGGCATGCTGGCCTTAGCAAACTCGAGCAGCTCCGGCTCCCGTTTCAGGATATCCTGGGCCAGAATTGCCTCGATCTTGCAGGTTTCGTCATAGGCATTTTCAATGCTGGGGATGGCAAAAAGGATCGGTGCCTTTTCCAGGACAACGTTGGCCATGGTTGGGATATGCTGGCCAATCACACCCATGCCGTCGCTGTGAACGACTTCTGCTCCGACTTGCTTACCCAGGCCGACGGTCATCATCTTGCAAGGTCCGCTTTCATAGGGCCCCCGGAATGCATTGTGTGGTTTTAACCGGCATGAAACAATGATCCCATCCGCCTGGAAGGCATGTTTGTCGATCACGACTCGCTTGCCCAGCTCTGAGTACCCCAAGTCAATGGTCTCCATGGAAGAACGGATGTCACACCCCATGGTTTTCTCGGTGATGCCATATCCCGCCAGAATCTCCAGCTGGCCCTCGGCGGTTGCACCGCCATGGCTTCCCATGGCTGGCACGATAAATGGGATGGCCCCTTTTGAACGGACAAAATCAACGATGGTGCGGGTGATCCAGTCTACGTTGCGAATCCCGCGGCTACCTGCCGTGATGGCAATTTCCATACCGGCACAGATCAAGCTGTCAAATGCAGGCTGGCTTAGCTGTTCAAATACAACGGATGGAATTTCTTCCGGTTTGATCTGGCAGCGATCAAACGTCTGTTTCGCGCGGAACAACTTCGGGATTTGAGTCGCACCGATCAGTCTGGATACGGTACCGCCTCTGATGATTTCCATACGGTCTTACCTCGATCGAGTGAGAAAACCCCTCCAAAATCACACAGGTCTGACCGTGATCCTGGAAGGGTCTAACATGAGCAAACAGATAGATGCGAACAATCAGCAACCGACCATGAATTGCGCGGGTTCTAGGCCGCCTTTTTCATCTGTTTATGGTGCTTCCGGTTGTCATAGAAGGCATAGGCCAGGAAGAGGATGATCAGAACCCAGATCGCATTACCGATGGGACGGGAGAAGAATGCAGATAAATATCCGCTGTTGCCCTTCATGGAGTCCATGAAATACTTTTCCAGGTCACGGCCGAGAATGAAACCGATCAGGAAGGTTGTCATCGGCAAGCCGATCTTGTTGAAGATGTAGCCGACCAGGCCAAAGAACAGCATGGTCCAGACGTCAACCATGTTGCCGCTGCGAGCGGAAAAGGCGCCAACGACGCTGAGAATGATGATTGCCGGATAGAGCTTGCTGTAAGGCAGTTTGATGATGTTGGCCAGGAACTTGACCGGATAGAACATGGAGACAAACATCAGGATATTGGCGACGAGGACCGCGAACAGAATCGTGTACCAGATATCCGGATTCTTGCTGATGAACAGAGGGCCAACCTGGACGCCCTGCAAAACAAATGCACCAACGAGAACGGCAGTAGTCGAGTCACCTGGAATACCGAGGGAGAGCAACGGAACAAGTGCGCCACCGGTCAGGCCATTATTGGCTGTTTCGCTGGCGATCAGGCCCTCTGGCTCACCCGTACCCAACTTTTCCGGATGCTTGCTCCAGGATTTGCACTGGGAATAGGACATCAGTGAGGCGGCTGATCCACCGACGCCAGGCAAGATGCCCAGGAAGGTTCCGATCAGGCCGGAACGGAACACATTGATAACATGGCCCTTGAAATCCTTGATGCTGAATTTGCGAGTTTCTTTGCTGGCCAGCAGATTTTTATCAACTATCGAATTTTTCATGCCCGCTTCAGCGGTTTCAAACAGCTGGGCAAAAGCGAACAGCCCAATCAGGACCGGCAGGAGCTGGAAGCCTTCCCGCAGGGGCGTTTTCAAAAACTCGGGGAGCAGCCGGATCGTCTGGTTGCCTTCATAGACACCGATCAGTGAAACGAACACGCCAAGGAATCCAGCAAAAACGCCTTTGGTCATGGCACCGCGCGAGAGTGAGGCGATGACAGTCATAGCAAACAGGATGATCAGGAATTTTTCAATCGCACCGAATTTAATCGCGAGCCTGGCCAGCATAGGGGTGAAAAGGGCCAGCGCGACCAAACTGATGATGCCGCCGAAAAAGGAGGCTGTGATGCCGATTTTCAGTGCACGGACGCCTTCTCCACGTTTGGCCATCGGGTGGCCATCAAAACCAGTCGTGATCGAGGCCGGTGTCCCAGGAATGTTGATCAGGATAGCCGGGATCAAGCCACCGCTGATGCCGCCAATATATAGGCCAATCAGCAGGAAGATTGAGGTATGCAGGTCATAGGCGTAGGTGATGGGCAGAAAAATTGCCACAGCCATGGTAGCTGTCATTCCCGGCAGGGATCCAAAGATAATGCCGATGACAACACCTAGGAGGGCCATGACGAGCTGGAGCACGCCGAATTGGATCAGACCAATAGTAATCATGATTCATCCCCTCCTTTCAGGGCAATGTGACATTAAGCAACTGGCTGAAAATCAACCAGATTGCAACGGTTTCCACAGAAGAGATGCCGACAGAAATGGCAATATTTTTCAGATCCCTGCGGCTGACAAAAAGAATATGGAACAGCGAAATGAACAGGATGCCGGAAACGATAAACCCGATGCGCGGCATGGCAAAAGCATACAGGGCTAGCAGGATCACGGTGCCGAAAAGTTTAAGTTTATCAAAATCTTCAATAAAGAAACGTTTGCCTCTGAACTGAAGCAGGTGTGTTTTGGTCTTAACCGATTTCTGGATCGCCTGGACCAGGAGGATCACCAAGAAAACGACCAGAATACCCAGAATGATTCTGGGAAAAACTAAATGGTTTGTCGAGTGTTTGATTGAAACCTTTAGCAAATCATCCATAACAGGCTCTCTTTCGGAAAATCAGGGGACAGAGGATCCATTGGGGACGGGCAGAGCCCGCCCCCAACATCCGGATGCTTACCGGTAGGATAACATGGCCAGCATCATTTATTGAGCTGTCAGGTCATCCAGGGAGGGTGAACGTTCGATCAAAGCTTTTGAGCTGTCACGTTTTTCATACAGATACTTCTGGGCATCGGCAGAAGAGAGGTAGGCAGGGGTGAATTTCATTTTTTCCATGTCAGCCTGGAATTCAGGATTGTTGCAGATCGCTTCGGCTGCTTTGTCGAGTTCAGCCAGGAGGGAAGCTGGAGCGCCTTTCGGCAGGAAGACAAAGAAGTCTTTGGAGAATGAGAAGGGCTTGCCATCGATGGTGATCCCGAGGCTGGCATAGGTCGGCAGATCCACGCCCGGCAGATCGGCGAGCAGGGCAATAATCTTGGCTGCGAGCTGGGCGTCCACGCCCTCTTCCGTGTACTGGAGCATGGTGTTGTAGTCGGCAAAGATCACGTCGACATTGCCATCCCACATGGCCTGCAGCTTATCACTGGTCGAACCGAGAGCCAGAACTTTAATGCGATCGGCGACGTCCTGGCCGTAAGCACCAACGAGCCATTCATAGTAGGCTACGAAAGCGACGTGGGAGACGCTGCCAGCTTCAACGGCCAGACGCAAGGTAACGGTCGGGTTGGCCTTCAGGTATTCAGCCATTTCCTTCATGTCGTTGTAAGGAGCGTCTTTTTTGGCGGCAAAGCAGGATCCATTGTTCATGGAGAGGCGAGGGCCGACAACGAAATTTTCCAGGGCATATTTGGGATCGAAGGCACCGGACATGACACCAATGTACATCATGTCATGGAATTCTTCGACGAGTGAACCGTCGGGTTTGGCAGTGGCCAGAGCCTCATAAGCTGCACCGGCGCCGACCGGGTCAACCTTGTAGTTAGCACCCAGTTCCTTGGACAGGTAGCGCCAGGCTGTTTCGGTGTTCATGTAAGTGTCAGCTGTGGTCGAGGTTGAGCCAATGACGACACGGATGTCCTGGCCTTTGAAGGTGGCAGCCGGCTCAGTTGGGGCAGCGGTCGTGGCAGCGGTCGTTTCACCAGCCTTTGTTGCAGCCGGAGCTGCTGTTGTTGCAGAGGTGCTGGCACAGCCGGCAACCAAGGCGACAGCAAAAGTCAGAACGAGAATCAGTGCTAATGTTTTTTTCATACGCTTCTCCTTCACTTTTTGAGACATGGACGATGTGGGGGTACTCATGCAAATCCCAAGGGAGGGTTACTGGGTTTGCCAGGGTTTATAGTCAGAGGCGAATGAACGCGTTCGCAGTCCCGATCGATATTCAGCCGCCTCCAGCTACCAAAGGGGAAATGGGATCAGATCAGCTGCATGTCCAGAAGAACTTTCTTCAGCTTCTCTTTCTGGTCGGGCAGGAGTTCGGCGATTGGCTCGAGACACTTACCGACGTCAAAGCCTTGCATGACCAGGCCTTCCTTGATGACCTGGGGGAAGGTGCCCATGTTGGTCGCGATGCGCAGCGGCGCCAGTTTGAACTGGGCGGCCAGGGCTCCGGCGTGGTCGCCAGCCATGAAGCGGTCGTAGATGTCAGCGGCAACCCGAGGTGCGACATTGGCGGTCGAGGCGATGGCACCGGAGGCACCGTGGCAAAGGCCAGCGTAGATCAGGGTGTCGCGGCCCAGCAGGACGTGGAAGTTTTCATTGCCCTGGGTCAGGCGCAGGTACTCGGCCGAGTTGGTGAAATCACCCGTGCTATCCTTGACCCCAATGATGTTGTCGATCTGGGCCAGCTTGGCCACCGTTTCCGGATCGACACCGACATTGGTCTTGGGCTTGTTGTTGTAGATGATAACTGGCAGACTCGTTTTGCTGGCGATCGTCGCATAAAAGTCATACAACTCCGCCTGGGTCTGGGAAATGAAGAGTGGGGTCAGAACCGACAGGGCCGCTGCACCACAATCCTCGGCAATTTTGGCAATTTCGACCACGCCGCGGGTGGTGATGTGGTTGGCGCCGGCATAGACCGGGACACGACCGGCGCAGGCATCGACAGCAACTTTGAAAATTTGACGGGCTTCTTCATTGTCGAAGGCATAGAACTCGCCGGTTGTACCGAGCGGAAAGATACCGTGGACGCCTTGTTCGATCAGGTGCTCGATCAGCTGGCGGAAAACCTTTTCATTGAAATGGCCGGCAGCGGTCAGGGGGGTGACGATCGGCGGGATAATTCCCTGTGGTTTGAATTTCATTCTGTCAGCTCCTCTCACCGGACCAGGCACGGTTTTTTCGGGTTGAAGGTCCAGCCCGGGATCAGGTACTGCATGCCGATGGCATCGTTACGGGCGCCGAGGCAGTTGTCGAGATAGACCTGATGAGCCTTTTCGATCTGGGCGCGGTCGATCTCGATCCCGAGTCCGCCTTTCTGCGGCACGGCGATGCATCCATCGACGATCGGCATCGGTTCTTTGGTCAGGCGCTCGAGGCCTTCCTGCCAGATCCAGTGGGTGTCGATCGCATTGAGCTGGCCGGGAACGGCAGCAGCGGTGTGGACGACCATGGCCAGGGAGATGTCAAAGTGGTTGTTGGAGTGGCAGCCCCAGGTCAGACCGAAGTTGTGGCACATCTGGCCGACCTGGACCGAACCGGACATGGTCCAGAAATGCGGGTCCGCCAGCGGGATATCGACTGACTGCAGGGCGACTGAATGCGCCATTTCGCGCCAGTCGGTGGCGATCATGTTGGTTGCGGTCGGCAGGCCGGTGGCGCGGCGGAACTCAGCCAGGATTTCGCGGCCGGAGAACACGCCTTCAGCGCCGCAGGGATCTTCACAATACGTCAGGATGCCGTGCATGTCCTTGCACAGTTCGATGGCATCTTTCAGGAGCCAGCCGCCGTTGGGATCGAGGGTGATCCGGGAATCCGGGAAGGCTGCCTTGAGGGCGCGGATCGCTTTCATTTCCTCCGCACCTGCCAGGACGCCGCCCTTGAGCTTGAAGTCGGAAAAGCCGTATTTCTCGCGGGTCGCCCGAGCCAGTTCGACAATCGCTTCCGGGGTCAGGGCTTCCTCATGGCGCAGACGGTACCAATCACAGGAACCGTTCGGATCGCTGTGATAGGGCAGGTCGGTCTTGTTGCGGTCGCCGACATAGAACAGGTAGCTGAGCATGCGGACCTTGTCGCGCTGCTGGCCTTCACCGAGCAGAGCGGCAGCCGGGACACCGAGGTACTGGCCGAGCAGATCCAGAAGCGGGGCTTCGATCGCGGTCACGACATGGACGCCGGTGCGCAGGTCAAAGGTCTGCTGACCACGCACGTCGTCTTCCTGGCCCTGCAGGCTATCGCGGACTTTGAGCAGGGTGTTCTTGTAGTCTCCGATCGAGGTACCGACGACCAGCGGAATGACCTGCTCGAGGGCCGCGGTGATTTTCTGTCCGCCCGGGACTTCACCGGCGCCCACGGCGCCGGTGCTGTCGGTGAGGAGGACGATGTTGCGGGTGAAATAGGGGGCATGCGCTCCCGAGAGGTTCAGGAGCATGGCGTCCTTGCCGGCTACCGGGAACACTTCCATTTGGGTAATAACAGGTGTCATCGTCTACTTCCTTTTAATTCGTGAGGAATCCTATGGACTCAATCGCGGGACAGTTCAATACCGGAAATCTTCTCATAGTAGCGGACGAGGCTGGAATGATCTTCCTTCTCAAAGCCATGGGCCTTGAGCACTTGCATCATTTCCATCGCCTGGGCGGTCAACGGCAGGGGGGCGCTGACGGCATGACCGGCATTGAGGGCATTGTTGAGGTCCTTGATGTGCAGTTCGATGCGGAAACCCGGGGCGAACCTTCTGTCCATCATCAGGGGAGCCTTGGCATCCATGACGGTCGATCCTGCCAGGCCACCACGGATTGCCTGATAGACGAGATCCGGGCTGGCGCCGGCTTTCTGGGCGAAAGTCAGTGCTTCGGCGACAGCGGAGATGTTAAGGGCCACGACGATCTGGTTAGCCAGCTTGGCAATGTTTCCAGCGCCGAGCTCACCGACATAGACAACGGAACCGGCCATGGCCTTGAGCACATCATAAAATGTATCGAACGTGGCCTTGTTGCCACCGACCATGACGGAGAGTGTGCCGTCGATGGCTTTTGGCTCGCCGCCACTGACCGGTGCGTCCATCAGTTCGATCCCTTTTTCCTGGAGCTTGGCGCCGATCGCCTTGCTTTCGACGGGGTCGATCGAGCTCATGTCGATCACAACCGTGCCAGCCTTGGCCGTGTCGGAGATGCCGTTTTCGCCGAGGGCGACCGAGCGGACATGGGGGGAATTGGGCAGCATGGTGATGATAACGTCACATTCCTTGGCGACGGCCGCGCCGTCCGGAGCTGATTTGGCGCCCAGGGCGACCAGTTCGGTGACGCTGTTCTGGTTGAAATCGCAGACGACCAGTTCGTGGCCAGCCTTGATCAAGTTCTTGCTCATGGGTTTGCCCATGATGCCGAGTCCGATAAATCCGAGTTTCAAATGATCCACCATCTTTCTTCTATCTGTTTTGCGTTTTCCGGTTTCGTGTTCGCTTCATGTGTTGCTTGATAGCCTGATCATAGCGCTCGCCACTTGGCGTGACTATTGACAATGCTCCCGATTTTCCCGCCCTGGTTTGTCAAGTCCGGCCGGTTGTTCAGAATATGAAACCTAGCCTTTCACATCCGCGCCAATTCATTTCATTTGTTGCAGTAATATCCGTTATTCTTTCCATCCAGGTTAACATTCGCAATGATTGTTTCATAAATTGAATGATTGGAAAAGACGCGGAACGGCATGCCTCATCTTCCGTGCCTTTGTCCATGGAAAGCGGGCCCTCACATCCCCTATAATGATCTCGAGGTGGAAGCCATGAAAAAATGTGTGATCATGCCCGATTCTTTCAAAGGCACGATGAGTTCACTCGACGTGTGCCAGATCATAGCCGAACGTGTCCAGGCATTTTATCCTGCCTGTGAAACCATCACCATCCCGGTTGCGGATGGCGGCGAGGGCACCATCGACTGTTTTGTCGAGGCCATCGCAGCCGAGCCGGTCGAAGTCGTTGTGAAAGGTCCCTATTTCGAGCCCCTGACTGCCCGCTATGCCCGTCACAGCCAGACCGCGATCATCGAGATGGCCCAGACCGCCGGACTCCCTCTGGTCGAAGACCGGCGTAATCCTGCTTTGACCACAACCTTCGGCACGGGCGAACTGATCTTGCATGCCATCCAGAACGGCTGCACCGAGATCGTGATCGGACTGGGCGGCAGCTGCACCAATGACGCTGGCACCGGCGCTGCCGCAGCCCTTGGGGTGCGTTTCCTGGACCAGGCCGGCAAGGCGTTTATTCCGACCGGCGGCACACTCTCACGTGTTCATGCCATCGATGTCAGCGCAGCACGCACCCTGCTGGCGCACTGTCATGTGACCGCCATGTGCGACATTGATAATCCCATGTATGGTCCCGAAGGTGCCGCTTATGTCTTCTCCCCGCAAAAAGGGGCTGATCCGGACATGGTTGCGGAACTCGATGATAACCTCCAGCACCTGGCTGACGTGATCGAACGCGATCTCGGCCTCGATGTCAGTCACTTGCCCGGGGCAGGTGCAGCTGGTGCGATGGGGGCCGGGATCGTCGCTTTCTGCGGCGGTAAATTAAAATCCGGCATCCAGTCAGTGCTCGATCTGGTCGAATTCGAAAAGCAGCTTGCCGGGGCCGATCTGGTCATCACTGGCGAAGGCAAGATCGATGGCCAGAGCCTGCGCGGCAAAGTCGTCGCCGGTATCGCTGATCGGGCCAGGAAGCAGTCGGTGCCTGTACTGGTCATCGTCGGCGCGATTGGCGAAGAAGCTGAAAAAGCGTATGATCTAGGGGTCAGCGCGATTTTCTCCATCAATCGCGCAGCCATTCCATTTGAAGAATCGCGCCATCACAGCAAAGAGAACCTGGCCCTGACGATCGACTCCCTGATGCGGTTCCAGCGCCTGTTTGACTGCTAACGACTGTTTGACCACTAACTGCGATTTTCGGAAAAGAGTATCACCTTGACTGTTGTCCTTGCGATCTTTGTCCAGAACATCCTGCCGATCTTCATCCTGATCAGCCTGGGCTTCGGCCTCTCGCGCCAATTTCCGGTCGATATCAACACTCTGACCAAGTTCAATTTCTACCTGTTTGTCCCGTCCTTCACTTTCGTCAATCTCTACCAGACCGCGATTGGCCTGGACTCGCTCAAGGCACTAGCGATTGCCCTTTTGATCCTTTTCGCCAATCTGGCTCCGGGCTGGCTTTTAGCCCGCCTGCGCCGAATGTCCTCCGGCATGGCCATCGCTTTCCAGAACAGCATCGCTTATTACAATTCCGGAAATATCGGTATCCCGCTGATCACCCTGGTATACAGCACGGGCGCCCTGTCCATGGGCGGGCGCAATCCGTACCTTGATGTCGCCCTGGCCACCCAGGTCATGGTCCTTCTGGTCCAGAACCTCTCGATCAACACCCTGGGCTTTTTCACAGCCGGCAGCGCCAACCGCCACTGGCGTGATTCGCTGCGGTCGATTTTCCGCATGCCGACAGTCTACACCGTTCCCCTGGCCTTGCTTTTTAAACTGGCCCCTCTGGACTTGGCACAGACGCCCGTCTGGGTGGTTCTGAATTACCTGAAAAACGCCTTGGTGCCGATCGCTCTTCTGACCCTGGGTGTCCAGCTGGCCCGGACCCAGAAGCTGCACCGAGTCACGGGCGACGCCTGGCTGGCGACAGTTTCCCGCCTGGTGCTCGGACCTGTGCTCGTCTATGGCTTGATCCACGTGTTCGGTCTATCCGGTGTCGTGGCCCAGACCCTCTTCATTTCCACCGCTGTCCCGACTGCCGTCAACAGTGCCCTGATTGCCGTGGAATGCAAAAACCACCCGGACTTTGCAGCCCAGGTGGTCATGATCACCACTGTGTTGAGTGCGTTGACGCTGATCGCTGTGATCTACGCCGCACAGATCCTGTTTCCAGTCTAGACTGTCTGGTACAAGGTCCGGTCGACTGGTTGGAGAAACCAGGGCCGGACCAGAGTGATCCATTTCTGGTAATGCTCGGTCTGCATATGCTCGGCCGTTGCTTCGCGGTACAAATATTTCTCATGGAGCAGGAAGCGGGTTTCATCTTCCTCATGTTGGAAAAATTCGAAACTGACCATGCCAGGCTCCTGCAGCGAATGGGCCTGGTTTTCTCGTGTTGCAGCGATGAATTCCGCGACATGCGCTCTATCAATGTAGAGGACGACGTTTTTGATGTACATGGACGGTGCTCCTTTGCATGAATCAGCGGTTCTCATAGACCAGCTTGGAGACGTTGGCGATTTTGTCGCTGGGGTACGTCAGGCCTTCCGAGAAGACAGTCAGGATATAGGGCTTGTCTCCGTCGAAGACGATGCCGACATCATGATAAACTGTGTTGTAGAAGCCAACCTTGTGGGCGACAATGCCCTGGGGCAGGAAACGCGGTAGCATGTCGTTGAACTGGGTCTGGCGCATGGTGTCCAGCATGTGCTTGAAATTGGCGGAATCCGACGTGTACAGCTCATTCATCAGGGCAGCAGCATCTGCAGCACCCATCGATGTGCTGGTGCGGTTGGTCGGGTGGCCAATGATCGACTCATAGTAATCAAAGGTTTCCTGGCGGCCGACAAAGCGCCGGATCATATTGAAGGCGATGTTGTCGGAATAAATGACCGCGTAATCAGCCAGCGTGCTCAGTGCATAGGGCACTTTGAGGTCCATGCCCTGCAGGATGCCGGTGCCGCTTTCAAAGTCAGAGGACTCGTACTGGATCTTCTGGTCGAGCGCATAGACGCCGCGGTCGATGGCGTCGTAGAGAGCCATGTTGACGAAAACCTTGGCTGTGCTGGCCGAGCGGTACTGGTTATCCGGATTGATCGCAAAACCGTCGCCTGTCGTCAGATCCTGGTAGACCATGCCCATGAAGCGGATATCCAGGTCAAGGTATTCGAGCACAGCGTGCAGCGGTTTGCTGGCGGCCCCAGAGCCTGTAATCGTGATGACGTTGGATCCGCGAAGATGGGCAAATGGATCGCTCACGGTGACCGTCCGAACCATGCGAGCCTCATTGCCAGAGGAATCAGCAACTGTGTAGGTCAAGGAGATGGCCCCCGTGCGGCTGGTGTCCACAGCGCCATCGAGCTGGATATCCGGTGTCAGGTCGCCGTCGATTTCGTCCATTGCGGTCACACCAGCCAGTGGGTCAAAAGACTGGCCGACATCGAGCTGGACTGCTTCAACTCCGGTGAACTGGGGCGGATTCTGGTCTGCCTCGACCACCTTGATCTGCAGCGGCAAGGTGGTCTGGTTGCCAGAGGCATCAGTCAGAAAGATTGCCAGGTCGAAATTGCCGAGTTCGGTTGGCTTGTAGGCATCCACAATTTCCTTGGCATCAAACGACAGGGTTACTTCAGCCGCATCCACGACATCTTTGACCAGGTTGTCTGCTGACAGCGATTTTCCAAGAACGGTGATGACCGGCTGGCGGCGCAGCGTTGCCTTTGGAGCGACGGTATCCGTAATGATAAGGGTTACCTTGCGCCGACGGCCTTCATAATCCAGCTCGACTTGGTATTTTCCGGCCTTGGCTACATCCACACCCGATGTATCGACCTCGACTGTTGCCAGTTCAGCGTCCTTGCCAGCGATATAGTCAGAAGCAGCCGCCGGAATTTCTGAGCCCAGCTCAATCGTCTGGGTTTTTGCCAGCACCTTGAGGGGGAATCGGAAAAAGCGGAAGTAGGCCAATGTCCCGGCAGTGACAAGAATTACCAGGACCAGGAACAGGATAAAGGGAGACGGTGCAGTGCGCCTGCGGCGGCGGTGGTAGACATTCATGGCTATAGACTCCTCCCTGCCGTCACGGCAGGCATATTTGTTGCCTCATGGCAAGCAATAGTAGTGGTAGACGGCTTCGGCAATGCCTTGTGCCATCTGTTTCTGACTGGCTGCATCTGTGAGCAAGTTGCGATCCTGAACATTGGAGATGAATCCCAGTTCGATCAGGACACTGGTTAGATTCAATTCGCGCAAAACAGCATAGTTCTCATCGACCAGGCTTTTCTGCCCGTCGTATTTCAGCGAAGGCAACCGTTCCAGGACGGATTCATGCACCAGTCCAGCCAAGCGCCGGCGCAACTCATCCTGGTACATCCTATAGACTGGCGCGGCATTTGCCAAGCCCCTGTCGACGGCAAGCTCATTTTCCCTGGCGTAAGCAGTAGCCCCGGTCAGATAATAGACCTGCAATCCTCTGACGCTGGAATCATCATCCAGGGCATTGCAATGGATTGACAGATAGAGAGCGTCTTCGTATTGGGCCTGGAGATCCAGCAGCAGGCGCAGTTCCTCACTGGCACCCTCCCCTCTCATCAGTCCGCGGCCACCGGACGACTCGCTGTCGCTATTGACCTGCATCACCTGATCGAGAAGCGGGATCAGTGCCTCGATCCTGTCAGACTGGTATCCAGCATCTGACAGCTCGGTCAGAAACTGCTGTGCCAGATAGCGCCCAGTCCAGGCGATGCGGTAGAAAATCGATTGCCAGACGTCCGTATCACGGATCAGGAAAACCGTAGCACCCATTGCCTCCAGTTCAGTCTTTGTTTTCTGGGCAATGGCGAGGTTAATCACAGATTCAGTGGCAATTGGATCTGTTGAGTGGGCAGGATAGAGTGCCCCGGTATCCTGGCCACCATGGCCCGGGTCCAGGAAAATCGTGATCCCGGACAGCGCGCTGGCATCCAGGGCACGCCCCTTCCAGTCGGATAAGTCGACCGTGCGAATCCGTTCGATCGAGGATTCCAGCGGCCAGCTCTCTAGTTGTCCGGCTGGATCATCCTGGGAAACCATCTCCGCCACGGGGAACTCGGCCAAATCACCATCCCCGGGTGTGACTGACGGCAGCTGCTGGCCTGGATCTGAAGGACCGCCCACTTCATTCTGATTGTTATCAGATCCCTGTTCGTTACCGAAATCATCACCTGCGATCCAACCCAGCCTCTGGGCCGTGCCATCCTCCGGCAGAAAGCCAGCCAGCGACAGAAAAACCGTCAGGACACTGACCAGCATCAGGATGGTTAATATCAATCTGGATCGTTGTCGCGACACAGCACCTCCGTTAAAATGTAACCCATGTGACATTTAAATGGTCAAATGTTCATTATCGCATCTTTTCGAAATTTTCCGCTCATTTATTATACAAAAATCCTTGACAGAACCCATTTAATTGTCTAGCATAAAATAGCGAAATCGTGATCTATTACCCACCTATTTGTTGCAACATGCCCAAGAATTTACCCAAACTTGGCATTAAGCAGATAAGGAAGTATCCCAGTCCCTCCAAAGCATAGGCGATGAACTCGTAAAAATCAAGAAAGGAACACGAAACATGGAATCAGCCAAGGAAAGTCAATCTGGTCCTTTTTCAGCCGAAGAAAATTTCAAGAAACTGACACAGCTCCATCGCAGCCGTCTGTATCGCGTCGCAATGTCGCGCGGCCTATATATCGGCCAGCCCGCCCTGCTTCTGACCTTGAAGCAACAGGGCGTCTGTTCGCAGACCGAATTAGCCGAAGCACTCAACGTTACGACCCCATCGATCGCTGTCTCAGTCAAACGTCTGGAAAAGGGTGGCATGATCACCAAAACCATCAATGAAAAAGATAACCGCTACAATCAGATCGAACTGACCGACGAAGGCAAGAAAGCCGCCCGCGTCTGTGAGGAGATCTTCAGCACCATCAACTCCCGGATGTTCAATGGATTCAGCAAAGAAGAACTCTCCCAGGTCAATGCCTTTTTCGACCGCATGCGGGCCAATCTGGCCGACTACGACCCGGACAAAGAGCCGATTAAGCCAACTCGCCGCCGTAAATCAGCTGAGTAAACGACTCGTCCTGACATCCATTCAAATCAGTCCAGAACTACCAAGCCGCCCGCTCTTTCGTGCAAGCACCACGAGAAGAAACGGGCGGTTTTTTGGTTCAGAAAATGGAGTGACCCGCCAGATGGTTGAGTGACTGTGTTACTCGACAGTCACGCTTTTGGCCAGGTTTCTCGGTTTGTCGACGTCAAAGCCTTTGTTGACGGTCATGTAATAGGCAAACAGCTGGGTCGGGGTTACCGCGATCACGGGCGCCAGCAACGGATCGATCTGGGGCAGTTCGATCACCTGGTCACAAACCTCGGCCGCCCGCATGCAATCGGGTGTCAGGATGCCCAGGATGACGGCACCACGCGCCTTGACCTCACGGATGTTGCTGATCATTTTTTCCACCAGTTGCGGCTGGGTCATCGGGCAGACCACCAGCGTCCCCTCTTCGATCAGGGCAATCGTGCCATGCTTGAGCTCACCGCCGGCATACGCTTCCGAGTGGATGTAGGAAATTTCCTTGAGCTTGAGGGAGGCTTCCATCGACAGGGCATAGTCCAGGCCTCGGCCGATAAAAAAGATGCTGTGGGCATTGAAATGGGCCGCGGCAAAACGCTGGATATCATCCTGATGGGCCAGCGTCGTCTCGAGCAAGGCAGGCAGGTCCGATAATTTCGTGAGGTAGTCCGCCAGCTCGGTGTCATCGATCCGTCCCAGCGTATGGGCCATCTGGAAGGCCAGCAAATAGAGGGCGGCCAGCTGCGTGTTGTAGGCCTTGGTCGAGGCAACTGCGATTTCCGGACCGGCGGCCGTATAGATGACGTGGTCCGCTTCACGGGCAATCGAGCTGCCGACGACATTGACGATGGCCAGGATTTGCGAGCCGAGTCGCTTGGCTTCGCGCATCGCGGCCAGGGTATCAAGCGTTTCGCCGGACTGGCTGATGATGATCGTCAGCGTTTGCCCGGTGATGATCGGGTTTCGGTAGCGGAATTCAGAAGCGACATCGACTTCGACCGGGATCCGGCAGAGCGCTTCGATGACATACTTGCCGACAATACCAGCATGGGCCGCCGTACCGCAGGCCACGATCCGGATGCGGTCCAGGTTTTCCAGAGCCGACCGGTCCATCTGGAAATTTTCAAAGCGGATCCGGTTATCGCGAATGCGCGGCAGCACCGTGTCGCGCACGGCACGTGGTTCTTCGTGCATTTCCTTCATCATGAAATGCTCAAATCCGCCTTTTTCCGCTGCTTCACTGTCCCAGGTCACGAGGAGCGGTTCGCGCTCGAGCGGCTGGCCAAAAGCATCAAACAGCTCGATGGACTCCTTGGTCAAGCGGGCAACCTCGCGGTCTTCCATGATGATGATTTTCCGGGTGTGGCTCAGAATGGCTGGAATATCGGAGGCAATGAAGTTGCAATGATCCCCAATGCCGAGAACTAGGGGACTGTCCTTGCGGGCGGCGATGAATTGTTCCGGATCATCGGCACAGAGGACCCCCAGCGCATAGGAACCCTCCAAGTCAGACAAAGTCCGGCGCACAGCCTCGAGAATGTCCTGACCGGCGTCTTCCTCATAATGGTATTCGAGCAGATGGGCGACGACTTCCGTATCGGTTTCGGAAGCAAATTCGAACCCCTGGTCCTGGAGGAAGTACTTGAGTTCGAGGTAATTTTCAATGATGCCGTTGTGGACGACTGCAATCCGGCCCGAAGCCGACACATGCGGATGGGAATTCTCGTCGCTCGGTGCACCATGGGTTGCCCAGCGCGTATGACCGATCCCGATATGAATGTCCTGGCGAGCCAGAAGACCTGCGTCTTCCAGTTTTTCGCGCAAGTTCAGGATGCGTCCCTTTTTCTTCTGGACATCAATCTGGCCGTTTTCGATGAATGCGACACCCGCCGAGTCATAGCCACGATACTCCAGGCGGCCCAGGCCATCCAGCAGCACAGGCAGGACCGGTTCAGAACCGATATAGCCGACAATTCCACACATAAGCGTTCCTCCTCAGATACCGTAGCGGCTCACGATCAGGGCGGTGAGCTGGTCGGCCATGTGGTTGATCTCATCAATATTTTGGCCCTCGATCATGACCCGGATGATCGGTTCGGTGCCCGACGCGCGGACCAGAATCCGGCCCTTGCCGGCGAGCTGTTTCTCCATTTTGGCACAAGCCTCAAGCACATCCGCGTCCTCCATGGCCCGGGCCTTTTTCTCATTGGGAATGCGGGCGCTTTTCAGGACTTGGGGCAGGACTTGCATGACTTTCCTGGCCTGACCCAGCTTCTCGCCGCGCTCGGTCAGAGCCCGGAGCAGACGCAGGGCACTGAGCATGCCGTCGCCAGTTGTCGAATGCTCGAGCAGGATGATGTGTCCTGACTGCTCACCACCCAGGCTGTAGCCGGACTTGAGCATCTCCTCGAGCACATAGCGGTCACCGACCTTGGTCTTGACCAGATTGAGGCCTTTTTCCTGCGCCATGATGTCCAGACCCAGGTTGCTCATGACCGTGACGACTAGGGTGTTGTCGCGTAGCTGGCCGCTGTGCATCATGTCGAGGGCAACGATGGCCATGATCACATCGCCATCGACGGGATCACCCGTTTCATCAATCGCCAGCATGCGGTCAGCGTCACCGTCAAAGGCGATACCGATGTCGCAGCCCTCGCGCCGGACCAACTGGCGCAGACCGTCAAGATGGGTCGAACCACAGCCATCGTTGATGTTGGTGCCACTGGGCGCGACGCCGATGGTCAGGACCTCTGCACCCAGATCCGAAAATAAGTCCGGAGCGATGTGGGCACAGGCGCCATTGGCACAGTCCAGGGCAACCTTCAATCCACTGAGGTCCACGGCCATACGGCGTTTGAGGTACTCAGCGTAGTCATGGGTCGCGGTTGATTTGACAATCCGGCGGCCCAGCTGACCATCGATCGGCCGGTCAGCCGCATACTCATCGTAACCTTTGATCAGGTTTTCGATCTGATCCTCAGTGTCATCGGGCAGTTTGTAGCCGTTGTTGCTGAAGAACTTGATCCCATTGTATTCATACGAGTTGTGCGATGCCGAGATCATGACGCCGGCGTCACATTTGTACTTGCGGGTCAGATAGGCGATGCCCGGCGTCGGGATCACGCCACAAACCATGGCATCGGCTCCTGCTGAGCAGATACCAGCCACCAGGGCAGATTCCAGCATGTCGCAGGAAATGCGTGTGTCGAGGCCAACCAGGATGACAGGTTTGTGCAATGTCTCGCCAGCCAGGACTTTGGCCCCGGCCCAGCCTAGTTTGAAAGCCAGGTCCGGTGTCAATTCTTTATTGGCCACACCACGGACACCATCGGTTCCGAATAAACGACTCATAAAAACTCCTCGATCCAGAAAATCTTATCTGTTCGGTTTTTCATTATAGCACAGGGGTATTATTACAAATATTAGACAAATCAGTCAGTTATGCGTCACGCAGATGACGCAGATATTTCTTGGATATTACAAACAGGTAACAAGGCATCCACCAGGATCAGTTGCCCTCTACCGCCCGTACACTGACCGTGATGGTTGAAGGCGTGACAAAAGTCGAGCGTGTGTAACTGAGCGATGACGTATCGACCGCGACCGGGAGGGATTGCAAGCCAGTCTGAGTCAGACCAGATAAATCGATGTAGGCATTGATGTCATTGACCGACAAGTCATTGATGGTTCGCTGGCGGCCCATCAAGGTGATCTGGATCGACTCTAATGGCATCTGGACGATGTAGCCGTTGGACTTGGCGGTCTCGACCCCTCGGTAGGAAACCTGGGTTGAGAAGGTCCGGCTGATAACTGGATTAATGGTGACCTGGACATAGAGCCAGATAGCAATCGCAATCACCAGGGATGCCAGCGCGGTCAAAATCCGCTGGCGGCGCGGCATTTTAGGCCGGTCGACCGCGTCCCTTTGGCGTCCGATCCGAATCGGCCAGCGCAGGCGCGATCTGGCAGGGGCACTGACGCTTTCCTGTTCCGGGCCATCCGTTTTCTCCTGGCGATTCTTTTGCGATTCAATAATCGCACGCGCGGATTCGGCTGAGGTCTGGGCAACGGCAGCAGCTGCCTTAGCCTGGTTTTTCACAGTTGTGGCTACCGGCTCATCGCGGCGGGGCCGGAAAATACCTGTCCAGGTGCTACCCTGGCGTGGCGCTCCCAGCATTTTATGCAGCAAAGAGCGCAGGGCATCCGCATTGTCAAGGATGAACAGGCGTCCTTCGATCGCCAGACTGATGCTGCCTCTTTCTTCGGAAACGACAACAGCCAAGGTATCACCGATCTCGCTGGCGCCGATCGCAGCACGGTGGCGCGTGCCATAATCCCGACGCAAATGGTAATTATCTGAAAGCGGGACATGGACCCGGGCGGCGCTGATGCGGCCATCGCGGATAACCACAGCGCCATCGTGCAGGGGTGAGCCCTTGTAGAAAATCTGTTGCAACATGGTGGCAGAAACAGCCGCATCGAGCTGGACGGCATTTTCCTGCTCGATGAACTCGCCGAGTTTCGTCTGGCGTTCGATGATGATCAGGGCTCCGGTTCGTGTGGCAGCCATTTTGTCACAGGCCCGGACGATCGATTCGATCATGTGGTGGACGGTGCGAGTCGTCTGTTCGGTATCGTCACTGGCCAGAGCCGTGGACAGCACCGAAAAACTGCTGCGGCCAACTGTTTCCAGGGCCCGGCGCAGTTCCGGCTGGAAAATAACGACAAAAGCGATGGCAAAGACCGAGATGGTGTTGTTCAAAAGGAATCCGACCGTTGTCAGACCCAACAGGCTGCAGACCAGGGCGAAGCCGATGATCATCGCCAGACCCTTGAGCAATTGCCAGGCCCGTGTGTCACGGAGCAGCTTGAGGATGTAGTAGACGACCAGCGAGGTGGCAATGATGTCGAGAACAGCCATCAGGATGTCGACCGGGCCGCCAAAAAAGAGCAGCCCACTGGTCAGGTCGCTGAACAGGCTGCGGGCAAATTGGCCCAGATCTGTTATGATGTCGCCGGTATTTAAAATGGTGGTGTCCTCCGCAACATCAAGGTGCCTGGAAGCCTTCGATCACACCTTTTTCCAGGCCATCGAGGTCCAGGAGCCAGATCACACGGCCACTGACCCGGATCAGGCCGTCGCGCTCCATGCTGATCAGCTCACGGGAAAAAGACGGCCGCGGCATAGCCAGGAGGCGGGAGACGACTTCCTTGGAGACTGGCAGTTCGACCGCCTGGGTCGAGACCGTCTTGCGGATCGTCTTGGGGCTCTCCCCTTCTTTTTCCAGCTGGTCGCGCAGTAATTCCAGTAAATAGTTGGCAATTTTCTGGCGCAGGCTCTTCTGCGAAAGCAGGGAAATGCGCCGGTTCTGGGCCTGGATCCGGTCCGAGAGGATGGTCAGGAAGTTATTCATCACGCCAGGGCTCTGGGACAGGATCGACATCAGCATCTCACGGGTGATGAAGATGATCTTGGAATTGGTCACGGCTTCGATCGTCACGGTGTAGTTCTTGCGCGTACCGAAAATCATGTACTCACCAAAAATATCACCCGGACCAAGCAGCTCGATCGTGGCGAAATCACCCGAGCTCGAATACTTCTGCATCGCCAGCTGACCTTCCATGATCATGCCGATCCCCGTGCAGGGGTCACCCTCATTAAAAAGGACCTCCCCCTTCCAGACGAGGCGGATGGTGGTCTTGTTGCAGTAGCTATGGAAAAGCTCGTGGGTCAGACCACTGAAGAGCGGGGTATCAGACAAGACGTCGCAGAGTTTTTTCATGTCCACCTCGGTTGCTAGACGCACAGATTTTCAAATTTATCAAATATTCTCGTCTATTATCTCAAAACAGGGATCTTTTGACAAATGATATGGTGATCTAAAGGTTCGCGGATAGGCAGCCGATGCAGAAGTTGCTAAAATCAAGCAAAAGTGTTTGCCCACAGCGAGGAACCCATGAATACGGAAAACTGCCAACTGGATCACGCCAAAACCGAGTCACCGGATCGCATCACCATCACGGTCAAGAATCCGCTCGATGCCGGGGATGCCGGACGCATGATCGCGATGCACGGCATCATCTATAAAAACGAATGCGGCTACAACCAGGTTTTCGAAGGCTATGTCTGCCATACCCTATTTGAAGTACTGACCAAAAAGGAGACCTCGCTGGATCGCTACTGGCTGGCTGAAGTCAATGGCGAATTGGTCGGATCGGCGGCGATCATAGACCGCGGCGCAGGGGTCTGCCAATTCAGATGGTTGCTGGTCGCGCCAGAATACCGGCGGTTCGGCCTGGGCAAGCAGCTGTTTCAAAAGGCCCTGGCATATGCGGCCAGTGGGCCTTTTGACACAATCTATCTGGAAACGACGACCGAGCAGGTACAGGCTGTCCGGATGTATCAGAATGCCGGATTTGTCGAAATGGAGCGCTACGAGATCAGGGACTGGGGAGTGGCTCTGATTGGCCTGACCATGGAGAAGAAGCTATAGGCAATCATCCCTGAAAACCACAAGCCAAGGCCTGAACGCATGGCAAATTCCTCCTGCGTCAACCCTGCTTTTTTCGTTCTGATTAAATATAGCTTCCAATCGTACTCATAGTAGAATAATAGACCCGATCGGGTCTATTATCGATTTTCAAAGCCAATTTATACCCTTTGGGGGCGAAAACCGTTGGATCAGCCAAACCGGCCAGTGATGTAGTCGCTCGTCCGGTTGTCCTCAGGGACGGTAAAGAGCCGTTCGGCCGGGCCTTGCTCGACCATTTCCCCCATCAGCATGAAGCCAGCACGGTCAGCGACACGCACTGCTTGCTGGGTGTTGTGAGGGATCAGGACGATGGTCACTTTTTCCTTGAGCAGGACCAGGGAGTCTTCGATTTTGGCGGTCGAAATCGGATCCAGGGCAGCACAGGGGCGGTCTAAGAGCATGATTTCCGGTCCGAGCGACAGAATGCGGGCGATGCAGAGCCGTTGCTGCTGCCCACCAGACAAACGCAGCGCGGACGTGTGCAGCCGGTCTTTGACCTCATCCCAGAGGACAGCCAGCTTCAGGGACTCCTCCACTCGTTCCGCGAGCACGGCTTTGTTGCGGATGCCGCGCATCCGGGGCCCATAGGCGATGTTGTCAAAGATCGACATCGGCAGCGGCACGGGTTCTTCAAAGACCATGCCGACCCGGCGGCGCAGATCCGTGACAATCACGTCTTCCGCGTGAATGTCTTGCCCATCGATCAGGATCTGCCCCTCTGTCCGCGCCCCTGGCACCAGATCACTGAGCCGGTTTAGAGCCCGCAGCAGTGTCGTGGTACCACTGTTGGCCGGACCGAACAGCGAAAAGATTTCATTCGCATGGATGTCCACGTTGATGGACTGGATCGCCTGGTGTTTGCCATAGTAAAAGCTGAAATCGCGGATTGCGATCTTGGGTTGCTCAGTCATAGTGCCCCTGTCAGTGGTTTTTCGCCACAAATCGATTGATCAGCATATTGGCTCCGACATTAATGATCAGGATCAGGATGATCAGAGCCGCTGCTGTGCCGTAAGCACGTTCCATGGAGATACCCTCGCGAACCAGGATGTAGAAGTGTACCGCCATGGTCCGGGCGGGTGAAAAAACGGATTCCGGTAGTCTGAGTGACGATCCAGCTGTGAGAATGACTGCCGCAGTCTCGGCGACACAACGGCCGATGGACAAGATGACACCGGTCATGATGCCGCGCAGAGCTGAAGGCAGGACGGCGCCGAGGATGGTCTGCATTTTGGTGCCGCCGAGGGAAAAGCTGACTTCGCGGTAGAGCGGATGAATCGCGAGGATGGCTTCTTCTGCCGTCCGGATGATCGTCGGCAAAATCATCATCGCCATCGTCAGGCCGCCCGACAGGATCGACCAGCCCATGTTCAGGTTGATGACAAAAAAGATGAAGCCGAACAGGCCATAGACGATCGAGGGAATCGCCGCCAGCGTATCCGCACTGAAACGGATGATCCGAGTCGCCAGGCCTTCGCGTGTGAATTCGGTCAGATACAGCGCCGTTCCTACGCCGAACGGTGTGGCAACTGCAACAGAAACGAGCGTGACCAGGATCGTGCTGATGATGGTCGAGAAAATTCCGCCTGAACGACCCATGTCACGGGGATTTTCGGTCAAAAATTGCCAGCTCAAGGTTGGCAAGCCTTTGATCAGGACGAAAAGCAGAATGAAGAGCAGCAAGACGATCACCAGAAGAGCCGATCCCCAGATCAGCGCTTTGGCCAGGACTTGCGTCATTTTGGGATTCAGCCGCATCATCGTTGACTCCTTTTCAAAGTAGCCTGGGCAATGGAATTTAGACTCATGACGATGACCAGGAGGACGATACCGGTGGCAAACAGAGCCTGTTGATGATCGCCCGAAGCATAGCCCATCTCGATACCGATATTGGTCGTCAGGGTACGGGCCGGATCAAGCAAGGATTCCGGAAGGGCAACGGCATTGCCCAGGACCATGATGACAGCCATGGTTTCGCCGACTGCGCGCCCGATGCCGAGAATGACCGCCGCCATGATGCCGGACTTGGCGGCTGGAAGCTGGACAAACCAGACCGTCTGCCACTGCGTTGCACCGATTGCGAGAGAGCCCTCCTTATACGTTCGCGGCAGAGCCAGGAGCGATACCTCCGTGATGCTGATAACAGTTGGCAGAATCATGATCGCCAGAATCACCGATCCAGCCAGGACCGAAAGACCCGGGCCACCGATCCAGAGACGGATGTAAGGAACGATGAAGGTCAGGCCCCAGAAACCATAGACGACCGACGGAATACCCGCCAGCAGCTGAATCGCCGGGCGGACAATCCGGCTGACAGCAGCCGGGGCAAATTCCGTCAGGAAAATGCTGGTCAAGATCGCGACCGGCACACCTAGGACGGCTGCACCAAGCGTGACTGAAACCGTGCCAATAATCATCGGCAGGATGCCGAATTCACCTTTGCCCGGTGCCCAGGACATCCCCAGGGTGAACTGGCCCAGGCCAACCTTGGCGATGATCGGGATGCCTTCGTAGAAGATAAAGACAATGATCAGGGCCAGTGCAGACAAGGCAGATAAGGCAATCAGAAGAAAAATGAACCCCGGCAGTCTGTCGAGCAGGCGTTTCATGACTGCACCTCCGCATCGCGAGTGACCAGACCCTCGCGGGTCAGGATCTGACGCCCCTCTTCTGACAAGACAAAATCGATGAAGTCCTTGGCGATGCCTTCCGGATCTCCATTTGAAACGAACAGAAAAGGCCGGGAGAGCTTATAAGAGCCATTGATGATGTTCTCGTGACTTGCCGTCACTCCATCCAGAACGACCGGTTTGACCTGTTCGTTGACCAGTCCCAATGAGATATACCCGATCGCACCCGGGTCGTCACCGACCAGCTGCCGGACGGCACCATTGGAATCCTGCACCATGGCTTTGGGGGTGACATCCGCGTTGTCCATCGCCAGGCTGACGAAAGCGTCGCGGGTTCCCGAACCCTCTTCGCGGGTGAAGAGATGAATGTTACCATCCTGCCCACCGAGCTGCGCCCAGTTATCCACCGCTTTGATGTAAATGTCCTGGACCTGTGCACTCGTCAGTTCAGTGACGGGATTGTCCGGATGAACGATGATCGCCAGGCCATCACGGGCGATTTCCGCCGACCAGAGGGACTGCTCATCGCCCTTCAGATCGCGCGAGGACATCCCGATCGCAGCAGTGCCGGACAAAGCCGCCTTGATCCCGGACGAGGATCCTCCCCCCTGGATATCGATGCTGATATCCGGGTGTAATTTCATGTATTCCTCGGCGAGGATTTCAGCAAAAGGCTGGACCGACGTTGATCCAGCGATGATGATCTGATGCGCCTTCTGCGCCTGGCTACAGCCGGATAATAGAAGAAGGCTTGTGCTGACCAGGAAAATCCCGGCCAGTTTAAGCAGGTTTCTGTTGCGCCGCTTGATCGATAAAAACGGGTCCATATAACGTTCCTTAAACTCAAAGTTACAACAGCTCAGGCTTGGCCAGGAATTCTTTTTCACAAGCAGCTGGTTCGCACAACCAAAATGCCATCTGTTCTCCAAAAAACGAGCCGACCTCCCTATATTACCATGAGAAACATCGATTTCATCATGTGATTTAACATCAATATAACAGCCTTTCTCTTTTGACAAAAAGACCTGTACGCTCTAAACCGAAATTAAATTGACAGCACTGTTTCCAGCTTCAGAATAGGTCCAGATTGTATTTACGGTATGGATATCATTGTGACCGATGTTCGAATGCCACGTATGGATGGTTTGGAATTTATAAAATCAATCCGGGAACTAAATCAACAGCCATACATTGTCATCTTGACCGGTGTGATCACACCCGACCAGGCCAAATTGGAGAGGAATGGCGCATCCAGCTGAACAACATCCGGAATTTTCTTGGCAGCTATCGCACCACTCAACTGCTCTTGATAAACGTCATGAGGTGCATAGTTTAGTTCTACTTTAATGCCCGTCTGAGCGGTGAATTTTTCGGCGGCCGCCTTGATTGCAGCCTGCTGGCGATCGGTTCCCTGGTACATGAATGAAATTGAATCTGGTTTGCTGGCTGCCTGGGTTGTCGATGTCTGTTCTGCCTGCGTTGTCTGCTCGGCGGTTGTCGATTGTCCAGACTGGCCGCAGCCAGCCAGGAGCGAAAGTGCAATGGATGCAATCATCATGATTGCAAGAATTCTCTTCATAGTCGTCCTCCTACACCAATGTTTCAGGTCCCTGATGCTTTCAGTATAGAAGGATGGTTTTCCCAAATTAACTCGATAAAATACATGAAAGGTGGATTTTCTTGAGATCCAGCAGAATCTGTCCGTTCAAACAGCAAAAAGCGTGCGAAAATATCCATAGATTTAACAAAAATCGCGTGAAGATTTTATGCATATTTATTTATATCAATCGTATGACATTTCATCATATTTTATGTATATTAAACATAGAGCATGGATCAACTGCTCAGAAATTTTCCAGTGATGGTCTAAGAGGACCAGAAGGAGACTCCTATGACGATAGATAATAAAATCATGCTGATCACCTATGCAGATAGCATGGGCGGCGATTTAAAATCATTGTCCCTGAATCTTGACACCCATTTCAAGGGTGCATTGGGTGCTGTCCATATCCTGCCATTTTTTCCATCATCAGCGGATCGCGGATTTGCCCCGATGCGCTATGATCAAGTAGACCCAGCTTTTGGAGATTGGTCTGATATCCAACAATTGAGTGAGCATTATCAGCTGATGTTTGATTTCATGGTCAACCACATCTCGCAGCATTCCCCACACTTCCAGGATTTCCTCGCCAAAAAGGACGAATCCGAGTGGAAGGACCTGTTCATCCGCTACAAGGATTTCTGGCCTGGCGGCGAGCCAACCCCGGCCCAGGTCGATGCCATCTATAAACGCAAGCCAAAAGCGCCCTATTTCGAAGCCCAGTTCGCCGATGGCAGTCGTGAGAAGGTCTGGTGCACCTTTGGTGATGAGCAGATCGACCTCGATGTCACAACGCCAGTCACCCGGGCGTTTATCCGCGACACTCTGCTGGGGATGATCGACCATGGGGCAGCGATGATTCGCCTGGATGCCTTTGCCTATGCCATCAAAAAAGTCGACTCCAATTGCTTTTTTGTCGAACCAGAAATCTGGGACCTGCTCCATGACATCGAAGCACTGACCCAGGAACACGCTGTATCGATTCTGCCTGAAATCCATGAACACTATTCGATCCAGCTCAAAATTGCCGATCAGGGGTTCCCCGTGTACGACTTTGCATTACCGATGCTCGTCCTGCACACCATCTATGCCAAATCATCCGACCGCCTCAGAAACTGGCTTGAAATCTGCCCGCGTAACCAGTTCACGACACTTGATACTCATGATGGTATTGGCGTAGTCGATGTCCGCGACCTCTTGTCAGACGAGGAGATCGAAGCCACCCGTGAAGCCCTGTTCACACGAGGGGCCAACGTCAAGAAAGTCTACAACACGACCGCCTACAACAACTTGGACATCTACCAGATCAACTGCACCTACTATTCCGCCCTGGGAGACCATGATGATGCCTATCTCCTCTCCAGAGCGATCCAATTCTTCGCACCAGGCATCCCCCAAGTCTACTATGTTGGCATGCTTGCCGGCCGCAATGACATCGAGCGCATCGAAAAGACCAAGGAAGGCCGTGAAATCAACCGTCATAGCTATACAAACGAAGAAATTGCCCAAGAGGTCCAGCGGCCTGTCGTCCAGTCACTGATCGAATTGATGCGGTTTCGCAATCAGCACCCAGCATTCCTGGGGGATATCACCGTTCTGGATACGCCATCGAACAAACTGGCGATCACCTGGCGAAAAGGTGCCGATTACGCAACCCTCAGAGCGGACCTGGATGATCTGACTTTCGAGATTGAAGCGAGTCCTATCATCTGAAGACACCGGGTCGATAGGCCGACCGAGGAATGCGATTGCCGCATCTTTCTGCCATGTGGTGTCACCTGGCCGGTTGTATTGGAAAAAACGCTCGGCATTCGGTTCATTGACCATTTCTCTCAGGTAAGGCAGCAGCAGCTTGTTGGCCTCCGTTTCTGGAACTGTCGCACCCATTTCATGGTGTCCATTGATTATTACCCCGGCAACAATCGGTAGGAATTAATCAGCACGCACAGTCCCGGATATATTTTAGCCGCGGGTGATGAAACAGTTTCCTGACCTTATCGCAATTGTGCTGCATCCTCCTCAAAAAAGACTCGGTCTTGCTATGCAAATCCGCCTTGGTCCTGGGTCTTATACCAGCGTGAACATCCTTCTTGAGTACGTGGTTCAAATATTCATCTGGATTAAGTTCCGGTGAATATGGCGGAATGAAAAAGACCTCAATTTTGTCCTTGTTTTTCTCAAGCCAGGCTGCGACAACTTTTCCGTGATGCACTCTCAGATTATCCAAGATGAGAAATACTTTTCGATCCACATCCTTTACGAGGCGTTTCATAAAGTTGATCAGGAGCTTCTGATTCATAGCACCGTCATAAATCATAAAGCGCAGACTGCCGCGCCCGGTGATGGCAGATATCATATTGATCCGTTCGTGCTTGGCCTCCACACGCATAACCGGTGTGATGCCTTTGGGGGAAAATCCTCTCTGATAATATTCCTGATTGCTTATCCCAGTCTCGTCGCCCCAGTAGATCTCAGCATTTTCAACCACCGCACGTATCGAAATCGCTGGATATTCTTCCTTCATGAAGCGGTTCACTTTGATGTCATCTTGGGAATAGGCCTTCTTCGTTGGCCTCTGGCATGTGAATCCCCACTTTTTCAGATAATTTGTCGCGCTACGTAAAGACAGATTGATTCGATACTTGCGTTTGACCAGATCACAGATGGCCTGCCTTGTCCATAACGCAAACGACATCTTCATTTGATCTGGCGTCTTGTCAATAATAATCTCTCGAATTTCCTTTTCCTGCTGTTGTGTCAGCAGGGTGCAGCTGCCTGGCTTGCGCCCTGTTTTCTGAGGCGCAATCGCTTCGTTCCCGCCTTCTTTGTACATAGACCAGATTTCGCTGATGCGATTCATACGTACGCCAGTTAGAGATTCGATCTCTTTGCCTTTTAAACCTTTCTTTTTTAAGCGTACGACTTGTCTGCGTACTGTTGCGAGTTCATCCCGGTTGAGTTTTCTCAAGTCAATAAAATCCATGGATTAACTATATCATAACTCAGTCTAATTTCCTAGTGTTTGTTTCCGAAATAATAGAAGCGTTTCTCGGACATATTGCTGAATCTTCTATTTGTTGTTCCAAATAACCAAACTTGGTGATTTATCATAATTATGATAATATAAACTCAAACTGAGGGGGTGCTGAAGATGCCACAGATCAGACCTGTATCCGATTTGAGAAACCATTTCACTGATATTTCGAGAATCGTGCATGAAACCGAAGAGCCAGTCTTTTTAACCAAGAACGGCCATGGCGATATGGTCGTTATGAGTATTGAGGCATTTGAAAAACTCCAGTTTGAAAGTGAAATCTACTTCAAATTGAAAGAGGCTGAATTGGAAGCGAAGCTAACCAGTCAGAGGTTTTCACATAAAGATGTTTTCAACAGTTTGCGTCGTGAACTATTAAACCAGGCAGAGCAGAAGAATGTATAAGATCCAGTATCTTCCGCAAGCCAAAACTGATTTAGCGGAAATTGTTGGATATATTTCAACGGAATTGCATGCGCCAAAGGCAGCGCTGGATTTGCTGGATGATTTGGAACACTCAATAGAGATTTTGGGGAAATTTCCTTATTCTCACCGTGTCTATATCCCCATAAAGGCTTTGGAATGCGAGTATCGAATCCTTCCAGTCAATAACTATCTCGTTTTTTATACAGTGATCGAGCATGAAAAAATTGTTGAAATCAGTCGAATTCTTTACGGTCGGATGAACGTGGATTCACTGATCAAATAAATTTTAGGAACGTTCTTACGGCATTTCACTATTGAGATACTCTATCAATATCATACAAAACGCTTACAAAATTTATACTGGAGGCCTGCACCACTGGTTTACAGAAGCGCAAAAGCAACAAATTCTCGAAATATTTGGCAGTGAGCCGGTTGACTATGAATGGTCAGAACAGGATATCGCCGAAAACATCCGCAAGATAATTCGCGATAACCGTTGAATGCAGTCTTATGATTTTCAGGTTGAGGGGCTGGGTTTCCAGCCTCTCAGCTTGATCCCCATGACCTTGTTGTGGTAGAGTTCGAACAGGCAACGCCGTTGCCGAAATCTCTGTATTTTCATTGCCGAAAACTGTGTACTTTGACTGCCGAATTCTTTGTACTGGGGAAAATTCTGCACTTTACTTCTTGGATCGTTTCCCAGATGATATTCAGCTGAACGTCATCATATCCGTGAACGATTCGATTCCTTAAACCGTATATCTGTCGCCATGGAACATGATCATATTTTTCTTTCAACGCATCGGAAAGATCTCTATTTCACATTTCACCGATTTGTAGAAGATTGAAGACGCAAGCTTCTGAGATCATCGAAGTCCGATTAAACTGGTCATAATCGATTCTTGAAGCAGCCCAGAGTTCACAGATATATTTCAACTAGCAAATAATCTGGAGGTTTGGACTATGCAATCAAATCAAATGGAGCAAGGCAAAATGACCGCCCTGTATTGTCGGTTAAGCAAGGAGAATTTCGATACTGGAGAGTCCAACTCGATCAAGCATCAGAAGGAAATTCTTACAAAGTATGCAAAGGACCATGGTTTCATTAACACGAGATTTTTTGTAGATGATGGGGTCAGCGGCACACTCTTTTCAAGGCCAGGACTTGACGCCTTGCTCAGCGAGGTCCGGGCAGGCAAGGTAGCTACGGTCATTATCAAAGACCAGAGTCGTATTGGGCGTGATGTGCTGGAAGTTGGGCTTCTAAAACGCACATTCGACGAATACGATGTGCGCTTTATCGCCGCCAACGACAATCTGGATACTTCGAACGGCTTTGACATTTTTTCCATCTTCCGAGACGTTTTCAACGAATGGTTCGTCGCTGACACCAGCAAGAAAATTCGCGCTGTTTTGAGACAGAAAGC
>CAZGSR010000010.1:0-67663 GCA_964528645.1 uncultured Mageeibacillus sp. | reverse complement strand
TTGCCACCTACGTATTACCGCGGCTGCTGGCACGTAGTTAGCCGTGGCTTGTTCCTCAGGTACCGTCATTTGTTTCGTCCCTGATCAAAGAAGTTTACAACCCGAAGGCCTTCGTCCTTCACGCGGCGTTGCTGGGTCAGGGTTTCCCCCATTGCCCAATATTCCCCACTGCTGCCTCCCGTAGGAGTCTGGGCCGTGTCTCAGTCCCAATGTGGCCGATCAACCTCTCAGTTCGGCTACCGATCGTAGGCTTGGTGGGCCGTTACCTCACCAACTACCTAATCGGACGCGAGTCCATCTTCCTCCGGATTGCTCCTTTGGTCACATCTGGATGCCCAGTCGTGACTTTATGCGGTATTAGCACAAATTTCTCTGTGTTATTCCCCAGAAGAAGGCAGGTTACTCACGTGTTACTCACCCGTCCGCCGCTAAGAGAGATTTGTACGAATACTCGTCTCTCTCCGCTCGACTTGCATGTGTTAGGCACGCCGCCAGCGTTCATCCTGAGCCAGGATCAAACTCTCAAATAAATTTTTATCTGAGAGCCATTTGGCTCTTTGATTACTTTTTAACTCAATTCACAAAGAATTGAAAAAGGCTCGTCTTTGTTTGTCTGCATTGTTCAATTTTCAAGGTCCGTGCGGCTCGCTTCCCGCAAGGCGCTTTGCTATAGTACCATCGGTTTTCACCCCCGTCAACACCTTTTTTGAAATTTCTTCAAATTATTTTTCAGGCAACAGGGAAAAAGCCTGAAAAGCACTGATATCAGGGCGTTTCAAGGCTTTCCCTGATTTCGCTGGAATAATCCGTTACATTGCCTGGCCCACTGAATCCGGGGAAATTTCGTTTAGTTTGCCCCAGCCATCGACAAGCGGTAAATCGCTTCGACATCAGCCGTTTCCAGCGGATTGAAACTGCCCAGCTTACGGCCGTTGACCAAATTCAACTTTTTAGCCATCAGGGGGATGTCCTCGGCCTTGGCTCCCAGTTCTTCAAAGGTCGTTGGCAGTCCGATCGAGCGATAGAAGGCGATCAGGCGGTTGATGCCTTCGGCAGCTGTGCGCTCGGGATTCTGGTAATCCATCTCGACACCCCAGACGCGGACAGCCAGCTGGGCATAACGCATGACATCGTGTTTCATCGTATAGCGCATGAAGGCCGGGAAGACGACCGCCAGTCCGGCCCCGTGGGCGACATCATAGAGGGCAGATAACTCGTGTTCAATGTCGTGGCTGCTCCAGTCCTGCTCGCGATCCACACCGACGATATCGTTGTGAGCAACCATGCCGGCCCACATGATGTTGGACCGGGGGCCGTAGTCGTCCGGTTTCTTGAGGACTCGCGGTACGTCCTGGACCATGGTCTTGAGGACAGATTCACAGAGGCGGTCGGAGAATTCGACGTCAGTGGTATTGGTCAAGTAGCGCTCGAAGACATGCGACATGATGTCTGCGGCGCCGCAGGCGGTCTGGTAGGGCGGCAGGGTAAAGGTCAGCTCGGGGTTCAGGATCGAGAACAGCGGGCGCAGGCTCTCGTCATTGACAGCTCGTTTGAGCCAGCCTTCTTCTTTGGTGATGACCGATCCAGGCGATCCTTCACTGCCTGCTGCCGGGATGGTCAGGACAACGGCCACCGGGACGGGGTCTTTGACCTGAGCCTTGCCTTCGTAGAAATCCCAGAAATCGCCTATATAAGGTATACCCGCAGCAATCGCCTTCGCTGAGTCAATTGCGCTGCCACCTCCGACAGCCAGAATGAGGTCGACTTTTTCCTGGCGGGCGAGTTCGATTCCTTTGTAAACGAGACTGGCCCGGGGATTGGGCTGGACACCGCCGAGTTCGACCCAGGACACGCCGGCACCATCGAGCGACGCTTTGACCCGGTCGAGCAAGCCACTGGCTTGGGCGGAACGGCCGCCATAATGGATCAGGGCCTTGGTCCGGCCAAACTTTTTCGCATAAGACCCGGTTTGCTGCTCCGTATCACGGCCAAAAACAAATGCAGTCGGGCTGCAGAAGACAAAATCTTTCATGTCATACCTCCTAGAATATGTTTGATCGTTTGAAATAAACATCATTTAGATATCAGTCTACACCTGTTCCGGCAGCAAAGAGGTGTCCGGTGAAACAAAGACGCCGTCCCAAAATCGGCACTTTGAATAATCATGCATTTGATGAATGAAACACCGAGCCAAACCCTTCAAGTTGAGTCGAACCGTTTGACAATTATGCAGAAATTTGCATATTTGCCGCATAACGGACCCCGTCCCCTTTTTTTCGTAAACGCTTGTATTCACAAAATATCGGCATTACAATATCATTGACCAATTTTTGGCCAATGATATTAGGGGGGAACACACATGTCACGTTTATCCAAGAAAGCAGGCAGCAAGATTGCCATCATCGGTGCCGGTTCGGTCGGCGCATCCATTGCCTATGCTGCATCGATCAAGCAGCTGGCCAGCGAACTCGTCATCATTGATGTCAATGCCGAAAAGGCAGTCGGCGAAGCGATGGACATCAACCATGGTCTGCCATTCCTCGGTCAGATGGAAATCAAGGCTGGCGATTACAGCGATGTCGCCGATTGCGATGTCATTGTCATCACGGCTGGAATTCCGAGAAAGCCCGGCGAAACCCGTCTCGACCTGGCCAAGAAGAACGTAGCCCTGGGCAAGACGATCACTGAAAGCATCATGAAATATTACAACGGCGGCGTCATCCTCGTCGTCTCCAATCCGGTCGACGTCATGACCTACATGATTTCGAAATGGTCCGGCCTGCCCAAAGGCATGGTCATCGGCTCCGGTACCGTCCTGGACAGCGCCCGTTTCCGTTATCTCCTGAGCGAAAAGCTCGATGTCGACGTCCGCAATGTCCATGGCTACATGATCGGTGAACATGGTGATTCCCAGTTCCCGGCCTGGAGCGCTACCAACATAGCCGGTCTCGAGATCGATGAATACTGCGCCACCGCCGGCATCACCTTCACCGAAGAAGAGAAAGCCGAAATCATCGAAAGCACCAAGAAAGCCGGCGCTGAGATCATCAAGCGCAAGGGCGCGACCTTCTATGGCGTCGCCATCGCCGTCAATACGATCTGCGAATCAATCCTCAAGGGCGCCAGCACTGTCCGCACGGTTGGTACGGTTCTCAATGGCGAATACGGGGAATCCGACGTCGTCGTCAACGTACCCTCGATCATTTCCAAGAATGGCGTCGAGCGCGTTCTCGAAATCGACCTGACCGACAAAGAAAAGGAACTGATGAAAGCGTCCGCTAATGCCGTCCGCTCCATCATCAACGAAGTCAAGGATCTGTAAGAAACGCTTAATCCCGAAACGGACAGACCCTGGTAATCAGTTGCAAAACCCCCGGCTTGAATAAGAGCCGGGGGTTTTGTCATTTGTTTGATCGACTTCCATGAAAAAACCTCCCCGGAACGTCTGTTGCGGGGAGGTCTCTGGATGTATGGACCGGACACTGGGACAGCTGGGTGATCAGGTTTCCTCTGGGGTCTCTGTTCCGGGCACCTCGACTGAGGTTTCGTCGCCTGCAGGTTCGAAAGTGGCGTCGCTGGTCTCGCCTGTTTCACCTTCAGCCGTGTCCTGAACGCCTTCTAATGCCTCTTCTTCCCCGGGCTCTTCGTGTTCGACGACGGCGAGGTCGACGACTTTGCCTTCGCCGGTGCGCATCATGCGCACCCCTTGGGTGTTGCGGGAGAGGATCGGGATCTCGGCCGCGGACATGCGGATGATGATGCCGGTGTCACTGACCAGGATGAGGTCGTTGCTGTCGTCGACGAGGGCGATGCCCGCCAGGCTGCCGGTTTTCTCGGATGGCTTGTAGGTGATCAGGCCTTTACCGGCCCGGGTCTGGATACGGTATTCCTCGAGCTCGGTCCGCTTGCCAAAACCACGTTCTGATACGACGAGAATCGTCTTGCCGGGGACAGTCGGCGCCATGCCGACGACTTCGTCGCCATCGTCGAGTGCAATACCGCGCACTCCCTGGGTGTTGCGGCCGGTTGCCCGGACATCCTCGTCATCAAAGCGGATCGACATGCCTTCGCGGGTGACCAGGACTATGTCGTTATGGCTCTCCGTCAGCTGGACACCGATCAATTCGTCATCCTCGCGCAGGTTGATCGCGATCAGCCCGTTGCGGTTCATGTTGGAATAATCGGCCAAGTCGGTTTTCTTGACGACGCCGGATTTGGTCGCCATCATCAGGCAGCCACCCTGGTCAAAGCTCTGGATCGGGATCACGGCGCGGATTTTCTCGTCGCTGTCGAGAGCGATCAGGTTGACGATCGCCATGCCCTTGGCCTGACGACCGGCCTCGGGGATCTGATACCCTTTCAGGCGGTAGGATTTGCCCTTGTTGGTGAAGAAGAGCAGCATGGCGTGGGTTGAGGTCGTGAGGATGGTCTGGACGAAATCCTCCTCGCGGGTGGCCATGCCCGTGACACCGCGGCCACCGCGGTGCTGGGTGTTGTAGGTGTCAACCGGCATGCGCTTGACATAGCCAAAATGGGTCAGAGTGACGACGATCGAGGCTTCCTGGATCAGGGATTCGTCGTCGATCTCGTCGTCACCGGTACTCTCGATCACTGAGCGTCGGTCATCGCCAAAGCGGCGGGCAACATCGAGCAGATCATCCTTGATGACACCGAGCAGCAGCGGTTCTTCCGCAAGCAAGCTCTGTAAATAGTCGATCTTTTCGCACAGATCGCGGTATTCATTCTCGAGCTTCTCGCGTTCGAGTCCGGTCAGGCGGCCGAGGCGCATGTCAACGATGTGCTGGGCCTGCTTTTCCGAGAATCCGAATCGCTCGATCAGGCGTTCCTTGGCCTGGTCTTCGTTTCTGGAGCTGCGGATGATGGCGATGACTTCGTCGATATGGTCGATCGCGATGCGCAGACCTTCGACAATGTGGCGCCGGGCTTCGGCCTTTTCGAGGTCAAAGCGGATGCGGCGGCGCGTGACTTCTTTCTGGTGTTCAATGTAGTACGTCAGGCTTTCGCGCAGATTGACAATTTTTGGCTCGAAGCGGCCGAGCTCATCCGGGACCAGGGCGAGCATGTTGGCATTGAAAGCGTCCTGGAGCTGGGTATTCTTGTACAACTGGTTGAGCACGACGCTGGCATTGGCTTCTTTTTTCAATTCGATGACGATGCGGACAGCCTCGTTGCGGTCGGACTCATCACGGATATCGGAAATACCTTCGACTTTTTTGTCCTTGGCCAGCTCGGCGATGCGCTCGATCAGCCGGGCTTTGTTGACCATGTAGGGCAGGTCGCGCACGATGATGCGCTGACGGTTGTTCTTCATCGGCTCGATGTCTGTATTGGCGCGGACAACGATGCGGCCACGACCGGTACGGTAGGCATCACGGATGCCTGATACACCGAGGATGGTGCCATAAGTCGGGAAGTCCGGCCCTTTGATGACGGTCATCAGCTCTTCGACAGTCGCGTCTGGATTGTCGATCAGGAGCACAACCCCTTCGATGACTTCGCGCAGATTGTGGGGCGGGATATTGGTCGCCATGCCGACCGCGATTCCGGTCGAGCCATTGACGAGCAGATTGGGAAAACGGGCCGGCAGGACAATCGGCTCCATTTCGTGTTCGTCAAAGTTGGGTTTGAAGTCGACGGTGTTCTTGTTGATGTCGCTCATCATTTCGAGCGAGATCTTGGACAGGCGGGCCTCGGTGTAACGGTAAGCAGCCGGGGCGTCACCGTCGCGTGAGCCAAAGTTGCCGTGGCCATCGACGAGCATATGGCGCATCGAAAAGTCCTGGGCCATGCGAACCATCGTGTCGTAAACGGCAGCATCACCATGGGGGTGGAAGCGGCCGAGCACGTCGCCAACGGTGGTGGCGCACTTGCGGTAGGACTTGTCCGGGGTGAAGCCCTGGGTGAACATCGAGTAGAGGATGCGGCGGTGGACCGGTTTGAGACCGTCACGGACATCCGGCAGGGCACGGTCGGAAATAACACTCATCGCATAGTCGATGAATGATTTTTTCATTTCGTCTTCAAGATCGATCGGGATGATCGTGTTGAACGGATTGCGGAATGCGGCGTCGACCGCGGCTTCTTTTTGCTTCTGCAGATCTCTTTTGTCGAGGTTCGCGGGATTCTGGGCGCGATCCAGCTCGTCAGCCATGCGTGTATTTGCCTCCTGTCACGGGCGAATCGTTTTTAACCTGTCTATTATATCATTGAAGGGGATTTTGTTCCACTTTGCCGGCTTTGCGCGGATAGGCCGGGGGCGTCGGGCGTACTTTGTCGACGGCGATCAGGGTGCGTTGCATGTCGGTACCCGGCAGCAGGAAAGTCTGTATGATTGGTGTACTGCCACCCAGGATCGCCAGGGCCTTTTGGGCGGAGGTGATTTCGTCCTCAGCCTGGGCTTTCATGGCAATGAATTGACCCTTCTTTTTCACCAGAGGCAGGCAGTACTCCGCCAAAACCGGCAGGGCAGCAACTGCACGGGCAACGACGAGGTCAAATTGCTCGCGCAGATTTTTCATCCGTCCGGCGTCCTCGGCCCGGGCGTGCACGGTGTGAATCCCCAGCAGGCCCAGTTCGGCAATCACGGCTTCGAGAAATTTCAGTCTCTTGTTGAGGGCATCGATCAGCACCACGTCGATCTCGGGGCAGGCGATTTTCAGGACTAGACCCGGGAAGCCGGCTCCGGTCCCGACATCGGCCAGGAGCAGCTTGTCAGGGTGGCGTTGCTGATAAGTGCGGATGGCCGGGACCAGAGTCAGCGAGTCCTGGAAATGGCGCACCGCGATGCCTTCATCATCGAGGATCGCGGTCAAATTGAGTTTTTCGTTCCATTCGCGCAGCAGACGGGCATAGCTGAGAAGCTGATCATGCTGGTGGTCACTGAGTGGTTCGGACAGGTGAGCCTGGATGCGTTCCAGATGGCCGCCCAGATCTGGCGTACGTGGCAAAGGGGCACCGGCATCAGGCATGGGAAGCACCTCTCGAATCGAGATAGACCAAAAGGACGGCGATATCGGCTGGAGAAACGCCCGAGATGCGGCTCGCCTGACCCAGAGATTCCGGCTTCAGGCGGGATAGTTTCTGGCGTGCCTCCAGACGCAGACCGGCGATCGCGGCGTATTCGATCGTATCCGGCAGTTCGCGGTGCTCGAGGCGCAGGAACCGGTCGATGCGCTCCTGCTCCAGCCGGATGTAGCCCTCATATTTGAGGTCAACTTCGACGGCAAAGCGCTCTGCCGATGTCAGGCCGGGGCGGTCCGGATCAATCGGGGCCAGATCATCATAGTGGATTTCCGGGCGGCGCAGCAGGTCAGCCAGACTCGTTCCGGCACCTGGTTTGAGCGGCGTGCTGCCGAGGTTTTCGAGCAGCGTATTGACCGTGTCACCGGGCGCAACCCGGGTTTTGCGAAACCGTTCATTTTCTGCGGCAATCCGGGCTTGCTTGGCCAGATAGCGTTCAAACCGTGCCTTACAGATGAGACCCAGTTCATGGCCCAGTGGTGTGAGGCGGCGATCGGCATTGTCCTGGCGCAGGATCAGGCGATATTCAGCCCGGGAGGTCATCATCCGGTAGGGTTCATTGGTGCCTTTGGTGACCAGGTCATCGATCAGGACCCCGATGTAGCCCTGGGAACGGTCAATCACGACCGGGTGCTGGCCTGTCAGGGCACGCACGGCATTGATTCCGGCCACCAGCCCCTGGGCAGCCGCTTCTTCGTAGCCAGAAGTGCCATTGACCTGGCCGGCGCTGTAAAGGCCGTGGACCGCTTTGGTCTCGAGTGTCAGGCGCAGGCCGGTCGGATCGAGGCAGTCGTACTCGATGGCATAGGCACTGCGCATGATCTTGGCGCCGGCAAGTCCGGGCAGAGACCGCATCATGCGCACCTGGACGTCCTCCGGCATGCTGCTCGACATACCCTGGAGGTACATTTCATAGGTATCGCGCCCCATCGGCTCGATGAACACCTGGTGCCGTTCCTTGTCTTTGAATTTGACAAATTTGTCCTCGATCGAGGGACAGTAGCGCGGTCCAACCCCTTCGATTTCGCCACTGAACAGAGGTGAACGATGGAGATTGACCTCGACAGCCTGTTTCGTTTCCGGCGTGGTCCAGGTCAGATAGCAGGGTTGCTGCTCGATCTGGGTATACATAGGGTTTTCTTCGTGCTCATAGGAAAAAGGCACCACTTGCTCATCCCCATCCTGGCGCTCAGTCTGGCTGAAATCGATGGTGCGGAAATTCAGGCGGACGGGTGTGCCTGTTTTAAAACGGACCAGCTCAAGGCCGAGACGACGCAACGAATCTGACAGGCCGATGGCCGGGAACATACCATCTGGACCGCCACTGTACTGGCAGCTGCCGATGATGATTTTGCCCTCGAGATAGGTTCCAGTGGTCAGGATCGCTTTCTGGCATGGATAAATCGCACCCGTGCGGGTCATGACACCGGTGACCCGGGGCAGAGAGCCGGCAGATCCCTCGGCTGACCCTCCAGAGGCCTGCTCGGTCAGGATCTCCACCACTTCGGACTGGCGCAGATCCAGGTTTTCGGTTTGCTCGAGGGTCTGCTTCATCACGGACTGGTATTTGCGCCGGTCAATCTGGGCCCGTGGCGACAGGACGGCAGGGCCGCGCGACTGGTTGAGCATGCGGAACTGGATCATCGCCTGGTCGGCTGCCCGGCCCATTTCGCCACCCAGTGCATCAATTTCGCGCACCAGCTGACCCTTGGCCGTACCACCAATATTGGGGTTGCAGGGCATGTTGCCGACTGAGTCCAGATTGATCGCGAACAGAATCGTCTGGCAGCCGAGGCGGGCCGCAGCCAGGGCGGCTTCACAGCCAGCGTGGCCAGCGCCAATCACGGCAACTTCGTAGGCATCGGCCAGATAGGCACCCGGCCGCTTCAGAGCTTGCTCAATCGTCAGCATGTCAGTTTGTCATCCTTCATAAGCCAGACAGGTGTGTGCCGGCATCATTCATCCCATTACTTGCCAACGCAAAAACGGCTGAAAATTGTCTCGATCAGGGTATCGCTGACCAGGTCGCCCGTGATTTCGGCCAGATTCTCGAGAGCACTGCGCACCAGGGCTGCGACGAGGTCCAGCAGGTCACCGCGGGACAGTTCCAATGAGGCCGCTTCAAGGCTGGACAGGGTCTTGTCCAGGCAGGCCTTGTGGCGGCTGGATGTGACCAGGGCTTCATCAGCCTGGGCACTGCCGGCCTGTTCATACCGGGCCACAATCGCCTGGCGGATGGCAGGCAATCCTTCCAAAGTCTGGGCAGAAAAGGAAACCAGAGGCAAGTCGGGTAACTCGGCTGCCAGCCAATCACGCAAGGGTTCACTGGAGGCCAGGTCGTCTTTGCCGGCGACGAGCAGCAGGGCATCGGTTTTTTCCGCCAGATCGCGCAATTCGTCCAGTTCTTCGTCCAGATTAGAGGTGTCGTACCGGGCCACGTCCGCCTGGGGCAAATCACCTGGCCACTCATCCGGTGGCGAAATCAGCCAAAGGACCTGATCAGCCTCGAGAATGGCTGAACGGGCGCGGTCCACGCCGATCCGTTCGACCAGGTCAGATGTATCACGCAGCCCGGCCGTGTCAATCAGGCGAACCGGTATACCACCGATATCGACCAGTTCTTCTACGGTATCCCTGGTTGTTCCTGCCACTGGCGTGACGATGGCCCGGTCATAGCCGGCCAGGGTATTGAGGAGGGATGATTTGCCGGCATTGGGCCGGCCGACGATCACGACCGTGAAACCTTCTGAGAGCAGGCGGCCCTGGCGGAAACTGGCTGCCAGGGTTGCCACCTGGGCGATTGCACCGGACAGGCGGTTCATCAAGCCCACCTGGACCTGCTCGCTCTCCTCATGTTCCGGATATTCAAGCACCAGTTCCAGTTGTGCGAGCAAAGCATAAAGATCATTGCGCACCGCCTGGACTTCACGGGACAGCTGGCCCTGCAGCTGGCGGGCTGCTGCCCGGGCGCGCTTGCCGGCCGCCGAGGATATCAGATCCATGACAGCCTCAGCCTGGGCCAAGTCCAGCTTGCCATTGAGAAAGGCACGGCGGGTGAATTCACCCGGACCTGCAGGCTGGACCCCGAGGCTGTATAGCAAGTCCAGGATGGCCTGGCGAACGGCCGTACCACCATGGCAGGTGATTTCATAGACATCCTCGCCAGTAAAGGAATGGGGCGCGGCAAAACAGGTCAGGACAACCTGGTCGACTGGTTCCTGTTGCGTTGAGAGTGGATCGACAATCCAGCCGGGTGCACAGGTATAGCCGGGCATGGCGTCAGCCGCAGGAAAACGGGCACTTTGCGGCCGGAAAACCGCCGCTGCAACAGCCTTGCTGGCGGGTCCCGACAAGCGAATCAGTGCCACTCCGCTCGTTCCCGGCGGCGTGGCACTGGCTGCAATCGTTTCATTCAATTGGACAGAATCGATCCTCATGGCTTCTGCTTGTTTTGTTCTGGCCTCAGACATCCGCAGGGGCGATGACAATCCGGCGCTCGGGTTCTTCGCCTTCACTGTAGGTGGTGACACCCGGATAGTCCTGCAGGGCTGTATGGACGATCCGGCGTTCGGCTGGATTCATCGGATCCATTTTGAAGGCACGGCCACTTCTGGCGACCTTCTCTGCAGAACGCTCTGCCATGCTGATCAGGGTACTTTCACGCCGGCGACGGTAGCCGCCGATGTCGACCGAGACGCGCAGGCGGTTTTCGCTCTGCTTGTTCGCGACCAGGGTAGCCAGATACTGAATGGCGTCCAGGGTTTCACCATGGTGGCCAATCGCAGCACCGACATCGTGACCGCTGATGTCAATATGCAGGGTATCGCCTTCGCGGTAGGAGCTGATTTTGCCGTGGATGCCGATTCCGGACAGGATGGCGGCCACATAGGCGGTTGTTTCAGCTTCTTCAGCTGACTCAGGTTCATCGGTGTATTCATCATCCCCATAATAAGCCGGGGCTTCGTCGTTGGCAGGGCTCGGATGGAGCACTTCCTCGTCGATGCTGACCCGGACACGGGCCGGGCGGCGACCGATGCCCAGGACTCCGCCCGGAACACCTTCGTCGATGACTTCTATGATGACTTCCTCAGATGTGACGCCCAATTCCTCGAGCGCTTCGTTGATGGCTTCCTCGACAGTCTTGCCAGTCTTCTCAACCATTGTGGCCATGTGCTTTATCCTCCAGTTTGCGGGTGAACAGGAAATAAATCAAAACGCTCTGGATGATCATCATGATGTTGCCGATGATCCAGTAAAGGCCCAGGGCAGCGGGCATGGTGAACGTGGTCCAGAGCATGAACAGCGGCATCATGATGTTCATGGATTTCATCATGGATTCAGACTTGTCCTCGGGAGTCTGGCCAGCACGGGCTGGATTGAGTTTCTCCCGTTCTTTATCCTCTGCTTTTTTCTTGCGGTTCGGCATGGTCATGGTCGAGATCCGCATCTGGACCAGGGTGGTCAGGACGACCAGGAGCGGGAAAACCAGCAACGGCAGGTATTCAGCCTGTCCGGCACCGAAAAGGTCGGCGGGTTTCCAGCTGGGCGTCAGGCCCAGGTTCATACCGAGAAATTCAACATCGATGAACTGGCGCAATTCGATCAGGCCCTGGCTGACAACCTGGCCCAGCGAGGATGCGCTTGCGTTCAAAGCATTGATCAAAGGGATGTTGTTGGTGACGGCATTTTTGGCGTCGGTTTCACTGATCAGGCTGGCAGCCTTGAGAAAGTCGCCGATTTTGGTGATGTTTTCCGTAGAGACCTGCATGACACGAACCAGAGGTGCGCGGAAAATCTGGAAAATCGGCCAGATGATCAAGAGCTGCAGGATCGCCGGCAAACAACCGGACAAAGGCGAAGCGCCGTGTTTCTTGTAAAGCTCCATCTGGAGCTCACTCTGCCTGGCCTTGTCATTGGGGTGCAGCCGCTGGATCTCGGCCAGCTCGCCCTGCAGGGCTTGCTGCTTGATCATGGCTTTCTGCTGGTGGACACCGAGCGGGATCATCAGGCCGCGCAGCACCACCGTGAAGACGATGATGACCAGGCCATAGTTATCAAACAGATTGTACAGGAAGCGCATTGCCCAGCCAAAGGCAATGTACAGGGGGTCAAACAGGCTAACGAGGCTTACAACTGCCAGGTCCATCGCGTTTAGTTCTCCTTGTGATGGTGCGGGGGCACCGGGTCATAACCGCCTTTGCTGAATGGGTTGCAGCGCAGGATGCGCCAGACCGACAGCAGGGTTCCTTTGCATGCGCCGTGAGTTTCAATCGCTTCCACGGCATACTGGGAGCAAGTGGGCAAATAGCGGCACGACGCACCTGTGTGGGGTGAAATCGTCCGCTGGTAATACCGGATCAGTCTGACCAGAAAGCGCTGGATCATGGGCCAGGCTCCTGTTTTTTCGTTTCGGCAGAAGGTCTGCCTTGCTCCTGGAGCTGTGCCTGCAGCAAACCTGCACGGCGGCAGGCCCTGAGAAAATCTGCCTCGACATCCCAGTAGCTGGCGGGTGGCTCTGTTACCCGGCCAACCAAAATCAGGTCATAGCCAGTCTTAAGTTCGTGCTCATGGAGCCGGTAGGCTTCCCGGAGCAGACGCTTGGCCCGGTTCCTGGCCACGCTGCCCTTGACCTGGCGACTGGCAGTCACGCCCAGACGCAACTGGCGGTGGCGACGCTGGATATAGTGAAGCACCAGTGTCCTGGTCGCCACATGCTGGCCTTTCTGGTAGACACGGCCGAACTCGTAATTTTTGCGCAAAGTCGTCGTCTTAAGCATGGGAGTGACGTCCTTTGGGTGCTGGTCCGGCCAGACACATGCCTTTCAGGCTAAAAAGAAGAAAGACCACAGTGATGCGGTCTTCAAGCTGAAAGCTGTTTTCTCCCTTTGAGCCTGCGCCGTCTGAGGACATCACGGCCGGATGCCGTTTGCATGCGTTTGCGGAAGCCGTGCTCCTTGGAACGATGCCGTTTCTTCGGCTGATAGGTCATTTTCATCTATCTTCACCTCCAGGTCATTTTTTTGCAATGCTTTACGATTATAAGCGCGACCTGGCGATTCTGTCAATCGGAAAATTTCCGGGGTTCTTTGCGGGTTATTTGAAAAGTTTAATTCCCGGCCCTCTCCGGTCAGACGATCCGGAGGCCGTAACCAAGGGTCGTGGCTGAGAAAATCCGGTAGCCGTCCGGCAGGCGTTGCTCGAGGGCGGCGTAGGCCCGGTCGCGCTGGGCGGTTTCGCGGAACAGGCCGAACACCGTCGGACCGCTGCCGCTCATCAGGGCCATGCCTGCTCCCAGGTCCAGCAAGTGTTGCTTGAGGGAGTCCAGGATGGGGTGGGCCTGGATCGAGACCGTCTCGAGCACATTGGCCGTCGCGTCCTGCATGGCGGGAAGATCGCGCTGCTGCATCGCCGAAAACAATTTGCTGTGATTGGGATGGACCGTGGCGGGATTTTCGTCGTAGCGCTGGAAGGCCCAGGGGGTGGAGATGCCGAAATCGGGCTTGACCAGAATCAGGGGAACGCGGGCGAAAGCTTCCAGCGGGGTGAGGATCTCACCGATACCCGTGCACAGGACCGTTCCGCCGGTGAGGCAAAAGGGTACATCGGCGCCGATCGTGGCTGCCAGGTCCAGCAGCTGCTCCTTGGACAGGGGCTTGCCGCATAATTCGTTGAGGCCATGGAGGACTGCAGCTGCATCGGTGCTCCCGCCCGCCAGCCCAGCCTCGGTCGGAATGGCTTTTTCGAGGAAAATCCTGACACCGGCATCGATCCCGGTGGCATCGAGAAAACGCCGGGCAGCCTTATGTGCGGTATTGCGCTCATCAAGGGGGATGGACGAGTCGTTCGCCAGCAGGATCAGGCCGTTGCCCTGCCGGTCCAGTTCAAGGTATACTCGATCCGACAGTGACACAGACTGCATGACGGTCGTCAAGAGATGGTAGCCATCTGGCCGGGTGCCTGCGACATCGAGGGAGAGGTTGATTTTGGCACAAGCTTCCAGGGTCAGTGATTGCATGGGGCCTCCTTGCCCGGGTGCGAAAAAGCCCGCACGGTCGCGCGGGCCATTTTTCAAATCAGCGGATTCATGGGGTGGATGCGGTCAGTGGGCGACGACTTCGAACCGGGTGCCATTATCCACGTCGATTTCCACCGTGTGGGTCAGGATATCGACATAGCTATAGGATACCATTTCGGAGTAGACGCTGGATTTTGCGCAGCGGACGGTGAAAACATTGGGGTAGCAGCTTTCGAGGATGCCTTCCTGCACGATGAGGCGTTTACGGCCGCCGTTGGACTTGAGTGTGACCTTCCTGCCGATGTATGCTTGCATGTCTTTCCTGCAGGAATCGAGATCTGTCTTAATGATCATGTTGTCAACCTCCAGTTAAAGTAGTGCCACGGTCTGGAACAAAGGCTATGCTCCAATGCTGAAACTGTATCACTTTTACGAACTAAAGTCAAACCAACTACACTATCTATTGTGGTATAATCCTGTTTTCACCCAAAATATTGTGCTGGCAACGGGAAATTTGAGCTTCTGATGCACGGAGGGAAGAGATGTTGTCCGATATCGAAATTGCAAGCCAGAAAGTGATGCGACCGGTCCTGGACATTGCCCATGACCTTGGGATCGCCGAGGATGAACTGGACCTGTATGGCCGTTACAAGGCCAAGCTTGATGACACCCTGTACGAACGGCTGGCTGACCGGCCGGACGGCCGGCTGGTCCTGGTGACGGCGATCAATCCGACACCAGCCGGCGAAGGCAAGACCACCACCACAGTCGGGCTGGGCCAGGCCCTGAACCGTCTGGGCCACCGCGCCATCATCGCGCTGCGCGAACCTTCGCTCGGGCCCGTTTTCGGTATCAAGGGCGGCGCGGCAGGCGGTGGTTATGCCCAGGTGTTGCCGATGGAGGACATCAACCTCCATTTCACCGGCGATATCCATGCCATCACGGCAGCCAACAACCTGATGGCAGCCCTGGTCGACAACCATATTCACCAGGGCAATGCCCTCGGGATTGATCCGCGCCGCATCGTCTGGAAGCGCTGCCTCGACATGAACGACCGGGCTCTGCGCCACATCGTCGTCGGCCTGGGTGGCAAGGCTGACGGCATCCCGCGCGAAGATGGCTTCAATATCTCCGTGGCCTCGGAGATCATGGCCGTTCTCTGCCTGGCAACAGACCGCGCCGATCTCAAAGCTCGACTCCAGCGCATGGTCGTCGCCTATACCCATGACGGCCAGCCCGTCACGGCCGATGACCTCAAGGCAGCCGGTTCCCTGGCCACCTTGCTCAAGGACGCTTTCAAACCCAATCTCATCCAGACGCTCGAGGGCACTCCGGCCCTGATGCACGGCGGTCCCTTCGCCAATATTGCCCATGGCTGCAACAGCCTGCGTGCTACCCGCCTGGCCTTGAAACTCGGTGAAATCACGGTCACAGAGGCCGGATTTGGCGCTGATCTGGGCGCTGAGAAATTTTTCGACATCAAATGCCGGGTCGGCGGTCTCAAGCCGGACGCGGTCGTCCTGGTCGCCACCATCCGGGCGCTGAAATACAATGGCGGCGTACCAAGAGCCGAGCTGAACCAGGAGAATGTTCCCGCGCTGAAAAAGGGCCTGGCCAATCTGGAGAAACATCTCGAGAACATCGCTGCCTTCGGCCTGCCCTGTGTAGTCGCCCTCAACCATTTCCCGACGGATACCCCGGCAGAAGTCGCAGCCGTCGGTGCAGCCTGTGCCCTGAACGGCGTACGGATGGCCATTTCCCGGGTCTTTGCCGAGGGCGGTGCTGGGGGTGAGAATCTGGCCCGTTCCGTGCTTGAATGCCTGGACGAGGACGGTAAGAATTTCCAGTTCCTGTATCCGGAAGACCTGCCCCTGCCGGAGAAAATCCGCACCATCGCGCAGAGAATCTACGGCGCCGATGATGCGGCTCTGACAGCCCAGGCGAAAAAGGATCTGGAAGCGATCGAGAAACAGGGTCTGGGCAATTTGCCGGTCTGCATGGCCAAGACCCAGTATTCCCTATCTGACAATCCCGCCCTGCTCGGCCGGCCGACCGGATTTTCCGTCACCGTGCGCGAACTGCGCCTGTCAGCGGGTGCTGGATTTGTCGTGGCCCTGACGGGGGACATCATGACCATGCCCGGCCTGCCGAAAAAACCGGCAGCCGAAATCATCGACATCGACAACGACGGCCAGATCAGCGGACTGTTTTGAACGCTTCTCCAGCATGATAGGAACTGCGCACCAGCGGGCCCGAGGCGACATGGGCAAAACCCATCGCCTCGCCCGCCTTTTTATAGGCCAGGAACTGGTCTGGATGGATGTACTCGACAACCGGATGATGCTTTTGTGACGGGGCCAGGTACTGGCCGATCGTCAGCAGGTTGACGCCTGCCGCCCGCAAGGATTCCATGACCTGGATCACCTCGGCAGGTGTCTCGCCCAGGCCAACCATGATGCCGGACTTGGTCAGGATATCTGGATTTTGCGTTTTGACTCGCTGCAAGAGATCGACGGAGCGGGCAAAATCGGCCTCCGGCCGGACCTCTGGATACAGGCGCGGAACGGTTTCGACATTGTGGTTGATCACCTGGGGACGGGCATCGATGATCTGCTGCAGGGCATCCCAATTCCCCTGCAAATCCGAAATCAGGACCTCGATCGCCGGGGTGTTTTCCGTGATCTGTTTGCGGATCGCCGTCATGACTGCGACGAAATGGGCCGCACCGCCGTCGGGCAGGTCATCCCGGGTGACGGTGGTCAGCACGACATGCCGGAGCTTCAGCTGGGCAATGGCCTCAGCCAGGCGGGCGGGTTCGTCCGGATCCGGTGCCTCGGGGAACCCCTTGCCGACCGCGCAGAACGTGCAATTGCGTGTACACTGGCTGCCCAGGAGCATGAATGTTGCGGTTTGGTTGCTGAAGCACTCCCCGGCATTGGGGCAATTCGCTTCTTCGCAGACCGTGTTCAGATTGAGCGAACGGATCAGGCGGATGACCGCCTCGTTGGCTTCCCCGGTATTGGCCTGGACTTTGAACCAGTCCGGTTTGCGCAGCCGTCCGGCAGGCTGGGGTGATGAAGTCATGGCGTTACCTCCATGGACTGGGCCAGCTGATCAGTCAATTCTCTGAGAGGCCTGATCTCAGGCTGGCGTTCGAAATGGCGTGACAAATACTGGACCACCAGCTCCCTGACCCGGGCAAAATCTGCCGGTTGTCCGGTTTCCCGTTCCACGGATGTGACACCTTTGGAGAGGCCACAAGGGTTGATCCAGTCGAAATGGGCCAGGTTGGTGTTGACGTTGAAGGCAAAGCCGTGCAGGGTAACCCCGCGTTTGACTGCGACACCCATGGCCACGATCTTGTTTTCGCCGACCCAGACACCTGAATATTTGTCGAAACGCTGTTCAGCCACAATGCCGAACTCATCTTGGAGCAGTTCGATCAGGGCCGTGGCGATGGCTGTGATGTAGCCGCGGATGCTGCCAGGAAAGTCCTGCAGGGCAAGGATCGGATAGCCGACTATCTGGCCCGGGCCATGGTACGTGACATCTCCGCCTCGTTCAACTTCAAAAATGGTGACACCCTGTTCAGCGAGTGTTTCTTTTGGTAAATAGATATTGGCGTAATCGCCACGGGTCCCCAGCGTGAGCACAGCAGGGTGCTCTACCAGCAGGAGGGTGTCATCGATCGCGTTCTGCTGGCGCCTGGCGAGGACTTGCCGCTGGATGGCCAGTGCCTCCCCATAAGGCATTTGTTCCAGATCGTAAACCAGTAGTTTTTTGTCCATTTCTTGTCCGTTCAGCTGGGTCCAGCCAGTACCTGGCTACCGGGTCATAAGATCCAGCAGCCACGGGTTTTCGTAACGGAGCTATTTTAGCACAGGCAAGCTGGAAGGTATAATGGAGCCAGATATCCTATAAAAACGAGGAGGTCACCCATGCATTATCGACTCATGCCTGGCACGGAGCTCAATGCCTCCGTGATCAGCTTTGGTGGCAACTCACTGAGCGAAGTCAACGCCCAGGAATTTGCTTTCGACCAGCTGGACCTGTATACCGGGGCGGGCGGCAATTTCATCGACACCGCAAATATCTATGGTCGCTGGCTGGATCCAGGTCTGAACCACAGCGAACTCTACATCGGCAACTGGATGCAAGCCCGGCGCAACCGGCACCAGATCGTCCTGGCTACCAAAGGGGCCCACCCGGCCTGGGAAGCCCTGACCACGCCGCGCCTGCGACGCGATGAAGTGGCGGTCGACCTGCACCAGAGCCTTTCTGCCCTGCGCACCGACTACATCGACCTGTACTACCTGCATCGCGATGACGAGCGAGTCGGTGTCGAGGAGATCCTGGGCTATCTGAACGATTTCGTCAAGGCCGGCAAAATCCGCTATTTTGGTTGCTCCAACTGGAAACCCGCCCGGATCCGCGAAGCTCTGGCGGTTGCCAAGGCCCGGGGCTGGAACAGCTTTGTCGCCAACCAGCTGATGTGGAGCCTGGCTGAGGCGTCTCCGGCTGGTTTCCCAGACCCGACGATGGTGGCAATGGATCCAGACAGCATGGCCCTGCACCGCGATCACGGTCTGTCTGCAGTTGCGTATTCATCCCAGGCCAATGGCTATTTCGACAAGCTGGAACGGCTGGGCAAAGCCAAGATCAGCCCAGAACTGCTCAAATTGTATGACAGTCCGAAAAACGACCGCCGCTACGCCCGTCTGCGCCAGATCGCCGGCGAAATGAACCTGCCGCTGCACGAGGTCGTCCTGGGTTATCTGCTGGCTCAGCCCGTCCCCACCTATGCAGTGATCGGGGCGAGGGATTCCGACCAACTGCAGGCGAGCCTGAAAGCCGCTGGACGGCGCTGGCCGGACGATCTGGCTGCCCGGCTCGAAGCCGATGACTGACCCGGAATTTCTGGTACAGTCTCCTGGAGATCGACCTGGCTGGCAGAGGCTGTTTGCTGTCTTCATCGCCAGCCAGGCAGTTTCATTGTTTGGTTCGTCGCTGGTCCAGTATGCCATTCTCTGGTACATCACCCTGGAAACCAACTCCGGCCTCATGATGGCGCTGTCCATCATCTTTGGCTTCCTGCCAACCTTCTTCCTGTCACCCTTTGCCGGAGTCTGGGCCGACCGGTTCGATCGCAAGAAATTGATCATGCTATCCGATCTCGGCATCGCCCTGGCAACACTGGTTCTGTTCACTGTTTTCCGGCTGGGCTACCAAAGCATCTGGATGTTGTTCCTGATTTCCGCCATCCGGTCTGTCGGCACAGCCATCCAGAGCCCCGCTGTCAGTGCGTTCCTGCCCCAGATCGTGCCAGAAGGCCAGCTCATGCGGGCCAACGGCCTGCTGGCCAGTTTCCAGTCAGCCATTGCCCTGGTCTCCCCCATCGTCAGTGGCGCCCTGATGAGTCTCTGGGCAATCGAATACATCTTCCTGATCGATGTTGTGACCTGTGTCCTCGCGGTCCTGTTCCTGCTCACCCTGAAAATAGCCCCTCATGCCAAAGCCCTGGAAAAACAAGCGCTCAGCTACTGGCACGACATGCGCCAGGGCTTTTCCTATATCCGGGACCACCGGCTCGTCCGCAGCCTGTTCCTGTTTTTTGCCCTCTTTTTCATCTTCGTTTCCCCTGCAGCGTTCCTGACCCCCCTGCAGGTCGCACGTACTTTTGGTGAAGACGTCTGGCGCCTGACCGCCATCGAAGTAGCCTTTTCCAGCGGCATGCTGCTGGGCGGACTCTTGATGTCCATCTGGGGCGGCTTCAAGAACCGGATCCACAGCATGATCCTGTCTGTCTACCTGATCGGGATCAACCAGATCCTGCTCGGTATTGTTCCCTGGTTCTGGATCTACGTAGCCGTCATGGTGGTTGTGGGTGTCACGCTGCCCATTTTCAATACACCCGCGATGACGCTGCTGCAGGAAAAGGTCGACGAAGCTTTCCTCGGCCGGGTTTTTGGCGTCCTGTCGATGATCTCAAGCGGGTTCATGCCCTTGGCTATCCTGGTCTTTGGACCTCTGGCAGACCGGATTTCGATCGAATGGCAACTGATCGTTACAGGTGTCCTGCTGGTCGTCCAGGGGGTATTCCTGCATAGAAACAAGCGCCTGATCGAGGAAGGACAGGCACGATCCGGGGGCAATCCTGTCGAAGTCGTTGATTCTGTAAGATAATCAGTTACCGACTTGCTTTTCCTGGCTCAGGAACGAGTCGCTCCAGCTGATTGTTTGCTCTTTTTATCCGCATACATCCGGTCGTCGGCTTCTTCGAGGAGCTGGTCCATCACCTGGCCGAGGTTGGCCTGGGCAAACCGTTCCTGGCTGGCGTACGCCAGTCCCGTGCTGAAATCCACCGGAAAGGGCTTTTCGCCACTCTGGTTGACCCGGTCGCGCGCCGCACGGATCCGGCGCATCAAGGCCTGGGCTTCAGCTTCGGTGGTCTGGGGCAGCAAAAGCAGGAACTCATCGCCGCCGATCCGGCAGGCGAAGTCCGACTCGCGCACCGACTGAGCCAGTAAATGGGCGACGGTCACCAGCAGATCGTCTCCGGCCAGATGGCCAAAGCGATCATTGGTCCGTTTCAATCCATCCACATCGATGAAGCAGATGGTCAGTTCTCCTCCGCTGTGCTGGATCTGGTTCAGGTTTTTGCCGAGAAAAGTCAGCGCCGCCCGGCGATTGTACAGGCCGGTCAGCTCGTCCGTCAGGGACACCTGTTCCAATGCCGCTTCCTTTTCCGTCAGGCGCCGGAAAATCGTCGCATAGGGCTGCTGGATGCTGGTATAGACGACAGCACGGCCAAGGAAATAGAAAGAGATGATTTTCAGGTAATGACCGGCCAGATTAACCCAGTCGTAATTACTCAAATATAGAGTGAAGCAAAGCTCAGTTCCGATCGCTGCCATCAGGGAGATATTCAAGTTCCGGCTCACTGTAGCGTCGAACCGGTCGCCAGACCGGTTCAACAAATAGACGTCCGCCAGCAATATGCCAATGATGATGAATTCGCTGATGATCTTGAAGGATGTCTGCCCCTGACCAGCGACATAACAGACGGGGAAAATCTTGAAAACGAAAACGGACAGGGAAATAGCCAGCGTCAGTCCTGCATAGAACATGAACACCAGGACCAGATTGATTTTTCGTGGTTTTCTCAGCAACAGGAGGCCAGCCAGGATCGACAGGGATTCCATGTAGCGGGCTGCCACCCAGATCTGGTTGGCAAAGAAATCGGTACCAGGAAAAACTGCCATGCCGTGGTATGCCAAGGTGTGCAGCACATCCAGCAAGGCGACAAACAAGTAGGCGACACTGACAAAGGCCAGAAAATCAAAGTGTTCCCGGGTATATTCGCGGGCATACCAGGTGATGATGAACATGGTCGCCCCGATCATGACACTGAACAATTCTGCCAGACTGTGGAACAGCAGGTAATTGACCAGGCTGATCACATAGAGACCGATGCCTGTGGCCAGCACAAACAGGATCTTGTAAGTAGTATTCTCTCTGGACTGATCCAAGGGAATCACATCCTGTCTGAGATTCGACCATGAAGCCCATTCACTCCAGGCCGTGTGATCTGAAAAGAACTAGAATCGATTGATTCATCAGTTTCTCGGCCAACAATTGCTTGAACGAGACTGAATGTGTGCGTCCCTGGCTTCTCAGTTGCTCCAGATCAGTGGCTATCGTTTCCTGGCGGGCCAGCAAGGATTCATAAGCGTTTTCAAATCTGGCCAGCCGATCGATGGCAGGACCTGAGCAGGATAGGCCTGCCAGTTCTATGAGGGACGCTTCGATCATGTAGGTGCTTTCTTGTCCAGTGGCCTTTGTCATCCGCAGCATAGATCGATCACCTTATTTGTTATGAGTGTCTTTTTCCAGGATTCGTTACATGAAACCTGGGGGATGGCATGAATCTATTTTGATCCATGCCCATCCGGAACATATTCTGCCAGCTGTTCCAGGCGATACCGGACCTGGGCTTCCTGTCTGATATTGGTCAGAATCATCAGTTCGTCTTCGGCCTCGATCATGGTGTCACCGCGCGGGGTGATGTCCAGGCCATGCCGCCGGATCGCCACGACCAGAGCGCCTTCAGGCCAGCTCACATCCCGGATCGCCTGGTTTTCAACAGACGCACCATGATGCACGATCGCCGAGACCACGATTTTGCGGAACTGGTCTCGCTCCGGCCTCGCCGAGCCATGCCTGGCCACGAGGTTATCGAGCAGTGAATCGTAGATCGGCTGGCTTTTCAGCAGTTCGGCCACCACATAGGCGGTGAGCGAGACCAGTGTCAAAGGCAACATGAAAGCAAAAGAACCCGTCATTTCCGTCAGAAGCAGGATCCCGGTGATTGGCGCCCGGACGATGGCAGTGAAAAAACCCGCCATGGCCAGGATCATGAAGTCCGGCAGCAAGTTGGCCGACACACCCGTGGCGAGTGTCGCAAATTCTGCATAGGAGGCACCTATCAGGGCACCCAGGATCAGGAGTGGAAAGAAAATGCCGCCCGGTACACCTGAACCAAAGCTCAGGGCGGTGAAAAGGAATTTCACAACCAGGACGAGCAGCAGCCAGCGCAAAGACACGCCAGGGTGGATCGATTCGATGATCGGATGGCCACCGCCCAGCACAATGGGAAACACAAGCCCCAGGACACCCGCCGCGAGGAACGGGACCAGCTCCTTGAGCCAGGGCTGGACGCTGCCGATTTTCCGGTAGACCCTGATCGTTGCCAGGATGAAGCTGTTGAGGAAGGCCCCTGCCGCACCAACCAGGATACCCAGGACTAACAGTAGCCAGTAAGTTTCGAGTGGCAGGCTAGCCGTCAGGTGGAAATCGAAAGCCGGCTCAAAGCCAAAGACCAGCTTGGACAAGTAGTCCGCCACCACAGCGGCGCTGATGGTTGTAAGCAGAATGATCGGTGAGATGTATTTGAAAATCTCCTCGAAGGCGAAAACCACACCGGCCAGAGGTGCATTGAAGGCTGCGGCCAGGCCTGCTGAGGCCCCACTGGCGATCAGGATCTTGCGCTCGACCCGCGTGGCAGCCAGTCTGTCAGCCAGGCCATGGGCCGCGCTGGAACCGAGCTGGATCGACGGGCCTTCGCGACCGACAGACAAACCAGCCAGGCCTGTCATCAGTCCCCCGAAAAATTTGGCGATCAGGGTGGACTGCCAGGGGCAGCGCACGAGGCCTTTGATCTGGCCTTTGACCTGCGGGATACCACTGCCACCGATCATGGGATAACGACGGACCAGCCAGCCGGTGGCCAGGGCCAGGATGGCCAGGCCTGCCAAATAGGCCAGGATAAATGCTCCCTGCCCATGGATAGCTGTCAGCACCCGGGTGCGCCACGAATCGGCAGAGGACAGGGCGAGCCGGTAGAGAACGGAAACAGCTGCGGAGACAACGCCAACCGCCAGACTTTTGAAGACGACCGGCAATTGACTGGCAGCTGAATCAAAGGCCGCCTGGTAATTATTTCGGATCATAAATACCCTCGATCGTATTTTTGCACCCAGTGTAATCTGTCCGTGCCTGTGCTGCAATCTTGGGGAGCCTATGGATCCATAATACCAGAGAAAGTCTGCCAGACTGGCTTAGAACTGGCTAAAGCGGCTCACCAGTTCTGAAATTTCCTGCTCGCGCTTTTTGCTCGACCAGTCGATAATACCGGTTGCCTCCACGGATGCGCCGTTGGCAGCGCACAATTTGCCGAACTGGCGAATGGTCTGGCCGCCACCGAGCCAGGCTTTCGGAAAATGATGGGTGACAAACAGGCGGACAGGCTTGCCAGCTAATCCCGGACGGTTGGCAAGATAATCCTGCATGACCTTGGCCAGGGAAAAGCCATTCACCGGAGCTGCCAGGACCAGGGCATCATAGGGCAAGGGATCCGGTGTCTCAGTCAGGCTGCTGGTTTTGTCCAGCCGGTTTTTCTGTGGGTCTTCGTTACTGGCATGGACCCGTTCGATGGTGGCAGTGTGACCTGTGGCCTGGAGCTGGTCACGGATTTTTTCGGCGACAGACAGGGTGTTCCCGGTGTAGGAATAGACAATCAGACCGACGTTCATGGCTTTTTACCTCCGATGGTTATCGATCGCAAACCAGATCAAACAGGGCATCCCGGATCTTGCCATTGGTCGCCAGCAGGCTATCCGGGTGATGGATGTCGAGCGGCAGGCCCTGCCAATTGCAAACCTGCCCGCCTGCCTCCTGGACCAGCAGCAGACCCGCAACAAAATCCCACGGCTGCAGCCGCTGCTCAAAAAAGCCATCGTAACGGCCACACGCGATATAGGCCAGGTCCAGGGCGGCTACGCCGCTGCGCCGGACCTCGAGCGAGTGAAGGAAGACACGCTCGACCCGGGTAAAGGTTTCATGGGCTGCCTGGCGATCGTAGGGATTGGTGCCAAAGCTGATGAGACTGTCTTTGAGATGATCGACGGAACTGGCCCGGACCGGCCTGTCGTTCAGCGTGACGCCCTGGCCCCGGATGGCTGTGAATAATTCATCCAGAAACGGATTGTAGACAAATCCCAGCAGCAACTCATCTCCATCTGCCAGGGCCAGGGAGATCGCAGCATGCTGGTTGTGGCGCATCAGGTTGGTCGTGCCATCGACTGGATCAAGAATCCAGACTGGCCGGTCACGGACCGGATCATCCAGATCCTCCTCTTCCGCCATAATGGCATAGCCCGGTGTCAGTTGTGCCAGCTGTTCGACGATCTGATTCTGGACAGCCAGATCAACTTCGGTGACGTAGTTTTTGTCACTCTTCTTCTCAATCCCGAAGCCGGCTTCTTCTGCAGCCAGGATGAGCTGGCCTGCCGAGCGCAGGATGACCTGCACGGGCGCGACCAGCTCTTCCAGGATGCAATCGTGACGGGGGCTCACTGTCGTTCTCCCACGTAGGCCCGCATCCGGCTCTGAATGGCAGCTGCAGTCTCGGCAGCTGATTTGTTGCCGGCAAAAAAGCCCTGTGTCTCTTCACTGATCAGCTGATAGGCTTTATCGTCATAGGCATAGACCGTATCGGCCTGGGACAGGATGGCCGTGACGGCATCAACGTCAGCCTGGGTCACTTTGGCGCCGTACCACCAGCCCATGTCGGACGACTTGACATCGCCTTCCGGGAAAGCCTGCTCCTGTCCATACTGGGCCGTGTCTGCGATGGCTTTCGCCCCTGCTTTAGCCAGGCTGCTTTTGCGGATCGGGAAGCCCTCATAATTGGCAATGACCTGGTCCTGCAAGGCTTCGCTCAGGTAGTATTTGAAGAAATCCCAGATGATGGCCTGGTTCTTGCTGGTGGCTGCCATGGCCAGGGCGGAGTAGGCATTGAGCATCGGGCCACTGCGCTGCTGGGACGGCAGGCCCAGCATGACAGCCTCACCTTTGAAAGTCTGGTTATAGGAGCTGTAATCTTCAAAACGGCTCATCCAGACCATCTGCAGGGCCGGTCCGGCTGTTTCTCCATCCACCGGCATCGGCTCGACCCAACCATCCTGATACTGGTTGGGATCAATGCCATATTTCTTGGCAAATTCCAGAAGCTGGATGAAATCAGGCGAGTCGAAATTGGCCAGGCCTTTTTCGGTATCGATGTAGGCATTGAGATTGCCCATCAGGAGCATGTTGAGGATGCCATCCCCGGGCATCTGGTAGAAAAGGGTCGATGGATCTGGCTGCTGTTCGACAAAGGACTGGAATTCCTGGACCGTCCATCCGGTCCGGTCGCCGACCAGGGACCGCGAACTCATGATGCCGGTCAGGCCGACGGCATTGGTCAGGGTGTACAGTTTGCCATTGATCGCAGACGCCCGGAAAACATTTTCCAGGAAAAGTGAAGCGTCAAAATCCTTGTCCTTGGCCATTTGTTCGCCCAGATCGACCAACAGGCCCTTGCTGGCATATTGCTGCCAGGGCAATTGGCCCGTCATCAGGATATCAGGCATTTTGCCCGCCAGGATATCGGCATTGATTTTAGTGATGGCATCTTCGTAAGCGGTCGGCTTGCTGTAATCGATGTTCTCGTTGTAGTCGACCACGGTGAATCGCACATCTGGTCGGACCTTGCGGTACTCGATGATCGCTTTGCGCAGGCCTTCGTTGATCCAGAAGGCGCCAATCGAGATGTTGGTCTTTTCGGCTGTCGACTGGTCAGCGGATTTGGTCAGTTTCAAAAGCTTGAAGACTGGATTCTGCGGCACTTCCCCGTTGTATGGCATGCCGCCATTGTCGGGGTAGATGGTCTCGCCGAAATAGAAACTGCCATCGGGTGCGGCCACCCAGAGGTAGGAGAGATTGTTGCGGTTGACATCGAGATCCAGCCAGCTGAGCAATTTGACGACCTTGCCGGCTGCTTCATCATAACGTGACAGGTACTGGAATCCATTCAGATAATAGGATCCGTCACTGCCATAAATCGGTGTGGTGTTGAAAAGCTGCGGCGGCAAGGTCAGGTCCGCTATCTTGGTCCCTGTTGCCACATCGACTTCTTCGCTCTTCATGCCACCTTCCTGGGTGTAATAGCTGATACTATAGTGGCCGTTTTTGAGAAACAAGGTCGATGAGACATACATATTCTGCCCTTCGAGCTTGTATTCGCCTTTCTTATTCCCGTCAAAGTCGATCAGCTTGATGGAGTTGTTGTACACCAGCAGGAGATGACCGTCTGGGGTGGCCTGGATGTTGTTGAGGTATTCCGTGGTGCTGCCGTCGTTCTTGGCTTCAAACAGCAGCAGCGTTTTCTGGACCTGGCCGGTGCTGTCCATCTGGTACAGGTTGCGGACAGATTTCATCGGGTCCGAATAGTCGGTGGCCGTGACCAGTAGGGAGCCGGCCGGTCCGGCAAAAACACCATCGAGGTAGGCGGTGGAGGGCTTAGCGGGATCGATCATCAGGCCGGGTATGGCATCGAGTGGCACCGTCCCAAGCATCTGACCTTCCGGGCTGATCCGGACGAGGCTGTTGACACCCATGTTGTCACTGGCCAGGGCAATGATCTCGCCACTGGCCCAGATGATCGACTGGACATAACTGTACTGGTCACCGATTTCATACTCGATGACGTCATAGATGGCGAGCTCGGCCAGGTCAGGATCAATGGCCGGCTTTTTATTGCAACCAGCGAGCTGGAGCACCAGCGGCACAACCAGTACGAGCAGCAAGGCGAAGCTGATCAGGCGTCGCAGCGGGAGTGCAGTGGTCCGGCAGGCGGCCGGATGGGTCTGGGCGGAAATCGTTGTTTTCATATCGGGGTCTCCTCCTTGGCAGGCTTGCGCTTACGCAGCTGCTTGATGATCCGTAGCAGAGTGTCGCCCACTGGCTGGAGCCTGGTCCAGACCGACCGGGTATCCGGGAATGTCCGGCGCAGGGCAGACCAGCTGGTGGTGACCAAGTAAATGAGTTGGGGCAGGACCAGGGTGGCTAGGATGGCGGCGAGCCAGTCCCTGCCGGATGGCACCCATTCGCCCCGTGTCCTGATGAAAAAATGGGCGATTGCCAGACCGGCCAGGGCAGACAAGCCGAGATGGATGGACAGCTGTCGCTTCCGGCTGACCGGCAAGTCGCGCAGGGTGTAAAGGCTGAAGACAAGGACCAGCAGAGCGGCAACTGCCAGCTGGGATAACAGGCTAGCCAGGTCGAGTGCAGCCCGGGCAGCGTTTTCCCACCAGGGCAGGATGACAGCAGAATCTCTCAGGACACGGCTGCCGACGGTGCGCCAGCTGGTCAGCAAGGTGACAAGGCCCAGGCGGGCGTCGTGGTCGACCAGCTCGATTGCATCTGTCGTGATCCCGGCGCTGCTCAGGGCATCGCGCAGGAACTGCAGCCCCATGCCGGGGACTGGTTCAGGCAGGCGGACTTCATAGGCGGTGATGCTCAGTTTGGGATCGAGTTCACTCAGGGTTGCATAGGGAATAAATGCGTGTGCCTGGTCCGCACGGCTGAGCTGGCTCTGCCAGTTGTCCGGCAGCCGGACGACACCAGCCACCGTCAGGGTTTTGTCCTGGACTTTGACCGTGAACCCAGTGATGTCAATCGCACCAAACAGCTGCCAGGCTGCCAGTTCATCGAGCACAATGCTGCGGGTGCTGAATGCGTCGTTCATGAGGAAATTGCCGCTAAGCAGTTCCATGTGGCGAAATGCGGCAAAGTTAGCTCCGGAAATCCCTGTCAGAGGCAGGCTCAGGCTGTTGCTGCCCTGGATCAGGGTCTGGGTGGAGAAACCGGCATAGGCATCGACGATCTGGACTTGCTGCTCGAGCAGCGCCTGATTCAAAGCTTTGCGGATGGACTCGACACTCCGCGGCTGTAATCCGGGATTGTCCTCGCCAGTGGCTGATGGCAGATAGACAGCAAAGGGGCGCACGGTGTTCTTTTTGGCCGTTTCAGGCAGGGCGCCGCGGGTGGTGAACACCAGTGCCTGGAGAAACAGAAAGCTGGCTATCAACACCAGCGTCGCCAGCACTGCCAGACGCCAGGCCAGGCGTGTCGAAGACCGGCTGCCTGCTGGCTGCCGGTTCACTTGGATCACCTCGTCTGGCTCAGGCCAGAATCTGTCTTGTCGAGCATTTGCCATGGCTGGATCTTTCTATTTGGTCGGCAGGACGCGGCTGCCTGCCTCGACCGGTTTGTTGGCGGCCGTCACGATCGGCATGCCCCAGTCCAGGGCACCACTGATCGCACTTCGGGTGCTGTCTGATTCCAGGACCGTGACCGAAACGCGTTCCAGCGTATAGCGACTGCCGAGCGGACCGTTCTTCTGGCGCATGGCCAGGACAAAACTGCCGCTGGCATCCTGGCGGATGGCTGCATTGGGCACGATCATGTCGTAGTTGCGGCCTTGTTTGTAGATGTTGATGCTGACCTGCTGGCCGAGGGCGACCTCGCCTTCGACATCGAAGACGAGCTGTTTGACGACACCAGGCTGGTCCTTGTCCTCACGGATCTCACGCAGGATGGCTTGCGCCCAGCCGATGTTGCCCATGCTGACATCCGCCCGGTCACCGATCACCAGTGCTTTGGCCTGCTCAGCCGGGATCGTCGCCCTCAGGTCATAGCGGGCCTGGGCATCATCGATCACGGCGACGGCTTCGGCAGTGTTGATGGTTGCACCAGCAGCCAGGGCGAGCTTGGAGATCCGGCCTTCGTAGTCGGCCTTGATCTCATTGACCCCCTGGGTTGACTTGAATTGCTCGAACTTGGCACGTTGGACCTCGAGATCGTTTTCGGCTTTGGTGATGGCGGTCTGGCGATCCTGGACAGCCAGGGAATCGGATTTCTTCGCGTCGGCCAATTCCTGGAGCCGTTCCGGATAGGCTTCCTCTGCAGCTGTGAGGGCCTCCTGGGCGGCGATCACACCGGCATCGTCCGCACCTTCGTTGGAGGCTTTTTGAGCGGCCTTGAGCGAAGCTTTGACCGTGTCCAGGGCATCCTTGGCCGCGTCGTACTGATCCTGGGCTGTTTTGAGCAAATCTCTTTTTCCGACCTGGGTGTCATCACCATATAAAATCGCAGTGGCGGTATCGACCGCCGCCTCGGCAGCTGCAATCGCATCGGGGTCTGACGCCGGATCCGCTTCCAGAGCAGCCAACGCCGCCTCGGCAGCTGCTAATGCTGCCACTGCGGTGTTATATTCAGTTTTTGCGGTGGTCAGCGCAGCTTCTTTGATTTCCAAGGTCTCTTGTGCGAATTCCACGTCATCTTCCAAGCCACGTTCGGTCTTGATCAGCGCGACATAGGCCTGGTATTGAGCATCTTTGGCATCTTCCAGATTTTCCCTGGCATCCTCGATGGCCTTTGCAGCAGCTTTGACCGCCTTTTCCATAGCAGGCACAGACAGGCTCGCCGGCGTGCGCTTCATTTGCGCCAAAGCCAGCTCGGCATTTTCCAGCGCTTTTTCCATCTCGAGCAGCTCGACGCCTTCGGTGGGCTTGAGGGTGGCGATCACGTCGCCGACGAGGACGGGCGAGCCGACTTCGACCTTGACCTGGTCGACGATCCGTGGCGCACCGAAATTGACCGTGTGCTGCAGCTGGGCGGAAATGGTTCCCTCAGCCTGGATCTGTCGGAACATCATGCCGGACTCGAAGTTTTTCACCTGGACGCGCGGCAGGGAATAATTGACGATCGTGTTGGAGAACAGCGTCAGGACAGCCATGCCAGCAAAAAAGAAAATTGTGGCGCGGCGCAGGAGACGGCTTTTGGTGGTGGCGGCGGTCTGTTCCATCGGTCGGGTCATCCTTTCAGGCCGGAGTGCGTGATGCCTTCCACGAGGTATTGTTCACCATGGAAAAACATCAGGAGAGCGGGGATCATGTACAGGGTCGAGGCGGCAAAAGCCAGGCCGATGTCGCCTTCATTGACTTTGACGAGGAAAACGGACAACGGGTGGGTCAGGGGATCGGACAGGAAAATGATCGGTTGCTCGACCATGTTCCAGAAGTCGATGAAAACCAGGACAGCCAGCGAATACACCGCTGTGCGGCACATCGGCAGCAGGATTTTTGTAAAAATGGCCCAGTGACCCGCCCCGTCGAGCTGGGCGACTTCGATGTAGTCGCGCGGGATCCGGCGCATGTATTTCGTGATCAAAAAGACGCTGAAAGTCGAAAAAACGCCAGGCAGGATGATCGCCAGCGGATTGTCGAGCAGTCCAAACCATTCGGCAACGAGGTAGTTCGGCACCAGCGTGACCTGGAACGGCATCAGCATCAGGATGATGTAGGCAAAAAAAGTGATCTGGGCCAGGCGGCCTCGGAAACGGGTGAACGCGTAGGCGGCCAGGGCACCGACGAAAATCTGGCCGGCAACGATCGGCAGGACGAGGAAAACGGAGTTCCAGAATTTGATCAGGTAGTCGGTGCTCTTGAACAGGATCTCGATGTATTGCTGTGCTGACACCAGGTCGGGGATCAGTTTGAAATGGGCGGTCGGCGCGATCCAGGGAAGTTCGGGCGCAGCAGGCATTTCCCAGGGATTGCGGGTCTTGTCAAACAGCATGCCGTAATTGGCGATGATTTCCTCGCTCGACATGAAAGAGTTCAGGACTGTCATCACGATCGGAAAGACAAAGACCAGGGCCAGGACCAGAATCAGGCCACTCTTGACCAGGATGGCGCCTTCGCGGACCAATCGGCGGCTGCTTTTGAAGTTCAACCGTCTCACCTTCATCATCAGGATTCCTCCAGGTCACGCCCGGAACGGCTTTCCACGACAAAAAGAATGGCGATGATAGCCATCATGACCAGGGCCATGACGATCGCAGCAGCGGACAGTTTCTGGTAGTCGAGCGAGCGGAACATGTTGTTCATGTAATGCTGGAGCATGTAGAGCACTTCAAAAGGATAGTCCCCGGCCAGCAGATAGGTTTCGCGGAAAATCTTGAAGGAATTGATGAAGGAAATGACCAGGGTGAACAGCAAGGTCGGGGTAAGGTACTTGAACGTGATGGCGCGGAAGCGCTGCCAGGCCGTGGCGCCATCCACACGGGCCGAATCGAGCAACTCGACGGGGACAGTGTTGAGCGCGGCCAGGAACAGGACCATGTTGTAGCCGAGGTTTTTCCACAGGTACAGGCCGATGATGACGAAGCGGGCGCTGTCACTTTTGAGCCAGTCGACCGGGATGAATCCGAAATCAGCCAGTGAGGTGTTCAGGGCGCCATTGTAGCTGAAGACCACCTGCCAGACCAGGACGATCGAGGCAACCGGTACGAGCAGTGGCGACAGGAACAGCGAGCGCAGCTGACTCCTGGCCTTGAGCTTGCCATTGAGAATCATCGCCAGGACCAGTGACAGTCCAACAACCAGCGGCAGGCTGATGATTGAAAACAGCATGGTATTGCCCGCCGCCTGGAGATAGGCCTGGTTCTGGAACAGGTTGATGAAATTCCCCAGGCCGACAAAATTCATGATGACCGGATTGTCGACCATTGCATACCAGATCACGAGCAAAAATGGGATAAAGAAAAACAGCGCCGTTCCCAGCAGGCTGGGCGCCAGAAATATGGCCGCTGGCCAATCCCGGTGCAATTTTTCACGCATCTTCATTGATGTCCCACGCTCCGTTCGCGACCGATAACCGGTACTGGCCTTTTGACGGGATCACCTGTGAAAAGTTCCCGGTAAAATGGGCTGGAATCAGCGGTCTGACAATATTTTAGCACAGTCCTGTGGAAAACTTGTCAAACGGCCGCTTTTTGTTCACAATAAGGCATAGATTCTTTGGTGTTCAAACTATTTGCTTTTCCGGAGGCTTTACCATGATTGTCGAACCGAAAACCCGTGGATTTATCTGCACCACTGCTCATCCCACCGGTTGCGCTGTCGCCGTTGACCGCCAGATTAACTATGTCAAATCCCTGCCCCGCGTCGAAGGCCCGAAAAAGGTCCTGGTCATCGGGGCTTCCACCGGCTACGGCCTGGCTTCGCGCATCAGTGCAGCATTCGCCAGTGGCGCAGCCACCATCGGTGTCATTTTCGACAAGCCAGCCGGCAACAACCGCACGGCTTCAGCTGGCTGGTACAACTCAGCCACTTTTGAACAGCGCGCCCTGGCCGAAGGCCTCTACGCCAAAACCGTCAACGGGGACGCCTTCTCCGCTGCGGTCAAGGACCAGGTTATCCAGATGATCCGTGAGGACCTCGGCTCGGTCGACCTGATCGTCTACAGCCTGGCCTCGCCTCGCCGCACCATGGCTGACGGCACCGTCTACAATTCCGTCCTCAAGACCACCAGTGGCGATTACGAGAACAAGACGATCGACCTGCGCACCAATGCCATCGTCCCCGTCTCGATCACCCCGGCGACCCCCGAAGAAGTCGAAGCCACGATCAAGGTCATGGGCGGTGAAGACTGGCAGGACTGGCTCAAGGCCCTCGATGCAGCCGGCCTGCTTTCGCCCCAGACGGTCACCGTCGCCTATTCCTACATCGGGCCGGAACTGACCCATCCGATCTATCTCAACGGTTCGATCGGCCAGGCCAAGCGTCATCTGTACGAGACTGCCCAGGCCATGACACGCACTATGCCTAATGTCAAAGCCTATGTCTCGGTCAACAAAGCCCTGGTCACCCAGGCCAGCGCCGCCATCCCGGTCGTCCCCCTGTACATCTCGATCCTGTACAAAGTCATGAAGGAAAAAGGCCTCCACGAGGGTTGCATCGAACAGATGTACCGGTTGTTCAAGGACAAATTGTATGGTGCGGCAGTCGCAGGCGCTACAGACGCGGGCGCGGGGTTCAATCCGGTTGTGGATGATGCCGGCTACCTGCGGGTCGATGACTGGGAAATGCGCCCGGATGTCCAGCAAGCGGTCGACCGCATCTGGCCGATCGTGACAACCGAAAACGCCTCTGAATATTGCGACATCGAGGGCTACTGGGACGACTTCTTCCAGATGTTCGGTTTCCGCCAGCCTGGCATCGACTATGCCGCCGACGTCGAAATCGACGTGCCGATCCCGAGCATTCCGGTCGAGGATGAGACCGCGGGGTGAGTGGTAGCGAGACCGGGCACGGCCGGATGGCCGGGGACGGGATCGCGGCTGGCGCGGGGTGAGTGGAGTCGAGTGGCGTCTGACCCTCTTGCCGGCATCTGTGCCAGGTTCGCAGCCGTGCCGGATCCTCTTTCCGGAACTTGTGCCAAGTTCGCAGCTGTGCCGGATCCTCTTGCCGGAACTTGTGCCAAGTTCGCAGAATTACTGATGGAATTTTTAAAATCCCGAAAATACTACAGACACAGTCCTTTCCAGTCTCTTATCAGCATCAAGTTCTTATATGAGTGCCTGGCACAGCTTTAAAAGCCGTGCCAGGCACCATTTATGAATAAAGAGATGGAATAAGCTGTTAAGGCTCACAGTCGCAGTCCCTTTCAAGGATTTCGAATTCAATTTTCCGAATTTGGTATCGGATCCTCTTGCCGGCATCTGTGCCAGGTTCGCAGCCGTGCCGGATCCTCTTGCCGGCATCTGTGCCAGGTTCGCAGCCGTATCGGATCCTCTTGCCGGCATCTGTGTCAGGTTCGCAGCCGTGCCGGATCCTCTTGCCGGCATCTGTGTCAGGTTCGCAGCCGTGCCGGATCCTCTTTCAGGCATCTGTGTCAGGTTCGCAGCCGTACCGGATCCTCTTGCCGGCATCTGTGTCAGGTTCGCAGCCGTGCCGGATCCTCTTGCCGGCACTGGTACCGGACTTCACCGTAAGGCCGATCTGACCGCAAGCCCAGCCCGCATACGATCACCCAGCTCTCGGCAACTCAACCGTACCTATCCGGGCCAGGGTGTCGAGTCCGCTGGCGATGATCTGGCGGTTGGAGATGGTGAACAGGGTGTTGCCAATGTAGGCACCGCGGCGGATGGCATCGTCGCCGTAGTAGACGAGGTACGGGTCCTCACCGGGTGCGGGTCCAGCTGGGTCGGCATGAGTCACGCCACCGCGCAGGACAACACGGTCATTGGCAATGGTCAGGACGATGAGGCCCTGGAATTTGGGTTGGCCGTATTCGAGGCGGCTGTCGGTGGTCGTCTCGGTTAAAAGGACTGGGAATGCAACCAGGCTTTTGGCTGCGGAAAACAACAGGCTGCGGGGGTTGTAGCTGAGCTCGGTTGAGCTGCCACGGCTACCCAATATCAGGGTTGAAAGCTCAGCCGGGCGGGTTGGATCGGCGATATCGAACAGGGACACTTTCAGGCCTTTTTCATAAGCGATGTCGCCATCGAGGCCCACATCGTAGCCGATGCCAATCAGTCGATCATCGCCAAAGGGGTGCAGGTAGGCGCTGTAACCGGGAATCTTCAGCTCGCCGGCTACTTTCGGCCGCCGAGGGTCATGCAAGTCGATGACGAACAAGGGATCTGTCGTGCGGAAGGTGACGACGTAACCGAGCGGTCCGATGAAGCGGACTGAACGGATGGTTTCGCCTTCAGCCAAGCCCGTGACTGCGCCGACACGCTTGAGATCCTGGTCTAGGACAAAAACGTGATTCTCGGAAGGGTCGGCACGACCAGACCAGGCCTGGCCGGTTGTCGTGGCCACACGCAGGTAGCCCTCGTATTCGTCAAAGCTGTATTGTCCGATGACGGTGCCCGGAACTGAGCCTTGTCCGGCAGGTGTGATTTTGCCACCTGTCAGGCTATACCGATAGATTTCCGTATGAGTCTCATAGGATCCAGGCCAAATTTCCGGCTTGCTTAGTCCGTCGTCCTGTTCACGGGCTGGCCAGACAGTGCGCATCCCGAAAAGATAGAGGTTTTCAGTCGAACAATAGACAGTCCCTGTGGCACCCACTGTTGCCAGGATTTCCGGCTGCTTTTCAACCGCTACGGTGTCGATGGAAGCCAGGATCACCTGGCTGCCTGGATCGCCTTCCGGCAGGATGCTCAACTGGGCTGGTGTGACTGTTTGCCAAGCTTGATCAGCCCCGGATCCGCTGCCAGAATACGCGTTAGATCCGCTGCCTGTCTCCGACGAGATGGTCGCAGGGAAAACCTGCTCTGGTGCAAGCTTACCTTGAACCGTCTGATCCAGCATGGGCCAGATCCAGTATTTGTACTGGTTCGTGACAACGGTCACGACTGAGCCGATCTTGCGTGAGGTGACGTAACTGCCTTCCTGGCTGAACTGGCGCACCAGGCGCACGGCAGAACGGTCGGTGATGTCATACACGTGTGTCGTGGTGTAGGTGCGGCCGGCCTGAATGGGGGCGATCATCTCCGGAGCGGCTGGTGCGGCAATTTTCACATCCGGCACAAGAGTCGCCGCCTCCGGCGCTGCTTCACCCGATTCTGACCAGGCAACTCCTGGTTCAATTGAACCTGTCGCCGGAACAGGGTCACCCGGTTCGACCGGCTGCGGCCAAGGCTGTGGATATTTCTCATAGCTGTACCCGGCCAGCAGGACAGTCAGACGCTCGTGATCGGGATCGAGATAGATCTCGAGGAGCGACTCATTGAGGTAAAATGCATCGGTCTCGCGGTTGGTGGCAAAGGCCAGGCTCGAGACCACCTGCATCCGGGCTGGATCCTGGGCGTCGATGATGCTGAGGCGATTGTTGGCAACCACATAGAGGTAGCGGCCATCTGTTTTGACGAGGTCAGCTTCGTCCACTCCCTGGACTTGGATATTGGTCTGGGAATGGTCCGGATTGGCGGCAGGTGCTGTTGCCTGGCTGCCTGGGGCGAGACCGGCATCCTTTTCCATGGCAGCTTCGGGGAAAGCAAACATCCGGAACTGGTCGATGGCAGGGTTGGCAGCCATCTCGCGCAACCTGGCGATCAGGTCATCATAGGTCGCAGGTTCCGGGGGAACGGGGGTAGGCAGAACCGTATCATCCGGATCCGTCTGCCCGGACGTCGTGCTTGGACCTGAGCGGCCAGGCCAGGATTCACAGCTGGCTAGCACGGGCAGGACAACAAGCAGCAGAACAAGAACAAAAACCACGATCCGTTTCATTGTCATTCGCCTCCCTCATCGGGGTTTTGGCTGGAGGAAGTCCGGACGAGGCCGGTTCATCCTCTGCCAGTCAGGGATTAGACGAAAATAAAACCGAAAGGGTTCCCTTGAAAGTAGCAGCCGTGTCAGTCAGGCAGTCTTGGCTGCATACCAGGTCGGCAACAAGCCAGATCCTGACTCAGCGGTCCTCGCGGAAATAGGGCACGCCCAGGGCTGCAGGGCCCTGGTAGGCTTTTTTCCGGGAGTAGGTGATGACCAGGACGATGATCGTCATCAGGTAGGGATACATGTCGATCGCGTATTGGGAGAAGACCGGGATGCTGGAGAGGCCTTCGATATGCTGGATGCGGAAGCCGACGATCTCGAGGGCGCCGAACAAGAGCGAGCCAGCGATCGCCTTCAAGGGATCCCAACGGATGAAAATGACCAGAGCGACGACAATCCAGCCCCGCCCGGCAACAATGTTTTCCAGGTAGGTTCCGACATTGACGACGGAGATGTAGACCCCGCCGAGTCCACAGAGGATGCCGCCGATGACGACATGGACGTATTTAGCCGCGATGACCCGGATGCCAGAGGCATCAGCAGCCGCCGGATTTTCACCGACCATGCGCAGGTGGAGGCCTTCACGGGTGCGGAAGAGATAGATCCAGCCGACGATCGCTGCGGCGAAGGTCAGGTAGACAAACCAGTTGTGCTGCAGGAAGGCGGTGTCGATGAAGGCCAGCACGGGGCCGAGCACGGGCAGGCTGGCTACCGGTTCGAGCGGCAGATGCAGCGGCGTGGCCTGGGCGAATTCGCGAATGGCCGGTGGGGTGTTCTGGTTGGCCAGGCTTTTACCCAGGGTATTGGCAAATCCGGTGCCGAAAATCGTCAAAGCCAGCCCGGTGACATCTTGTTTGGTCCGGAAGGTGATGGTCAGGATGGCGTAGAGCAGGGCGCCAAAGCCAGATCCCAGCATGCCGACCAGGATGGCGAGGGCAATGTTGTCCGTGTGGTAGGCGGCGATGAAGCCGGTGGCTGCGCCCATCATCATCAGTCCTTCGACGCCGAGGTTGAGGTTGCCGGCGCGTTCGGTCAGGGATTCCCCCAGGGTGCCCAGAAGCAACGGTACGGCCATGCGCACGGCAGAGGCAACAAAGAGGGCAATCATCAATGAAACTTCCATCAGGTCTTGTCCTCCCCTTCCGCTGCTTCTGCTGCCTGCTGCGCTTTCTGGCCCAGGCGCCGGTATTGGCGGAGCAGGGCGCCCGGACCCTTTTCGAAGACGACGTGGTAGGAGATGAAAAATTCGGAAGCCAGTGCGGAGAACAGGATCAGGCCCTTGATGACATCAGAGACCGAAACAGGGATTTTGAGTGCCAGTTCCATCCCCATGGCGCCTTGCTCCATGGCGGCAAACAGCAGCGCAATCAGGACCATGACCGGCGCATTGAGCTGGGCCAGCCATGCCACGATGACAGCAGAAAAGCCATTACCGCCGCCGATGCTTTCCGACAGTACATGCGATACCCCGCAGAGCTTGGCAAATCCCGCCAGGCCGACAATGGCACCAGACAGGGCGACGCCACCGATCAAGACACGGCGGACATTGATCCCGGCATAATGGGCGGTTCGCTCACTTTCGCCGACAACGCGGGTTTCATAACCTCGCTTGGTGTATTTGAGGTACACCGCGACAAAGACTGTAATCACCAGGGCGATGATCCAGCCGATGTGGATGCCAAATAGTTTGGGCAGATGGGCTGCTTCGGGAATGGCCTTGATCTGGGGGAAACCCTTGGCCGCCGGATTTTTCCACAGCACCAGGCGCAGGAAAACGGCCACTTTGATCGCGACATAATTGAGCATCAGGGTGAACAGCGTTTCATTGGTCCCAGAATAGGCCCGGAACAAGCCTGGGATCAGTGCATAAAAGCCACCGCCCAGCATGGCTGCCAGGGCCATGCCCACCCAGTAGACAACCGCCGGGGTCGATTCCGGCAGCTGGTGGGACACATAGGTGGCAAAAATCGCGCCCATGACCATCTGGCCTTCACCACCGATGTTCCAGAAGCGCATCGAGAAGCTGATCGACAGGCCCAGGGCAACGATCAGGAGCGGGATGGCGACAGTGACGGTGTTGATCAGGCCGCGGGCGGAGCCAAAGGACCCCTTGGCGATCGCCAGGTAGGCAGCGACCGGGTCAAAGCCCATGGCAGCCATGATCAGGCCGGATAAAAGCAGCGCCACGAGGACTGAGGCAAAGCGGATGACCACCGCCCGCCACCCTCCGGCGGTTTCCTTTTTGGCAATTCGCAGGCGCATCAGAGGACGACCTCCTTTTCTTGGAGCGATTCACCGGCCATCATCAGGCCGATCTGTTCCTTGGTCACTTTGCTGGCCTGGACGATACCCGTGACTTCGCCATTGCACAGGACCAGGATACGATCGCACAGCTCCAGCAGCACATCGAGATCTTCGCCGATAAATAGGACGGCGACATCTTTCTGTTTCTGCTCATTGATCAGCGAGTAGATGGTATAGGATGAATGGATGTCGAGGCCGCGCACCGCATAGGCGGTGATCAGCAGGCGCGGATTGAGGTTGATCTCGCGGCCGAGGATGACTTTCTGGATGTTACCGCCGGACAGCTTGCGCACCGTGTGGAAAATGCCTGGTGTGTTGATCGCCAGCTGGGAAACGATCTGCCTGGCCTTGGCCCGTGCGGCCTTGCGGTCAATGAAAGGGCCCTTGTGGAAGGCGTAGTCCTTGAGCAGAATGTTGTCGGCAATGTCCATCGAGGCGACCAGGCCCATGCCCAGGCGGTCCTCGGGGATGAAGCTCATGCTGATGCCCATCTTGATGATCTCACGCGGTGATTTGCCTACGATCTCGTTGCCGTGGAAGCGGATGCTTCCTTCGGACGGGATCTGCAAACCGGCGATGGCCTCGCACAGCTCCTTCTGGCCGCTGCCGGACAGACCAGCGACACCGAGGATTTCCCCGTGGCTGAGCTGGAAGCTGACTTTGCTCAGGCGATGGACCCCGCTGGTGTCCAGGACCGAGAGGCCCTCGATTTCCAGGCAGAGACCGGAACCCTGGACAGACGGCCGGTCAATCGACAGGTCCACGGCACGGCCAACCATCATCTCCACCAGCTCAGTCGTGGTGGTCAAATCGGTGCGCACCGTGCCAATCGTACGACCCTGACGCAGGACGGTAACCCGGTCGCACAGGGAGAGGACTTCATTGAGTTTGTGGCTGATGAAAACAATCGCCTGGCCATTTTCGCGCATCCGGTGCAGGATCTGGAACAGGTGGGTGATTTCCTGCGGCGTCAGGACGGCCGTCGGCTCGTCGAGGATCAGGATCTGCGAGCCGCGGTAGAGAACCTTGAGGATTTCGACGGTCTGCTTTTCACTGACCGACATCGTCGAGATGCGCCGGTCGGGATCTATCCCCATTGCAAACTGTTCGGACAAGGCCGCGATTTTCGCCCGGGCGGCTGCGCGGTCGATGAAAAGCCCGTGGCCGGTCCCGGCGATGATGTTGTCCAGGGCCGTCAGGTTTTCGACCAGTTTGAAATGCTGATGGATCATACCGATCCCTTTGGCCATGGAGTCGCGTGGCGAGCGGAAAATGACGCGCTCACCGTGGATGTCGATTTCACCGGAATCCGGCAGATAAATCCCGGAGAGGATGTTCATCAGCGTCGATTTGCCGGATCCGTTTTCACCGAGCAGGGCATGGATCTCACCCGCTGCAACCGAGAAGCAGATGTCCTGGTTGGCTTTGACTGAGGCAAACGCTTTGCTGATGCCGCGCATCTCGATGGCGGGGACTCTTGTAGTATCGGTCATATCAAGCTCCTGTAAAGTCATAAAACCTGGCCTGTGCCGCAAGAAATGGCGGCACAGGCCAGGCAGATTCACAAGGGGTCAGAGCATGGAGTCGGTTTACTTGGCTTCGACGACGCCTTCGACGAACCAGTCCATGGCGAACTGGTCGTCGGCGCTCAGGGATGCGCCGGCGGCGACACGCTCGGCACCCGTGTTGTCCTTGATCGGGCCGGCAAAGACAAAGTCATTGCCCTGGGCTTTCATGGTGTCGACGAGGGCATTGACCTCAGTCTGGACTTCGGCCGGGACGAGCGCGGTCATTGCATCAAGCGCAACGACGCCATCGTTCATGCCGCCCCAGTAGGCGCCGGTGGTCCAGCTGCCATCGAGCATGGCGGCCAGGCGCTGTTCATAGTAGGCGCCCCACTTGAAGACCGGAGCGGTCAGGTAGGCGTCCTTGATGGCTTCGCTGTACATGGGGTTGTCATAGCCGATGCCGAAGACGCCCTTTTCCTGGGCAGCCTGCTGCACAGCGGTGGAGTCCTGATGCTGGGCCAGGACGTCAGCGCCGCTGTCGATCAGGGAGATCGCGGCTTCTTTTTCCAGCTGCGGGTTGAACCAGGTGTTGGTCCAGGTGACTTTGACGACTGCGTCGGGGTTGACCGAGCGCACGCCGAGGGTGAAGGCATTGATGCCACGGTAGACTTCCGGGATCTGCATGGCTGCGACGTAGCCAATGGTGTTCGACTTCGTCATGCGGCCGGCGACGATGCCGGAGAGGAAGCGGGGCTGTTCGATCTGGGCGAAATAGTTGGCAAAATTGTCAGCACTCATGTAGCCGGAGCAGTGTTCGAACTTGATTTCCGGATTTTCCGAGGCCACTTTGGCTGTGGTTTCCATGTAGCCGAAGCTGGTGGCGAAAATGATCTGGCAGCCATCGGCGACAAGCTGGTTGAGGGCGGTTTCGGTCTGCTGGGCATCGGCATCATTGACGTTCTCTATTTCCTTGAGATCGATCTTGTCTGCACCAACTGCGGCAACGGCAGCGGCAAAACCGTCAGCATGGGCCTGGGACCAGCCACCGTCATTTTTCGGGCTGATGTAGATGACGCCGACTTTGATTTTTTCAGCAGGAGCGGCAGCGGTGGTGGTCTCGGCGGCAGCACTGGTGGTTTCACCGGCAGCAGCAGTGGTGGTGGCACTGCTCTGGGCACAACCGGCAACCAGGCCGAGGACGAGCATCATGGCCAGGGCCAAGGTGAGGATTCTCTTGATCTTCATGGTTTCTCTCCTTCTTTTCTGGGTCGCTTCAAATTCTGGATTCGCAAGGCAGATGATGAATCAGGCGGATGTTCACTGAAAGCGGACGTGCCCGTCGGACATGTCCTCGATAATGGCCAGGGATTCAACCCGGATACCTGAAGTGCGGACGCGCTTGCCCCCATCCTGGAAGCCCTTCTCAATGACGATGCCGGCGCCAGCCAGCGATGCACCGGCCTGGTGGACCAGGTCGGCCAGGCCCAGCAGCGCTTCGCCGTGAGCGAGGAAATCATCGATCACCAGAATGTGGTCAGACGCAGACAAATAGCGGCAGGCGACGCGGATGACATTGTCGCGGTTGCGCGTGTAAGAATGGACCGGAGCGGCGAAGGTGTCCGGATCCTGGTTCATAGATTCGGTTTTCTTGGCAAAAACAACGGGGACACGCAGGTGATAGCCGGCAAAAAGCGCCGGGGCGATCCCGGAGGATTCGATGGTCAGGATGCGCGTGATCGGTTCATTCATGAACCGGCGGGCAAATTCCTCGCCGATGGCATCCATCAGGACCGGGTCGATTTGATGATTGAGGAAGCTGTCAACCTTGAGGATATTGCCGGGGAGCACTTGACCATCCCGGACGATCCGGTCTTTGAGCATTTGCATCGATGAACCTCACCAGACCAGCGGGCCTTCAGCCGCTGTTACCATGACAGGCAGGATGGAAAAATTGTAAACGAAATATGACTTTTTGACAAATAGCAAAATGCATGAAAATTACTCTGAACTTGCAGGACCTTTTCGCGTTTTCACGGGCAGCCGTTTTTCACCATTGTCCATTCAGCGGCGGTCAAGGTCGAGGCTGATGCGTCCGTCCTTGATTTCGATGATGCGGTCGGTTTTTTCCGCAATATGGCGATCATGGGTGATGATGATGAAGGTCGTGCGGAAGGTCCGGTTGATTTCGCGCATGATGTCATAGACGGTCTCTGTCGAATCCGAATCCAGATTGCCTGTCGGTTCGTCGGCCAGGATGATTTTGGGATTCATGATCAGGGCCCGGGCGATCGCGGTACGCTGTTGCTGGCCGCCGGACATCCGGGTCGCCAGGTTGTTCTTGACGCCAGACAAGCCCACCAGGTCCAGAAGCTCAGTCGCCCGGTCACGGATCGCCTTGCTGGCGGACCCATATTTGATCAGATGCGGCATCAGGACATTTTCCAGGGCGGTGAACTCGGGCAGCAGATAATGGAACTGGAAGATGAAGCCAATGGTTTCATTGCGAATCTCTGCCAGCTGGTCGGGCCCCAGCTGGTCCGTACGGCGGCCGTTGATCTGGACAATCCCGGAGGTCGGCCGGTCCAGGGTGCCCATGATATTCATCAGGGTGGACTTGCCGCTGCCGGACTGGCCGATGATGCCATTGAATGTCGAGGCGGCAAAGGTCAGGTCAATATCGAACAAGACCTGGGTTGGTACGCTGCCACCATAGATTTTGTTGATTTTCTCCAGGGCCAGGACCGTCTCCGGAGCTCCTGATGGCGGTGTGTTGAGGGATGTCATGGTCTTTCCTGTCCTTTCAGCCATTGCGGATAACCTCGATTGGATCAAGTCGGGCGGACTTCCTGGCCGGTACCAGGGCGGCCAGAGTCGAAGCGACCACAGCCAGGCCAAAGGACAGGAGCAGGAAATTGCGGTCGATAAATAGAGGAACCACCGGCGAACCATCGGGGCGCACCGCAAAAATGGTGAAACTGATGGACAATCCGAGTCCAATAATGAGACCCAGGATTCCGCCGATCAGGCCAAGGATCAGGCCTTGGAACAGGAAAATCAGACTTGACTGGCGCGTTTTGATGCCCATGGCCTTGAGAATGCCGATCTGCTTCGATTTCTGCAGCACGGAAATGGCCAGCACGCTGGCGATACCGAGCACAACCGAGACTACGACAAAAAATTGGATCATATAGCTGGACACGCTCTGGCCATTGAGGCCCGAGAGCAAAGAGGCATTCTGGACCTTCCAGTTGGTCAGTTCCAACTCCGGGTCATTGAGAATCGGCGTCAGTTTCTCTGAAATCAAATCCGCTTCGAACACTTCATCGGGTCCGATCTGGATTTCAATCGCGGTCACGGCATCACCGGTGGCAAAGAGATCCTGGACGGCCGCGAGATTGGCTAAAAACCAGGACTTGTTAACACTTTGGACCTCGAGATCAAAAACACCCACCAAGGTGAAGGATTTCTTGATGCTGCCCAGCACGGTCACTTCGATCGAATCGCCCAGCTGGACGCCCAGCTCTTTGGCCAAGTCGAGACCAATCACGGCCTGGGAGTCGCGTTCGGGCAGCCGACCTGCCACCAGGCGCTCTGAGAACTCATAGACCTTCTCAGCACGGGCAAAATCGAAACCACGCATCAGGATCGAGTTGGACCGGTCACCATCGACAATCAGGCCAGGCCGGTCAAGCACGGGCGAGATGGCTGTCAAGCGCGGTTCGCGCCGCCGGGCAGCATCTGCAACTGGTTCGTATTTTTCAATCAGACGGTCATCCGAATCGGACACAATCGAGATCTGGGCCGCGTTGCCAATGGTGGTATCGACCAGGCTTTTTTGCAGGCCGGTGATCAAGGAACCGATGAATATCTGGACCGAAATGCCAATGGCGATGCCGAGGGCAATCAGGATCGTCTGGCCCTTGTTGGAGGACAGGAAACGAACAGCGATTTGAAAGGCAATTCTCATGGTGTCTCCTCCAGCAGGGCCTCGATATCAGCGAGCGAGCGGACCAGGCAGACAGGGCCAAATCGATCCAGCTGGCCGGCTTCACCGGAAAAGGCACCGCCGCTGGCCAAGAGGCGGACCTTGGGGTACTGGTGCTGGATCTGGTTGAGCAGGTCCTTGGCTTTGAACAGGTTATAGTAATTGACGACATGGAGATCGACATAGTCGGGCTGGAAATAGCCGATGCCGTTCAGAATGGATTCTGCCGGTGTGTTGGCACCAACAAACAAGGTCTCAAATCCGGCCAGCTGGAAAAAATCCGCCCCCATGCGGGCGCCGAGTTCATGGAATTCCTCTGCCGGCAGGACGATCATCACCCGCTTTTTGGCATCAGCCGCCGGATCTGCTGAGGTTCTCTCCTGCTCGCGGGCGTTCACCTCGGCAACAACAGCCGGATAACAGCACTCGATCACAGTCCGGGTGATTTCACTGCGGACATGTTCGCGCCAGATGGCATCCGGCTGGCCCAGCTCCGCCTCCGACAGTTCATTGAGGGATTTGGCCAGCACCTCCGTATACAATTCAACCAGGCCGACCTTGCCCTCCGATACGGCCGCCAGCACGAGCTGGACACAGGCTGGTTTGTCCATGCTGGCCAGGGCGGCAAAGTAGGGGGCATACAAGTCATTTCCAAGATCTGTCATCTTGAGTCCATCCTTCCCATAGATACGAGGCGTCAATGTGCCGTAAGCGCAATCAGCCCGGCAGCAGCCAGGGCGGCAATGGTGGAGCTGAGCAAATTCACCCAGTCGTTGTTGAGCCATTTCAGGCCATGCTGGAGTGAATTGGCAAGACCCTGCTCTGCACTTTTTTCTGTCAGCTGGCCGTGACGGGCACTGGCGTAACGGGCTTGCAAGGTCTCACCGAGAATGCTGTCAACCGTCGAACCAACCAGGCCGGCCAGAGCGATCACCGCCATGTCGGATACCAGGGTCAGGCCACTGGCTGGATCACTCCAATGCAGCAAACCATACACGAGGGCGATGAATACACCGCCGGACAGGGCGGCCAGTGTACCCAGTCGGGTCACACCGCCAGACAAGCCACGGGCCACGGGCCGGCGTGACAAGATGTAGACCGGCTGGTGACGGCTCAAGACGCCCAGTTCCGATGCCCAGGTATCGGCATTGCTGGCTGCCAGTGCTGCGACACTGCCGACCAGGAAAGCGGCCTGGCCGGTCATGGCGGTCAGAACACCCATCAGCAGAGCCGGTCCCCCATTGGCAATCACCTGGAACGTGTCGCGTGGTCCCTTTTTCTCATGAATCTCCGATTCAATCGGGTCTTTGTCTTTCTGGCGATAGTGGGTCAGGACCGTCGATCCAGCGAAAAAGGTCAACAGCAGCACCACCAGGCGCAGACCTCCCGTCACATACAGGCCAAACGAGAGGCCACAGGCGGTCAAGGCAGCCAGCCCGGTCAGCGACCGGCGACGATAGGCCAGATAGGCCACGACAGCGCTGCCGAGGAGGACCGTGCCTGCAGTCACCAGTGTGAGTAGGGTTTCAAAAGAAGCCAGCAGAGTCAGGATTTCATCCACCATCAGCCGATCACCATCCCGTACGCCAGGGCACTGGCCAGTGGAACCGTCAGGTTATCCAGGCCAAAAGGCGTCATGGCTTCCACCAGCGTCGCCACCAAGGCCAGGCCCACTGCTGCTGGAAGGACCGGGGATAAGCCCTGCCATGCGATCAGCAACGCCAGGACGGCGAAAGACACCACCAACATGGTCAGATTGCCTGTCAGGCTTTTACGGGATCCGAACACACGGTAGGATCCCCAGGGAAACGCTTTGCCGAACACCGCAGCCAGGCCGTCACCATATCCCATGAGCAGAATCCCTGCTGCTCCGACCAGCGGATTTTTACCCGAACCAAACGTCAGAAGCGAAAGAATCAGCAGGGAGATCGCATAGTAGACGGTGCCGAGGTCTTCCTTCCCTTCGCCCCGTTCCATAACCTGGAAAATCTGGTACCGGTAGGACAGTGAGTTGATCACGACAAAACTCGCCGGGACAATGGCCGCCCATAGAGGCTGGTCAAAAAAATACATGGCCAGGAACCACCAGTTGCAGACCAGGACATGGACCGTTTTGCGGCTGGCCTCCTTGCCAAAGCGGGCCATGAAACGGGCCAGGAAGATCACCGTGAAAATGAAGCCAAAAGATGCTGCGATACCGATCCAGTTCTGCATGTCACACCTCTGTCCGGAATCTCAAGGTCCAGACGTACCATTGTGCCTTTAAGTAGAGCCAGTATTTGAATGAGTCCGGCACCACCAGCCGGCGCTCCAGGACGATGTCCGGATTTTTAATTCCGAGTAAAGTAATATGACTATAGTACAGCAGAGCCAGAAGAACGGGCAACTGCGCTTTGGTGTCAAACGATACGAGATTTCGCTTCACACCTTCGTAGCGCTGCAGAGCGCCTTGCGCCAGCTCCAGCCAGTAGCTTTTCAGGGCCGGTGTGGGCGTGGCTCGACCCAGGTCTTCCGACTGGATTCCTCGTGCAGCCAGCTCGTGCGCAGGCAGGTAGATCCGGCCCAGGCGGTAGTCCGCGGCCAGGTCCCGGAGAATATTGGACATCTGCATCGCCTGGCCCAGATCGATGGCCAGCCGGCGATGGACAGCTGTGACCGGGCTGGCTAGAAGGGGCAGGATCATCAGTCCGACCGTTCCGGCCACCAGGTAGCAATAGTCCCATAAGTCCTGGTTGGTCTCAGGCTGGACAAAAGTGATGTCCCGGCGCTGACCCTCGATCATCTCGAAGAACGGCGCGATCTCCAGGTCATACGTTGTGAACGCCCAGCGCAGCAAGCGCCAGAGGGGTTCATCCGGGGTCCTGCCAGCGGCAAATTCCTGCAACCGGGATGCCAGCTGGTCCAGCTGGTCCGGATCATGGTCGACATCGATGCTGTCATCCGCCAGGCGGCAAAAAGCATAGACCGCAAAGACAGCCGCGGCGCGCCCGGGAGGCAAACGCTTGAACGAGCGATAGAAGCTACCCGAGTGACGGCGGATGACCGCTTCACACCAGGCAACATCCGGCAGCAACTCGATGGGAATCTCTGACTTGGCCATCACGGCACCTGGTCGCGCAGAACCTCCTGCGCAGCAATCTGGGCCGACATCAGGACGATCGGGACACCGGCTCCAGGATGGTTGCTGCTGCCGGCAAAATAGAGATTGTCGTAGCGCACGGCCTTGGGCTGGGGCCGGAAGGAATTCGACTGCATCAGGGTCGGGCGCAAACCAAAGGTCGCGCCGAAGAATGCATTGAAATCCATTTCAAAATCGAGTGGCGTGTAGACTTTTTCCCGGATGATGTGGCGCTCGAAATCCTGAAGGGGCAGCATGCGGCGGATTTTTTCATAGGCCTTGGCCCGGTAGGTCGCGATGGCTGCTTCATCTTTCCAGTCAATTGCCGGTCCATCCTTGAGGTTGGGCACCGGGGTCAGGACATAAAGGCCCAGCTGGCCCTGAGGCGCCAGGCTTTCATCGAGCAAAGCCGGCGCATAGACGTAGACCGACGGATCTTTCGGGAAACGGCCATCGAAGATGTCGGCAATGTTGCCTGAGAAGTCCTCGGCAAAAGCAAGGTTGTGGACATTGAGCCCGGGGAAATCACGGCTGTCGAGAGCAATGTACTGCATGAAACACGAGCAGGCATACTCGTATTTTTCCACCTGGGATGGACGGTAGCGGCCCTGGCGAAAATCTGAGGGCAAGAGCTGCTTCATGGCATAGGGGAAATCGGCCGTGGAGAGGACGATGTCGGCCGGTTGGAACTGGCCTTGGACCATGAGTCCGGTGGCCTTGCGCCCGTCCATGACGATTGTTTCCACCGGCGCCTTGAGATGGATCACCCCACCGAGTTCGGTGAACAGGCGTTCCAGTGCTGTGACGTAGCCGCGCATGCCGCCTTTGATGAACCAGACGCCATAGATCAGCTCAACCATCGGGATGATGGTGTAGATCGACGGGCCATTGTAGGGCGAAACACCGATGTAGAGCGTCTGGAAACTCAAAAGCTCGCGCAGTTTCTCACTCTCGACATACTCGGAAATCATGGCATAGGCATTGTTGAAGGTCTTGAGCTTGAGACCGGCCGAGAGTGTGGTCGGATTGAGAAGATCCGACCAGGTCCTAAAGCCGCGGCCGATGAAATGGTCCTTGGCCAGCAGGTAGCGTTCGTAGATGTCACCGAGGTAGCGCAAATAGCCCTGGGCATCCTTCTCGCTGATGCGTTCCAGCTCCGCCACCAGGCGGGTTAGCTCGGAAGTCGCTTCGTGGACCGAGCCATCGGCAAAATAGACGCGATAGATCGGGTCGAGCTGGACCATCTGGAAATAGTCATCCGGATTTCTGCCGCAGAATTCGAACACGTCGCGGTACATTTGCGGCATCATCAGGATCGTCGGGCCGAGATCGAACTGGAAGCCGTCAAATTCGACCACACCCATGCGGCCACCGGCCCGTTCGTTCTTCTCATAAATCTCGACGGAAAATCCCTGCTGCTGCAGGCGGATCGCGCTGGCCAGGCCACTGACGCCGGCACCGACGACCAGGACCTTTTTCTTACTCGCTGTCTGCACTGTCATGGAAATCAGCCTCAACTTTATCTTTGTCTGATCTTTTTTTACGCAAGGTTACAGGGGCCGTGCCAAACAGGATGCCTTCCTCCGTGGCTTCCCGTTCCATGATCATGAGTTCCCGGGCAATGGTCGTGACATTGCGCAGGACTGACGGGTCCTGGATGTCCGGAACCGGCCGGCCAGTGATTTTTTTGTGATGGCTGTAGTTTTTCCACAGGCTGCCGGTGATCCGCTTCAGCGTCGAGGGGCGGCGCAGCACATCACCGACTTCGCGGCGGAATTGTTCCGCGACCTCCGGCTCGAGACGGCCTTTCAGTGCAGCCAGATAGCGGCCCTGTTCACGGGCCCACGGGTCATCGAGCTCCTGGCAGAGAAATTTGAGCCGATACCAGGCCTCGTACAGGTCGCCCCTGGTTTTAAGCGGGACTTCCTGCAGCCAGAGATAGGCCAGCATGCGGCGGCGCCAGTCCCACCATTTCAGCGGACTTTGCATCTCCAAAGCCGGAATCAGGAAAAAGCCTTCATCATCGAGCAAGGCTCCGAACACACCGGGTGGCTTGCCCCGGCTTCGTTTGCGCAGCGTTGTCCGGTAGACACCACAGGAGGGGCTGCCATCCATGTAGATGAACACCTTCGCCCCGGCCCGGCGCAGGGTGGCAAGGCTTTCCTGGGCAGCTGCGAGCATGACCGCGGTGACATCGTGGCCATTGCGGCTGACGATCTTACCTTCGCCCTGCCAGATGGCACGACCGTCCTGGCCAACCAGATGGATCGGGTCGCGCGGCACACCCAGCCCGGCAGCCGTTTCCGGACAGACCGGGCACCAGCGGAAATCGCCTTTCTCGCGTCCGATTGCCTTGATGAAATCCATGCTGCGACCGTTGTAGCGCAGGGGCGCATTGAAGCCGCAGGCACTGATGCCAATAACTGGCTTCTCCTTGAGCGTGACAGGTCCCTTATCCATCTCTCCTGTACCGTCCTTTCCGGATATAATCGTCCACTGAAAATTTCCTGCGGCAGCCATCATAGGTCATGGTCCGGATCGTGCCAAAAACCGGCCGCTCGCCCCAGGGCCGGTCATGGACCCCGCCGATCGACCAGGCAATGCCGACATAGCCATTGGGATCGCGGCCGTCTATCGCCAGACCATCGTTGAGGGCGATCGCAATCTGCTGGGCCTGTTCTGGAGTCGCACACCATTCGAGCAGTTTCTTGGCCCAGTACATGCGCAGATAGCCCGGCATCTGGCCGGTGTCGCGCAGCTCGAGCTGGGCCGTGTTCCAGAGCGGGTCGTGGGTCTGGCCATTTTCCAGCTGTTCATCGCTGTAGCGGTAGGCCCGCGGGTCAGCGCGATGGCGCTCGAGCGTCTGGCGGGCCCAGGCAGGAAAGCCATTCCAGTTGTCATAGTCAGGATTGTAAAAGCAGAAATTGTCCGACAATTCGCGCCGCACGATGAGTTCCTCGAGAAACGAGGCTGCCGGTGTGGCCAAGTCTGGTTCGCCCTGGGCAGCCGCCTGGACGGCCAGGGCCACCCGCTGGGCCGAAATCTGGCCGAAATGCAGGTAGGGCGACAGGCGCGAAGAAACCGGCAGATTCGGATCATTGCGCCGGTCGAACTCTTTCAGGGATTCTGTGGTGAATTGAGACAGGCGCTGCCTGGCTGCAGCAGGGCCAGGTGGTGGCAAGGTCTGGCGGCGACCGTCGGATGCAGACTGCAGGGCGAGATCCGCCAAGGCTTGCTGGATGACTGCACGAGCGCCTGGTCCGGAAACGTCCTGCAGCAATTCTCCTGCCAGATCGACCGGGTGGCGGACCAAGGCCGGGAGATCGGTCAGCCAGGCTGGCAATTGGCGCTGGATTTTCGGCCGGATCGTGCGGGCGGCAAATTCGAGTTTGTCCGAGGCCAGCCAGCAGGGGATGATGTTGTGAGCATCTGTTTCCCATACCGCCAAGCCAGCCTGCTCTGCAGCAGCGGCCAGATCCTTGCGCCACTGGCGTGGCAAGCGCAGCGGTGAAAAATCAGTCACAACCAGACCGGCCTGGATCTGCCCGGCGACAGCCAGGACCGCTCGGTCCGGGTTGCCCTGGCGAACGATGAACGGAATGTTAAAATCCTGCAACTCGCGCGCCGTTTCCAGAAGGCCCTCGAGCATGAAACTGAAGTGCTCCGGCCGGGCGCCAAGAAAGGCCTCCTGCAGGCAAAAAATGACCAGCAGCGGCTGACCGGACTGGACGGCTGCCTGCTGGGCGGAGAGCAAGGCCCAGTTATCAGTCGCACGCTGGTCTCGGTTCATCCAATACAGGACCGGGCCCGGACGCACCGGTCGATGATTGAGGGGGCGACTTCTGTCGAGCATGGTGCCACTCCTGACCTGTTGGCAAATTGGAATCATTCTTAGGGGGGTCAGGAGAATTGTATCATAGGTGGGCAAATGCGATCTAATGTTTTCTGGCTGGATAGGATCTGTCTGTAGCACCAGCTGCATGGGACCCAGGAAAGGGCATGATCCTTGACCCGTGGCTTTTTTCCAGCAACAGGCGGATGTCTGCAGCTGGCAAAGGCCGCGACAAGTAATACCCTTGGGCCAGGTCGCACCCGATGGTTTTGAGCATCAGCAACTGTTCTGCTGTCTCGACGCCTTCTGCGACCACCTCAAGGCCGACCTGGTGGGCCAATGTGACAATGGACTGGTAAATGGTCCGCTGGTTATCATCTCCGGTGATATCGCGGAGAAAAGACCGGTCGATCTTGATCCGGTCAATTGGCAATTTGCGCAAGTAAGCCAGAGATGAATACCCGGTACCAAAATCATCGAGGGCGATCGAAAAACCGAGTTCCTTCAGGCGACCGAGTACCGTGATGGTCTGTTCGAAATTGCTCACAGCCGCTGTCTCAGTAATCTCGATCTCGATCCCTTGCCAGGTCCGCCCATTTTGCCGAGCCAGCCTTTCAAACAATGGGATGACCTGGCCGTCAGATAACAGATTGCCAGACAAATTGATGGAGATATCCACCAGCCGGACACCCTGGCTCTGCCAGATCTGGCGCTGAGCATGGACCTCGCGGACCACCCAGTCGCTGATGGCCGCAATCTGGCCCGTCGATTCCGAAAAGGGGATGAACTCCATGGGCGGATAAAAGCCTCCGGCCTGGTCGGGCCAGCGGATCAGGGCCTCCAGGCCGATGATCGAATCCGTCACCAGATCAACCAGGGGCTGGTAGTGCAAGATGAATTGGCCATGATGAATCGCCTGCTGCAAATCATTGTACAGTCGGATGTTTTTCCAGGAAGACTCACGCATCCAGCGATCAAAGTACATCCAGCTGTTACAGCCTTTCGTTTTGGCATGTGACAAGGCTGCATGGGCATTTTGCATCAATTGGGTCATGTCTTCGCCATGATCGGGATAGACGGCAATACCCGCACTGATTGTAATGAACAGCGAATGGCCGGCCAGACGCCAGGGCCGGCCGAAGCATTCAAAGATCTGGTCGACTGTATCTGCAATGCGGGAACGGTCTGTGACCTGGGTCATGACCAGGGCAAACTCATCTCCATTCAGGCGGTACATGCGAATGCCTGGATGATCATAAGACTTCAGCATACCAGCCAGATCCACCAGCAAGGCGTCTGCCGCCGACATGCCCAGGGTTTCATTGATCTGCTTGAAATTATCCACATCCAAGTGGATACACGCCAGTTGATGAGAACGCCGCTTTGAATCTTCGATCAACTCGGTTCCATCTTCTATCAGCCGGACTCGATTGGGCAGACCTGTCAAGACATCTTCGTACGCCAGTCGATGCAGTTTCTGCTCCAGTTGACGCCGCTCTGTGATATCCATGCCGATGATCAGGTGGCCTTTGGCCAGTCCTTTGGTGTTGAGCAGGGTTCTGCTGCTCATGAGCATCGTCTGCAGGGTGCCATTCTTGCTCATAACGACCGTTTCCTGACCATCCATCCAGTCTGGCCTTTGATTGGGAAACAAGCCTGGAGCGAGAACCGGTTCAATGAACCGGTCTGGCTGTAAAAGGACATCCATCTTGCGGCCAAACAGTTCAGCCCAGCGATAACCCGTCAATTGCTCGGCAAAGGGGTTGAACTGGACAATGGCACCCCGGTTATCCGTGACCATCAGGAAGACCGGGGCACTTTCTATGATGTTGTTGAGCAGCTCTTTTTCTTTGCGCAGGTTTTCGCTCAGATCGGCTTGCTCAGCCTGCTGTCGCCTCAGGCTCAGCTCGATGATCTTGAGGTTGTTCACTGTTCTGGCCAGCTTCGCATTTTCCCGCAGGATCGTTTCATCTGACAACCGGATCCGCTGCAATTTGTGCTGCAGGATCAGGTAGAAAATACCGCCGGAGAGCAGAATGAACGCGCCACCCTTGACGTACTGGATCGCCTGGTAGACTGGCGGGGCAACGTCCAGGCCGTTCAGGACCAGGTCGCTGAACAAGACCCAGAACAAGCTGGCTACGATGTAGACAGAGACGATCCGCCACGCATCTCGGCCTGGCTCGACGATCCGCCGGTCTTCAAGAGGAGCGGTGGATTTCAGGTCAGGATCTGGAGTGGAAAAAGGCATAGTCACTCCTTAAACCCTGCCAGGTGTCAGAGATTTCGTACAGGCTAGAATCAGGGGTGCCATCTGGTCAAGAGGCACTTGCAAGTCGACCCCGCCCAAATCAAAGGCAACTTTTGGCATGCCGTAGACAACGCAGCTGTCTTCGTCCTGGCCGATGGTGATTGCGCCTTGCTTCTTCAAGGCGAGCATGCCCTTGGCGCCATCATAACCCATGCCTGTGAGCAGGACCGCCAGCAGAGGGATATTTCTCAGCCGGCTGGCCGACTCGAACAAGACATCGACCGCGGGGCAATGGCCATTGACCCGCTCGCCTTTCTGGCTGGAAACAACGAGATCCCGGCCGTTCCTCATGATGCTCAGGTGATGCTCACCAGCAGCCAGGATGACGCTGCCACGTCGCAGCATCAGGCCGTCAACTGCCTCGGAGACAGCCAGACGACAGGACTTGTCCAGTCGCTCGGCAAACAATTTGGTAAACAACGGCATCATATGCTGGACGATCAGGATGGGGGGCAGATCTCCGGGCAGCTGGCAGAGGATCTTGCTGATTGCCTCAGTCCCGCCCGTCGAGGCACCCATCACGATCAGCTCGACCGGGCGCTCTTCCTTGAGTTTGTGCTGGACCGGATCCAGAAATCCCGGGCGCAGTTTCGAGAGCGTCTCTTCTGTCTTTGCATCTGTTGCTGGTGATATGCGCGGACAGTCCTGACGTCTGGCAGGTCCGATTTTGGCGGTGGAGGCTATTTTCACTTTCAGAATCAGCTCACGCGCCAGGCTGGCAAGTCCCCCCGATCCGGTAGCTGGTTTGCTGATAAAATCGACGGCGCCTTCGCGGATGGCATCAAAAGCGCGCTGGCTGACAGAACTGATGACAATGACTGGCAGGGGGCACTGGGCCATCAGGCGCTTTAAAAATTCGATCCCGTTCATGCGCGGCATTTCGATGTCGAGAGTCAGGACATCCGGCTGGAGGGTTTCGATCAGCTCATTGGCCTGGAAAACGTCTGCTGCCACACCCACCACTTCGAGGGCTGGATCCTGGTCCAGCACACGCCGCAGACTCTCCCGGAACACCAGAGAATCGTCGATGACCAGGACCTTGATGGGTTTCCTCATGTCTCGCGGCTCCTTCAATAAGGTTTCTGGTACACAGCCGGGCGGATGTAGTGCCAGCGGGAATCCTGGCGGTTGATCGACTCCGTGTGGCCGATGAACAAATAGCCACCCGGCTCTGTCCAGTCATAAAACCGGTCGACCAGATCATTCTTGGTCTTGGGATCGAAATAGATCATGACATTGCGGCAGAAGATGGCATGGAAGCGGCTGCGGAACGGGAACTCATCATGAATCAGATTCAGGGAGCGGTAAATGACCTCGTCCCGCAGCTGGGACACAATCTCAAACTGGTCACCTTCGAGCTTTTTGAAATACTGGCTCTTGTACCGGGCTGGCAGTTCTTCCAGGGCACTGGTCGGGTAGCGGCCCGCCCGGGCTGTTTCCAGCACACGGGCTGAGATATCTGTGGCCAGGATCCGCTTGTCCCACAGGCTTCCCGCCAGGCCGAAATGCTGGGCCAGGACCATGGCGATGGAATACGGTTCTTCGCCCGAGGAACAGCCGGCACTCCAGATACGGATGTCGCGATTGGTAACCGATTGCTCCAGCTGCGGCAGGACAGTCCGGGCCAGGAAATCAAAATGGGCGGATTCCCGGAAGAAATAGGTGTGGTTGGTCGTCAGGCGCTCAATCAGGCGCGGCCATTCTTTACCCGATGCATCGTTATAGGCGTAGTCCAGGAAATCGGAAAAACTTGCAAATCCGGCATCGAGGATGTAGTGCCCCAGGCGCCCTTCGACCAGTTTGTGCTTGGCTTCCAGATTGATCCCGAAATTGAGCCGTATGAATCGGGTGAACTCCAACAGTTCAGCGTGCCCAATTTCCAGCATGGTCGTGCTCCTTCTCAGTACTTGCCAAATTCGATGTCGTTGAGGTTGATCTTCATTTTCGGGCGCTGGCCGGCGGCTATCTGGTCGTGGCCGGCAGCCGGTACGGCGTGCTTTTTCAGGTGAAGATCGACCGCCCGGGAATCGGCTTCGCTCATCCGTTGACCCGGGAACTGGCCGGACCTGCGGAGTTTGAACCGGCTGATCAGGGTCCTCAGCAGGTCGGCCTGGCTCGACAGTTCCTCACTGGTCGCAGCGCTCTCCTCCGAGGTTGCCGAATTGGCCTGGACCACAGACGAGACTTGCTCCACGCCCTGGTTGACCTGGGCGATCCCGGTCGCCTGCTCATTCGAGGCCACGGCGATCGCACCGACCAGATCGGCTGCCCGCGAGACATCGTTCACGATCTGGTCCAGAGCCTTGGCCGTGTCATCGGCGATCCTGGTCCCGGCCGAGACTTTCTGGATCGATCCCTCGATCAGGGCCGTTGTTTCCTTGGCTGCATTGGCGCTCCGGGCCGCCAGGTTCCTGACCTCTTCGGCGACCACGGCAAATCCTTTGCCATGCTGGCCGGCCCGCGCCGCTTCCACCGCGGCATTGAGGGCCAGGATATTGGTCTGGAAGGCGATCTCATCGATCACCTTGATGATCTTGGAGATATTGGTCGAAGATTCGTTGATCTCCGACATCGCCCGCACCATATGCTTCATCTGGCCATTGCCCTCGACGGCATTGCCCCGGGCCTTGCCGGCCAAATCGTTGGCCTCGTTGGCATTGATCGCATTCTGTTTCGTCTGGGCCGCAATCTCGGTGATCGAGGCGTTGAGCTGCTCGATCGAGCTGGCCTGTTCCGTTGTACCCTGGGACAGGGCCTGGCTGCCGTCCGAAACCTGGCGTGAACCGGCGGCCACCTGCTCGGCGGCACTGTTCATCTCGCTCAGCAGTTCATTGAAGCTGTCGACGATCAGGTTCAGGGCCTGCTTGATCGGGGCGAAGTCGCCGCGGTAGTCGCCGGTGATCGCTACGTCCAGGTTCGAGTTGGCCATTTCGGTCAGGACCTGGGCGATCTCTTCGACATAGCCGGCCAGGGCATCGAGGGTGCCGTTGAGTGCGACCTTGATCGCGGCATGATCACCCTGGTAGTCGCCCATCACCCGCTGCTGCAGGTTGCCCCCGGACATCGCTTCCAGCACGCTCGATGCTTCCTGCACGGGCTGGATCACGGCATCGAGGGTGCGATTGACGCCGGCGACGATTTTCTGATAGTCGCCCTGGTGACGGCTGGCGTCCGCGCGGGTGTCCAGCTGACCGGCTACTGCGGCCTCGACCAGGGTATTGGCATCGGCCACGAGGGACCGGATTGCTGCCGTCGTCTGGATCAGGGCCGGGGTGATCTCATCCTGCTCGTCCAGCAGCTCGAGGTCGGTACTCACATCACCAGCGGCGATCCGGTTGAGGATGTTGATCACCTTGTCCTGCAGGTCGTCGGCGAACTGGTCCATCGCCTGCGCCATCTGGCCGACTTCGTCTTTCTGCTTCATGTGCAGACGCGTGACCAGGCGGCCTTTCGACAGCTCCTGGATCATCAGGAGGCCACGACGCAGCGGTTTACTGATCGAATTGGCGATCAGGAATCCGACCACCAGCGACAGCAGGACGCCCACGGCCAGGATGACGATCATGGTCAGGCGTGATGCAGCCGCAGTAGGCAGGATAAAACAGGCTGTTCTTTCCTGGCACCATTCACAGTTACAGGCGCAAAAAAAGACAGCTCCAACGAGCATTCCTTCATTTTCCATTTAATTGTCCGACCAGCTGATTTCCTTTTCCGGGAAAAAGAAAAAGGCTCCTCGCGGCGCCCTTCGTACACTGAACATGGCAGAAATGGATCTCTGCATGAACCGGTAACTGGCTGCCATGGAATTGCTTCTTTAGGCCCTGAGCTTTGCGTCACAGGCTTTCACCTGCTATGCCCTGATCGGTATGTAATTTTTGATAACTTTTGTGGTAATTATATGGACATATCTATCCTGCTGTCAACAGGAATACGATATTTATGTGTACTATTTTTGTCATTTTACAAATCAACTTTACAGAAACAATGCAAAAATGACAACTCGGTTTGAAAAACAAGTTGCCCGGACAACATGAACAAATTTGTCTGATCTGCATTTTTTTGCATGATCTATTCTGACAAAACACACCTCTCACCTATTGTGTTCGTATGTCTGTTAAAAATGAAGGTTTTAAAGTTTAAAAATTCATATCTGATCGGACTGTGCTTATCCATCCATCGCTTCTTCCAACGCGGCGAGCAAGGTACCGTTGTCCTGGGTGATCTGCCAGAACATTGCGCCGCCCAGGCCCCGGTCCCTGATATAGTTGGCCTTCCAGCCGATCGATTCCGGATCGTCATAGCTGATGAAAGTCGAGCCATCGAACAGCCATGGCACTTTGGCCTGGGGATGGAAGTAGCGTTTGTAGCTTGGGTTGGTCAGATATTTCTCGGCAATGTCCTTGTACGAAATCGCCCAGCCGCCGCTGTAGGTCTGGTACCAGCCATTCTGGTCAGAGCTGGTGACATTCGTGTATTTCATGCCATAAAACGGGATACCCAGGACAATTTTTTCTGCTGGCATGCCCGCGTTGAGCCAGAGGTTGACTGTTTTATCGACCGACCAGTTCAGCTGCTCAACCGCTGACCGGTCCGGGGGATACAAGGGCGCATTGAAGTCCGTTCGCACATCCCAGGTGCCATGCATGTCATAGGTCATCAGGTTGGCAAAATCGACGATCTCGCCCAATTCATCCAGCTCCGTGTTCTTGATGTATGTCGTATAGCAACCGCCGGCAAAAGTCAGCAAATAAGGTTTGCCATCGGCTGCCGAGCGTTCATCCAGTTTCTGGCGCAGCGTCAGCATCAGCAGGGTGAAATTCTCCCGGTCTTCCGGACGGCGCACGTTATCCGAGGCACCTCCCTGGACTGGGTATTCCCAATCCAGATCGACCCCGTCAAAGCCATGTTCAACGATGAAATCCACGCAGCTTTCGGCAAACGTCTTGCGGGATTCCTCGGTCAGGGCCGCATCGGAAAAGCGCTCCGACCAGTCCCAGCCGCCGACTGCAATCAGCGTCTTCAGCTCTGGTTTTTGCTTTTTGAGCTGACGGAGTGCGGCAAAATTCTGTGGATCATATTTGGGATACCCCATGATGATCTTGTTGCTGGAATCAATCTTGGCAAAGGCATAGTTGATGTGGGTCAGCTTGGACACATCGATCTGGTTGGGATCAAAGCCTTCGGCGATCTTCCAGCCGGCAAAATAACCGACGATTCTCGACGTAGAAGACGCAGCCCGAACCGGTGCAGCCGGAGCAGGGGTCGGAGTCGGTATGGGTGTCGGCGTCGGCGTGGGGACCGGGGTGGGCGTTGGGGTTGGAGCAGGTGTGGGGGTGGGAGTTGGCGAAGGTGTCGGTGTCGGTGAAGGGGTTGGGCTGGGGGTGGGTGATGGCGTTGGGGATGCTGCTGGACTCGGGACACCTGTGCTGGATGGCGTGCTTGTCGGGCTGGGAAGTGGGGCAGTCTCTCTGGGGGTAGCCGCAGATGAATCCTTTGCCGGTTCTGCAACTGCACCTGACAAACGACCGGATGGTTTTAATAACCTGGCAGAGTCCTCGATGTAGGGAAATCCAATCACGACGCTGGTGATGATGACAACAAAAGCCAGTGCTGTCCAGATTCGCCACCCGTTGCGGGTTTTTCTGGCACTGCGTCTGTCCAGTGGTCTCACAGGCTGTGACGGCATCGATCCGTTCTTATCTTGAGCAGTCTTTTTCATCGTGATCTGTCATTCCTTTGGCGCTCTGCCTGCTGACTGGGCGAAACGAAACGCTCTTATCATAGCAAAGCCATGTTTCAGGCGGATGACCAAAACCGATACAGTTCAATTGCAAGTTAAACAAATGTCCTGGTTTTGCCTTCGCCTGAATTCTATACTATGATGTTGGACAGATCCATTTCACAGGAGATCGACATGGCACAAGAAATCCTCGACAAAATCAAAGAATTTGCAACCACCACCGGCCTGAACCTGGTTCTGGCCTTGCTATTGATCATCATCGGCTACCGGCTGATCCAGTTCCTGGCCAAGCGGATGGGCCGCTCACCGGCCTTTTCCCGGATGGATCCTGGCGCCCAGAGTTTCATCCGCAGCTTTCTCAAGATCGTCCTGATCATCATCCTTTTCCTGACTGCCGCCAGCATGATTGGCGTCCCGATGACCTCGATCCTGGCCTTGCTCGGTTCCGCAGGCCTGGCGATCGGCCTCGCCTTGCAGGGCGCACTGGGCAACCTCGCCGGCGGTCTGATCATCCTGATCTTCAAACCCTTCCGGGTTGGCGATTATGTCGACACCAAAGACGGATCCGGTACGGTGCGTGAGATCAATGTGTTCTACACCATCCTTGTGACCCCCGACAACCAGATCATCACCCTCCCCAATGGCAACCTGACCAATGCGGCCATCACCAATTACTCCAGCGAAAACACCCGTAGACTGAACTTGGAAGTATCAACTCCTCACTCGGTAGACATCGAACAGATCAAAGCCCTGTTGCTGGATCATGCCAAAAGCCATCCGGACATTCTCCAGCAGCCGGAGCCATTCTGCCGTCTGCTTCGCCAAGGGGAAAGCACCCTGGTTTTTGCCTTGCGCGCCTGGTGTTCGACCGCTCATTATTGGGACATTTATCACGACCTGCTGGAAAAGATCAAGAACAGCTTTGATGAGAATGATATTGCCATGCCGGTTGCCAAATTGAATGTGAGACTGGAACAATAAACATACTACTCGATCAGGAATTCAGGAACTCAATCCAAGAAGTTTGAGCAATTTCGGTCCAAAAATCTGAATCCCAATGATCACGGAACCAACCGCTGTGATCAGGACTGCGCCTGCAGCCAGATCTTTGATCTGTTTGGCCAGGGGATGATACTCCGGTGTGACCAGATCGACCATCCGCTCGAGCGCACTGTTGAGGCATTCGGCTGACAAGACCAGCGTGATGCAGATCGCGAGGACTGCACCTTCGATCCGGCTGACCCTGAAAACAAAACCAGCTATGGCAACCGCCATGGCGGCAAGTAGTTCAACGGTGAAGACCCGCTCATGGAGAAAAGCGGTCCAGATCCCTTCGGCCGCATAACGGAAACTGTCTGCCAGGTGCTTGTTGCTCAGGTGGGATTTGAGGGACGGACGATGGTGTTTTTTCTGCGGAATGTTCATGCCCTCGACCTGCTTTCTCAGGCTGCAAGACCCAAAATCTTGAGCGAAGCTGCATTGAATGTGTCTCCGTCTTCAATCGTGCCTTCTGTGAAGCCTCTCCTGAACCAGCGGCTGCGCTGCTCGGATGTGCCATGGGTGAAACTGTCCGGAACCACATAGCCGTATGCTTGTTTCTGGATCCGGTCATCGCCTACGGCGCTGGCAGCTGCCAATGCTTCCTCCAGGTCGCCCGGCTCAAGCAATTCGGCCCGCTGGGCATAGTGCGCCCAGACTCCGGCGAAATAGTCAGCCTGAAGTTCCAGCCGGACCATGTATTGGTTGAATTCCGTTTCGCTCACCCGGGATTTCAGGGCAAAAACTTCCTCTGTAATGCCCAGCTGGTACTGGACATGGTGGCCAATCTCATGGGCCACCACATAGGCGATCGCAAAATCACCTGGCGCCTTGAATTTGGTTTGCAACTCTTGGAAAAAGCTCAGGTCGATATAGACCTTCTGGTCGCCCGGACAATAAAACGGACCGGTAGAGGCACCAGACACACCACAGGCTGACTCAACCGTGCCCGAATACAAGACCAGCTTGGGGTTTTGGTAGGTCAGGCCAGCATCCTCAAAGAGTGCTGCCCAGACATCTTCAGTCTCTGCCAGGACCACGGAGACAAATTGCGCCAGCTCTTCTTCCTCGGCCGAACCCTCATAGGTTCCAACCGGGACCTGTTCCTGATTCAGCACCCCTGTCAAGAGATCGGTGGGATTGCCACCCATCAGCGCGATGATGATGACAATGACAATCGTACCGATGCCCAGACCACCACCGATCACGGTTCGCGAACCACCCCGGGCACGCCGGTCCTCCACATTGGAGCTGGTTCTTCTTCCCTGCCATTTCATGAGTGTCCCTCCGATCCCTACCGGATTGCTGGCTGATGCCAGGTTTGCCTGGCTGATGCCTGGTTTACCTGGCATTGGTTAGCCATCCATCTGATTCGCAGTTACCTAATCCTATTTTAGAACTTTTACTGCAACAAAAGAACAGCTTGCCAGTCGGATTTATTAATCGTGACAGACTCCCACCACTTTTAGAAGTGGGGACTTCTCGTTCGAGCAGCCTAACGGCTGCAGCATCCGCGAGCTAACCCCGTGTGCCCCACGGTTTGGAAATATGAGCTACGCCAGTAGCAGGCGCATGCCCTCTCTCCTGATATTGATACTGGCATTGTAATCCCGGTTGATCACTGCACCACATGCCTCACAGTGATAGGTGCGCTCTGATAAGTCCAAAGTCTTTTTCGCTTCGCCACAGCTGCTGCACAGTTTTGAACTGGGATACCATTTGTCGATTTTGATCAGCTGCTTGCCCTGTTCCTTCAACTTGTAATCAAGCATTCTCACGAATGTACCGAAGGCAGTGTCCGACACACTCTTGCCAAAATTCAGAGCCTGCGACATCCCTTTCATGTTCAGATCTTCGATGCACACTGCGTCGACGGCATTGGTTATCTGCCGCGACTGCTTGTGCAGAAAATCTTTGCGCTGGTTTGTCACTTTCTCATGGATTTGAGCGACCTTGATTCGCTGTTTGCTTCTGTTCTTGCTCCCCTTCTGACAATGGGAGAGCTTGCGTTGTTCCCTTCTCAGTTTATCAAGTGACTGCCGATAATATCTCGGATAGGCCGCTGTTTCGCCATCTGATGAGATGTACAGTTCCTGCATCGAATAATCAAGGCCGATAAATGTCTCCGGCTGTACCGATTCAACATGGCTCTCGTATTCGTATAGAATACTGGCATAATAGGCTCCGCTTGGCGTCTGACTGACCGTCACAGACTTCAGCCTGTAATCAGCGGGAATCTCCCGATGCTGTTTGATCTTGACGGCTTTCAGTTTGGGCAGAATGATCGAACCCTTTTCCAATCGGATATTGTTGTTGACCCAGTTGGTCGTATAGCTTTTTCGATGGCTCTTTTTGGATTTGAATTGGGGGAACCCGGCTGCCTGCTCGCGAAAGAAATGTTGGTAGGCCTTGTTCAAGTTAAGCTGGGCATTGGCCAGGGCCAGGCTGTCCACTTCCCTGAGCCATTCAAATTCTTTCTTATACTGAGCAGGCGTGTTGTTCAGGCTTTCACCGGTTTCTTCATAGTGCCGGATCCGATCGGCCAGCATTCGGTTATAGACAAACCTGACACACCCGAAAGTCCTGGCGATCTGGGTTTGCTGAAACGCATTGGGGTAGATTCTGAACTTGAATGCCTTGTTCAATGTCTTTCCCCCTGCGTTTCAATGTATTGCCGGATGACTTCGATCGGCGCACCGCCGGTCGTCAGCAAGCAATAACTTCGGGACCAGAAATACTCTTGCCAAAGCTTACTGCGGATCTCAGGAAACTCCTTTTTCAGCAACCTTGAACTGGCACTTTTATAGGCATTGATAAATTTGGATAGTTCGCTGTGAGGCTGGGCTTTGAACAGGATCTGGACATGATCGTGGTCGTGATGCCATTCCAGAAGCGTCATCTTGTAACGGGGAGCTATGTACTCGAAAATCTCTCTGGCCCGTAAGGACACAACGTCATCAAGCACATTCCTTCTGTATTTGATGACGAGAACCAGGTGATAATATAATAAGAACACTGAATGGTTATTATCGTCTAACTGCATTGTAATAACCTCATATGTGCTTTTACTACTGAATATATTGTACCACTTTGGAGCTGCCCTATCTACCGAACTTGCAGTGAATCCGACTATTGATTATTGCTATTCAGACTATCGTTTTTGACTGCCGATTCAGCCCCCGCCTTCGCGCTCGCTTTGCGAGTAAGCGGAAGCTTAGAGGAGGGGGACTTCTCGGCTTTTAGATGTTAAAATCAATCTGACATTAGAAATCCATGGCCTAAGGAGACACACAGATGAGTCGGATCAAACAAAGCGCCAAAGGTAATGGCCCCCTAGCCCGTATCCTGATTTCACTGCTTGGTGTGGCCATGCTCCTGCTCGGCGTCAGTCGTTTTGCCCTGTTTTTCATCGGAGAGACAACCTTTGCCGATGTGAACACGCGCCGGGTCGGCGGTGCAGACAATCAATATGCATCTGACAAGCGCTATGAATGGTCGATTGACTACACTTTCACCGATGCGGATGGTGTGGCGCACGATGGTCATACCACCCGCCGGGGCGGAGATATGGGCGTCAAAGTTGAAAGCACCGTCTATTACTGGCCGGCGGCCCCTTTCATCAATGGACTGGAACGTGAAGTCGAGCCTAACCTGGGCCAATTGGTCCTGGTTGGAATCGGTATCCTGCTGATTGTGCTCATGAATCGCAAATCTGGCCGGGCCATGTCCCGCCATCAGCCAGCCCGTCCGTCCGTGACACAGACCCAGAGTGCCACCTTGGACGATTACGACGATTCAGTCGAAGAGCTCTATCACCAGCCGGCACCCGGTACCCGTTTCTGCGCCGAATGCGGCACACCACTCTCTGCCAATACCCGCTTCTGCCCACATTGTGGCAGCGCGGTGAAATGAGGTTGTCGATGTCACCTGCCCTGAAAGGTCACCTGCTTGCATTGATCACGATTACAATCTGGAGTTCCACTTTCATCATCAGCAAATGGCTTCTGGACCAGATGGTTCCCCTGCAGATCTTGCTGGGCCGCTTCATCATCGCCATCATCTTTTTAAGCATCATCCATCCCCGGTTCAAAAAGCCTGTTTCGTTGCGCGAAGAACTCTTGTTCCTGGCGATCGGTACTGCCCTGGCCAGTTACTTTGTTTTTGAAAACAGTGCACTGCAATGGACGTATTCTTCCAATGTCAGCCTGATTGTAGCCACCATCCCGTTCATGACCGGCATCCTTTCCCGGCTGGTTTACAAAACGCCCTTTTTCACACTCCACGGTGTCATCGGCCTAGTCATGGCCTACCTGGGCGTTCTGATCATCATCATCAACGGCAGCCAGTTGGAAGGCGTTGAACCCATCGGTGACCTGCTGGCCATCGGGGCAGCCGTGATGTTTGCTATCTATTCAGTCTTCATGCTGAAAACGGGCTCGGCTTACACCCTGATCCAACTCACCCGCAAAGTATTTGTTTACGGACTAGTTGCTCTGTCCCTGATGCTGGCGGTCATCAGAGAGCCCGTCATACCGGAAAGCCTCACAGGCCAAGGCTTTGCCAGTCTGTTCTACCTCGGCATCGTAGCTTCTTCCCTGGCCTTCATTTTCTGGAACCGGGCCATCCAGGCGATCGGTCCAGTCAAAACCAACCAGTACATCTATCTTATTCCGGTTATGACGACTCTTTTTGCCGCCATCCTGCTGCAGGAGCCGGTCACTTGGCTGACCATTGCTGGAGCTGCCATGATCCTAGCCGGACTGTATCTGTCGGAAAAGTCCAGAAGCAAAACCTGAATGCGGCTATTTTTTTCATTTCGCTAATCTATAGTTTGATGATATAAGTCGTCAGGTTTAGATTTTTTCTTCCAGAAGCCCTGTGCGGTAGGCCTGGATCAAATCTTGCAACTCCTCGACCTGGCGGGCCAGTTCCCTGCCCTCGTCGGTGTCTGCCACGGTGACCCGCTGCGGCATATTCTCGATGATCCTGACCACAGGCGACAGGTCGACCGGTCTTTTGTCTGCATCGACATGAAACGGCGAATGCTCGGCCAGGGCCAGATACCGGGAGTTGAAGATCAGGGAATACCCGCCGATACCCGTTGTCGTCTGGTAGGCTTTGGAGATACCTCCGTCGATGACGTAGAGTAGTCCACCGCCCTTGACCGGACTCTCCCCTGCCTTGAGCTTGACCGGCACATGGCCATTGATGATGTGAGCCTGGGCTGGGTCGAGGTCAAATTCGCGCAGGATTTTTTCACAGACGTCCCGGTTGTCCTGCAGCTTGTAGTAGGCATTCATATGCTCTTTGTGTGTCGTTTTTTCGGACAGGAAATAGCGTTCAAACGTGGCCATGCGGTTCTTGCCAAACAGCGGCGAGTGCGGGCCACACCAGAGATACCACATCAAATCGCGGGCATCATAGCGCTCCTGCGAGTGCGGCGGAGCAAAATAACCCCGGCGAACAACCGCATCGATGTGGTCCAGGTAAGCTTTGCCGGCGTAACGGTCAGCGCCGAATGTGACGGTTTCGAATTCACCTTCCGGGGTCATCAGGATGCAGCCATGGTAGAGCAGATTGTTGTTGATCCGCTTGTAGGTCCCGCCCTGCAGGTAGAGGAAGCGGATATGGCGCTGCAGCTTCTCACTGTGCCGGAACGAGGCTGCCAGCGTCATCATCAGGTCTTCCTCCTCTGGCATCAGACGCAGCGGGTCGTTCGGATCAACCGTCGGAAAGCGGGTGTCTTTCAAGGCATGCGTGGTGCCGTCGAGCGTCAGGGTACCCTGGGCAAAATCGATTTTTTCCAGTAGGCGGCGGTCTTCCATCTGGTATTCCGGATGACGGGTGATCAGCTGCCCTTCCAGCTTGAACTGGATGATGGCCATGGCCTTGTGCATCTTGGCGGCCAGATGGACATCGACCGGGTCGTATTTGTTTTCGTCCAGGATATGGGGCGCAAAGATCTTGCAGGGATCATCGCGGTAGACCTGGGCCGCAAACACCGACAGCGGACGGAGATTGATGCCATAACCATCTTCGAGAACATCAAAGCTGTTGTAGCTGATACCGAGCCGGATCACATTGGCCATGCAGGCCAGGCTACCTGCTGCCGCTCCCATCCAGAGGATGTCGTGGTTGCCCCATTGGACATCGACATCATGGAAATCAATCAGGGCATTCATGATCGCATCGGCGCGCGGTCCGCGGTCGAAGATATCACCGATGATATGCAGTTTGTCGATGGCAAGCTGCTGGATCAGGACACACAGGCTGGAGATGAAATCCTTCATCATGCCGGTCTCAACAATCGAGCGGACACCGGCCTCGTAAAACGCAGCTTTGCTCGCTGAATCGACATGCAGGAGCTCATCCATGATGGCCGCAAACTGAGGCGGCAGTTTTTTCCTGACCTGCTGGCGCGTGTATTTGGCGGAGACGGTCTTGCTGACCTCGAGCAGGCGGTAAACCGTGATCCGGCTCCAGTCCAGCAGGTCCTGACCCTCGAGATCGAGACGCTCCAGCTCTTTTTCCGGATAGTAGATCAAATTGGACAAGGCTACCCGATCCGCTTTGGAGACTGATTTGGTGAACAAATCGTCGATCTTATTGCGGATAAATCCCGAGGCGCTGCGCAGCAAATGGATGAACGCCTCATGCTCGCCATGCAGGTCACTGAAGAAAAACTCCGTACCCTTGGGCAGGCTCAGAATCGCCTGGAGCCGGATCGCCTCCGCAGCAGCCGTCTGGATCGTCGGATAGTCGCGGGAGAGCAGTTTGAGGTAAGGATAGTCCAGCATATGGAACCTCCGGCACAGATGAAATCAGGTCTGTTCAATAAACAGATTATAGCAGAGTCTTTCCATGGCTCAGCTGGCGCTTCTTGCTCAGACAATGGATTTTATCAGCGTTTGAGTGTAGGGATGCTGCGGATGGTTCAAGACCTGCCCGGTTGCCGGACAATATAGCGCAGCAGTGGACCTTGCCAAATGCGCACGATCATCTGTTTTCTATCCACCTGCTCATTTGATCTTACCGGCATCGACATCATTGCCTGACCAGAGTGGCCAGACAGATAATAAACCGATATATTAAAGCGGAACACCCATTCGGGACCGTCAAATGGTACCACGATGCAAGATATCTGCTCTGCCGGGGGATAGAAAAGACCACCGGTGAGCTTGGCTTGAGCTTTCTGGTCTAAACATGGATTCCCGCTACTCGTAACTATGACCGAACTATGAAGCAGCCCAAAACCGC
>CAZGSR010000009.1:0-68859 GCA_964528645.1 uncultured Mageeibacillus sp. | reverse complement strand
AACTATATGAGGCACCAGTTACTATTTCGCGCTCATATTGACATGAGGCACTACGGCGAACCCCCTGAGGCTGCATCAAGGCCTCAGGGGGTTTGCTTTAGTTCGCCTCGCAAGGCGCTTATCTTGCCAATGTATGTCCATTATTGGGTCAAATATCTAGAACATCTCTGTGGTTAAGCTGGTGGTGAAATCGTAATGGGGGTATTGATTGCCGAGACCACATATTCAATCCTGACATGCCGATAGTCGTCAATGACACTGCCCTGGTCATCGAGGGCCATTTGTTCCTGGAATACCTTGAGTGGGACTGGATCTTGTCCGCTTTGGTTTGCAATCCAGACCTCACCAGTCATTCGACTCGATTTGGTTTCGAAATGACATAATCATTTTGCGATGAGGCTACGGTGGCATGATGTGCCTTTTCCGGAGGGACTTGTTCTGATTTGAACCGCTCGACTTTTCCTTTCGCCGGTCCACCGAGGGCTTCGGCAGTTAAAACAATCGTGTAGCTGGACAAGACGTCGTGTTTCTCAAAGTTAAATCCCTCGATGGCTTCGGACGGGCGATTGTTTGGCTCTGTGCTGGAATTTTCGGACGGATTGGTCGCTGGGGATGATGTTGTCAAGGTGTCTGCCGGGGTTTGGCCAGATCTTTCCGCTGATCACGACCCAAGAGTCACAGATTAGCGATAGTTGAAAATTGACCATCCTGACTCATAAGTCCTGACAGGATCGCTTTATCTTGTGCTTGTCCGGGCGTATGATGAAAGTAGGAAGCCAGACTGACATCAAACGATTGAACTAACTGATCATTTTGAGTCAAATTGTTTTTGTTTTAATTTCCTGGCTGACCAGTAATTCATCTGAAGCAATATCCAGAGGTTTATGGGGATTTTTTGCATTCCTGGGACTGGTTGTCCTGATTCCAATCCTGGTCCTTGCCCTGGCTTTGCGGAAAAGGGACAAGGCTCGGACGAACAAGCCCGACGTCTCGTTGTAAGGTCGCTCAGATCTTTCCAAGAGCCTGCTCCAAGTCCTCGATGATATCTGCCACATTTTCAATGCCGACTGACAGGCGGATCAGGTCAGGTGCGATGCCGGCGGCCTGCAATTGTTCGTCGGACAACTGCCGGTGGGTGTGGCTGGCGGGATGGAGCAGACAGGTCTTGCTGTCCGCCACGTGAGTGACAATCGAAGCCAGCTGCAAACTATCCATGAACCGGTTGGCCAGCTCGCGGCTGCCCTTGACGCCAAATGCCAGGACGCCGCAAGAGCCATTCGGCAGGTATTTTTGTGCCAGGGCATAGGATGGGCTGGTTGGCAGATCCGGATAGTTGACCCAGGCGATTTTATCATGGCTGGACAGGTATTGAGCGACGGCCAGGGCATTGGCACAGTGTTGCTTCATGCGCAGATGCAGCGTTTCTAAGCCAAAATTCAGATAGAAGGCATTTTGTGGTGACTGGATGGCCCCGATGTCACGCATCAGCTGGGCTGTGGCTTTGGTGATATAGGCGCCCGGGCCGAATCGCTCGGCGTAGACAATGCCATGGTAGGAGTCATCCGGTGTGGTCAGACCAGGGAATTTTTCCGCTTGGGCCAGCCAGTCGAACTTGCCGCTATCGACGATGCAGCCACCCACGCCAGCCGCATGCCCGTCCATATACTTGGTCGTCGAATGGGTGACGATGTCGGCGCCCCATTCAAAGGGGCGGCAATTGATCGGAGTTGCGAAGGTGTTGTCGACGATCAGCGGCACCCCATGCTTGTGGGCCAGTCGGGCGAATTTTTCGATATCAAATACGGCGACAGTGGGATTGGTGATCGTTTCGCCGAAAACAGCCTTGGTATTTGGCTGGAAATACTGGTCCAGTTCGCTGTCCGGTAAATCCTGATTGACAAAGGTGCATGCAATGCCCATTTTTTTCAGGGTGACACCAAACAAATTGTACGTCCCGCCATAGATCGAAGAAGTGGCGATAAAATGATCCCCAGCCTCACAAATATTGAAAATGGCATAGAAATTGGCGGCCTGGCCAGAAGCGGTCAGCATGGCAGCCGCCCCACCCTCGAGGGCCCGGATCTTGTCAGCGACCGCATCATTGGTCGGGTTTTGCAGGCGGGTGTAAAAATAGCCCGCTTCCTCGAGATCGAACAACCGCCCCATCTCGTCGCTGGTATCGTATTTGAACGTGGTGCTTTGATAGATCGGCAGCTGCCTGGGTTCACCTTTGGCCGGCTGATACCCTGCATGGATACATTGGGTTTCGATTCGGTTTGACATCTTCCATCCTCCTGATATTGTAAAGATTTTTTTTGGTTTGTCAGAGTCCCGTCACAGGTGTCAGGGTGACGTAATACTCAGCCGTGTTCCGTGTGTCGGCAAAATCTCCACGATCGATCTTCTGGCCAGGCTGGCCGCCGGAACGTTTGTAATGCCAGTCGATTTTCCAATCGATCAAGTTCTGGTAGGCCACTCGCGATTCATGGGTTTGCGGCAATTCACAGTCCGACAGGCGGTCACTGGCGCAGAAGCTGAAGGGCTGGTTGCTTTCAAACAGCAGGCCGCTGCCGCTGGCGTCCGCCACAGCCACCCAGCGGGTCTGGGCGTGCGGCAATTCCTGCGGGAAGGATTCGCGCGAGTCTGGCATGATGTTGGCCAAAGTCTGCTCGAATTGTCCATCACAGGTCATTCCGCGCAGGTCTGGCCAGGACGGTCCCGGACCCTGGCCAGACCAGATGATCCGTTCATACTGGCGGCGCAGCAGGAAGCGCAGGCCAACCCGGGGTAATTCCGCCAGCAAGTCCTGGTTTTTACAGGGCAGGCTGACCTGGATCTCAATCTTGCCATTCTCGTGAATCGTGTACGAAAGACGGGTCGCCAGCCATGTTTTGGCACCGGCTGACCCAAAACGGCAGTGCGCTACGATGGAGACTGTTTCACCATCGCAGTCTGATTCAATCCGGTCGACTACTTGCTCCAGCCCAGAAAGACCAAGCTGATTCCAGTCATGAGCCCATGGCTGGTCCTGGCTCAGAGGTGGCCGCCAGAAGTTAAGCGCTGATGGGGCCAGCAGACCATTCATCTGGACAAAGGCCAAGTACTCATGGTCCTTGCAACGCCAGCTTTCGATCTGGGCGGTAATCCGGTTGAACACGAGCCAGAACCGGTGGCCGGAAACGACCAGCAAATGGCGGTCCTGTTCCAGGCGGAGTCGATTCCTGCCTGAAGCGATGACGGGAACCAGCTGCCTGAGAAATGGATCCCGGACATCTGACTGGAGATCCAGTGCGAAGCTCTCAGTGGACATAATCCAGTCAGCCGGACTCCACAGCGTGGCTTCGATCTGGTGAACTGTCAGGTGCAACAGGCAAGGAAGGTCCTGGGAGCGTTCGACTTCACGATACGGGATGGACAGATCCATGGACTGGCCTGGCAGAACAGGCGGCAAATCGATCTCACCTGCCAGGACCAGACGGCCACAGGCCATAATCTGCCAATGCAGGCGGTATTGATCCAAGCTCAAGGTTCGCGTCCGGTTGGTCACTCTGAAATGTCCAGCCTGAAGGTCGAGCGGCTTGATGTCGGCAGGGCGCCTGGCCTGGCGGATCGCAGCCAGGGCAACGGACTGGGAACGTCCCTGTGGGGTCTGGATCAGGTCGTGTACCTCCTGCCAGTTGCCCAGAAGCACGCCAGAAAAATGTGAACGGATGGTCTCGTCCGTCATCAACTGCAGGAATGGATAGGTGCCACCCCCCTGGAGGCTGAAGCCTGGCGCAAGAATCTGGAAGACGGAGTCTTGGCTGGAATCGACAACTGGAATCTCGTGATTTTTTTCGCCAACACTGGCAATTTGAACCAAAGGGCGGGATGGATCCAGCTCTCTGACCAGCTCAGGCAGCCGTCGATCCTCTGCAAATGACTGGCTGGATGGCAACCAGGCCAGGACACAGGGTTGATTCCTTAGTAAGTTGACCTGACTGTGCAAACGATCTTTTTGAACCGACAGCCACGGTTCATTTAGCCAGGGCTTCTCTTCCCGCTTTTGATCAGTTGTTTGCCATGCCAGGACAGGCTCAGCAGTGGGACCGACCAGGACGAGCAGACCCAGATGATTGCATAGTTCATAGAAAATGGGATCGACAGGTCCACCGAGCAGTCGGATCGCATTGACATGCTGGCGGATGAGGCGCAAATCACGAGCCACATGAGCCAGCGGTTTGAGAAGGTCTGTCTGGCGATCCACTGGATCGTAATCAGCCAAATGGAGCTGCAGAGGTTGCTGATTGAGATAGAGCAGACCATCGCGGACTGACCGCTCACAAAAGCCGACCGACTGGTGGACAGTACTGGACGCCCTGCCACTGGCATCGAGGCAGGTGACAAACAGATCATACAATTCGGGTTGTTCATCTGACCAGGATTGGATATCCGGGCAAGCTACATGCAGGGTGGCCTGGCCAGCCTGTTGGACTTTCGTATCGAATCCATCTTGGTTCAGCTGGATTTTTTCCGGTTTGACCACCTGTTGAAAAATTGCCTGTCCGTCTTTTAGCAAGGTGAAACGGACCTGCGGCAGATCTTGGGTCACCTTATAAGTCAGGACCGTCGCCTGAGCGGCTAATTCCCACAGATCCGCATGAGGATCCTGGCGGGTATGCACAGATACATCAAAAATTGATACCGCAGGAGTTGCTTCCAGATAGATGTCACCAGCCAATCCTGTCTGGCCAGTGAAGGCGTGGCCGTCGAGGTAACTGGCTGCATGACAGGGATAGACCAGGATAAACAGCTCATTGTTACCGTCATGGAGACGAGAAGTCACATCGAATTCATTCAATTGGCGGCCGTTTTGGACATAACCGACGAGTTTACCGTTCAGAACGACATGACAGGCCTCCAGGACCCCCTGGAGCACCAGCTTTTTACGCAAGGCACTCCAATTTTTTGGTAGTTCCAGGCTGCGATGGTAAACCGCTACTGGCAGGGTCTGCGGCACATAAGGTGGATCCAGGACAAACGGCCACGCAGGGGTCCTGCCCTGCGTTTGTGCAAGAGCGGACCGGGAACCTGGAACCGTTATCCGGTCAAAGCCGCTGCGATAAGAAAAAATATTCTCAGGGAGTTGCAGGATGGAGCCAAACCATTTGTAATCCCAGTAACCAGTCAGCATCTGGACATAGGGTGACAAATAACGCCGGTTATCCTCCAGCGCCTGTTCACAGGTCTCCTGGTCCGGAAACTGGACCAGATAGGCATGCCGCGGGTAACGGTTGCGCTCCAGGCATTCGATTCTGTTCCAATCTGGTTTTTCTGGACGGCCGGGGAAAATCCTCGATGGCATTGCGGGTGCTCCCTTGGATTGTCAAAATAATTAATCCTTATTGTAACCATAATACAGGAGACTGGCAAAGAAAAGACCGCTGAAACGATTGTTTCAGCGGTCTATTATCTGTGGTCGGAGTGACCTGACTCGAACAGGCGACCTCTTGCACCCCAAGCAAGCACTCTAGCCAAACTGAGCTACACCCCGGCGACTTGTTGATTTTACTGGTATTCCCAGCTGGTGTCAAGTCACCGGAAGAGGTCTTTTCCCTAGATTTTCAGGACGTTTTTTAGAATTCGATCTCGCGGCGTTTCTCTGGTTTGCCGGTATTGTCCTGGCGTTCCTGGAAGCGCTGCGGGCGATCCTGGGAGTCCTGGCTGGGGCGCTGTGGGCGAGGTCCGCGGTCGTCCCTGCGGGGGCCTCGGTCACCGCGATCTCCACGGTCGCCACCACGGGGGCCGGAATCACGCGGACCACGATGATCGCCCCGGTCACGCATCGGACCACGGCGTTCGCCGCTGTCAGACTCGACAAAATCAGCCGGCTTCTCCATGCAATCGCGCATGGATAGATTGATACGGCCCTGGCCGTCGATCTCCATGACCTTGACCTGAACCAGGTCACCTTCACTGACGACGTCTTCGACTTTCTCGACGCGTTTCCAGGCGAGTTTGCTGATATGGACGAGGCCTTCCTTGCCCGGCAGGAATTCGACGAAGGCGCCGAAGTTCATCAGGCGGGTGACGCGGCCTTCAAAGACCTGGCCCGGCTCTGGATCGTTGGCAATACCCTGGATGATCGCGATCGCCTTGTCAGCTGCCTCGCTGTTGGGTGAGGAGACAAAGACACGGCCGTCATCCTCGATGTCGATTTCGACGCCGGTTTCCTCGATGATGCGGTTGATGACCTTGCCGCCGGAACCGATGACTTCACGGATCTTGTCAACCGGGATGATGATCTGGACGATCTTGGGCGCGTATTTGGACAGCTCGCTGCGCGGGGCGCTGATCACGGGCATCATGACCTCGTTGATGATCTGCAGGCGGCCTTTCTGGGTCATCGCGAATGCGTCGCGGATGATGTCATAGGACAGGCCGTCGACTTTGATGTCGACCTGGATCGAAGTGATGCCATCGACCGTGCCGGCGACCTTGAAGTCCATGTCACCGAAGAAGTCTTCGATGCCCTGGATGTCCATGAAGACGAGATAGTCTTTCTCATTCTCTTCGTTGACGATCAGGCCGGAGGAAATACCGGCTACAGGCTTTTTGATCGGGACGCCAGCGTCCATCAGGGCCAGGGTGCTGGCACAGACGGAGCCCTGGGAGGTCGAGCCGTTGGACATCAGGATTTCCGAGACGCAGCGGATGGCATAGGGGAAGTCGGTTTCGCTGGGCAGGACCGGAATCAGGGAACGCTCAGCCAGGGCACCATGGCCGATTTCGCGGCGGCCGGGTGAACGGTTGGCCTTGGCTTCACCGACGCTGTACGGCGGGAAATTGTAGTGATGGATGTAGCGCTTGGTTTCCTCATTATCGAGGCCGTCCAGCATCTGGACTTTGGACAATGGGGCCAGGGTGCAGGCGGTCAGGACCTGGGTCTGGCCACGCTGGAACAGACCGGTGCCATGAACACGCGGCAGGATGCCGACATCTGCGGACAGGGGGCGGATCTGGTCGAGGGCACGGCCATCGACCCGGATGTGTTCCTTGAACAAATATTCGCGGACGACTTTCTTCTCAAGCTTGTACATGGCGTCGCCAACGTAGCCAGCCCAGTCAGGGTTGAGAGCGGTGATGTGCTCGGTGGTCTGAGCTTTGAGCTGGCTGACTTTTTCGTCACGGACCGACTTGTCATCAGACAGGACAGCCATGCGCATGCCACTGTAGGCAAATTCCTTGACCGCAGCGAAGACTTCTTCCGGCAGGTCGGAAGAAACATAGCTGAACTTGGGTTTGCCAATCTCAGCAACGATGCTCTTGATGAAGCGGCAGAGATCCTGGATGACCTTGTGGCCTTCGATGATCGCATTGAGCATGACATCGTCCGGGACTTCGTTGGCACCGGCTTCGATCATGCAGATCTTGTCTTCGGTACCAGCCAGGGTGACGTGCATCTGGCTCTCTGCGCGCTGCTTTTCCGTCGGATTGATGATGACCTGGCCATCGATCAGGCCGACATGGACACCGGCGATCGGGCCGTTCCATGGGATGTCGGAGATCGAGATGGCGATCGATGTGCCGAGCATGGCGGCAACTTCCGGCGCATTGTCCTGGTCGACCGACATGACCATATTGCTGACAGCGCAGTCATTTCTCAGGTCTTTCGGAAACAGCGGACGGATCGGGCGGTCAATGACACGTGAGGTCAGGATGGCCTTCTCGGTCGGACGGCCTTCGCGCTTGATGAAGCCGCCGGGGAATTTGCCGACGCTGTACATTTTTTCTTCGTAGTCGACGCTGAGCGGGAAAAAGTCAATGCCCGGGCGGGGGGTGGCGGATGCGGTCACGCTGGACATGATGACAGTGTCGCCGTAGCGGACCATGCAGGAGCCATTGGCGAACTGGGCCAGATGGCCGGTTTCGATGACCAGTTTACGGCCAGCGAGGACGGTTTCGAATGTACGTGCACTCATGTGGATACCTCCAATGATTGGACCTTTGACCCGTGCACGGCGGTAGTTTGTAGATTCCGCTTCTGAAACCCTCCATCTGGGGCATCCAGAGGTGCAATCTACCCTCTACAGCGGCGCACAGGCTCAAATCGTCCGGTTTAATGGGATGAAACGGTGGATGAATGAAAAATTGGCGAACGGTCGACCCGTCCGCCAACATTCATTTGTCTGATCGAGCCTTACTTTCTGATGCCGAGCTTGGCGATGATCGTACGGTAACGTTCGATATCGATGCTGGTCAGGTAGTCGAGAAGGCCACGGCGGCGACCAACCATCATCAAAAGGCCACGACGGGAGTGATGATCACCCTTGTGGGTCTTGAGATGTTCGGTCAGGTGATTGATGCGTTCGGTCAAAAGGGCGATCTGGACTTCCGGTGAACCGGTGTCGCCTTCCTTGAGGCCGTACTCTTTGATGAGTTCTGCTTTGCGGGTCTTGTCCATGTGTTTCTCCTTATCATTCGCCTCTGGCAACGTTGGGGTTGGACGTTCCACGAACCTTGCCATGGCATATTCCGTGATAGTTTAGCATCAGGTTATGGATTTGTCAAAATTTACCAGGTAAAGGTCTGGCCGCGATCCTGGATGATGACCTCGTTCTCTCCCGCTGTCGTGCTGGCTTCCGTCCGGCCGACAATCCGGGCGGGTAATTCAAAGCGGGCACAGATCTCCAGGATGCCGGCTGCGGTCGTTTCATCGCAGTAGATCTCCAGGCGGTGGCCCATGTTGAAAATCTGGTACATCTCGGCTGAGCCAACCTCGCCAGACTCGAGAATGGCAGCAAAAATCGGCGGGGTCGGGAACAGGTTGTCCTTGACATAGCGCACGCCGCTGCCAAAGTCTTTGCATTTGACCTGGCCGCCACCGGTGCAGTGGATGATCCCGGCGATCGACTCCCTGTACTGGGCCAAGACCGCTTTCATGACCGGCAGGTAGGTCCGGGTCGGAGACAGGATCGCCTCTCCCGCGGTCAGTGTCGAACCTGGGAGTGGATCTGACAGGTGATAACAGCCACAATAGGCTTTGTCTGCCGGCAGGGTATCCGAGCATGATTCCGGGTACTTGGCCAGGTAGTCCTTATGAAGGAGCAGGTGACGGGCCCCGGTCAGGCCATTCGAACCGATGCCGCTGTTTTCCCTGGTCTCGTAGGTGGTCTGGCCAAACGAAGCCAGGCCAACAATGGTGAGGCCGGGCCGGATGTTGGCCGCGTGGATGACCTCTTCCCTTTTTAACCTTACAACAACAGTGGAATCACAGATCACGGTCCGGACCAGATCGCCGACATCGGCTGTTTCGCCACCAGTCATCTCAACCGTCACACCTTGTGCTGCCAAGGCATCGATGATTTCGTCATAGCCGTTGATAATCGCTGCGAGTGCTGCCGCATCGACCCGGTGGGCGTTGCGGCCGATGGTATTGGAAACCTTGAAATCATCGATCGCACCGATACAGAGCAGATCGTCCGTATTCATGACCAGGGAGTCCTGGGCAATGCCCCGGTACCAGGCGGGATCTTTGGTCTCCTGGGCCATCAGGTAGGCCACGGACGATTTCGTCCCCGCACCATCGGCATGGACGGCACAGCAATACTCCGGATCACCAGCCAGATCGGGAATGATCTTGCAGAAGGACCCTGGGAAAAGGCCTTTCGACTGCCGGGCTACGGCTTTTTTGACATCGTCTTTGGTCGGCGAGACGCCGCGTGAAAGATAGCTTTCAGCTTTCATGAGTTCCTCCGCGCCGGAGCGCCGTTTGAGATAATGGGGTGGCTTCCTGAGCAAGCCTGTAAGCCGGGTTCTGTCGTGGACAACCATCTATCCAGGCCGATCATTTCTGAACGGCTCCAGCCACCTCCCCGGGACGTGCGGGCCACACATTGTCCCTCCACGGTGTTGCTCCAGGTGGGGTTTACAGAGCCAGCCTGTCGCCAGGCTGCTGGTGAGCTCTTACCTCACCTTTCCATCCTTGCCGGTCAAGACCGGCGGTCTATTTCTGTTGCACTGTCCTTGAAGTCGCCTTCACCGGGAATTACCCGGCACCCTTGCCCTGTGGAGCCCGGACTTTCCTCACGCGCGGCCTTTCGGCACTGCGCCCGCGGTTGTCCAGCTTGCTCAGAAAGTCACCTTATTATAATCGAAGCCGTAGTCGACGGCAAAGGTCAATTCCGGTGCCAGCTGGGAGAGGCGATGCGCCAGGTTGGGCAGGGCCACCCGTTCGGTCACATCATGGCCGGCATCCAGGGCGACGATTCCGCGCAGCGCCAGTTTCAGGCCGACATGGTGTTTGAGCTCGCCGGTGACAATGGCATCCACTTCCAGGTCCAGAAGTCGCTCCACCCAGCTTTCGTCAAAGGAACCCGGAAACACCGCCAGGCGGTGCACAAGGGCGATCGCATCCGAATTCTGGCGGACGCCACTGCTCTCCAGACTGGTCCGGACGCGGTCTTTGAGTTCCCGGCTATCCAGAGGCTCGAGCAGGTCTACTACGCGGCCATGTCCCGTTTCGGTCTGGTCTGAACTCAGCGGCTGTGCAACCAGGGTATTCTCCACCATGACCGGGAAAAAGACCACGCGGTTTTGCTCGGGCAAGTCGAGCGCATCAGCGAGGCAGTCCGCAGTTCCACCCGCTGCAGCGTCGAGATTGGTATGCAAAGCCAGCACAGCAATGTCTTTCTGGATCAGGGTGCGGATCAGGGACTGTTCTGCGATGTCTTCGCGCAAGGTCGCCAAGGGCGAGAAGATCAGCGGGTGATGGGCGATGATCAGATTAGCCTGGTTCATCTCACACAGTTCGATCGTCCGGTCCGTGATATCAAGGGTCACGATCACACCGGAGATTAGGGCATCCGGATCACCCAGTAGGAGACCCACTTTGTCCCAGGATTCAGCCAGGGCAAAGGGGATCGCCTGGTCGATCTGTTCCACCAGGTCACCGAGGCGGATGTCGGAGCGTTGGCTGGCGTGTGCATGTTCTGTGCCATAATCTGGATTCATGGTTCGCCTCCCTCTTTTTCCTTTGTTTCACAGTGTTTGATCGAGCCATTCCTGAATAACAGCCATCACGTCAGTTAGTTCCGGCATCCTGCGGCTGGCTGACTGGACATGGCGGGCAACTTGCTTCAGATAGGGTCCGAACAAGGGTGGTTTCTCCCGGAGCAGGACAGGACCCAGGACGGCCTCGGCCAGACTCATGTCTGGGTGATCCATCGGTTTTGACGGACCTGACTTTCCTGGCACCGCCCGGATGATGACATAAATCCGCTCCCGGTCCTGGACCAGTTCTTCCCGGTCGATCTGGTAGTGGTTGGCCACGAGCCACAGCCTCAGCTCCATGGCAGATTTCTGGGGCTGCAGGATGACTTGGCTGCAGGGCTCAGGCAATACAGCCAGGATATCGATCATTTCCAGGCCGCCGAGGCCGGACAGGACCACAGCATCATCCGGACCGATCTCATGGCCTTGAAGGCCAGAAGTCACGGCCGTTTCGATCCGGTCGGTCAAGCCGGCCCGGCTAATGTTGCGCCGGGCCACGGCGATCGGGCCTGGTCGGATGTCCGAAGCCACTGCCGACTGGCAGATGTCACGCCGGACCAGCTCAATCGGCAGAAAGGCATGGTCCGTGCCAATATCAAACACCCTCGCACACGGCGCAACAAGACTGGCGACCGCCTCGAGACGGGCAGACAGGACAGGGAGTCGCGGCTGTTTGTGCATACCGTACCGTAATGGACTACGATCAGTCCAGGTAGTCCTTGAGCTTTTTGCTCCGGCTGGGGTGGCGCATTTTGCGCAGGGCTTTGGCCTCGATCTGGCGGATGCGTTCGCGCGTGACGTTGAATTCCTTGCCAACCTCTTCCAGCGTCCGGGTCCGGCCATCATCGAGACCGAAACGCAGGCGCAGGACCTTTTCCTCCCTCGGGGTCAGGCCTTTCAAGACTTCGAGCAGCTGTTCTTTGAGCAGGGTGAAAGCCGCCTGGTCAGCCGGTGACGGAGCATCGTCATCGGGGATGAAATCACCCAGATGGCTGTCCTCTTCTTCGCCGATCGGTTTTTCCAGGGAGACCGGTTCCTGGGAAATCTTCATGATCTCACGCACCTTCTCCACTGTCATGCCCATTTCCTGGGCCAGTTCCTCAGCCTCGGGCTCACGGCCGAGCTCCTGGATCAGCTGGCGCTGGATACGGATCAGCTTGTTGATCGTCTCAACCATATGGACGGGGATGCGGATCGTGCGGGCCTGGTCAGCGATAGCCCGGGTGATGGCCTGGCGGATCCACCAGGTGGCATAGGTGCTGAATTTGAAGCCTTTTTCATAATCGAATTTATCGACTGCCTTGATCAGGCCCAGATTGCCTTCCTGGATCAAGTCAAGGAATTGCATGCCACGGCCGACGTAACGCTTGGCAATGCTGACAACGAGACGCAAGTTGGCGTTGCAGAGACGTTCCTTGGCATCCATGTCACCTTCCAGCATGGCCTGAGCCAGTTCTTTTTCCTCATCTGCAGTCAGCAGGGGCACCTTGCCGATTTCCTTGAGGTACATGCGGACTGGATCATCGACCCCAACACCTTCGATCGTGCTGATATCAAGGTCATTGTCCGACGATGTGTCATCTTCGACGACGGTGTCAGCGACGACTTCGACACCCATGGCTTCGAGCCGGTCGAGAACCTTCTCAGCCTGGTCCAGGTCGATGTCTGATGATTCGATCGCACTCATGACGTCCTTGTAGGAAATCTGGTTGTTCGAGGCGTGGGCTTTGTTGAGCAGCTCTGTGAGCAGGCCTTGCTTTTTCTCTGCCATGGTTGTGTGAGTCCTCCAAAAATTCAAAATAAATTATCTGCTTGTAATGGATGGGTTTATGTCTGTCCCGGCTGTAAAATCCGGTGGTTTTAGCGTGTGCGCAGTTTCTGGATCTGCTGGTTGATGTCAAGAAGCTTTTTCCTGGCCTCGGCTGCTTCCGCCGGCTGATCAGGATCCTGGGCCAGGGTAGCTGTTTCCCTGAGCTGGCGTCGCAAGTTCTCCAGACGAATCGTGCGCACCAGTTCATGGATGGTCTTCAGGGGGTCCTGGCCAGCAAAGGTCTCCTCCAGCTTCATGCTGGCTTTGGCCAGAAGATCAGTCAACAGGCGGCCGTGCACGACGAGGGCTTCTGACCAGAGCATCAGGCCACCGCTGTCTACAGACTTTCCAGAGTCCAGGTACTCGAGCAGCCGGCTGGCTACAGCCTGCATCACCCCGGCAGAGAAGTCTGCCGCGACAGGCTTAGGTTCCAGACGGGCCCAGAGTGTGGGATGCTCGGCCAGAAAGCACAGCAAGTAGATCTCCTCGCGGGTGGCTTGCTGGCCAGAAGGCTGGGCCAGATCAGCAACTGGCGGAGCGTCTGGTTTTTTGCGGGCTGCCAGCTGCTGGTGCAATAAATCTCCGCCCGGACTGGTTTCACTGCCTTCGCGACGCCGTTCGATCTCGCGCACGACACTGTCGGCCGAGGCATGGAGCCACTCACTGACCTTGCCAGCGTACAACTCACGCACAATAGCATTGTCTTCCCTGGCCAGGATCGAGCAGGCCTGGTCCTGGAATGCCAGGATGTCGAGAGCGCCATGCACCTCACAGGAACGCCGGGCCACATCGAGCTTGAAATCTAAAAGCGGCAATGCCTGGTCGACCAGGACCTTGAAACGTTCCGGACCGTGTTTGCGGATGAATTCATCCGGATCTTTGCCGTCTGGCACCCGCAGAACTGTAACTTTAAGCCCACGTGATGTCAGGATGTCCAGGCTGCGCAAAGCGGCGTTCTGACCCGCGGCGTCGGCATCAAAGCCGACAATCACCTGGTCAGTATATTTGCGGATCAGGTTGGCCTGGGCTTCGGTCATCGCTGTGCCGAGGGCAGCCACGGCATTGTCGATTCCAGCCTGGTGCATGGCCAGGGTATCCATGTAGCCCTCAACCAGGACCAGGCGTTTGTCGCTGCTGGATTTGGCCAGGTTGAGGCCATAGAGGTGGCGGCCTTTGGTATAGAGCGGTGTCTCGGGCGAATTCAGGTATTTGGGCTGAGAATCGTCGAGGACGCGCCCACCAAAGGCGATGATCTTGCCCATGGCGTCAAAGATCGGAAACATCAGGCGGTTGCGGAACAAGTCATAGTAGCCATCTGATTTGCCACGCTTGAACAGGCCAGACTGGCTGATCAACTGGGGATCATCGAGACCCTGCCGGCGCAGATGCAAAAGCAGTCCGTCCCATTCGTCGGGTGCAAAACCAAGACCGAATTTCCGGGCGGTGCTGTCAGCGATGGCGCGCTCCTTCAGGTAGCGGCGAGCGGCAGCTCCGGCAGGACTTTGCAGGCTGTGGTAATAATAGCGGGCTGCCTCCAGGTAGATTTTCTGCAGGGTGGCGTTGCGTTCGAGACGTTCGCGATAGGCGGCGTCATCCGGTTCCGGCAGTTGAATTCCTACCCGGTCGGCCAGGATTTTCAAGGCCTGGGGCCAGGTGCATTTTTCAATCTCGCGGATGAAGGTGATGACATTGCCACCCTTGTGGCAGCCAAAGCAATAAAAAATCTGCTTGCTGGGTGACACACTGAAAGAAGGTGTATCCTCATTGTGAAAGGGACACAACCCGAACAGATTGGCACTGCTGCGCTTGTCAAGACGAACGTACTGCCCGACGACTGAGACAATATCGTTCCTGGACTTGACTTCCTCAACCAGTTCATCTGGAATGGTGCGGTTTATACCAGAATTGCTCACAGTCTATTATTCGACACGTCTGGTTCGTTTTCCTGCCCGGACTCTTCGTTTTTTTGTTCACCGGTCTGATAGTGCGCCAGATGTTGCAAATGATGATGAACGGTCTGGCGGTTTTGCTCGATCCGACTGGGATCAAGCCTTTTCCAGAAAGTGGCCGGAATGCCAGCGTACAGAGTCCCTGCTTCGACGACGGTACCCCCGGCTACCAGGGCGCCGGCAGCGACCATGGCTCCGCGCTGGATGACAGCACCATCCAGGACTACAGCACCCATGCCGACCAGGGCGTCATCTTCAATCATGCAGCCGTGCAGGATCACCCCGTGGCCGATGCTCACCCGGTCACCGATCACCACTCTGTCATGGACCACCGTCTGGTCCTGGACATTGCTCTGGGCTCCAATCACAATTGGCTGGACATCGCCGCGCAAGATGGCGCCATACCAGATCGAACTCTGTGGACCGATAGTCACATCGCCGATCAGGGTGGCTGTTTCCGCAATGAAAGCAGACGGATCCACCAGCGGTTTCTTGCCCTGGTAGGCACGAATCAAAGGCTTATGCATGACAGCTCTCCTTTCAGGAATCGATGAACGGCTGAAATGTTCAGGTCTTGAGCCAGAGGGCGCATTCGAGTCGCTTTTTCTGCAGCTGGCAGCTGATCGGATCGACCCCGTTGATATGGCCATTGACATGCAGGCTGTTGGCTGCACAGCCACCACTGCAGAAGTACTTGGCCCAGCACTGGCTGCATTCGGCTTTGTCCGGAACCAGCAGCGAGTAAAACGGTTGCTGGACTGCAGGATCGATCTGGATTGGTTGATCGTGAACATTGCCCATGCGGTATTCGGGTTCGCCGACAAACTGATGGCAGGGATAGATGTCACCTTCCGGGGTTACGGCGATGTATTCGATCCCGACACCGCAGCCCTTGATCCGCTTGAAGGCACACGGGCCATGGGACAGGTCGAGCATGAAATGGAAAAAATTGAACGGCTCGCCCTTGGCTTTGGCTTGGCGGATTTCCATAGCCAGCTTCTCGTATTCGGCTTCGATCACTGGCAGGTCTTCCGGCCGGATTTCATATCCCACGCCTGACGGAGCCACAACAGGTTCCATCGACAGTTGCTTGCCCAAAGACGCCAGATGGAGGACGTCCCCGGTGAAATCGAGGTTGTGGCGGGTAAAGGTGCCACGCAGATAATAGTCCCTGTCACCGCGCATTGCGATGAAATCCTTGAAATGGGGGGCGATGCGCTGATAGGAGCCTTTGCCACCCGCATCCGGCCTCATCCGGTCATGGACATCGGGGCGGCCATCCAGACTGAGGACAACATTTTTGAAATGCTGGTTGATGAACTGGGATTTTTCCTCATCGAGCAGGACCCCGTTCGTGGTCATGGTCAGACGCAGGATCTTGCCAGTTTCTGCACCCCGTTTCTCGCAATAGTCGACCAGGTCAACCACGACAGGCCAGTTCAGGAGCGGTTCACCGCCAAAAAAATCGATGTCGAGGTTTCTGCGCGGACCGGATGCCTCAATCAGGAAATCGATCGCTTTGCGGCCGGTTTCGACATCCAGCATGGTGCGGTGTCCAGTCCCGAAATCTCCCGTGCTGGCAAAACAATACTCGCAGCGCAGATTGCAGTCATGGCAGATATGCAGGCACATGGATTTGATGCGGGGCTGATCGGGATACAGCTGGTCCGGTGTGATGGACTTGGCAGGGGCAAACAAATCGCCCCGGGCAATCAGTTCGTCGATGTCGTTGCAGCATTCCCGGACATCCGGGCCCAGACTGGCTTCGAGCTGTTGGATCGCGGTCTCTCCGGGGTGCTGTCCCTCATGCTCGATGTAGGACTCGATGACAGCAGCGGAAAGGTCATCCAGCTTATGCAGGGCACCGCTTTCTGAATCGAAGGCGAGGGTGTCATTCTGGAATTTGAAAAGATGGACCAAGAGGATCTCCTTTGTACAATGAAAAAGATAGTGGAAAGCCAGCGGCTATCCACTATCTCGCTGATTCAAATCAGACGGCAGGCAATAGGAACTCGGGAGCCGGGCAGATATCCTGACAGCTAGCCAGGGTTGCTTTGCTCAGCGCTCGAAGGATTCGCAAGCCTGGTTGGCAACGGTGCAGCTCGTCTTGCAGGCGGACTGGCAAGATGTCTGGCATTCACCGCAGGCACTCTGGCCAGCAGAGACATGGATGCAAGCTTCACTGACGGTCTGGATGTGTTTCATACGTTGATTTCCCCTTCCTTTATGATCAAACGATATCAGATGTTTTGACAAGAGAATTATTCGCTGACGGGCTTGATGACCGTGCTGACGGAAGCTTTCTTGAACGTGATCAGTGTATTGGCAACGCTGGTCGAGATGGTGACTTCATCATCTTTGAGGTTGACGACCTTGCCGACAATACCACCAGCAGTGACCACCTTGTCGCCGACGGCCATGGCATTGATCTGCTCACGCAGTTTCTTCTCCTTGGTCCGCTGGGGACGGATCAAAAGCAGGTACATCAGGCCAAACATCAAAACCAGTGGCAGCAAGGTGCCCAGCATGCCTGTCCAGCTGCCGGCGGCCGCATCGGTCATCGCAAATTTCACTAAATCCATGGTAATCTCCTCCATAATCTGTCAAGGTCCAGCCAATGAACTGGATTCCTGATTTGCTCAAACAGTTTAGCACGAGCGTTCGCTGCTTAGCAAGGATCATCCCTTTTTATAGCCGTAGCTTTCAAAGAATTCGTCCCGGAAATCGAGCAGGCGGTCCTCGGCGATGGCCTGTCTGACATCGGCCATCAGCTGCAACAGGAAATGGAGGTTGTGCCAGGATGCCAGGCGCAGGCCGAACATCTCATTGGCCTTGAGGAGATGGCGGATATAGGCGCGGGAATAATTCTGGCAGACATAGCAGGTGCAGTCGGACTCGATCGGCGCAAAATCGCGGGCGTATTTGGCATCGCGCACGATCAGGCGACCTTTGCGGGTCAGGACCGTGCCGTTGCGGCCGATCCGGGTTGGCAAGACACAGTCGAACATGTCGATGCCACGGATGGCCCCTTCGATCAGGTAGTCGGGGGTACCGACGCCCATCAGGTAGCGCGGCTTGTCCGTCGGCATCAGGGGAACCGTTTCCTCGAGCATCTCGTAAAGCAGATGGGCCGGTTCTCCGACTGAAAGTCCGCCCAGGGCATAGCCTGGTAAGTCATAAGACGTGATCTCCCGGGCGCTTTGCTGACGATACTGGGCATAGGTTCCACCCTGGATGATGCCAAACAAGGCCTGGTGATCCGTATTCTTGTGCGCTTTGATGCAGCGGTCCAGCCAGCGCGTCGTCCGTTCAAGCGATTGTTTGACATAAGCCTCATCCGCAGGCCAGGGCGTGCATTCGTCAAAGGCCATGATGATGTCAGAGCCGAGGTCATTCTGGACTTCGATCGATTTTTCCGGCGTCAGGATGTGGCGCGAACCATCGATGTGCGACTTGAACCGGACGCCTTCTTCTGTGATGTGGCGCCGGTCAGACAGGGAAAAAACCTGGAAACCACCACTGTCGGTCAGAATCGGCCGATCCCAGTTCATGAACCGGTGCAGGCCACCGGCCTCACGGACAATGTCGCTGCCCGGACGCATCCAGAGATGATAAGTATTGGACAGGATGATCCCAGCGTCCATGGCCTTGAGCTCTTCCGGTGCCATGCCCTTGACCGTGGCCTGGGTGCCAACTGGCATGAAGGCAGGCGTTTCAAATGAACCGTGCGGCGTGTGGACCACCCCCAGCCGGGCGCCGGACTGGCGGCAGGTGTGCTTGTGCTCATACCAGACTGCATGGTGGCCCAGGTGGGGTGGTTTGATCGCCAGCGTGGATTTTTCCATGGTGCTTGTCTCAGGATTCATGGGAATGACAGGTGTCCTTTCTTCTGGTGATGAACATCGCATCCCCGAAACTGAAGAAGCGGTAGCGTTCGTCGATGGCTGCCTGGTAGGCCCTGAGAATGTTCTCCCGTCCGGCCATGGCTGAGACCAGCATCAGCAGGGTGGATTCCGGCAAATGAAAATTGGTGATCAGGGCATCCACGATCTTGAAGGCATATCCGGGGTAGATGAAGATATCGGTCCAGCCAGATCCGGCAACCAGGTGGCCGTGATGCGCACTGGCGACAGCTTCCAGGACACGGTTGCTGGTGGTGCCTACAGCAATCACCCGATGGCCGCTGGTTTTGGCTGTCAGGATGGCATCAACCGAGGCCTGGGGCAGGTCGTAATACTCGGCATGCATCAGGTGGTCCTGGATGTTGTCCGCCTTGACGGGGCGGAAGGTGCCCAGTCCGACATGCAACGTAACCTCGGCTATGTTGATTCCCTGAGCGCGCAAACGATCCAGCAATTCGGGTGTGAAATGCAAGCCAGCGGTCGGGGCAGCTGCAGAGCCGTCCAGCTTGGCATAGACCGTCTGGTATCGTTCCTTGTCTTCCAGCCGTTCCCGGATATAGGGCGGCAAGGGCATGGTGCCGGCCTGGTCGAGAACGGCTTCGAAAACACCGTCATACTCGAAACGGACAACACGGTTGCCGTCGTCGCGAACCTCGAGAATGGTCGCTGCGAGAATTCCCGGGATAAAGGTGATGTGATGGCCTGGCCGGACCCGTCGCCCTGGCCGGACGATGACTTCCCAGTCGGTATCCGACAGCCGTTTCAGCAGCAGGAATTCTACCGGTGTGCCGCTGTCACTGCGCTGGCCCAGAAGCCGCGCCGGAATCACGCGTGTGTTATTGATCACCAGGCAATCCCCGGCTGCCAGCAGATCCGGCAACTCCGAGAAAATCTGGTGCTGGATCGCACCGGTGCAGCCATCGAGAACCAGAAGGCGCGACTCGTCCCGCCTGGCCAGTGGGTGCTGGGCGATCAATTCTTCGGGCAGGAAATAGTTGAAATCAGAACGTTTGATCATAGCTTGGCATTATAGCGAGAATTGACGGTAAAGTATAGCCGATGGTATCATGACACAAGGCTTTCCAGCCCTGACCCTTTGTTTGTTGCAGCGTTTTTGCAAGAATATCATCCGCTTCTTTCAAAATAAATCCTTCCTGGAGGACCACCTTATGAAAAAGCCCTTGTTCCAAGGATCTGGTGTCGCCATTGTCACACCGTTTACCGAATCGGGTGTCCATTTTGATGCCATGTCCGAGCTGTGTGAATTCCACATCCAGCACGGCACTGACGCCATCGTCGTCGCAGGTACCACCGGTGAAGCATCCACCATGCCGGACGAAGAACATCTGGCAATCATCGCCCATGTGGTCCAGACCGTGCGCGGACGTGTCCCGGTCATCGCCGGCACAGGCAGCAACGATACCCATCATGCCGTCGAACTCAGCCGCAAGGCCGCTGCCCTCGGTGTCGATGGCCTGCTGTGTGTGTCACCCTACTATAACAAAGCTTCCCAGGAAGGCCTGTACCGACATTTCAAAGCCGTGGCCGAGGCCGTTGACTGCCCGATCATCCTGTATAACGTTCCCAGCCGCACCGGTATGAACATCAATCCTGAAACAGTCGCCCGCCTCGCTGAATTACCAAACGTTAATGGCCTTAAGGAATGTAAGCTGGAGCAAGTTCCAGAGATTGCCAGCCTGTGTGGTGACAAGATCAACCTTTACAGCGGCGAGGACGCATTCGTCCTGCCGATGATGTCCTACGGTGGCAAGGGCGTGATCTCTGTTGTTGCCAACATAGTCCCCCAGCTGTGCCATGACATGGTCGCAGCCTATCTGTCCGGTGATGCCCCGGAAGCAACCCAGATCCAGACCCACCTGATCCCCCTGATCAAAGCCATGTTCTGTGATGTCAATCCGATCCCGGTCAAGCATGCCCTGTCGTTGATGGGTTATGCAGTGGGCGAATGCCGCATGCCACTCTGCGAACCGAGTCCGGCAGCTTCTGCCATCATTCGCCAGGCCCTGGCTGACTACCAGTTGATCTGACCTGGCACACCTACGACGGTTTCCCTATTGAAATCCTGAAATTTGAGGAGTCTATCATGGCAATCCGTGTTTTCCTGAATGGCTGCAACGGCCGCATGGGGCAAGTCATCTCCGGTCTGGCCAAAGAGAGCCAGGATTTGGAAATTGTTGCTGGCAGTGATTTAAACCAGGCAGTGACCCAGCCCTTCCCTGTTTTCGCCAATGCCCAGGACTGTGATGTCGAATTCGACGTTATCATTGATTTTTCCAACCCAGCCGCCTTGCCGAACCTGTTTGAACTGATCCGTCGCACCCATAAGCCGGCTGTGATCTGCACCACCGGACTGGAAGAATCCCAGAAAAAGGAACTCGATGGACTGGCTCAGGCAAGTGCCATCTTTGTCTCAGCCAACATGTCACTGGGTGTCAACATCCTGATCAGCCTGGCCCAGAAAGCTGCTGCCATCCTCTACCCCGAGTTTGACATCGAAATCATCGAAGCTCATCACTGCCAGAAAGTCGATGCGCCCTCAGGGACTGCCCTGATGATTGCCGACGCAATCAACGAGACACTCGACAACCAGCTTGAATATACCTACGATCGCTCCCAAGTCCGGCAGAAACGCGGTGACCGGGAGCTGGGCCTGCACGCCATTCGCGGCGGCACCATCGTCGGCGAGCATACCGTACTCTTTGCCGGGGGCGAAGAAACCATCAGCATCCACCACAGCGCCCAGTCGCGCAATGTCTTTGCCCGCGGCGCCCTCGCTGCAGCCAGATTTTTAGCTGGCAAACCAGCCGGCCGGTACGAAATGAAAGACCTGATCGGATAACCCGGTCAGGTCTTTTTTCTTAAATCACACACCCCAAGGTGAAATCAGCGGCATTTCAGTTCAGGCTGGGTTTTCGTCATGATCCTTGATCATGAATCGGCGGATGCCGCGCCAGGTGATGGCCATGGCAAAAAACTGGCTCATGGCCAGGGCCAGGGTCAGGTACCAGACAGCTGCGATCAGAATCGTGACGACTGATCCGTTCAGCAGCAAAACACCTGGAATAACCAGCAGCAGGACTGCCGAGATCAACAGGTAAAGCAGATTGTAAGGCAGACGCAGGATCACAAACAGCAGGCTGTTGCGATAGATCTGTCCCAGGGATAATTTAAAAGTCACAATCATCGGATAGACATAGGCTTGCATCATCAGCCAGACCAGTGCAGCTGCTGACAAGAGAATCTGGATCGCGAGCTGAACAGATCCCGGCATAAATTCGGCTGTCCGGTAGAAAGTCAGATTGATCACCAGAACAACCAAAGCAGCAACGCTGATCAGGCTCGCCAGCAGGGACTGGCGCCAGTTGTCTTTGGTGTGGTCCCAAAAGTCAGACCAGGTGAAGACATGCTCGTCCCGGATGTAATTGCGCAAGATGAATGAAAATCCTGCCTGGAATGGTCCTGCCACCACCAGTTGCAGACCCGTCAGCGCCAGCGCGGTGATCAGGTAGAATAAGGTCAGCTGTGACACGGCTGCGGCTTCCAGCGACTGGTCCGCTGTCCCCTCCAGCCCAAGAGCCTGGAAAGACTCGATCAGTGTTGCCACCGACAGGCCTGGGAACAGGGCTGCCAGCAAGTAGATCGAAAGGAAAAAGGCCAGGATCAGGGCGGGCAAATTGAACGCGATCATCATGAAGTTGAGTTTGATCAGTTCCCAGAAGCGCCGCGTCAGAATCTCCAGTGTGCCAAGCACGGGACCCTTGTCCGGTTCATCTTTGCGGACGCCTGGCCCTTCCTTGGTAAAATCAAACAAGCCGAAAAATCCTGCCATTGCATCAACCATCCCATCTTAAATGATCCTACGTTCAATAAAACAATCTTATCGTTCCAGGGTTCCCGGGGCAAGATTCAATCGCTCAGCCAGCTGGTCGATCTCACTGAGCGCCCGGTTGACCAGTGCTTGCTGGCGGGCCGGTTTGCCCTTGAACTTTCCTTCCAGGGGGGCAACCAGACCGAAATTGGCGTTCATCGGCTGGAAATGCCTGGCATTGGCCTGGGCAATGTAATGGGCCAGCGAGCCAATGACCGTTCCTGGTCCGGGCAGATAGGACCGGCGGTCGTCTTCTTCCATCCCGAAGAATTCCAGTGCGGCCTGGATTCCGGCTACCAATCCGGACGAAGCGGATTCGACATAGCCTTCGACACCGGTCATCTGGCCAGCAAAATAGAGCGCTTGCGGCCGGCGGACGCGGTAGTCGGGATTGAGGATTTCTGGCGAGGGCAGAAAGGTATTGCGATGCATCACCCCGTAACGGACAAATTCCGCCTGCCCGAGTCCAGGGATCAGACGAAACACACGTTGCTGCTCTCCCTGTCTGAGCCGGGTCTGGAAGCCGACCAGATTATAGAGACTGGCCGCCTGGTTGTCCTGGCGCAGCTGGACGCAGGCATAGGGTTCCCTGCCGGTGCGAGGGTCGATGAGGCCAACCGGTTTCAACGGGCCAAAACGGATCGTGTCCGGGCCGCGCCTGGCCATGGATTCGATCGGCATGCAGCCTTCGAAGACAATTTCACGGTCAAAATCCTTGACCTCAGCCAGTTCGGCTGCGATGAGCTCGCGATAAAAGGTTTCGTAGGTGACCCGGTCCATCGGACAGTTGATGTAGTCATCACCGCCACGCCCATAGCGGGACTGGCGGAAGGCGATCGACAGATCGATCGACTCAAAGGTGACGATTGGGGCGGCGGCATCAAAAAAATGCAGCGTAGATAAGCCAAGCCGGTCGCGGATGGCATCGAACAGGCCACCCTCGGTCAGCGGTCCGGTCGCGATGATGACAGGCCCATCCGCTGGGTCTGGCAGGGTATCGATCCGCTCCGAAACAACTTCTATCAATGGATGCTGCTCAATCGACCGGGTTACAGCGGCTGCGAACAGATCCCGGTCCACCGCGAGGGCGCCTCCGGCTGGCAGGGCGGTCTGGTCCGCTGCAGCAAGGATCAGCGAGCCGAGACGGCGCATTTCTTCCTTGAGCAGGCCGACTGCATTTTCCAGCCTGCTGGCCCGGAGGGAATTGCTGCAGACCAGCTCCGCGAACTGGCCGCTGTGGTGGGCTTGGGTCATCTGGTGGGGTTTCATATCGATCAGCCGCACGGGGATGCCGCGGCTGGCGACCTGCCAGGCTGCTTCACAGCCGGCCAGACCGGCACCGACGATGGTGACTTTACGCGCCATGATTCTCCCCTGCAGCCTGGTCCTCTGAGGGCTTGTCCTCGGTTGCAGCCGGTTTTTCCTTTTTCTGGTTGGTCGGGCATTCCCGGTTGCCGCACTTGGGATATGAACGGCCCTTGAAATGCTTCAATACCATATAGGTGCCACAGACCTCGCAGGTCCGGCCATCGATCGGCAGATCCCAGGAGATGAAATCACAATCTGGATCGCTGCCCTTCTTGTCACAGGTGTAGAAACGGCTGCCTTTGAATTTCTTCGAGACACGCTGGACCAGGCCGGAACCACACTTGGGGCAATGAGCCTTGATTTCCTGTTCGAGGTTCTTGGTGTACTTGCAGGTCGGATAATTGGTACAGGCAATGAATTTGCCGTAACGGCCTTCCTTGATCACCAGATCGCCTTCCTGGCAGTCTGGACACTTTTCGCCTGTCGGCACATCGGCAATCTTGACGCGCTCGATGCCATCCGTGGCCTTGACAATTTTATCATGGAACGGCGGATAAAAGCGGTCCAGGATTTCGACCCAGTTGTTTTCACCTGATTCTACCGTATCGAGCTCTTTTTCCATGTCGGCGGTGAATTCTACATCGACAATGGATTCGAAGTTTTTTTCCAACAGCTCCGTCACAGCTTTGCCCAGCTCTGTCGGCAGGAGGTATTTCTTGTCTTTCTCGACATACTTGCGGTCGAGGATGGTCGAAATTGTGGGAGCGTAGGTGGATGGGCGCCCGATCCCCTTCTCTTCCATCGCCTTGATCAGGCTGGCCTCCGTGTAGCGTGCCGGTGGCTGGGTGAATTTCTGCTCGGGTGTGATCTTGTCGAGCAGCAGCGTTTCACCCTCTGCCAACTCGGGCAGCTTCTCCCGCGACTCTTCTTCCGATTCCTTTTCCGGTTCGCTGTCGACCAGGGCGACACCATACTGGGCCAGGTAGCCGGGGAAGCGGACGGTTTCACCGCTGACCCGGAACAGGTGGGTTTGCCCGCTGACCAGGTCGGCCACAACGGTGTCGATCTGGGCGGCCGCCATCTGGGAGGCCATGAACTTATCCCAGATCAACTGGTAGAGTCTGAACTGGTCATGGGAGATCTGGGCTTTGATCTGCTGCGGTGGCAAATCAAAATGCGCCGGCCGGATCGCTTCGTGGGCATCCTGGGCTTTGTTGCGGTTTTTGAACTGGCGCGGTGCCTTGGGCAGATAGTCCGCACCGAATTTGTCCTTTATATAGGTACGCGCTTCCTGTTCCGCTTCTTCCGAGACGCGGACCGAGTCTGTGCGGATATAGGTCACCAGAGCGGTTGCACCGAGGCCTTCGATTTCCACACCCTCATACAGCTGCTGGGCGACACTCATCGTTTTTTTTGCGGTATAGCCCAGGTAGCGCGATGCCTCCTGCTGCAGGGTACTGGTGGTGAATGGCGCATTCGGCTGCTTTTGCTTGCTGCCTTTCTTGAGCTTGACCACGGTGAAGGGCTGGTTTTGCACGGCTGCCAGGATGGCTTCGGTATCAATCTGGTTCGTCAGTTTGACTTTTTCGACTTTGCCCTGGACCCATTCACCGTGATAGCGGGCTTTGAAAACGGGATCCTTGGCTGTCTTGTGCAAGAACGCCGTCAGCAGCCAGTATTCCTCCGGCTTGAAACGGACAATTTCCCGCTCGCGGTCGACCACCAGGCGGGTGGCTACAGACTGGACACGCCCGGCAGACAAGCCCTTACGGACTTTTTTCCAGAGCAGGGGGCTGAGTTCATATCCAACCAGCCGGTCCAGAACCCGCCGGGCTTGCTGGGAATTGACCCGGTTCATGTCGATCGGCCGGGGCTGGTCGACTGCTTTGACGACAGCCGGCTCGGTGATTTCATTGAAGGTGATGCGGCAGGGGCTGGTCTCGTCAATCTTGAGGACCTGAGCGATGTGCCAGGCAATGGCCTCTCCTTCACGGTCAGGGTCGGTTGCGATCAGGATCCGGTCGGACGTGGCAGCCATGTCCTTCAGTTCGGTGATGACTTTGTCCTTGCCCTTCATGGTTGTGTACTGGGGTTTGTAGGCATGTTCGACATCAACGCCCAGCTTGGAGGCAGGCAGGTCGCGGATATGGCCGACCGATGCGGTGATCCGGTAATTATTGCCGAGATATCGGCCGATGGTTTTCGCCTTGGCCGGTGATTCTACGATAACTAAATTTTTTCCCATGAAGTCCTATCCTTGTTTTTTACAGCCAATCAGGCCGGATGCAAGCGTTATTCGTCCATTATATACTTGAATCTCCAAGCTCTGTCAAAGCATACCGGCCTCGACTTTGCACCAGATAGCCCTGAAGTTCCAGTAAAGCAACCCGGGCCATGGTCTCCTGGGCCTGATCGGGAATCTCTGCTGTGAGCTCATCCATGGTCAGACTATGGATGCGCAAAGCCTGCAGAATTCTGGACACAGCACCATCCTGGACGCCATTTTCTCTCTGCCGCGAGGGTTCAAGCCAGGATAGCTGGCGTTCCAGCCCGCAAATCTGGAAAATGTCATCCACAGACTCCAGGACATGTGCACCATCCCGGATCAGCTGATGGCATCCAGCACTGGCCTGGTCGAGGATGCTGCCCGGCACGGCAAATACGTCGCGGTTCTGGTCGGCCGCATACGTGGTGGTAATCAGCGTGCCACTTTTCTGTGCCGCTTCCATGACCGCCACGGCTTTTGACAAACCGCTTAAAAGCCGGTTGCGAGCCGGAAAATTCTGGCGCACCGGTGGTACTCCAGGTGGATGTTCCGATAGAATCACCCCTCTTTCAGCCATCTCGGCAATCAATTCAGCATTTTCCGGCGGGTAGTCGTAGTCATGGCCTGAGGCAATCACTCCGACTGTAAACCCCTGGTTTTTCAATGCAGTCTGGTGTGCCAGCGTGTCGATCCCCCGGGCCAGGCCGCTGACGATCACAGCACCACCCTGACACAGACCGCGTGTGATCTTGCGCGTCACTTTCTGGCCGTAAACGGTCGGTCGCCTGGTTCCGATCACCGTGACCCAGGGGAAACAGCGAAGCATGTCCGGCAGCAGGCTGCCACGGACATAGAGCAAGGCTGGGCACGTGTTGAGTTCATGCAACGCTTTGGGAAACTGCGGATCACCACTCAAAACAGGTTTAATCGCCAGATGGGCACACTGGCGGGCCAGGGTGATGGCTGACCTCTGGCTGCTGGTGTCCTGCAGGACCTGATGGAGAGTGAGCGCCTGGGCCTCGATGCGCATGTGATCTTTTGCGAAAGTTTCTTCCCGATTGGAATCTTTTCCAGTCAGCAAACCGATGAGACCGTCCAGATCCATGTGCATCAAACGAGTGAGATCGGGACATTGATCCGTCAGCTTGCGCAGCTCGGCGTGCCTCAGGTTTAGCGTTCGCTGGCACTGGGTCAGATGGATGGCCATGGCCAGGTTCATGGCATCAAATGATTGGTCCATTACAGTTCACCCTCTGGAAACAGATTGATCCGGTATCCAAGTGCTTCGGCCAGGTGTCCAGTGGAGACCGTTTCGGACAGATCGAGATCCGCGATGGTCCGGGTGACCCGGAGCAGTTTCTGGTACGAACGCACGCTCAGATGATAACGTTCAGCGGCCTGGCCAGCGAGTCGCAGGACAGCGGGTGGAATGGCCAGACGTCCAGCCAGGTCAGGATCTTCAAACCGGCCATTGAGCACAGGCGCCTTGCCCAGGGCCCGGCAGCGGTCCGTCTGGATCTGCCAGACGGCAGCAATTTTTTGCCGCAGCTGGGGTGAAGAAACCGCTGCTTGATCTGCCGCTTGCGGCTGGACTGTCCGGATCAGGTCATCAGGTGCCGGGCGGCGGACTTCGATCGCGAGATCCAGGCGATCCAGCAGGGGGCCACTGATTTTGCCCAAATGGCGCGCCACCGCATCCGGCGTGCAGTGGCAGCGCTGGCCTGGTTCAAAATACTCGCCACATCGGCAGGGATTGGCAGCGGCAACGAGCAGGAAATCTGCCGGCAGCACCAGATTGTAGCGCAGGCGGGAGAGATGGATCTCACGGTCTTCCAGAGGCTGGCGCAGCATGTCAACGACAGAACTGTCCATCTGGGTCAGTTCATCGAGGAATAGCACGCCCAGGTGCGACAAGCTGAACAGTCCAGGGACGGGCGGGATGCCGCCACCGGTGAGGGCATGGCGAGTGACCCCGGCATGAGGGGCCAGAAACGGTCGTTCTGAAACCAGACCTGGCTGGCCCACCATCCGGTTGGCAGCACTGTGGATCTTGGTGATGATCCGGGCTTCATCCGGATCCAGTGGTGGCAATATCCCCGGCAAGGTGGAAGCCAGCGCAGTCTTGCCACTACCGGGCGATCCAAGCATCAGCACGGGATGCCAGCCGGCCGCAGCCAGGGTCAGGGCCCGGACAGCCTTGGCCTGGCCTTGTATCATCCGGATATCCGGCGCCTTGGCAGCCAGATCTGGACGTACGGGCTGGGGCAGTCCCTCATCTGACTCCTCGGGCATCCCCTGCGACAGGATCCGGGCACTGTCGGCCAGTGTCCATGCACCTGCGATCCCAAGGTCCGATGAAGCCGATGTCCTGGCTTCCGCCACATTGTCTGCAGGCACCAGCAGATGACGAAGCGCCGCCTGATTAATCGCAGCTGTCCGGTTGAAAACACCTGGAATCGGCCGGATCGTCCCATCCAGGCCCAGTTCACCAAAAGCACCTGGCAACTGGTTATTGAAGGATGGATGCACCTGCACCTGGCCAGACGCGATCAGGATCGACAGTGCCAGGGGCAGGTCAAAGGCACTGCCTTCCTTGCGCATCCAGGCTGGTGCCAGACTGGCGGTCACGCGGCTGGACGGAAAAACAAAGCCGCTGTTCTTGATCGCAGCCTTGATCCGGTTTCTTGATTCACGGATCGCCGAGTCACCCAGTCCGACAATTTCAAAGGATGGCAGACCTGGCAGCAAGGCGACTTCAATTTCTATCAGGATGCCTTCGATCCCGTGGATGGCAGCAGAACAGAACCGGCCGTATTTCAGATGCATGAGAAGCCCCCCTTCGTTCTGCCTTCCACCCTAGCAAAAAGCATCGTGAGCGGGCAGATGGATTCGTACGACAAAAGTCGCCAGAATTCGACAGGGCCTTATTGGCAACAAACCGCCAGATGTGCTGTTTTCAGGAGAGAAGCGGCCAGATGACGCTCCCCGCCACTCGACAAAGCACCTTGAGTTGAACCGATGCCGAGAATCTGCCATAATACCTCTGTTTATTGATGAGGAGGACCTTCATGCGTCTGGGAATTGTCGGTTTGCCCAATGTCGGCAAAAGCACGTTGTTTAATGCCATCACCAAGGCGGGGGCTGCTGTCGCCAATTATGCCTTTTGTACCATCGATCCGAATGTCGGGGTTGTCGCCGTGCCGGATCCCCGGCTCGACAAACTGGCCGAGATGTACCATCCGGAAAAATACACCCCGGCCACGATCGAATTTGTCGACATCGCCGGCCTGGTGCGCGGCGCCAGCAAAGGTGAAGGCCTTGGCAACAAGTTCCTGGCCAACATCCGCGAAGTCGATGCCATCGTCCATGTGGTGCGCTGTTTTGATGACTCCGATGTCATGCATGTCGACGGCCAGACCGACCCGGCCCGCGACATCGAAACCATCAATCTTGAACTGATCTTGAGTGACATGGAATACATGGAGCGCCGGATCGACAAGACGAAAAAGATGCTCAAGGGCGGCGACAAGAAATTCCAGGCCGAGCTGGAGGTGCAGGAAAAAATCCTCGCCTGCCTCGAATCAGGTAAATCCGCCCGTACCCTCACGTGGGAAGAAGATGAAAAACCGTACCTGCGCGACCTGTTCCTGCTGACGATCAAGCCGGTGCTCTATGTGGCAAACATCGCCGAAGATGCCCTGGCCGGACCCGAGCCGGACTATGTCGCCACCGTGCGGGCCATAGCGGCTACGGAAGATGCCGAAGTCGTCACCATCAGTGCCAAGATCGAAGAAGAGATCTCGGTTCTGGAAGATGAAGAACGCGCCCTGTTCCTCCAGGACCTGGGGCTTGAGGAATCAGGTCTCGACAAGATCATCAAGGCCGGCTATCACCTGCTGGGCCTGATGTCCTTTTTAACTGCGGGGCCGACCGAAGTCAGAGCCTGGACGATCAAGCGCGGCACTAAGGCGCCCCAGGCGGCTGGCAAGATCCATTCCGACTTTGAACGCGGTTTCATCCGGGCCGAGGTCGTCAATTTCCATGACCTGATGGCCAGCGGCACCTATGCAGCCGCCCGGGAAAAGGGTCAGGTCCGCTCCGAAGGCAAGGAATATGTGATGCAGGATGGCGACGTCGTCCTGTTCCGCTTCAACGTCTGAACAGCAGAAGACAAGATGACAAAAGGGCTTCCCAGATGCATTCTGGGAAGCCCTTTTTTTGTTGGCGCGCCACGTATGGCGCATGGTCTTGCTTCGAATCTATCAGTCTTGCAGTTTCCTGGCCAAGTAAGTATCGAGCCAGACAATCAAGCCGACTGGGAGCAATCCCATGATGAGCACAGCCAGCAGAAATGCCAGAAAATGTGACAGGTGCAATGCCCCGGATTTCGGACCCAGGAACAGGAGTGGGATCACCGCACTATGGAAAACAAGCCAGGCGATCAGACTGTGTGACCGTGAGAGGGCCCTCAAGGGTGAAAAGCGCTGCAGGTGATTTGCACTGGCGCCCCTTCTACTCCACTTGGATAAAATCAAACCCAGCCAGGCCAGGTCAACCAGGACCAGCCCGCCGGTAAAAAGCAGGCCTGCCAGGGCCAACGGCTGACCAGACAAATCTGTGCCAAAGCGGGCCGACAAGTAGATCGCGGTTCCTGTGGCCGCCATCAGATTCAAGGCCGCCAGCGCAAGACTCAGGTGATAACTTTTTGAATCTGCAACCCCGCTGTCAGGCCTGATTGAAACCACGTTCGTCCCCTTCATCATCACTCTTCAGAGATTGGTACCGGATGCCCCGGCTGGCCAGCTCATCCTTGAACAAAGCTTCAACCGACTGCACCAGCGCACCATAGTCCCCGCTGTTGTCGATCAGGTGGTCGGCGATCGCCCGGTATTCATCCCGGGTCATTTGCATCGCGATCCGCCGCCGGGCGTCATCCTCGGCCATCCCCCGGCTGAGGAGGCGGCTGATGCGCACCTCATCTTCTGCCCAGACAACCCAGACCTGGTTGACAGAATCGAGAAAACCGTGCTTAACCGGTATCGGCACATCCAGTACCGCAGCTTTGACCTTCTTTTCTTTGAGTTTCTCGATCTGGCGCTGCATTTCCGCGATTACTTCGCGATGGACAATCTGGCTGAGCTGGTCGAGAGCTCTGCGGTCAGCAAAAACCTGGCGGGCCATTTTGGCACGGTCCAGGCCGCCTTTGGCGTCGAGCACGGAGCGGCCAAAAGCAGCTACAATGGGCTCGATGGCCAGACCGTCCGGTGCGGTCGCCTGACGCGAGATTTCATCGGCGTCGATGACAGCAAGTCCAGCTTGACGGCACAGATTAGCAACCGTTGTCTTGCCGCAGCCGATGCCGCCGGTGATTCCTATGATGAACATCGTTTGATTTTCTCCTTGGTCGTTACTTAAAAGATCCAGTCTCCAGGCCAGTCTAGAAAGGGTGATTCTCAATCCTTGCACTCACTCCAGCGCTGGCCCTGCTTGACCTCGGCGATCAGGGGTACAGAGAGCTCGAGAGCATCCTCCATGGCCTGCTTGAGCAAAGCTGCTGCAGGTTTTGCTTCGGCCAGAGGGGCTTCGACGATCAGCTCGTCATGGACCTGCAGGACAAGACGCGCCTGGAGGCCTTCCTGGATAAACAAATTGCGTGCCCGCACCATGGCCATCTTGATCAAGTCGGCGGCTGTACCCTGGATCGGTGTATTCATCGCCGCCCGCTCACCGAACTGGCGCAGGTTGCGGTTAGCCGACTGCAATTCCGGCAGGTAGCGGCGCCGGCCAAATAACGTCTCGACATAGCCTTGCTCATAGGCCTGCTTGACGAGACGGTCGAGGTAGGCCCGGACCTGTGGGTACTGGCTGTTGTAGCCGGCGATGTACTGGTGGGCTTGTTTGACCGTGACACCAAGGTCGCGGGCCAGGCCGAAATCACTGATGCCATAAACGATGCTGAAGTTGACGGTCTTGGCTACCGCCCTCTGGGCAGAGGTTACTTCACGGTCTGAAACGCCAAATATATGGCAGGCGGTATTGGTGTGGATGTCTTCATTTTCGTTGAAGGCTTGTTGCATCGCCGGATCTTCGGCCAGATGGGCCAGAAGACGCAGCTCGATCTGCGAATAGTCTGCATCGAGCAGGATATGGCCAGGCGAAGCAATAAACGCGGCCCGGATCCGGTTGCCTTGTTCACTGCGGATCGGAATATTCTGCAGATTGGGCTCGGTGCTGCTCAGGCGGCCTGTGGCAGTCAGAACCTGGTTAAAGGTCGTATGGACGCGGCCATCGGCCGGATCGATCGCCTTGCGCAAGCCTTCGACAAAGGTCGAACGTAATTTGGCCAGCAGACGATGCTCAATGATCGGGGCGATCACTGGATGCTGGTCGATCAGGCGTTCCAACTCCTCCGAATCAGTTGAATAATTGCCACCGCTGCGCTTTTTGCCAGTGGCCAGGCCGAGATGGTCAAACAGAACTGTGCCCAGCTGTTTCGGTGACATCAAGTTGAAGGTCTTGCCACTCAAGGCAAAAATCTGCTCCTGCAGGGCATCGATCCGCGCCTGCATATCCTGTGACAAGTCAGCAAGAATTGCCTGGTCGATGGCAAACCCGGCCAGTTCCATTTCGGCCAGGACACCCGCCAGGGGCAGTTCCACCTGGTATGCCAAGTGCTCGATCCCCCGCTCGGCAATGGCTTGCTTCTGGGCCTGCCAGAGATCGGACAGGGCAGCGACAGCCAGCGGTGACTGTTCGAGGGTCCAGGACTCCCAGGTTTGCTGGGCATCGTTAACGGTGGCAGAGGGTTCCAGTGCAGAAAACAAGTCCTGCTGCCGGCTGGCTCCGGCAGAGGGAGCAGTGCCCGTTCCGGCACGAGCACGCTCAGGGCCCTGGAAAGGCCAATGATGGCCAGTGACCCGGCTGTACAAACGGGTGAAGTCCGGTTTGCCATCGAGCTGGTTCAACAGATACGCAGCAACCAGGACATCCCGGACCAGGCCCGGCAAAGCGGGCAAGCGAAATGTGCGTAAGGCTTTCTTATAATCGTAGGTCAATGTCGAAACTGCTTCCTGGCCGAGAATTGACCAGGCCTGGACCAGATCCTGTGCCGGCAGACCCTGAACGAGACAGGTTTCCGTTTCAGGCATCGACCAGAGCAGTTGGCCCTCCGGTCCCAGGATAAACGCCAGGCAGCCATCGGGCTGGTTTTTGACGGTCTGGATGGCGGCCTTGAAATCAGTGATCGAGCCTGCTGTATAGGCGACTGTAGTCGTCTGTTCCAACGCCTCTGGCAGAGGCTCAGACTCCAGTCCGAGCTTGGCAACCAGGCTGCGGAAATCAAGCCGGGCCAGCATCTCCAGCAAAGCCGGGCGGTCCGGCTGGAGAGACTTGAGCTCAGCCAGGGACACCGGCAATGGCACCTCACAGTCGATCTGCGACAGCTGGCGTGACAGATAGGCCATCTCGCGGTTTTCCGCCAGTTTGGTGGCCAGATTGGGCTTGATTTCAGCGAGGTGCTCATAGATCTGGTCGAGGCTGCCAAAGCGGGAGACCAGGTCGAGCGCGCCTTTTTCCCCAATGCCTTTGACACCGGGGATGTTGTCGGATGGATCACCCATGATCGCCTTGAGGTCGACGAATTGCTCGGGGCCGATGGTGTATCGCTCGCGAACCGATTCCGGGGTGTAGATCTGGACCTCAGTCTTGCCGGTCGTCGTCACGGGATGCCAGATCGAGACGTGCTCATCGACCAGCTGGAAGCTGTCTTTGTCACCGGTCAGGATCGCCACGTCAGAGCCGAGAGACTCAGCCTTGCGAGCCAATGTGCCCAGGATGTCGTCGGCCTCATACCCAGGCACCTCCACCCGGCCCACACCCATCAGGTCGAGAAGTTCCTTGAGGACAGGCAGCTGGACAGCCAGATCATCCGGCATCCCCTTGCGCGTCGCCTTGTAGCCGTCAAACATCTGGTGGCGGAAGGTCGGTTCCTTGCGATCGAAGGCGGCCACGATCTGGTCTGGCCCATAGTCGGCCTTAAACCGCAGGAACATATTCAGGAAGGCATAGAGGGCGCCGGTCGGGGTGCCATCCGGTGCCGTGAGGCGGTTACGTCCGGCCAGACCGAAAAAGGCCCGGTTGATCAGGCTGTTGCCATCGATCAGCATCAATTTTTCAGGCAAAATCAAGTTCCTCCAAATTCAAGGATCAGGTACTGGAAGTCAGGCTGTTGCAAGGCCTGCCAGGCAGCAGCGGCTTCGGTGGTGAGCCACTCGTTGAGCAGCTGCTTTGCTTCGTCTGCCGAGACAGTAGCCAGGCTGACCGTTGGCGCGAGGTCTGCCACGGCAGCAGCCACTGCATCTGCCAGGTTCTCATCAGCTGCCACAGGCCAGGCTGCGATCAGTCGGTCGGGCTCGATCCAGATGGCATCGCGTGCCCCAGCCAGGATTTCCCCGGCCAGGACAGGCACGCCGGGAGCGGACAGGCGCTCAACCGGCAGGACGAAATCTTCGCGGATGGCGTACCAGGCCTGCACGGCGGTCGTAAAGAGCCTGGCCTCAGCAATGGGGGTGGATTCTGTCCCCGGTTGTGGTTCCACCAGGCCTTTTTCGCTGCCAGAACCACCCGCGGCGGTGACATCGGGTGCCAGGGCAGCTTCCGGAATGGCACTGTCTGAGGCTTGGTCGAGCATCGCTGCTGCCGTTGTTTCAGGCAACTGTGCAGTCGAACGGGCTGGCTGATTAAACAAAGTATAAATAGACCACAAGCCAGCCAAAACGACGAGGGATGCGGCAACCAGGCCGAGGCGGCGCACCGGGGCAGGTCTGGGTAAAAGAGCCCGGGTACGTACAGTCTGTTGTGAGGCCTGGTTTGTCTCATGCCGGATCGACTCGAGCAGGCGAGCCGAGAATTCGGGGGAAGGATCTGTTGCCGGGATCTGCTGCCGGGCCTTAGTCCGATAGGGCAGCCAGCGGCGCAAGTGCTCCAGCTCTTTGCGGCAAGGTGCACAGTGAGCCAGGATGCGTTCCAGTTTGGCTTTTTCTTCATCCTGGATGTCGTTCTCCAGATAGCGGATCAGCAGGTCTTCGCTCAGGCGTGCTGGCCGATATCGTCTGAAATGGATCATCCCTACACCTCCCTTCCGCGCTTTGGACGGGAAAACACGTGGATTTGTTCCGGTCGGCCAAACGAAGACCCAGGATGTTCTTCCAGACTGGACATGACCTGGTTTCTGGCCCGGAAGAGGCGAGATTTCACCGTGCCCTCGGATAACCCCAGCCGGGCGGCAATTTCTTCGTAGGACAGTCCCTGGAGGTCACGCAGGATCAGGACCTCGCGCATCGCTGGCTTGAGCTGGCTGATCTGGTACAAAAGCGTGCGCCCGAGCTCGTGGTTGATCGCCTGCTCATCGGGCAGCGGACTTTTGTCCGGCAGCTGGATGAAACAGTCCCCTTCTTCGTTTTCCTGGTCGATCGAGGTGGTCGGATGGCTTTTTTTGCTCCGCTGCAGATCGTGACAGACATTGACAGCGATCCGGTAGATCCATGTATAGAAAGATGACCGGCCCTGGTAGAGGGACAGGGAGCGATAGGCCTTGAGGAACGTCTCCTGGGTGCAATCCTCGGCATCGTCGCGGTTGCCGAGCAGGCCGAGGCAGACATTGAAAATACGCGCCATGTGGCTTTGCACCAGCAGGCCAAACGCGTCCCCGTCACCTTTCATCGCTTGTTCGATCCATTCTTTTTCATTGTTGGCAAACATACCGCCATTATATCATTTCATCCAGCAGGGAGGCGATTTCTTTATGTCTTCGGGTGGTATAATAGGCCTGCCGGGAGGTCCGTATGCTTAAACGATTTTCTATTTCCCGTGAAGAAATCCTGCCCAAGTACGGCATGCCGCTGGATGCGGCAACCCAGCGGGATCTGGGAGCAGCCATTTACTCGATTGTCTTTGGCATGGCTTATTTCATCATCACCGGCTATCCGGGTGCATCCCCCCTTTTTACGTCATTTCTCAAGGATTACCTCGGGGTCAGTGACAGTGCCTATGGCCTGATCCTGACCTTGCCCTTCATCACGGTCCTGATCCAGGTTCCATTCACGATCTATGTTGCGCGCCGGGGCCGGATCAAACAATCCTTTCTGGTGGCTGGTGCCCTGGCCAAGGTCACCTTTCTGACCCTCGCCTTCCTGCCCATCCTGGGGAATCGGCTCAACAGCCAGGCCGCATTCCTGATTGTCGTGGCGACGATTCTCCTGACCTCCACCTTCAACTGGATCGCCGATTCGGCGATCAACACCTGGTTTGGTTCCCTGATCCCGACCGAGATCAAGGGCCGCTATTTCTCCACGCGCCAGATGATCTTCACCATCGCCATGCTGTTCTACGCCCTGACGATGTCCCAGCTGCTCCAGCTGCTGCGCGACTGGCGCTGGAAATACACCTTGTTCTTTAGCCTGGCCGTCCTGTTTGGACTGATCGACATTCTGTTCTACACCAAGGTCCGGCCCCCGGAAAAGGCCTACTTGCCCTGGTTTCACACCAGCCCGGAGCAAAAGCGTCAGACCTTCACCATGCACCAGTTCCTGATGCCCCTGCGCGACAGTCGCTATCGTGCCTACCTCCTGTTTACGATCAGCTGGAGTTTCTCGATGCAGATTTCCGGGCCCTACTACAATGTCTACATGTTCAACGACCTGAAATTCTCCCTCGGCCAGATGACGCTTCTGAGCCAGATCATCCCGGCCATTGCCACGATCCTGTTCCTGCGCCGGATCGGGCGGGCTTTTGACCACTACGGCTTCAAGCCGATCCTGATCCTGTCCTGCGGCGTCTCCCTGGTCCTGCCCGTTTCCTGGATGTTCGCCACAGTTGACTCCAACTGGTTCGTCTACCTGTCCAATGTCCTGTCCGGTATTTTCAACATCGGAATCGACCTGGCGATCATGAGCCTGGCCATTTTCCTCGCACCACATGCCGAGCGCAGCGCATACCTGGCCATGAAAAGCATTGCCATGGCCCTTCTGGGCTTTGTGCCAGCGATTATGATCGGTGGCTTCCTGTCGGATCTGCTGCGTCCGGTCCTGCTCGCAGCCCAGCTGCCGTTTTTCCGTGGCCAGGTCATGAATCCATTCCACGTCCTGTTGATCCTGACCTTCTGCCTGCGCCTCACAACCCTTCTTGTCTTTGCCCGTCGGCTCCATGAACCGACCGCCATGTCGTTCTCTGATTTTGTCGCTCATGCCAATGCCACCCATCTCGCCCAGCTGCGGCGCCAGCGCGTCCTGTTGCGTGAAAAAAGGCGCCGTCTCAGACAGCGCCTCAATCCCAGGAAAAAATAAGCGATTCGAGCGGTCCATCTGGCACAGCAGATGGACCTTTTTCATTCAGGAGCGACTGGGGGCGATCAGATCTCCGCCACCAGCTCGATTTCAATCCGGGCTGATTTGGGCAGAGCTGCCACCTGGACTGTGGAACGGGCAGGTTTGTGGCCGCCGAAAAATTCGCCATACAGGCCATTGACGACGGCAAAATCGGCCAGATCGGCCAGGAAAATTGTCGTCTTGACAACCTTTTGCGGACTGGAACCGGCCTGGTCGAGTACGGCAGCCAGATTGGCGAGCACCTGGCGGGTCTGGGTTTCGATGTCCTCACCTGCCATGTCATTGCTGACTGGATCGAGGGCGATCTGGCCGGAGGTGAACAGCAAACCGTTGCTGACAACAGCCTGAGCATAGGGTCCGATGGGTTTGGGAGCATTGAGGGTGTAGATCGTTTTCATCAGCATTGATCCTCCGCGAGCTTTTTGGGTTGTATTTTCCGGCTGGATGGGTCGGTGATGTGAACTTCCACCGGCATCTGGTGCTGGTGGAAAGCGGTCGAGATCATCAGTTTGATCCGGTTCAGCTGGTTGACCTCGCTCGCTCCGGGATCGTAGTCAATGGCGACAATATTGGCATCCTTGAACTGGCGGCGCAATTCCTTGATCATGCCTTTGCCGGTCACATGGTTGGGCAGGCAGGCAAACGGCTGGGCGCAGATGACATTGGGGGCGCCGCTTTCGATCAGCTCGATCATTTCGGCGGTCAAAAACCAGCCCTCGCCGGAACTGTTGCCGAGCGACAGAACCTGTCTGGCCTTCTCGCCCAGCTCATGAATCGTGACAGGCGGACTGAATTTGCCGCTGGTTTTCTGGAGGGCTTTGACCATCGGTCGGCGGTATAATTCCAGCACACGGACCAGTGTGTCACCCACCAGTGCCGACTTGGCACTCGTGCCCAGTTGCTCGTGATTCCAGCGCGCATTGGAGAAGGAATACAGGAAAAAGTCCAGAAGACCGGGCAGGACTGCTTCGCAGCCTTCGGACTCCACCACGCCGATGACGTTGTTGTTGGCATCGGGATGGAACTTGACCAGGATTTCGCCAACAATGCCGACGCGCGGTTTGTCGCGCTCCGGCCGGATCGGCAAGGCGTCAAAGGTCTGGACGATCGCCTCCACCAGGCCCTTGAAAGCGATTTTTTTCTCCAGCAAGGGTGAGTAGCCATCACCCTGGAACCATTCCCGTGTCACCTGGTCCCAGTACTGATACAAGGCATTGGCACTGTGCGGTTTGGTTTCATATGGACGGACCCGCAGCAGGACGGTCTGCAGCAAATCGCCCAGTACCAGGGCCTGGGCCGCCTGGTGGAGAAGTTTGGGTGAAAGGGTGAACCCTGGATTCTTCTCAATTCCACCCGCACTCATCGCGATGACCGGGACCTGGGGGAAGCCAGCTTCGCGCAGAGCCTTTCTCAGGAAGGCGACATAATTGGTCGCGCGGCAGCCACCGCCGGTCTGCGTGATCAGAACCGAGCAATTATCCGGATCATACTCGCCCGCCAGCAGGGCATTGACCAGCTGGCCGACCACGAGGATGGATGGGTAGCAGGCATCATTATTGACAAACTTCAGACCCGTTTCGATATCCTCGCTGGAGGCGTTTTCGAGGATGCGGGTGCGATAGCCACTGCGATTGAAGACAGCCTCGATCATGCGGAAATGGATCGGGGACAGCTGCGGAGCGAGGATGGTATGGTTTTTCTTCATCTCGCGGGTAAAAGGAATCCGCTCGATCACATGCGAGGCCAGGCTTACTTTGCGCGGGCCGTTCTTTTCCCGTTCATCCATCGCCGCTTTGAGCGAACGCAGGCGGATCCTGGCTGCACCGAGATTACTGACCTCATCGATCTTGAGCAAGGTGTATGTCTTGCCTTTGGCGGCGAGGATTTCCTGGACCTGGTCAGACGTGACCGCATCGAGGCCGCAGCCAAAGGATGTCAGCTGGACCAGTTCGAGGCGGGGCTGACCGGCCACAAACGCGGCCGCTTCATAGAGCCGTGAATGGTAAGCCCACTGGTCGACCACCCGCAAGGGCCGCTCGAGATCGCCCAGTCCAGCCACACTGTCCTCTGTCAGGACAGCCAGGCCGAGTGTATTGATCATTTGCGGAATGCCGTGGTGAATCTCCGGATCCACATGGTAGGGACGTCCTGACAGGACGATGCCTTTGCAATCATGATCAACCAGGAATTGCAGCGCTTCCTGGCCCTTGGCTCGGATGTCGTCCTTGACCCGGTCCAGTTCGGCAAAACCTTGGGCGAGAGCGGTTTTGACCTCCTGTCTGGTAACCTTCCAGTCTGCGAAGACTTCGACCAGACGTTGGGCGAGTTTGTCTTTGTTGTGCAGGGACAGGAACGGATTGATCAGCCGAACACTGTTTTCCGCGATTTTCTCGACATTGGTCCGGATGACTTCCGGATAACTGACAACAATCGGGCAATTAAAGTGGTTGTTGGCTTCGGTGTATTCCTGCTGTTCGTAGGTGATGTCCGGATAGAAGATCTGGCGGATCCCCTTTTCGATCAGGTCCGTGACGTGGCCATGGGCCAGCTTGGCCGGATAGCAGACACTTTCCGAAGGGATGGAATCCATGCCCTTTTCAAACAACTTGTGGTTGGATCGCCCTGACAGGATAACCCTGAATCCCAGCTCGGTCAGGAACGTGTGCCATAGCGGGTAATTTTCAAATAAATTGAGCGTGCGGGGAATGCCGATTACACCACGGGGTGCTTTTTCCAGAGGCAGCGGCGTGTAGGCGAACAGGCGCTTGTATTTGTAGTCAAACAGATTGGGCAGCGTGATCTTGTAGATCTCCTCTCCTGCCCCCCGTTCGCACCGGTTGCCGGAGACGTACCGCTCGCCATTGGAGAAGCGTGAAATCGTCAACTGGCACTGGTTGGTGCACAGCTCACAGTGGGTCAGTTCCGTCTGGACCTCGAAAGCCGCCAGCTCCCTGGCTGCCATCAGGCTGGTAGCCTGGCCGGCAAAACGCTCACGGGCGATCAGGGCCGCGCCATAGGCACCCATCAGACCGGCGATATTGGGCCGGATCACTTCACGGCCAGCAACCTGCTCGAAACAGCGCAAGATGGCATCGTTGAGAAACGTACCGCCCTGGACGACCACTTTCTGGCCGAGCTGGGACGGATCTTTGATCTTGATGACCTTGTACAAGGCGTTGCGCACCACCGAGTAGGACAGGCCGGCGGAGATGTCGCCGACGCTGGCGCCCTCTTTCTGGGCCTGCTTGACGCGCGAATTCATGAACACCGTGCAGCGCGTGCCCAGGTCGACGGGATTTTGTGCCTCGAGCGCTTCGAGCGAGAAGGTGTGGGCATCCATGTGCAGGGTCTCTGCAAAGGTCTGGACAAAGGAACCGCACCCGGATGAGCAGGCCTCATTGACCATAATGCTGTCGATGACGCCATCGCGGACCTGCATGCATTTCATGTCCTGGCCGCCGATGTCGATGATGAAATCGACGCCGGGCAGGAAATGTTCGGCCGAGCGATAGTGGGCCATGGTCTCAATCTCACCTTCGTCAACACCGAGGGCGGCCTTGATCAGGTTCTCGCCATACCCGGTGACACAGGAACGGGCGATTCGTGCCGTCGGAGGCAGCTGCTGGTAGAGCTTTTGCAGGATCGTGATCGCGCTTTTAACCGGATCGCCTTTGTTACTGGCATAGTAGGTGAAGATCAGCTCTCCCTGGTCATCGACCAGGACGGCCTTGGTTGTCGTGCTGCCGGCGTCGAGACCAAAGAAACAGTCGCCCTTTGCCTGGGCGATATCCTTGAGCTCGACCGATGCCTGCTCATGCCGTTTCTGGAAGGCCTGCTTCTCCTCTGGGCTGGCAAACAGCGGTTTCATGCGGGAAATTTCAGGTTCGAGGCGGCTGGCGGTGGCAAAGCGGTCCCGGATGGCCTGGATCGGCTCGGGTGTGCCCCTGGCCAGCAGCGCAGCACCCATGGCCACGTAGAGCTGGGCTTTGTCCGGGATGGTGAATTTCGCCACCTCTTTGTGCAGCGAACGTTCGAAAGCCTTGCGCAACTCAGGCAGAAAGTGCAACGGTCCCCCAAGGAAAACGACATGGCCGCGGATCGGTCGCCCACAGGCCAGGCCGGCGATGGTCTGGTTGACGACCGCCTGCAGGACAGAAGCCGCCAGATCTTCCCTGGCGGCACCATCGTTGATCAGGGGCTGCAAGTCGCTCTTGGCAAACACACCACAGCGCGAGGCGATCGGGTACAGCTGCTGGTAATTGGCAGCCAGCTGGTTCAGTCCGGTAGCGTCGGTCTGGAGCAAGGTCGCCATCTGGTCGATGAAAGCCCCCGTGCCGCCAGCACAAGACCCGTTCATCCGTTGCTCAGGACTCGGCTTGAGGTAGGTGATCTTGGCATCCTCGCCGCCCAGCTCGATGATAACATCGGCCGAAGGGTCAAAGACGCGGATGGTCTCGGTCTCGGCAATGACTTCCTGGACAAAGGGCAGGCCGAGCCATCTGGCCACACTGACGCCACCGGATCCGGTCACGCTGACCTGGACCTGGGCAGTCGGATGGGCATCGGTCAGCTCGGCAAAAACACGCTCCAGTTCCCCGGCGATGTCCGCGTGATGGCGCCTGTAGCGCGAAAAAACCGTCCGGTAGCCATCGAGCAAGACCACCTTGAGGGTTGTTGAACCAATATCGATCCCAAGTTTTAATTGCTGGCTGAAATTCATCTGTGTACCTGTCCAAACAGTGTGGTCATCGACCAAGTTGACATGTTATGAAAATTCTAAAATCAAAGTTTATCACAAAATCCATAGCCCAGCCACACGGGTGGCTACCAAATCACGAAGGGACCTGTTGCTCATTTCTTGTTCAAAGGGTGATTCAGGACGGTCTGGAAGGGGCAGCAGGTGATTACTTCAAGACTGGCCAGGCGGGTTGTGAATGGCTTGAACGAGTCGATCAGGGCATCATAAGCGCGGGGCAGCTCGAGCGGATCCATCTCAAGGACCAGCGTGCAGTGCGGCGTCCATTCCGGCTCCAGATAGAGCGGGGAAAAATCCTGGCACAGCGGGTCCAGAATCTGGTGGATCTGGCGATGGAGAGTCAGCAGATCGCCATTGGCAGCCGGGACCAGATGCAGCACACCCTGCAATCCCGGGAAAATCCCCAGACTCGAGAACCGGACCTCGATTTCGGATGCGTTTTGCGCCAGCAAATGCAGCGCTGACTCGACCTGGGCAAAGTCTTCGGTCGAAAATTCCGACAATGTGATGTGCGGCGCAAAACCGAAACTTTCGTACAGGTCATTGACCCCATGGTCGGCCAGCCTGCGCATCCAGTGCCGGACCATGAAGTCTCCTGTGGGTTCAAATCCTGCGATCAAAGCATAATCCATCGTTCCATCATAGCAAAGAGATGGCTATTGGTCACCCTGCTCTGGTAAATTCCATGAAAAAACCCGGCTGACGCATCAGCCAGGCTCTCTGGTTCATTCTCTCGATAACTGGAACGGATTATTCTTCCGTGACTTCGCCGAACAGGTTGAGGCGGAAGAGATAGGACTCGTCTTCCTGGTCGTCACAGTAGATCTTGGCATCGACGACGCGGCCACCTTCGATCAGGTTGATGATGCCGGCCAGCTGGCTCAGCTTGCTCTTGAGATTGAAACGGTCGTTCTCGGCGGTGACCAGCATGACATTGCCTTTGCAATGGTCGAGGGCCTGCAGGAATTTCTTGACATCGATGTTGTTCATGCTAAATGAACGTCCCATGGTTGTATCCTCCTTATGATGGACATAGGTTAATTTTCAGATAATCGCGAATGGTACTGGGCAATAAATTGAAACCATCCATGAGTTTCATTATAAACGGTTGGTGTTTGGAATCAATTGACGGATCCATCAAATAAATGAGCATATTTTCGTGATTTCATGCGAATGTGCCCATTTTCAGGGCTCGATCTGGCCGAGAAAATCGTATCCAGCATCGACAATGGCTTCGGCTGCCTCGTCCATGTTGAAATAGGCTTCCTCGATTTCCAGGGTTGCCCGGCCGCTGGCGAGGTCTACGGTGACTGAGATCACCCCGGGTAATTCCTGTAAAGCCTCGGTGACGTGAGCGACACAATGCTGGCAGCTCATGCCGCCGATTTTCAAGAGCAATGGATTCATGATACGTTCCTCCCTGTCAATCTGAATTGGACGATGGACCTCTTTTCCCATTAGATTAGCAGAACCAGAACATTAGAAAAAGGACCGTCGTTACGACAGTCCTTTCATCTTGCTGGAGCCGCTGGTGGGAATCGGACCCACGACCTATTCATTACGAGTGAATTGCTCTACCCCTGAGCCACAGCGGCGCGTAGCCTTGTCTATTTTAACATGAAACACTGTTCTGTCAAGCGAGCGCGACTGGACCGGCCGGATGCTTGCCCATGGCTGGATCCGGCGGTCCCAGCTGCAGTTTTCAGGCCAGGTGGTTCAGGCGGGTGGCACTGCGCAAGGCATCGTGCTTGATCTTTTCTTCGTCGAGGGTCTGGAGTTCATGCTTGTACATCAGCCACTGGCCATCAACCATCAGGGATTCCACAGCGGATCCTTCACTCGAATAGACGAGGGCAGCATTTGGCTCGCCGAGTGGCCACAGGCTGGGACGGTCCGCATCCAGAATCTGCAGATCCGCCTGGTAGCCGGGTGCGATGCAGCCCGAGCGGACAAAGCCAAGGCCCTGCTGGGCGGTGAGTGTGGCCATGCGGATGAGGTCATCTGCCGGGAGGACGGAAGCGTCGCCAGACGTGCCCTTGGCCAGCAGAGACGCCAGTTTCATTTCCTGGTACAGGTTCAGGGTGTTGTTGCTCGCAGCTCCGTCGGTTCCCAGACCGACCTTGACACCGGCAGCCAGCATGGCCCTGACATCGGCCATGCCGCTGCCAAGTTTGAGATTGCTGGTTGGACAATGGGCGACCAGGATGTTGGCACCAGCCAGGATGGATCGTTCCTGGTCATCGAGGTGGACACAGTGGGCTGCCACGGTCGGCGTCTGGAAAAAGCCAAACTCAGCCAGTTGCACAGCCGGACGCTGGCCATAGGTGGCCAGACACTCGTTGACCTCCCGGGAAGTCTCTCCGATATGGACTTGGACGAAGCACTGCTGCTCGACTGCCACCTGGGCCAGTTCCCGGTACAGGTACGGTTCGTAGAGGTAGATCGAATGGACCAGCAACGCTGGCTCAATCCTGCCCGCGCCCTCTGACCGGCACAAGCGGATGAAGCGCTCGATTGCGCCGGGCTGGACATGGGTCTTGCCATCGGGACCCTCAGCCTTGCCATCAAAACAGACATTCAAGCGCATGCCGGATGCCACGGCCGCCTCCACCACCGCTTCACTGTAGTAATACATGTCCGCGGCTGTCCCCGTTCCGGCCCGGATCATTTCAGCCATGCCGAGCAGGGTGCCATTTTTGACATGCTCGGGGGTGAGGTGTTTTTCGCGTGGGAAAATCATGTCAAAGAGCCAGGTATGGAGATTGGCATCATCGGCCTGGTTGCGCATCAGGGTCATCGGGATATGGCCATGGGCATTGGCCATCGCCGGCCAGAGGATCTTGCGCTGGCCATCATAGGTATCATAGCGGCTGCCAACGGCATCATTCAGTTGCTGGCGGGCAGCGTCTTCAAAAGGTCCGGCATAGAGGATCTGGCCATTGGCTACGGCTACAAAAGCATTGGCTAAGGATAGGACTGGACCTTCTGGCAGGGGCGAGACAAGCTGGATATAGGAAAAAAGCACAGCTGATTGCATGGTGGCCCTCCTTAAACAAAGACTCGGATTTGCCCTGAGAGCAGATCCAGCGGATAGCATCCGGTCATTCGGCTTCCGAGAGGTCCCAGTTGGCCAGATAATGAGCCTGCTCAGGCGTCAGAACATCGATCGAGCGCTTTTTGTGCTCAAGCAGCAGTGCCGCCACCCGGTCATCGATGGCCGCCGGCAAATGGTAGACGCCTGGCTTGAGATTTCTGCCCTGTTCGGCCAGGTAGAGGACCGACAAAGCCTGGAGAGCAAAACTCATGTCCATGATCTCTGCCGGATGACCATCGCCGCCAGCCAGATTGACCAGGCGACCTTCAGCCAGGACATTCAGACGGCGACCGTCGGGCTGCACATAGGCCTTGACACCGGGGCGGGCCTGTTCCACCGCTGTGGACAGGACGCTGAGCTGGCCCAGGTTGATCTCAACATCGAAATGGCCGGCATTGCACAGGATGGCGCCGTTTTTCATCAGAGGGAAGTGACGCTCGGTGATGACATCGCGGCAGCCGGTGACGGTGCAGAAGACATCGCCCACGGGAGCGGCTTCGTCCATGCTCATGACATCATAGCCTTCCATCAGGGCTTCGCAAGCCTTGACGGGATCGATCTCGGTCACGACGACCCGGGCACCAAGCCCGGCGGCCCGCTGGGCCACGCCTTTGCCACACATGCCAAAGCCATTGACCACCACAGTCTTGCCGGCTACAACCAGATTGGTCAGGCTCATGATCGCGGTCCAGACCGACTGGCCGGTGCCATAACGGTTGTCGAACAAATGTTTGCAGCGGGCATCGTTGACTGCGATGGACGGATAGAGCAGCTTGCCTTCCTTTTCCAGGATCCGCAGGCGTTTGACCCCGGTTGTCGTCTCTTCACTGCCGCCGATCAGGTCCTTGGTGAGGTGTTTTTCCGTCGTGTGCAGCAGGTGGGCAAAATCGCCGCCATCGTCAATCACCAGATGGGGCTTGATCGACAAGGCCTGGCGTAGATTCCGGGTATAGGTTTCATGATCGGCGCCATGGATGCAATAAACCGCCATGCCTTCCTCGGCCAGCGCTGCGGCGACATCGTCCTGGGTTGACAGCGGATTACAGCCGGTCAGGCTGACCTCTGCCCCACCCTTTGCCAGGGTTTTGGCCAGCCAGGCGGTCTTGGCTTCGACGTGGACACTGACGGCAATGCGCAAGCCGGACAAGGGTCTGGTCCGGGCAAATTCTGCACCGATGCTGCCGAGCACCGGCATATTGGCTGCGGCCCAGGCGATCTTCTGGCGGCCGGAGGGGGCCAGGTTTAAATCTTTGATTTCGTAAGGCATGCTTGGCTCCTGTTGAAGATAGGGGTGATGCGGGGCAGTCAGCTGGTTATGGCGGTTACAGGCGGTCGAGGATTTCAGAGAGCAGGTCGATCATGCGGCCACTCGCCATGAGACCGACTTCGAGGACCTCGCTGTGGCTCAAGGGCTGGCCAGAAAGTCCAGCGGCTAGATTGGTGATGCAGGACAAGCCCAGCACATCCATCGAACAGTGGCGGGCCACGATGGCTTCCGGTACGGTCGACATCCCGGCAGCCGATGCGCCCAGTTGACGCAGGAGGCGGATTTCGGCCGGTGTTTCGAACTGTGGGCCTTTGCAGAAGCAATAGACACCCTGGTGCAACGTCTGGTCCAGATCCCTGGCCGCCGCCTGAGTCAGGCTGATCAGCCTCTTGCTGTAGACCTCGGTCTGGTCGATGAAGCGCTCGCCAAAGCTGTCAAGATTCATGCCCCGTAGCGGGGATTCCATGAACAAACTGATGTGGTCCGTGATCTGCATCAGGTCACCGGGCGCCATCCCCTCCCCCATGCCACCGGCGGCATTGGTCAGGATCACGGTCTTGACGCCGAGTGCAGCCATGACGCGGATCGGGAAGGTCACTTCACCCATGGCATGACCTTCATAATAATGGAAACGGCCCTGCATGACGGCGATGCGCCGGCTGCCCCACTGGCCAAGGTGCAGTTTGCCGGCATGGCCCGGCACAGTCGCCTGGGGAAAACCGGGAATCGTTTCATAGTCGATTACGGTGGCGGCGGCGACACGGTCAGCGAGGGCACCGAGACCGGAGCCCAGGATGAGAAGACAGTCAATGGGACCCGGAGCGGATGCTGAAATGAAGGCTGCTGCTTGCTGGATCCGCGCCAGGTAGGCGTCGCGCGTGCTTCGTAATGCAGACATGTCAGTCGTCTCCTTTGTCAATCTGGCTTTGATCTGGCTGTCATTCACTATCAGGCTGATCAATTTTCATTCTTGCCATGACAGTTTTTGTATTTTTTGCCGCTGCCACAGGGGCAGGGATCGTTGCGGCCGACTTTGGCCTCGTCGCGCCGCTGTGGCACGGCCGGGGCAGCCTGGGCCGGCTGGGACCGGGAGGCGGTTGGCTGGCTGGACCTGGACGTTCCTGAGCTAACACCTGTAATGGCTTGTGGAGCAGTGTCCTCTCCGGCATAGCCACTGCCGCCATGGCCTTCGGACAGATTTCTGGCGACGGCATGGCGCTTCTGGATGTTATCGACGTTGAACCGGGCCCGCATCATCAGGCGGACAGAATCTTCCTGGATGGCCCGGGTCATGGCTTCGTACATGGCAAAGCCTTCTTTTTTGTACTCGATGACCGGATCATGCTGGGCATAGCCGCGCATACCGATGCTGTCCCGCAGGTCGTCCATCTGGTCGATGTGGTCCATCCAGTGGCTGTCAACTGTGCGCAGCAAGATGACCCGTTCGGCTTCGCGCATCAGGTCTGGTGAACCGATGTCTTCGACCCGGGATTCAAATCGGGCCAGGGCTTCAGTCACCAGCTCTTCGGTGAACGCTTCAGCATCCAGGCCGCTCTGGGCCAGGCCGGTCTTAGGATTGGACAGCTTGTGCAGGGCCGGCAAATCACCGCAGATATCGAGGATCTTGGCCCTGATGCCGGCAATCTCCCACTCACTGGAATTCGGCTGGCCGGAACAGAAATCAAGCATGATTTCGGTGACGGCATTGCGGATCATCTTGCGGAAATTATCGTGCAGGTCTTCGCCTTCGAGCACCTGGCGGCGCTGACGGTAGATCAGCTCGCGCTGCTTGTTCATGACATCGTCGTATTCCAGAACGTGCTTGCGGATGCCGAAGTTGCGGCCTTCGACTTTTTTCTGGGCCGACTCGATCGCCTTCGAGAGCATGGCGTGCTCGATTTCCATGTCTTCGTCGACACCGAGGGCAGCAAAGACGGTTGTCATCCGGTCGCCGCCAAACAGGCGCATCAGGTCATCTTCGAGCGACAGGTAGAATTTGCTCTTGCCCGGGTCGCCCTGGCGGCCGGAACGGCCGCGCAACTGGTTGTCAATGCGCCTCGATTCGTGCCGTTCTGTTCCCAGGATGTAGAGGCCACCGGCTGCCATGACTCGATCGCGTTCCTGCGAGGTCTGGGCTTTGAATGTTTCATACAGCTTGGCGAATTGCTGGCGAGCCGATAGGACCAGCGGATCATCGGTTTCATTGTGGGCGGTCGAAGCGTCGATCAGGGCCTCATCCAGGCCGTTTTTGCGCAGCTCCTGCTTAGCCATGAATTCGGGATTGCCACCGAGGAGGATGTCCGTACCACGGCCAGCCATGTTGGTGGCGATGGTGACCGCACCCAGGCGACCGGCCTGGGCGACGATCTCAGCTTCACGTTCATGCTGCTTGGCATTGAGGACATTGTGCGGGATGCCATTGCGCTTGAAGAGACCGGAAATATATTCGGACTTGTCGACGGAAATGGTGCCGATCAGGATCGGCTGGCCTTGTTCATGGGCCGCAAGGACCTCGCGCAGCAGAGCTGTGTATTTGCCATTCTGAGTCTTGAAGACCGCATCAGGCTGGTCAAACCGGACCATCGGCCGGTTGGTCGGGATGCAGACGACATCGAGGCTGTAGATCGCCCGGAATTCATTTTCCTCGGTCAGGGCCGTACCGGTCATACCAGACAGCTTCTTGTACATGCGGAAATAATTCTGGAACGTGATGGTGGCCAGAGTTTTGTTTTCGTTGGCTACTTTGACGCCTTCTTTGGCTTCGATGGCCTGGTGCAGGCCATTGCTGTAGCGGCGGCCAAACATCAGGCGGCCGGTGAAATCGTCGACAATGACAACCTCCCCGTCCTTGATGACATAATCCTGGTCCAGGTGCATGATGCCGTAAGCACGCAAGGCATTGTTGACGTGATGGTTGATTTCGTAATTTTCCTGGTCGGAGAGGTTCTCGATCGAGAAATAGCGCTCGGCCTTCTGGATGCCGCGAGCAGTCAGGACAGCTGTCTTGGCTTTCTCATCGACAATGTAGTCGACCTCGCTGCCGATTTCCTCGAGATCCTGTTTGTCGTCGGATTCCTGGATGACCCGGGCCTTGTAGCCCCTGACCAGGCGGTTCGCGCGTTCATACAAGTCGGACGACTCGTCGCCCATGCCGGAAATGATCAAGGGTGTGCGCGCTTCATCGATCAGGATGCTGTCGACCTCGTCGACGATGGCGAAATTGAGTTCACGCTGGACGCACTGCTCTTTGTAGGTGACCATATTGTCGCGCAGGTAGTCAAAACCGAATTCGTTATTGGTGCCGTAGGTGATGTCTGCGCGATAGGCAGCCCGGCGCTGTTCATTGTCGAGTCCGTGGACGATCAGGCCGACCGACAGGCCCAGGTAGCGATAGACCTTGCCCATCCATTCACTGTCGCGTTTGGCCAGGTAATCGTTGACCGTGACGACATGGACGCCGTTGCCGGTCAGGGCATTGAGGTAGACTGGCAGCGTCGCGACCAGCGTCTTGCCTTCACCGGTTTTCATCTCGGCGATCCGGCCCTGGTGGAGCACGATGCCGCCGAGGATCTGGACGGGGTAATGTTTCATCTCCAGGACCCGTTTTGCGGCCTCGCGGACGGTGGCAAAGGCCTCCGGCAGGATGTCGTCGAGACTCTCCCCGGCAGCCAGGCGGGCTTTGAGCCTGGCTGTCTGTCCCTGCAGTTCGGCTTCGGACAAGGCAGCCATCTGGCTGTCCAGTTTTTCGACTGCCTCGACCAGCGGCTTGATCCGCTTGATTTCGCGGTCGGAATGGCTGCCAAACAATTTATCAATGAATCCCATGGATCAGGTTCCTTTCACATCGGTGTCTGTTTCGAGTCGGTCCAGGACCAGCTTGTAACCATCTGCGCCATATTCCAGGCAGCGGTTGACCCGGCTGATTGTCGCCGTGCTGACACCGGTCGTATCACAGATCTCGGTGTAAGTTTTCTTGTGGCGCAGCATGCGCGCGACCTGAAGTCGCTGGGCCAGTGATTTGATCTCCGAAATGGTGCAGATATCCTCAAAAAAACGGTCGCACTCTGATTCATCCTCCAGGCTCAGGATGGCCTGATACAGGAATTGTGTGTCCGAATCTTTGAATTTTTGCTTCATCTGGACCACCTCGCGGCAGGTTTACTGCTCTGTTTCTTGAAGTACGTTCAAATGATACCGCAACCCTTTTGAAGATACAAGGCAACCAGCTGAAGGCTATCTTGCAGGTTGCTGACTCTCTGGAACGATCGCGGGCAGGTTTTCACCATACCGTTCAACCACCAGGGAAAGCCCCAGGGAGCGGGCTTTCTGGTCCAGTTCTGACAAGGCCTCGTCGAGCCAGGTCTGGCTACTGTTTTCAGGGATGACCAGGATCAGCCGGCGGGATGTGATCTCTGACCCGGTGATGGTCAGACTGATTTCCTCACGTTTATAATCGGCCCCGGAAAAAGAGGCCAGCAGATTCAGGCGCCTGACCACCGCCTGTGTCACTTCGGCCCTGTCCTGATAGGTCGGTGCTGTCAGATCGATGCTGTGGATGGCCGTGGCCTCACCACTGTCCCAGATCGCGATCACAGGAAAATCATCCGGCAGATTGGCCTGGAACAACGCGCGGATGGCCTTGCCACGGGTAAAATTATCCAGTGCCCAGATCGATTCGCCAGGCGCTTCTGGCTGGCTGGTTGCAGCAGAATCGCTGCGGCCGGGCCACACAGGGATCACGGAACGGATGGTCATCTGGAAGGGATAGCCAGACCACGACGTCTGCTGTGACACGACGAGCCAGGCCCTGCTCCGATCTTCTTCCCAGACGACGTCAATCTGTGATGCGTCAACCAGTCCAGTCGATGCACCACCCTGTTGCAGCCAATGGTGGATCCGGGAGCGGGCAAAAACCTGCAGACCGGCCGTTTCTATTGCCCCTGCCCATTCTGAGATCTCTCCTTCGAAAGTGGATTCAAGCGAAGGGATCACCGAGCCTAAGTCCGTTTTTTCCAAAACAAGTGCAGCAAGGCTTGAATCCAGCCAGCTCTGGCCCAGATGGGCCAGCGGCAGGACCAGAGCGATTTCGGCTGCGGTCCGGTCGACGGCGCGGGTCAAATCGAGCTTGGCTTGCTCATGCACCAGACCTTGGAGAAATAGTGCGATCAAAAACAGGACCGGGGGGATGGCCAGAGCCGCCTCGAGGGCGATGCTCCCTGATCTTGACCTGGATGATTTTCTATTCAATCGCATAAGACAGCTCCATGACCAACCCTGACGGATTTATCAGGGTCGATCTGGCCGGAGGTTGGACGCGAAACTGGACGCCGACGGCGTAATCCTCGGGGAATGTGCGCCGGATGCACGTCCCGATTCGCTCCAGCAGCGTATCAGTCGGCAGGATCCACAGCATCAGGCGCAGATGGTCAGCATAGGAGACCACCAGAGGCTGATCCAGCAGGGATGGTGGAACCAGGCGGATCGACTGGCCTGCGAGTAGCGCCGTGACATCCTCATTGCCGCGGGCAATAGCCTGACCCAGAGCCAGGACAGACGTGATGCTCTCTGGCTCGAGCATGATGCCGGTTGCACCGGCCAGAATGGCCACCAGCGTGACAGCCTGGGCACGCAACAGGGCCATTTCATCCGGATCTGCCAGAATGGCAGCCAGTTGAATCACGCTGCGGGCAGCCACCAGAACGGTTTGAACTTGGTGCCGGGCAGCATCCGGGTCCTCTGTTGCCGTGATGATTCGCTCGATTTCAGCCGGTCGGACCTGGGCCAGATCCGTCAGATCCAGGCCACTGATGGTCTGAAGTGGTTCGCGCTTGCCATCCTCCTGGCGCACAGTGACGGCTGCAGTCAGATAGGCCAGGCAGTACTCGGCCAGGCCAGCCTTCTGTACCAGAGGCGACTCGGGGCCGGAAGCCAGAGCGTCCATCCAGCCCGCCAGGCCGGACAACCAGTGGGAGCCATCCGGCAGAGCTGCCAGGACGGAGCGTTGTCCAGCCAGGTCGCCGAGCCAGTCCAAGGTATCTTCGAGGACCTCGAGCTTGTCCTCCTCTGTGACCTGGTCCAGGCTCTCCCGGACCAGATCCGCCAATTGACCGGCCAGATCCTCCGGCAGGTTTCCATCTGACAGGACCTTATCACCAGCAGCGAGTGCCTTTTCTTGGGCCTGGGCACCAGCGAACCGGCCCAGATCAACCTGGGCCAGCCACTCAGATCCATCTGGCAAACCCGTCAGCCGGTATACCTGGTCCAGCCAGAGAGCAGGCAGGCGCAGCTTCATGGTGCGAGTGATCTGACTTTCCAGCGCGGTCGGATCGAGCACATCCGTGGCAACTGACAGTTCAGCCGTCGATTTTGCAAACCGGTCTGGAACCAGGGTGCGAAAGACAGAGGTCTCGAGACGATCAACAGGCACACCGAACACACCAAACTGCTGGTACAAATCCCGATCGTAAGCGGAAAGGCTACTTGACAGCTGCTGTCGCATCGCCCGGACCAGATAAGCCTCATCGTTGAAACGCCGGGCAATACCCAGTCCAGTGGCAAATACCAAAAGCAGCGGCAGGATGATGACGATCAGAAGCAGGCTGAGCGCACCACATTGTCGCCGCATCGAGATCAGCATAATACCCTCCACTCACCGTTCGATCAGGCCGATGATGTCTTCGGCCAGGGCCAGCCAGGCAACCACTTGTTGCGGGCTGGTCAGCAGGGCTGTGCGTTCAGCCACAGGGATCTGGTAAAGGGACTCCAATGTCAGCTGGTCGTGCTGCTCGATCACACACTGCCGCGCAGCCTGCTCCTGTGTTTTCAGGACGGGCAAGATCAGACCTGTCATCCCGGCCAGCGCTGAGAGGACGACGGGAACCACCAGTGCGGCCTGTAAACTCTGTGCCATGACAAAACACCCCCTGGTGCCTAGCGTACCAGAGGGTGTGAGATCAAAAGGGGGGATTCGTGCGTCAAAACGCGACCAAATTCGACAGGGGCTGCGAGCAGTCAAAACGCAAGACCGGCTCGGCCAGCCGGTTTTAGCCCCGCTTCAGTGGGTGAGCACCTTCGACAAAAACTCTTTGGTGCGTGGATTCTGCGGATTTTCGAAGATGTCTTTTGGTGAGCCTTCCTCGGCGATCCGGCCTTCGTCCATGAAAAGCACTCGGTTCGCGACCCGGCGGGCAAAGCCCATTTCGTGAGTCACGACCACCATGGTCATGCCTTCCTCGGCCAGCTCCTGCATGACATCGAGCACCTCGCCAATCATTTCCGGATCGAGCGCCGAGGTCGGTTCGTCAAAGAGCATGATCTCCGGATTCATCGCCAGGGCGCGGGCGATGGCGATGCGCTGCTTCTGGCCGCCGGACAATTTGATCGGGTAGACATCGGCTTTTTCCCTCAGACCAACCCGGTCGAGCAAGGCATAGGCCTTGTCCTTCGCCTGCTCGGCGGTCATCAGGCCGAGTGTCGTCGGTGCCAGCGTGATGTTCTCCAGCACCGTCAAGTGCGGGAACAAATTGAAATGCTGGAAGACCATGCCCATTTTGGCCCGGACTTTGTTCAGATCCACACCGGGGGCCGTGATTTCCTGGCCATCGACGATGATCGTGCCGGCAGTCGGCAAGTCGAGCATGTTCAGACAGCGCAGAAAGGTGCTTTTACCCGAGCCGGAAGGCCCGATCACGGCGATTTTCTCTCCCTCGTTGATGGTGGCACAGATATCCTTGAGGACCTTGACCTCGCCGAAATCCTTGAATAGATTTTTAACGGTTATCACTGCGGCGGAGTCTCCTTTCCAGACGGCCCACCAGTTGGGTCAGACCAACAACCAGGACCAGGTAAATGACGGCTACGGCAAAGAGCGGCAGGAACGGGTCATACGTCTTGGCACGGATCATGTCACCAGAACGGGTCAGATCAGCCACTGCAATGAAGGCAGCCACGGATGTTTCCTTCAAAAGGGTGATCAATTCGTTGAACAGAGCCGGCAGGATGTTTTTAAAGGCCTGGGGTAAAATGATCTTTTTCATTGTGGTGGCATAGGGCAAGCCCAGCGTCCGGCCTGCTTCCATCTGGCCGCGATCGACCGCCAGGATGCCAGCGCGAATAATCTCAGCGACATAGGCGCCGCTATTGATCGAAAAAGCCAGGATCGCGACAAAGATCTTGTCGATGTTGACCGAGGCAAAAATCCCATAATAGATGATCATCAGCTGGACAACCACTGGTGTGCCGCGGATGACCGTCAGGTAGATGTTGGTAAAACGGGTCAGAAAGAAGATGTATTTGCCGTTGCCCTCGAGCACCTTGACCAGGGCCAGAAAGAGGCCGATGAAGGTGCCGGCTATAACGGAAAATACCGTGATCTGGAGCGTGACCAAAAGACCATTGACCAGGAGCAGGTAGCGGTCGGCCTTGATGAAATCGTTATAAAAATTGGTCTGAAGTGTCTGGAGCAGCGCCGACTGGATTCCCAGCTGGTCCTGGAAAGCAACCAGCACAGAAATGGCCGCCACCAGAGCGAGGCCTGCGAGGGTCAGGGTGACACCCCAGCGTTTGTACTTGATCTGGTCCGATGGCATGGTACACCGCCTCCTGATCTGTAAAAAGAGGCCGGTCCGGCAGGATCTGCCCGGACCGGCCCAATGGATTGTTCGAACGATTACTGGGCTTTGCGGACAACGACCACCTGGGAAGCGTCAAAGTAGGTTTCCGAGAAATCGACATTGACTTTGCGCTCGTCGGTCACGGTCATGCCGGCAGCGATGGCTACGATCTTGCCGCCATTGAGGGCCGGGATCAGGCCGTCAAAGTCCATGTTCTCGACCACCAGCTCCATGTCGAGCTTCTTGGCAACGGCGGCCATGATGTCGACGTCGACACCGACGACCTGGTTCTTGTCATCGAGGTATTCAAACGGCGGGAAGCCAGCGCTCGTGCCCATGACCAGCTTGCCACCGGCAGCACCAACATTGAGGTCCGGCAGGCTACCGGACTCATCCGCATGGGCATTGACCGACGCTTCGAGGGCGCCATTGGCCTTCATTTCAGCCAGGACTTCATTGACTTTGGCCAGCAGCTCGCTGTTGCCCTTGTCCACGGCGATGGCGTATTCTTCGGCATCGAAGCCAACCGTGACGATTTCGAGGTCGGTATTCTGCTTGGTGAAGACTTCCGCGGTGAAGCGGTCCATGATGACGGCGTCAACCTTTTTCTGCTTCAGGGACTGGACGGCATCGACGAAGAGTTTGAAGGCTTCGACTGATTTGGCTTTGACTTGTTCATTGGCGATGGTGTCACCGGTGGTCCCGAGCTGGGTACCGATCACTTTGCCATCGAGATCAGCCTTGGTGGCGATTTTGACTTCTGCTGCGGCACAGGCAGCCATTGAGAAGGCCAGGGCCAGAACAAGAACGAGAGCAGCTAAACGTGTGGTGAATTTCATGTCATGTTCTCCATTCTTTCCTTTTTCAAGGATATTTTATAATCAAAATTATTTTATACAGCAATCTAAATATTTATGCAAGAAAAATCATTCTCGCAGCTGGGCGGCAAAATCCGCCTCCAGTTTTTTCAGGATTTTCTTGATCGCCGGGGTGATTTCATCATCGCTGAGGGTCTTTTCAGCGGAGCGGAAGACGAGGCTGAATGCGATCGACTTCTTCCCTTCCGGCACTTGCTTGCCGCTGTAGACATCAAACAAGCGGACCGACTCGAGGTTTTTGCCACCGGAGGACCGGATCGCGTCCTGAAGGTCGGCCACGAGGATGTCGTTGTCAACGAGCAGGGCGAGGTCACGGGTCACGGCCGGGAACTTGGGCAGTGGCTGGTACTCCCGTTTGTCGCTGCGGCGCGAAAGCACGACGTCAGCGAGCAGGTCGAGCAGCACGGTGCCCGAAGGAGCGGCAAAGCGTTCCGCCACATCGGGATGGACGACGCCGATGGTACCTGCGATGTCCTGGCCGATCCGGATCTGGGCACTCTGGCCCGGATGGAGCCACGGCGTCTCTTCCGCCCGTTGGAAGGTCACGTCGTTCAGGCCCAAGTGGAGAAAGACTTCTTCGATGACGCCTTTCATGGCCAGGAAATTGGCCGCCCCTTTGCCTTTCTGAGTCTCGTCAAACAAGACCGCTGCGAGGTGCAGTTTTTCATCTGGCAGCTCCGTCATCGGCACTTGTCTGGGCTGGTAGGTGTAGGCCAGCTCGAACAGGCGCCCTTCGTCGACGGAGCGGTTCCAGTTGGTCGAAGCCATTTCCAGCAGGCTGGGCACCATCGAGGGGCGCATGATCGAATAATCTTCGCCGAGTGGATTCTGGATCGTGACCACCTGGCGCAGGGGATGGTTTTCTGGCAGCAACAGCTTGTCGAGTTCGCGCGGACTTTCAAAGGAATAGGTGCAAGCCTCAAAGAAGCCTTGGCCGATCATCAGGTCCTTGATTTTCTCGAGTGCTTTCTGGCTCGGTGTGCGACCGCCGAGTGTGGTCTGTTTGCCGGACAGCAAGGTCGGTTCGATCTTGTTGTAGCCATAGATACGGGCGATTTCCTCAGCCAGGTCGGCTTCGCTCTCGAGGTCGGGCCGGAAACTGGGCACCTGGACACTGAGGTCGCCGGACACCTCTGTCACGATGCAGCCGAGGCGGGTCAGGATCGAGCTCATGTCCTGTGCGGCCAATGCCGTGCCGAGGAATGTATTGACGACCGCTGGCCGGCACAGCAGGGTGACGGCTTCCGGATGGACGGGCCAGGCATCGATCCGGCCCTGGAGCACGTCGCCACAGCCGAGTTGCTCGATCAGCTCACAGGCCCGGTCGATTGCGCGGCTGGCATTGTAGACATCGAGGCCTTTCTCAAAACGGGACGAGGCATCGGTGCGCAGTCCGACCAGCTTGGCAGCCCGGCGCACCGCCTGGGCATTGAAGGTTGCCGATTCCAGCAGGATCGTCGTCGTGCCGGCTGTGATCTCGGAATTCTCGGCACCCATAACACCGGCCAGGGCCACGGCACGGTCCCGGTCAGCGATGACCAGCATCTGGTCATCGAGGGTGCGATCGACGCTGTCGAGCGTGCGCAGGACTTCACCCGGGGCGGCCCGGCGCACGATGATCGAGCGGCCGGCGACCTGGTCGAGGTCAAAGGCATGCATCGGCTGGCCCAGCTCGAGCATGACGTAGTTTGTGATGTCGACGATGTTGTTGATCGGCCGGATACCGGCACAGCGCAGGCGGCGGCGCAGCCAGTCGGGCGAGGTTTCGACGCGGACATTCTCCACCACCCGGCCGACATAGCGATAGCACAAGTCAGGGGCCGTGATATCGACACTGGCCAGATCTTGGGACTGGCGCGGACTTTTCGCCTCGACAACGGGCCTGACCTCAGTGAAAGGCAGGTCAAACGTCACGGCTGTTTCGCGAGCCAGACCTTCGACGGCAAAGCAGTCGACACGATTGGAGGTGATTTCGAATTCGATCACGGTGTCACGAATGTTCAGAGCATCCAGAATGTCCTGCCCCAATGGTGTCGTATCCGGCAGGATGAAAATCCCATGCACCGCGCCGGACGGGAAATCGGCGCCGGTCAGGCCGAGCTCCTCGATCGAGCACATCATGCCCTGCGACAGCTCGCCGCGCAGCTTGCCTGACTTGATCTTGAGGCCCTTGGCCAGGGTCGAGCCATCGAGGGCGACCGGGATGACAGCGCCTTCGAACACATTGGTGGCCGCCGTGATGATCTGCAGCGTCTCGGAACCGATATCGACCTGGCAAACCTGCAGTTTGTCAGCGCCCGGATGGCGCTCGATTTTCGTGATCCGGCCCGTCACCACCCGGGTGATGTCGGAGAAGAGTTCCTCGACGCCTTCGACTTTCGAACCAGACATCGTCAGACCTTCGGTGAGCATTTTGACCGGCAGATCGACCGGGGTGTATTGCTTGAGCCATTCGATTGATACTTTCATAGCAGTCTTCTTCCTCCCCGATTAACGGAACTGGCGCAGGAAGCGCAGGTCGTTTTCATAGAAATTGCGGATGTCATCGATGCCATAGCGGCCCATCGCGGTCCGTTCGACGCCGATGCCAAAGGCAAAGCCGCTGTAGACGTCCGGATCGATGCCGCAGTTTCTCAGGACACCGGGATGGACCATGCCGGCACCGAGCACCTCGATCCAGCCTTCGCCCTTGCAGGTCCGACAGCCCGTGCCACCGCAGCTCCAGCAGGTGATGTCGACCTCGCAGCTCGGTTCCGTAAACGGGAAATGATGGGGCCGCAGGCGAATTTCGGTTTTTTCGCCAAAGATCTGGCGGGCAAACAATTGCAGTGATCCGACCAGGTCACCCATGGTGACGCCGTGGTCGACGACGAGGCCTTCGATCTGGTGGAAGATCGGTGAATGGGTCGCATCCAGGGCATCGGAGCGGTAGACCTTGCCCGGGCAGACGATCTTGATCGGCGGTTTTTGCTCTTTCATGACCCGGATCTGGACCGGCGATGTCTGGGTGCGCAGGACCATGTTGTCCGTGATGTAGAAGGTGTCTTGCGTGTCGCGCGCGGGATGGCCCTCCGGGATCCGCAGCAATTCGAAATTGTATTCATCGAGCTCGACTTCCGGACCTTCGGCGATCGAAAAGCCCATGCCAACGAAGACATTGCAGATTTCGTCGATGACCTTGGTCAGGGGGTGGCGCGTCCCCTGGGGCAAACGCTGGCCCGGCAGCGTCACATCGATCCGGTCGAGTTTGAGGCGCAGCTCGCGTTCATTGGCTTTGATCGTCTGCAGCAGACCCTCGAGGCCAGATTCCATGTGCTCGCGCACCTGATTGGCCAACTGGCCGACCGCCGGGCGCTCGTCGGCTGGCAGCGAGCCCATGGCGCGCAGAACCGACGTCAGCTCGCCTTTTTTGCCGAGGAACTGGACGCGCAGTTGCTCGACTGCCTGGCTCGAATGGCCCTGGACCACGCCGATCGCCTCGTCAAACGAATGGCGCAGGCGAGCAAGTTCTTGTTTTAAATCTGACATAACTGACCTCCTGGGCACTCCCTCGGAGTGCCGAAAAATGAAAAAATCCGCCCCTGCAACGGGACGGAAAAACCGCGGTACCACCCGAATTCCACAGACCAGCTTCGATCGCATCTGGCCCCTGGCACTCTAAAATCGCTGTTAACGGAGCGACCCGGCTATCCCTACCAGACGACCATCAAGGGCCAGTCGTTCAGGACAGCTGCTCCCGAGTGAACTTCAGCGGGTCTGGAACCGGGCCAGCTTGCAGCCTGTGGCTGTGCCCTCTCTGGGGTCCAAAATAATCGTCCGCCTACTCTCTCGATCATTGCGTTTGGCCTATGATACCACCCTGTGGTTGAAATTGCAAAGCTACTTGAAACGGGCCTTCCCGGTCAGGAAAGGATTGGAGCGCAGCTCTTCGCGCAGTGTCGTGTCTGAGCCGTGTCCGGGTAAAACAGGTACATCCTGGCCATAGATTTCTGAGATCCGGACCAGCCGGTCGAGTGACGCCATCAGCTGTGCGGCCTGGCCACCGGGCAAGTCGACCCGTCCCACCGTGCCGGCAAACAAGGTGTCCCCTGTGAGCAAAGCCCGGGCTTGCTGGTCCTGGAGCACGAGCAGGCAGACCCCGCCTGGCGTGTGCCCCGGGGTGTGGATCACGAGCAGACTCGTCCGGCTGTCCAACTGGATGACCTGCTGGTCATGGAGAAGGATCTCCGCTGGGAAATAGTCTGCTGCAGCGCCAAAAAAGAGCGATCCATTGAGTTTGGCATCGGGCAGGTAGCCAGCTTCGTCACTATGGATGGCCAATTTGGCTGAGGACAGGGACCGCCAGTCGTCACAGCCGCCGATGTGGTCGAAATGGCCATGTGTCGCCAGGATCAGGTTGAGGCGCGTGGCACCCTCCGGCCGGTTCCTGGGATCCAGGATGGGATCGATCAGACACGATACCGTACCGGTGTCGATCCAGTAAGCATTGGTCTGCAAGGGGCCGTCCGGCAGCAGGTGGATGGCAAGACCTGCCTGGTCTATGATTTTCATGGCGCCTCCTCGGCTCGCTGGTGGCGGCTCGCCTTGCGTTCGGAACTGTCGAGCAGGATCGTGACCGGTCCATCGTTTTGCAGGTGGACCTGCATGTCGGCGGCAAAGCGCCCTGTTGCCACCAATAGGCCCAGGTCGCGCAGCGCGGCGCAGAATGACTCGTAAAGAGGATTGGCCAGGTCGGGACGGGCCGCCTGGTCGAATCCAGGCCGGTTGCCGCGCCGGGTGTCGGCATACAGGGTGAACTGGGAGACAACAAGCACCGTGCCGCCACTTTCGGTCACGGAACGGTTCATCTTGCCGTTTTCATCTTCGAAAATCCTGAGGCGGCTGACCTTTCCAGCCAGCCAGGTGAGATCGTCTGGTCCGTCACTGTGGGTAACTCCCAGAAAAACCAGTAAGCCGGGTCCAATGGAAACAGTCCGCTCGCCCTCGATCTCGACCGAAGCGGAGCGGACACGCTGCAGCAAGGCTCGCATCGATCAGCGGACCAGTTCGCGCCAGTCCAGATCGCCGCGGTCTATAGCCAGGACGAGGATCTCCGCGGTCGCGATATTCGTCGCAAAAGGGATGGCGTGCTTATCGCATTCCCGCAACAAGGCATTCGGTGCGTCATAGCTGCTGCGGAGCGGATCGCGTAAATAGATGACAGCGTCGATCTCATTGTACATGACCCGGCTGGCCAGCTGGTCAAAGCTGCTGGCAATCTCGGTCGACAGAGCCTCAACCTGGAGCCTGGTCGCATCATGGATCAGGCGCGCAGTATTGAAAAGTGAAAACATCTGATGCCGACCCAGAATCTGGCTGTAGGCGATGCAGAAATTGACAAGTAATTCATTTTTCGGATTATCGGCCAACAGGACGATGTTCACGGTTGGTTCCCCCATCTATCATATGAATGTTGAACATATCCCAAACATTGCATAATTTGTGGTTATATTCTATCGATCATTCACAAGGGATACAAGGGTAAAATGTGAACGGGCCGTAAATACTTATTTCGCGCTCTCAAAACCGAAATACGCTTCAAACAGATTCTTGGCAATACCGATCGTATTCGAACCCCAGGCGCCGCGCTCAACGATCTGGGCGATGGCGACCTGTGGATGATCAGCCGGCGCATAGGCAATGAACAGGCCGTTGGAGGATGAAAAGTCTTCGAAGCCCGTTTCCGCTGTACCCGTCTTGGCCGCGACCGCTACCGGGAAATCCTTGAAAATCCTGGCCGTGCCTTCAATATCGGTGGTGACTGCAACCATTGCTTCCCGGACAGCAGTCAGAGTGGCAGATGAGATCCCGAGGTCTACAGGGACCAGATCTGACGAATCCTTGACCAGGATCCCTTCGGAGGTGGTGATCGAGTCGATCAGATGGGGCGTCACTTTCTTGCCTGTCGCCAGGGCAGCGGTGTAGGTGGCCAGCTGGATGACGGTATAACTGTTGTCAAACTGCCCGATCGCTGTCTGGCAGGTGTCGGCCGGGTACCAGGTCTGGTCGGACGGGTTGCTGCGCAAGAGCTGCTTGGTCTCCCGTCCTGAGCGGTAGCCACGTGCTTCTCCGGGCAGGTCGATGCCAGTCAGTTCACCCAGGCCAAGGATCCCGGCCCACTGGTCGATCGCATCGATCCCGGTCAAAAGACCGAGATGGTAGAAATACATGTTACAGGACGTGGCCATACCCCGGCTCAAGGTCAGGTCACCATGTCCACCTCGCGGGTATTCCAGGCAGCGCCAGGTCCAGTTGGCAAAACTTTCGGTCCCGACACAGCGGATCGTGTTGGAAAACGGCGTGATGGCGCCAGATTCCAAGGCTGCAACAGCGGTTGCCGGCTTGAACGTGGAACCCGGAGCATAGATCTCCTGGATCGCCCGGTTGAGCATTGGCTTTTCGACATTGTCCGTCAGATAGGTCTCGACACGGTCAGCGGCAGCCTCGTCGGTCAGCTGGAGGATGAAATCATTCGGGTCGTAATAAGGGTAGCTGGCCATGGCCAGGACGGCACCTGTCCGGACATCGAGCATGACGACTGCGCCGGCATTGGCATCACCAAAATTCTGGGCTGTCTTATTGGCACGGATGTCAGCAATGGTCTGGGCCAATGATTCCTGGGCGACTTTTTGCAGAGGCATGTCCAGCGTCAGGCGGACATCGTAGCCCGGGACCGGATCCTTGCCGATCGATTCCGAGAAAAAGGTCCCTTCCTCATTGGCCACCGACCAGATGTTGTAGGGCTTGACGCCATCGCGGCCGGAAAGATATCGCTCGGCAATCTGCTCAATCCCTGCCTGGCCGACCATGGCATCCGGAGCATAGCCCAGAGGCTTGAGTTCCTCATACTGGCTCGAAGAAATGCGGCCGGAATAACCGATGATGTGGCTGGCCAGACTGGCTTCCGTGGCATAGGACCGGGTGGAATCCTGTCCGATCACCACCCCGCGGAAGCGGAAATTCTGCTCATTGACCAGACTGATGACTTCCTGGCTGATGTTTCTGGCGATCTCCAGTGGTGTCCCGTTGGTGAACAGCCAGTTGTTCTGCATCAGGGTGTAGCGCAGCTTCATGATCGAATACGCCTCTGCGTCGCTGTAGCGGCGCGGCTGCTCAGGGTCTTCGATCCGGAAACGGTTGTAGAGGAAATATTCGAACAAATCCTCTGCCGAGTTTTTGACCAGGTCATTGGTGTAGTCCGACAGCTGGCCACTGGCTGGTTCTTTCAGCCCGAGCAGATACTGGTCTGCCTGCCAGAACCGGGTGGCCTCCCATTCCCGGGCAAAGAATGGACCTTGCTCCGGCGAAAAATCCAGGTAAGTGGTCAGCTTGCTCGTCCACTCGATCTGATGGTTGTCCAGGACGCGGGCCAGGTCGAGCAGCATGGCATTCAAGGCCTCGTTATCAAGGCCGGCATAAGTCAGGTACAAGACAGACACGGGCCGGGAATAGGCCAGCGGTATGCCATTGATGTCCAGAATGTCACCCCGCGGCGCATGGACGGTCATCTGGCGGGAAATACCGCTGGATTCGGCGATACCGGCCACTGAAGAAGCGTTGAGCTGCAGAGCTGCCGTATTGTAGAAAATCAGGGCGCCCGCCAGGATAAAGACAATGGCCAGCACGGCGTAGCGGCTGCTCAGTGCCTTGTAGACTCTAAGGCTCGGCCGGTCTTGGGCATCGGAGCGGAAACGCTCCGGCTGGGCGTTCTTGTCAAAGGTGAAATAGCTTTCGTTTTTCAGATCAGGCGCCATTTGCCTTCTCCCGTCGAACCATCATCGAGATCTTCGCTCAGCACCCTGGGATCGTAAGGACCCTTGTACCGCAACAGCAGTAGCGTTGGTACGCCCACAGCCACATTGGCCAGACCCTGGAGCGGCATCGTTGTGGCCAGGCGAGTCATCATCTGGCTAAAAGGCGGCACCTGGTCAGGCAGCATCGGGAAGAACCAGCTTAGTAAGACCAGCGCCAGCTCATAGAGCAACGTGACCAGGAAGATCTGGACCAGGCCCATCCAGGTCTTGCGCCGGAAGAAATCCCTCAGCAGGTAATGGGATGCCAGTGCGGCATACATCAGGAGCAGCATGCCCAGGCCAAGGGCCCGGCCAGCCAGCACATCACGCAAGAATCCTGCTGCCAGGCCGAGGAACAGGCCATCGATCCGGCCAAACAGATAGCCCGTCAGGATGGCCAGGACCAGGGTCAGGTCGGGCCGGACTTTGAGAAATGTCACCTCCGGCAGCACAGTCACCTGGAGGATGGCGAAAACAAGGATATAGGTGGTATAGATCAGGATTGGCCGGGCCAGCGGCTGTTGCGTCCGCATCGTTACTGGCCTTTCATGACAAAGACAACCGACACATTCTGCATGTCAACGGATGGTCTGAGGATGGCCTGGCGGTTCTGGACCGACAGGGCCTCCCGGATCTCGATGATTTCGCCGATTTCAATCCCAGCCGGGAAAATGCCGCCCAGGCCACTGGTCACGAGGACATCTCCGACATGGAGGCTGGCAGTCATCGGGATCTGGTCGACCATGCACAGCCCCTCGTCTTTCAGGTCATAATCACCGCGCACCCGGAGCAGGTCGCCATTGACAGAGTCGATTTTGCCGCTGACGGCAAATCCTTCGTGGATGACCGGCAGGATCTTGGCTGACGTCGCATCGGTGGACAGGATCCGTCCTACGAGACGGGACTGGGCATCGACCACGGCAAATGATTCCGTCTCACTGACTGAAAGGCCGTCGGAAATCCCGATGTCGATCCGGAACACATCGAACCAGGCGCCGATTTCGCGGGTCATCAGGCGGCCGCCGATGATTTCATAGCGGTCATACTTGTCCTTGAGCTGCAAGGCTGTCTTGAGTTCTGCGTATTGGCGTCCGGCTTCTTCGAGCTGGGTCACCTGGTTTCTGAGGGTGGCGTTTTCGAGTCGAAGCGCTTCATTTTCACTGCGGATCCGGGCACCCTCGAACACGGCTGAAGATCCAGTGCGGATCAGCTCGGTCACAGTCAGGACACTTTTCTGGACCGGTTCCAGGACCACAGAAAAGGGACTGCTCAGCTGGTTCAGGAAATTGCCCGGAAACGAGGACACAATGACCAGGACGACCAGGCTGATCGTCACAATGACAATGAAGTAAAGGGGGCTGCGGTTGTTTCTGGGCATCCAGTATCCTCAAATTCCGTGTTATAACAAGCAAATTTCTGCATCATGATAGCGCAAATCTGCGCGGGTATCAAATCAGGCCGAGCTGGCGCATGCTGACCGATCCACCCTGGGCGATGACAATATGGTCGACAATCCGGACACCCATCAGTTTGCCCATCTCCATGAAGCGCACCGTCGCATCGATGTCTTCCTGGCTCGGGGTGCAATCGCCACTGGGGTGATTATGCGCCAGGATCAGGGCGGCTGCATTGGACTTGACAGCATCGCGGAACAAGTCGCGCGGATGGACAATCGCTGCGTTGAGCGAGCCAGCTGAGATCGAGCTGATCCGGATGATCCGGTTGCGAATGTCGAGCAAAATGGCGCGGAATTCTTCGCGCGGCAGGAAACGCATTTCACTTTCGAGTGCCTGGATCGCATCTTCCGGTACGCGCACGGTCGGACGGCTGGCAGGATGGCCCTGGCTTTGCAGGCGATTGCCCAGCTCGAGCGCCGCCTTGATCTGGGCAGCCCGGACCGGGCCAATCCCAGGCACGGCTTTCAATTCCTCAAGGTTCTTGTCCAGCAAGACACGTAGCCCGCTGGTTGCGTCATCGGCTCCTCCCTCCCCGGCCAGCAGGCGCTGGCAGACAGACAGGGCGGATTCCTGGACCGTGCCGCTGCGGATAATGATCGCCAGAAGCTCGGCATCGGACAAAGCACTGCCACCGAGGCGACTGAGCTTTTCCGTCGGCCGGTCGGCGACGGGGATCGATTTCATGGTCAGGCGATTGGAATTGGACATTTCATACTCCCCCTTTGCACTGCAAGGGACAGCCGATCACCAGGGCAGGAGATGAAATGATTCAGAATTGAAATCAAGCGCCGTCCGAGCCTGTTCTAAAAGGACAAGCAACCGGTGGATCGGCAATCCGACAACATTGTAGTAGCAGCCTTGGATGGTTTTGACCAGGACGCTGCCAAAGCCCTGGATCCCGTAGGCCCCTGCCTTGTCAAAAGGTTCACCCGTCTGGATGTACCAGTCGATCTGGGCTGGAGCCAGGTCGGCAAAAGTCACTTGCGTCTGTTCAGCAGCCGAAAACTGCTGTGCTGTGCCATGTCCTTCGACCCGGATACACAGTCCTGTCAAGACCGTGTGTTCGCGACCGGACAGGTTTTGCAGCATGCGCCGCGCCTCGGCTGCATCGGCTGGCTTGCCCAGGATCTGGTCACCGAGGACAACAATCGTATCGGCTGTCACCAGCACCTCAGCTCCAGATGGAGCCCTTTGTTCTGTCGCCTGAATGGCGGACTGTGCCTGGCTCCGGCTTTCAACCAGCGCAGCCATCTTGGCCTCGGCGAGGTCGCGGGCGATCCTGGCTGCCCAGATCGAACTGAGTCCGAGGCGCGAACCCGGATGCTGGCTGAGCCAGCCTGCGACCAGGGTGGCTTCATCCAGATCGACCGGGCTCACCTCGATCGCATCCGCCGGCACCAGTCGGGCCAGAAGCTCGCGGCGCCGGGGCGAAGCGGATCCGAGGATGAAAGGCACCTTCGAGTCCGACATCAGAACTCGGCCGATCCCGTCGTGCGGGGATAAGGAATGACATCGCGGATGTTGGCGATGCCAGTCAGGTACATGATCAGGCGCTCAAAACCGAGGCCGAATCCGGCGTGACGGGCAGAACCGAAACGGCGCAAGTCGAGGTACCAGTCGTAGTCCTCGGCGGCCATGCCCAGCTCTTCGATCCGGGCCTTGAGCTTGTCGTAATTGTCTTCGCGCTGGCTGCCACCGATGATCTCGCCGATCCCCGGCACCAGGCAGTCCATTGCAGCAACCGTACGGTTGTCCTCGTTTAATTTCATGTAGAAAGCTTTGATCTGCTTGGGATAGTTTATGACAAAGATCGGCTTCTGAAAAACCGTCTCGGTCAGATAGCGCTCATGCTCGGTCTGCAGGTCGCAGCCCCAGCTGACTGGATACTCGAACTGGACTGGGGCTTTTTCCAGCAGTCCGATCGCGTCTGTGTAGGTGACGACACCAAATTCATTATCAATGACGTTGTGCAGGCGGTTAAGCAGGCCCTTGTCGACAAATTCGTTGAAAAAGGCCATTTCTTCCGGGCATTGGGCGATCACCTGGCGGATGATGAACTTGATCAGGTCTTCAGCCAGGGCCATGTCATCATTTAAATCAGCAAAGGCGATTTCAGGCTCGATCATCCAGAACTCGGCCGCATGCTTGACCGTGTTTGACTTCTCCGCCCGGAATGTCGGACCGAAGGTGTAGATGTTCTTGAACGCCATGGCAAAGGTTTCACCGGACAATTGGCCGCTGACTGTCAGGCTGGTTTTCTTGCCGAAGAAGTCCTCGCCGAAATCGATCGAGCCATTCTCTGCGCGAGGGGGCTGGCCAATATCCAGGGTTGTGACCGAAAACATCTGGCCGGCGCCTTCGGCGTCACTGCCGGTGATGATCGGTGTATGGACATAGACAAAATCTCGTTCATTGAAGAATTGGTGGATGGCAAAGGCGGCTACCGAACGGACCCGGAACGCTGCTGACAGCAGATTGGTACGCGGGCGCAGGTGGGCGATGGTGCGCAGGAACTCGGGGGAATGGCGCTTGGGCTGGAGCGGGTAATCCGGCGGACAGTCCCCCTCGATCTCGACCCTTTCCGCCTGCAGCTCAAACGGTTGCTTGGCACCCGGCGTCAGAGCCAGCTGGCCGGTCACAACCAAGGCTGCGCCGTTGCCAGTCCGGGCGATCTGGTCATAATTGGCCAGATTGTCCCGGGTGAACACGACCTGGAGCGGGAGGAAAAACGTGCCGTCATTGAGGCTGATGAAGCCAAACTGCTTCTGGTCGCGAATCGTACGCACCCAGCCCGAAACCGTTACGGACTGGCCGGCATACTCAGCGGTGTTGCGGTAGAGCTGGCGCACCGACGCGTTCATGCGTTTTTTCCGCAGCAGGCTTTGTACTTTTTGCCGCTGCCACAGGGGCAGGGATCGTTGCGGCCGATCTTCTCATGGCGGACAATCTTGGACTGGCGGTAGGATTTGGCCAGCTCGTTGCGCCGCTCACTGCTGAGGACATTGTCCCAGCTCTCGAGCGAATAGAGCCAGTCGGCCTTGACCTCATGCATTTTCCAGTACAGCTTCTCGAAATCGATCTTGAGTGTCAGCTCGGTGTCAGCCTCGACCGATTCCAGATCCAATTCTTCCTGCAGGCAGGAATTGATGCCATCGAGAAAACCCAGGTAGACCACCATGTCCTTGCCAAAGCCGAGGGTGCGGGCCATCTCATCTGCCTTGCCCTGGACGGTGTCCTGGCCAGCTAAGAAAATCTGGTCATAGGCGTCCTTTTCGAGTGTGTAGTAACGCTCAACAAAAGCCTGGTATTCGGTCGGATTAGAGCTGTCCTCGATCTTTGACAGCCACTGGGCATGGTAGCTCATGTTTCTTTCTCCTAGTATTATTATGTTGCGCTGTCAAGCGCAAGATTTCTTGTTGCTTGA
>CAZGSR010000008.1:0-76356 GCA_964528645.1 uncultured Mageeibacillus sp. | reverse complement strand
TTTTAATTCATTTTTGAGCCGCCGCGAATGCGCCGGCATGGAGGTTTTTATGAAACGACCCATTAAAACAGCCCTGATCTTGAGCCTGGTTCTGGCTTTGCTGCTGGCAGGGACGGCCTGCAGTTCGAGTGACGAAAGTGAAGCTCCCAAAATCAGTGTTCAGGCAGTCAAAACAGGCGATCTCCTGATCGGCCAGTATGCCGATGGCCGAGTGGTCATTCCCTCGGCAGAGATCCAGTCACCCATCGCAGGGACGATTGCAGAAGTGCTCGTGCAGCCGGGACAAATGGTTGCTGCTGGCGAAAGCCTTGCCCGGCTTGAAACAGGTGACCTGGAAGCTGCAGTGACTGCTGCTGAGCTCGATGTCAAAAAAGCCGAAGAAAGCCTGAACGAGGCCAGACTCCAGCGGACATACACCATCACCTCCGAAGAAGTCAAACTGGTTTCCCTGGAACGGGAGATCTACGACTCGCGCTACAAGGCAATCGAGGATTATAACCAGCAGATTCTCAAAATCGAATACATGAAAAATTCCGACCTGTCGGTCACCAGTGCTGAAATCGCCCTGGAGCAGGCTGAGGAAGCTTACGACGAAAATTCGACCTCGGCCAATGAGCTGGCAATCGACAAGGCGCAAGTCGCTCTTGATGAGGCCATCAAAACCCGGGATTACAACCTGGCGCTCGAACAGCAGAAACTGGTTCCGATTGAGCGCGCCTATCTCGAGGCCCAGGCGGATCTTGCCAATGATCCAGCCATCTATACCGAATACAGCCAGAATTATGACATTCAGAAACTGAAAGTCGATTACCTCAGGCAATCGGATGCTGCGGTCACGACAGCCCAGTTTGCCCTCGAGGATGCCAAGGCTCGCCTGGCCCTGGCCCAGGAAACCCTTTCTCAGACGGATATCAAAGCCCCTGTCTCTGGCATCGTGAAATCTGTAGCAGTCGAGCCGGGGGATCTGGTTGCTGCCGCCACGGCCAGCAGCACGTCCAGTCTTCTGTCCATTGCCCAGACAGAGACGGTCCAGGTGACAGCCAACATCACTGAGACCGATATCGCTGGCATCGAAGTCGGCCAGACGATGCGCATCACGGTCGATGCTCTGACCCTGGAAAACCAGGCCGGATCAGTCAGTGAAATCAGTCTGACACCGAAAATCGACAGCACCGGGATTGTCACCTATCTGGTGACCGGTACCTTTACAGATCCCGATGCCCGCATCCTCGATGGTATGACGACATTCGTCACCTTCATCAAGAAAGAAAAACCCGACGTCCTTTTAGTCTCCAACAAAGCTGTCTACATCAAAGACGCCCAGCAATATGTCACCGTCCAGAAAGAGGACGGTACCCTCGAAGAACGGGCTGTGACCTGTGGCCTGACCAATGGCACCGTCAGTGAAGTGATCGAAGGCCTCGCAGTTGGAGAAAAAGTGGTGACAGGCGGGCTGGAACGATGAGACCCTCGGAAACCCTGCGTTCGGTGATCCTGTCTGTTGCCAGCAACAAATTCCGCGTTTTCCTGACTTCGCTGGGCATCATCATCGGCACGTTCACCATCATTCTGGTGGTTGGCATCGGCAAGGCTGGCGAAGCCCAGGTCGCCGACCAGTATAGCCGCCTCTCGGTTGAGAGCATCACCATCGCCCGGGCCCGAGGCAGTGCCACCAGCAACACCACTGCAATCCTGACCAGGGATGAAGCGCTGGAAATGGCTGAGGTCCTGCCCCATGTCGAGGCGGTCGGCGTCAGCACCCGGACTTCCTCGGAAATCGCTGCCAATTCGACCTCGACAACGGCAACGGTCATGGGCATCAATGAAGCTTATGCCGGCATCACCCACATCGAACCGTTGTATGGCAGCCTGTTCACGGACGAGGACTCCCTGATGCGCAGCAGGTACGCGGTCCTGGGATACAATGTCGCGGATTATTTGTTTGAAGGCGACCTCGAAGCAGCGATCGACCAGAAAATCCTGGTCAAAGGCGCTTCGTTCACCGTTGTCGGCGTGCTCGACCGCATTGGTGGCAGCGGTGGTATCTCCACGGGGGTCTCGGCCGATTCGACCTCGGCCGATGACCAGGTCTTCATCCCTTACGATGTGGCCATCAAATACACCTCTGGCACGACCCGATCCGGTGTGTCCAGTGCCGCCCAGGTCACTTTCATGGCGCTGGCCAGTGACATCGATAGCGTCCAGCTGGCCATCGGTGAGATCAAGGAATACATCGACGACACGATCGGTGCCAGTGATGTCTACACCGTGACCGACGCCGGCAGTGTCCTCGAATCGGCCCAGGCGACTGCCCGGACGATGTCCTCGCTGCTGGTAGCGGTTGCAGCTGTCGTCCTGCTGGTCAGTGGCATCGGCATCATGAATGTCCTGATGGTTGCGGTCCAGGAACGGACCCGCGAGATTGGCATTTTGAAAAGCATCGGTGCCGCCCGTTCGACCATCCTGGTCGAATTCCTTCTCGAAGCTATTTTCATCAGTGCCCTGGGCGGACTTCTCGGCGCGGGACTCAGTTACCTGGCCCCGGCAGCACTCGAATGGGCTGGGATCAGCTTCCTGGCCTCGGCGGACGGCATCCTGCTCGGCATTGGCTTCTCAGTGGTCACCGGGGTCATCTCCGGTTTCTACCCAGCCGTCAAAGCGTCCGGACTCAAGCCGATCGACGCCCTGAATTACGAATAACCATCCAGCTTTATAACAAAACCTGTCATTGAAAAAGAAAGGAATCCTCCCATGAAAACAATCATGAAAAAATCTTTGCTCATTCTCCTGGCCATGTCCCTGCTCGTTTCCGTTGCTGCCTGTAGTGGCTCGACTGCCACCACCACGCCCACGACTGTCTCTGCTGGCGATGCTGCTTCCGCAGAAACAACTGCTGCCGGTGAAACAGCTGCGACCGGATCGAATACGCCTTCGGACCTGAGTGGTGAAATCAGCGAAATCATCGGCAATGAAGTCACCTTGCGCCTGTATGCAGCGGATGAAACCATCACGGAAGAGACCACCCGTACACCGGGTTCTGGACGCGGCCAGACGGCATCGACCGAGCCCAAAGAATTCTCCGGTGAAACAGCCACCATCATCATTCCGGTTGGTACTGTGATCGTCCAGCGAGTCCGTTCGACCATGCCCTCGGAATCAACCGGCGAAACCGGTGAAACCGGCACCGGTCCTGTGGAAGAAGAAATCGGTCTCGATGATCTCACAGTCGGTACCCAGCTCAAGATCTACTACAAAGAAGGCACTGAGATCATCGAGAAAATCCTGGCTGTCCCGCCCAGGGCTTGAGACTTTGACTAAAATACCTGGAAGGATGACGCACATGACACCGATCATTGAAATGAAAGATATCTACAAGTCCTATGGCAAAGGCGATGGCCGGGTCGAAGTCCTGAAGGGCGTCTCCCTGACGGTCGAACCAGGTGAATTTGTCGCCATCCTGGGCCCGTCCGGATCCGGGAAAACGACCTTGATGAACTTGATCGGCCTGATCGATACCATCGACAGTGGCACGTATTCGATCGATGGTGTGGACATCCATCGCCAGTCCGACCACACCTACGCCCGGATCCGCAACCGCAAGATCGGTTTTGTTTTCCAGAAATTCAATTTGATCGCCAAATACAATGCCCTGCGCAATGTTGAACTGCCCTTGCTTCTGCAGGGGCAGTCCAGCCGCACCGCCAAAATGAAAGCCCTGGCCACCCTGGAAAGGGTTGGCCTCGGCGAACGCTGGCATCACCGGCCCAACCAGCTCTCCGGTGGCCAGCAGCAGCGCGTCGCCATCGCCCGGGCCCTGGTCGGCAACTGTCCTCTGATCTTGGCTGACGAACCGACCGGTGCCCTCGACAGCAAGACCGGCCAGGAAATCCTGCGCTTTTTCCAGGAACTCAACGCCGAGGGCAAAACCATCGTCATGATCACTCATGACCCCCACATCGCTGCCCAGGCCAAACGGATCATCCGGGTCGAAGATGGCCTGATCCTGAGTGCGTGAAGAGCGATTTTCTCAAGACCATAGCGTATGAATGCTTGACGTTAATAACGCACAACGTTATTATCTATATATGATTCAGTCTTATGCTGACAAAGACACAGAAAAGTTGAGCCGGCTGGAACGTGTGGCGAAATTTGCCCAGTTTGAGCGGATCGCACTGCGCAAACTATTACAACTGGATGTGGCAGGCAGCCTTGATGATTTACGGGTTCCTCCAGGCAATCGATTAGAAATGCTTCAGGGGGATCGAGCAGGTCAGTATTCGATTCGAATCAACGTCCAATACCGGATCTGCTTCAAGTGGACCAAGCAAGGACCCAGAGAAGTGGAGATCTGTGATTACCACTGAGGAAAGGAGTCTCATGAATCAAACACAAACGAGCCATTTACTAGATCCTGTGACACCGGGCGAATTGCTGAATGAAGAATTCCTGGCTCCCCTGGGAATCACGAAATATCGGCTGGCAAAGGAAATTGGCGTTCCGGCTCAGCGCATCGGAGAAATTGTCGCAGGAAAAAGGTCCATTTCTGCTGACACGGATTTGCGTCTCTGCACATATTTTGGTCTGTCCATGGGCTATTGGCTACGGGTTCAGAACAACCATGATATCGAAGTGACGCGACGGAAAATCCAGGCCCAGTTGAATGGGATTACCCCGCTTCGCCGGGCTATGTAAAGGGGCTGTCTCAGAAGTAGATTCTTTCTACTGACGAGACGGCCCCTTCATTTAATTTCGGGATATCTGTTGAGCGATCTACTTACCAGTATTTTGCCACATGTGCCTTGGTGACTTCGGCAGCGATGCGGACGTTTTCTTCCTGACTGAGCTGGTAATAATCGGGTCGGAAGACTTCGACGGTGCAGCAGTCATCTTCGAAGCCGATCTTTTTCAACGTGTCAGCGTAGCGCTGATGGTCGAGGCAGCCGCGAGCATCGCCGGGCCAGAGGCGCTTTTCATCGGTGTTGTAGGCCGCGCCGCAGGGCATGTCTTCCATGTCGTTGAGGTGCCAGATGAAGATTTTCTTGCCGTCGGCTTTTTCCAGGGCATCCCAGCCGGAAGCCATGGCGTGGAAATGGTACTGGTCGAGAGTCACACCAACCAGCGGTGAATCGACGGCCTGGACAACGGCATAGGCATCCTCGAATCGGTTGATCGTCATGCCGGGAGCGCCGCAGAATTCGAGCGAGAGCTTGATGCCATAGGGTTCGACCTTTTTGACCATGTCTTTGAGCACAGCTGCGGCATCGGCCAGGATTTCACCGCGGGTTGCATGGACGGTGATGTTCTGGGAAGGTACGACGACGATCATGTTGCAGTTGAGGATCTGGCAGCGGCGGATGATCTCGTCGAGCTCAGCCATGACCGCATCTTTTTCAGCCTGGGTCTGCTTCATGTTGAAAAAGCACAGTGCGTTGTAGGAGAGCATTTTGAGTTTGTGGGTCTTGAACCAGTCGCCCAGCTGCTCGAGGGTGACTTTGCCGGCTGCCAGGTCGCGGTCCAGGCATTCCGACTGGATGTCGATCATATCAAAGCCATTTTTTTCGCAGAATTCAAGGTCGTTGAGGACGGTATGTCCTTCACAATAGCGGTCGCAGCCTTCGTTAAATCCAATTTTCATCTTCGTTCTCCTTTTTCCTTGTATACTGGGTATGTTCAATGTTCAAAGCAGCTATCACCCCGGTTCAGGAGCGTATCTGCATGATTCCGTATGTATCATTCAAAGGGTCTGATCAAAGTGCGATTGCAGTGGAAGTGTTCCAGACCATGGACTCCGTTCCGTCCCACCGGCATGATTTCCAGGAATTTGTCCTGATCACGAAAGGCTCCTGCGTCCACCGTTACAAAGACCTCGCCATGCCACTGATTCCGGGGGATGTGTTCCTGGTCCCGCCGCACCAGGAGCATGCGTATGTGGTTGAAAATCCGGTCTCCATGTACAATTGCCAGTTCTACCCCCCGCAGATCGCCGACTGGTGGCAAGGCCAGTTTGGGGATTTGCTGAGCGACTTATCCGGCTCGGAAAGTGGCAATCCAATCTTTGCGGCTGACCTCAACCGGCAGAACATCATCCATTTGTCGGTGCCAGATGCCATCAAAATTCAGCAATGGCTGGAGACCATGCTTGAGGAACAACAAGAGCAGCAGTTTGCCTGGCAGCAAGTCAAGCAGGAATGCCTGAATCTGATCCTGATCACCATTGTCCGTGCTCGCCAGCGCCAATTTGCTACTGTCAGACCAGAAGCCAATCCACGGCGGGAACTGGTGGCGTTGATTCAGCGCTACCTGGAAGAGAACCTGACTGAGCACATCGATTTCCAAGCACTTGCCAGGCAACACAACATCAGCCCCAGCCATTTTCGCGCGGTTTTCAAAGCAATCACCGGCTTGCCCCCGGTCGAATACCTCAACCGGTTGCGCATGGTCCGTGCCATTGAATACCTCAAAAGCGATGCCTTGCCCACAGGTGAAATCTGCATGGCGGTGGGGATCGAGGATGCCAATTATTTTTCCAGGTTGTTTCGTAAAATCATCGGCTACTCGCCGCGAGAGTTTCGCAATCTCGTGCGTAATTGAAATAGAATGAAAATCACTTAAGGGATCTTCCCCGGCCGGATGACGAGTCACCCAGCCGGGGATTTTTCTAGTTGGAGAAAAGATTGAAAAAAGTCAGGCGGTTATTTCGGAGATTTTGACGCTGCGGCCTTCTTTGAGGGAGAGCTTGGCGGCCTTGGCGATCAGGACAGGCATCAGGCCATCGATGCCACTGACCGGAACCTCGGTGTCATTGACAATCGCAGAGATGAAGTCTTTGACTTCGGCGATGAAGGCGTTGTTGTAGCGCTCGAGGAAGAACCAGGTTGGCTTGGCCACAGATACACCATCAGCTGTGCTGATCATCGCGGTGTTGTCGAGATCGTTGTTGACCTGGACGCAGCCGCCAGCACAATGGACTTCGGTGCGCTGGTCATAGCCATAGCCAGCTTTGCGGCTGTTGTCGATCACGCCGATGGCGCCATTTTCGAACTTGAGCATGACGATCGCGGTATCGACATCGTCGTACTCGGCAAATTTCTCGTCAACGAGGACACCGCCGTAGGTGGACACTTCGGTGACTTCACTGCCCGAGAGATAGCGGACCATGTCGAAGTCGTGGATCATCATGTCCATGAAGATGCCGCCGGAGACTTTGACGTATTCCATTGGTGGCGGGCCGGGGTCACGCGAGGTGACTTTGACGACATGAGGGGCTCCCAGCTTGCCGGAGGCAACAGCGTCGCGGACAGCCTTGTGGTTGTGGTCAAAACGGCGGACAAAACCAACCTGCAGTTTGACACCGGCCTTTTCGACCGCATCGAGGGCTTCCTGGATCCGGGCGATGTCATAATGGATCGGCTTTTCACAGAAAATATGCTTTTTAGCCTTGGCTGCCTGGATGATGTAATCCGCGTGGGTATCAGTCGAAGAACAGATGAAGACGGCGTCGATGGTCGGATCGTTAAAGATCGGATCAGCTTCCTTGTAGCAGTTTTCGACACCGAGTCCCTTGGCCCATTCGATGATTGAATCATTCAGGAAGGGATCAGCGATAGCCACCAGTTCAGCTTGTGGTACGGCGTATGCCAGGTTTTCCCCGTGCAGCTTGCCAATGCGTCCGGCACCGAGCATGCCAATGCGAATTTTTTTGCCCATGATCATAGACTCCTTTCAGGTTTAGGTCCATGATCGCAGTTTATCACACGTGTGCGTAATTGCCTAGCAGAATATGACCTATTATTAGCATAATTTGCTGATTCTGTTTGGGGGTTGATGAGTCGTTGTTGATCAGGTTGTCGAAAAAGCGATGGCGTTCCCTCTTTGCATTCGTGCTACAATGAAGGGGCAAGGATCTCAAACACCTGTTTGGCTGTTGCGCCGGAAAGGATTAATCATGGATATCCAGGCAAAAATCGAAGAAATCGTCGGCAAAATCAAGTCGGATCCATCGCTTGCAACCCAATTCACCCAAGAGCCTGTCAAGACTCTGGAAGGCATTCTGGGCATCAACCTGCCGGATGACCAGATCAATGCTCTGGTCAGTGGCATCAAAGCCAAACTGACACTAGACCAGGCCGGTGACATGCTGGGCAATCTGAAAAAACTATTCTGAATCAGCCAGGGAGGGCCGTATGACTTCAAAAAAAATCAACTGGGGTGTGCTTGGCTGTGCGGGCATAGCAGAAAAGCATGTCATTCCCGCCTTGCTCCAGGCAGACAATGCGGTTCTTTATGGCATCGCCAGCCGGTCCGACAGTGAACGCCTCCACCAGTTCGAAGAGAAATTCCGGCCACTGCATTCATACACATCCTATGAGGCCCTGCTCTCTGACCCGTCTATTGATGCCGTCTATATTCCGTTGCCCAACAGTTTGCACGCTGAATGGGTCAAAAAAGCCGCAGCGGCCAAGAAAAATGTCCTGTGCGAGAAACCGCTGGGTGTCAATGCATCTGAAGTCATCGCCATGCAGGCGGCTTGCGACGCGAATGGGGTCTTGCTCATGGAAGCCTTTGCCTATCGGCACAGCCCTCTGACACGGACGCTTGATACCCTGATCCAGTCTGGACAGATCGGCGATCTCCGTCTGATCGAAGCTTATTTTTGCTACAATCTGCAGGACCTGGACAATGTCCGGCTTAAATCTGACCTCAAGGGTGGCGCGACCTACGATGTTGGCTGCTACAACATTGATTTGATCGCTCATTTGATGGGCGGCCTGCCTGATTCTGTAAAAGCCAGTGCCTATATCGGTCCCGATAGCCAAGTTGATGAAAGCTGCCTGGCGACCTTGACCTTCCCAGGCCCGGTTGATGCCATATCCTACTGTTCCTTCCGCACCGAAGCTCGCAATGAGTGCACCCTCATCGGCAGCGAAGGCATCCTGTCCGTCAGTCCGGCGTTTAATTTCCAAGGGACCTCGAAAATCAAACTGACGACCCAAGGCCAGCCGGATACCGTCATCGTCGACTGCCCGAATAATTACACGCTTGAGATCGAACAATTCGGCCGCTGCATCACCGACGGAGAAAAGCCCCTCATCAGCCACGAATCCTCCCTGCTCACCGCCCAGATCATGGATAAGGTCTTGGAACGAATCTACACGTAACCCTCCAGATAAACCCATCCTGCAAATTTCGAAAGACTGCCCAGTATCGCCGCAAACCGGCCCAGGGCAGTCTTTTTTACTTCGGCACCTCCATAAGGCCTGCTTTAAGCCGGACACGTGCTTAGCTGGCCCTTTCGGACAGCTGTTTCAATTCATCAGCAATATCTGCCAGTCCGGGAGCAAGATTCACCGGGGTGGCATGTTGTTTGGATTTTATAATCGAATCAAAGAAAAAATTTACTGGTTGCACAAAAAGGAGATTGCCATGGTTGATTTGAAGACGAAACCATTTTATTTGAATGAGGAACAGATCGCCTGGGTGGAACAGATGATTGCAGGCACACCCAACGACCTGGTCTGGTGTGATAAGTGGGAAACCCGGAGATAAGAAGTCTTGCCAACGAATTGAACCATCCTGGCTTTGCAACCTGCAAAATTGTAACAATCGTGAGGACGCTATCATGAACAAACCCAGAAATGTCGTCATTTCCCAGTCCGGAGGACCAACCCCGGTCATCAATAATTCCTTGCGCGGCATCATCGAAACGTGTCTTAGCAATCCGGATACCTTCGGCACCGTCTATGCCGGTTACCATGGTGTCGAAGGAATCCTGCGCGAAGAACTGCTCAATCTCAGTTCCCAGGACCGCGACGAAATTGCCCTGCTGCGGACCACCCCTTCCGCCGGAGCGATTGGCACCTGCCGCTACAAACTCAAGTCCAACCGTCCCCAGGATTTTGACCGCGTCATCGACGTGCTCAAGGCCCACGATGTCGGCTACCTGTTCTACATTGGTGGCAACGATTCGATGGACACCGCCCACAAGATCAGCCAACTGGCTGCTCAGAGCGGGTATGAACTGATCGCGACTGGGGTGCCCAAGACGATCGACAATGACGTCGGGGATACTGAATTCCAGATCATCGACCACACCCCGGGATATGGCAGTGTGGCCAGATACTGGACCTCGCTGATCCAGAACGCCAACGAAGAGAATCGCGGTTCTGCGACTGTCGACCCGATCCTGGTGATGCAGGCCATGGGCCGCAAAATTGGCTACATTCCTGCGGCCGCCCGTCTCGCCGACCCGAACCGCGAGATGCCGCTTTTGATCTACATGTCTGAAGCAGGCCTGAGTTTGCCGGAAATTGCCGACCAGGTCGATCGCCAGATCCAGAAATCAGGACGGGCCATGGTCGTGGTCAGTGAAGGCCTCGATGTCGGTGATCTGGGTGAAAGCAAAGATTCCTTTGGCCATACGCAGTTTGGTGCCAGCCAGACAACAGTCAGCCAGACGGTCGTCAACTACCTCAATGCCCATAAGCTCAAAGCACGTGGCCAGGTGCCAGGCATAGACCAGCGGGTCCAGATCAACCTGGCTTCACCGGTTGATCTGGATGAAGCGTATCGCCTGGGCCAGCAGGCCGTGCTGGTTGCGCTGGAGTCAGGAAATGGCTACATGTCGACCCTGACCCGTCAGCCGGGCGCTGTGTACAACGTCCAATATGGCAAAGTCGACTTGGCCAAGGTTGCCAACTCTGAGCGCACGTTCCCGACCAGCTGGCTCACAGCTGAGCGCAACGATGTCACCGATGAGTTTCTCGACTACGCCCGCCCCCTGATTGGCGAAGACTTCGTGACTGTACCCATGGTCAATGGCCTGATGCGGTTTGCCCGTTTTAAACCCATCTATGCCGAAAAGAAATTGCCACCCTATCAGTTCTAAGCAACTTTAAACACACTTGAGTCAATCCCGAACCGGACCTTTGAAACCACCATCTCGAAATAAGATTGAAAACCAGGAGGACCCCCCATGAGTAACCCTGCCCAAGCACTGATGGACATGGAAAAGAAACATGACTACATGATCTGCGTCGACTCCGACGGCTGTGCTTTTGACGCGATGGAGATCAAACAGAAAGAGTGTTTTGCGCCCAACTTCATCAAAGCCTACGATCTCCAGCCGGTCTCCAAATTTGCCCGCGAATGTTGGGAATTTGTCAACTTATATTCCGTCGACCGCGGCTGCAACCGGTTCATCGCCATCATCAAGGCGCTGGATCTGCTGGCTAAGCGCAAGGAAGTCATTGCCCGTGGCTTCAAAGTCCCGGACACCACGGGGCTGCAGGAATGGGTCAAGATTGAAACCAAACTCGGCAACCCTGCTCTCGAAGCAGCGATTGAGAAAACCGGCGATCCATCCCTGAAGCAAGCCATGCGCTACTCCATTCCGGCCAACAAGAGCGTCGAAGAGATCGTCCATGGTGTCCCGCCGTTCCCGCTGGTCCGCGAGTCCCTGGCCAAAGGGGCAGCCCAGGCTGAAATGGTCGTCGTTTCAGCCACACCAGCCGAAGCCCTGCAGCGCGAATGGACAGAACATGGCCTGATCGAGTACATGACTGTTGTGGCCGGCCAGGAAGTCGGCACCAAGAAAGAGCAGATCCGCCTCGCTATGTCCGGTCGCTATGATCCAGAAAAAGTGATCATGGTCGGTGACGCCATGGGTGATCTCGAAGCAGCCAAAGCCAATGGGGTGTTGTTCTACCCGATCAACCCCGGTTCCGAAGATGCTTCCTGGGCCCGCTTCCATAACGAGGCCTTTGACAAATTCATCGATGGCACCTTCGCCGGCGACTATCAGGACGCCCTGATCGCAGAATTCAAGACCTATCTGCCAGTCAATCCCCCGTGGGAGACGTGAGAACTGTAACAAATCGACGGTCAGAATTTGGCGGGTTTGCTAATCTTTAGACAAGCAACCACATACAAAGATTGGAGATTCCTATGAGTAAGCAACATATTGGCATGATTGGCCTGGGTGTCATGGGCAAGAACCTGGCCCTCAACATCGAAAACCACGGGTTCAGCGTCTCGGTCTACGATCCCTGGACCGACCGCGTAGACGAATTCATCAACGGTCTGCAAGGTGAAAACATCATCGGAGCCAAGAGCATCGAAGAATTTGTCAGCTCTCTGGAAACCCCGCGCCGGATCATGATGATGATCAAAGACGGCAAGCCGGTCGATGACATGATCGCCTCTCTCAAGCCGTATCTCGACAAGGGTGACATCCTGATCGAAGGTGGCAACTCCTTCTTCAAGGACACCGTCCGCCGCAACCGTGAACTCGAAGCCGAAGGTTTCCGCTACATCGGCTCCGGTGTGTCCGGTGGCGAGGAGGGCGCCCGTAAGGGTCCGGCGCTGATGCCGGGCGGCCAGCCGGATGCTTATGAGCTGATTGCTCCGATCTTCAACGCCATCGCCGCCAAGGTGGATGGCGAACCCTGCAGCACCTACATTGGTGCTGATGGCGCTGGCCATTATGTCAAAATGGTCCACAACGGCATCGAATATGGCGACATGCAGCTGATCACGGAGGCCTATTTCCTCCTCAAGGAAATCCTAGGTCTTTCCGCCGCAGAGCTGCACGAAGTCTTTGCCGACTGGAACAAAGGCGAACTCGACAGTTACCTGATCGAAATTACCGCCGATATCTTCACCAAAATAGATCCGGAAACCGGCAAGCCCGTCGTCGATATCATCAAGGACGCTGCCGGTCAGAAAGGCACCGGCAAGTGGACCAGCCAAAATGCACTTGACCTCGGTGTGGCAGCTCCGACGATCGCTGAAGCTGTCTTTGCCCGCTGCATGTCAGCCCTGAAGCCGGAACGCGTTGCAGCCAGCAGCCAGATCCAGGGCCCTGGCGTGACGTTCACTGGTGACCGCACCGCTTTCATCGAGGCCGTGCGCAAGGCCCTGTACGCCAGCAAGATCTGTTCCTATGCCCAGGGCTTCTCCCTGATGAAAACAGCTTCCGAGGAATACGGCTGGGATCTCAAGCTCGGCAACATCGCCATGATTTTCCGTGGTGGCTGCATCATCCGGGCCCAGTTCCTGCACCAGATCAAAGATGCTTTTGCGGTTGATCCGGATCTGAAGAATCTGATGCTGGCACCCTATTTCAAGAACACCCTTGAACAGTACCAGGTCGCTTGGCGTGAGGTTGTCGCCACGGCAGCCATCAACGGTGTAGCTGTCCCTGCATTCTCCAGCGCCTTGTCCTACTTTGACAGCTATCGCACCGCGACCTTGCCCGCTAACCTGCTCCAGGCCCAGCGCGACTATTTCGGTGCCCATACCTACCAGCGCGTGGACAAAGAAGGCACATTCCACACCCAGTGGTTCTGATCCGTTCGCGCAGAACTGGATCGGAAAATGATCAAATCGAACAGAGAGAGGTGACCTCCATGGTCAATGTATCGATCCGCGCCACCGACAAGCGCATCTCCGATGAACAGCTGCTGGAAGCGCTGGCCAAAGCGATCGAGGGTCAGAATTTGAAAAAAGTCCTGCTTCTGCCACCGGACATGACCCGCCTGCATTCTTATGCCGGAAAAATCACAGCGCTGTACTACGAGTTGCTCAAAGAGACCTGCCAGGTTGACATCATGCCGGCCCTCGGTACTCATGACCCAATGACCGAAGCTGAATGCCTGGAATTTTTTGGCTCGCAAGTGCCTTATTCGGCCATTATCCCGCACCGCTGGAAAGATGATGTTGTGAACATCGGCACGGTACCGGCAGATTTCGTCCGCGACGTCAGCGAAGGTCTGATCGATTTTCCGATCGATGTCGAAGTCAACAAGCTCTTGCTCGACCCCAGTTATGACCTGGTCATCTCGGTTGGCCAGGTTGTGCCGCACGAAGTCGTCGGCATGGCCAATTACAGCAAAAATGTGTTTGTTGGCTGTGGTGGCAAGACGATCATCAACCGCTCTCATTTCCTGGGAGCCGTCTATGGCATGGAACGTGTCATGGGCAAAGATTTTTCCCCAGTTCGAAAAGTGTTCGACTATGCCGAAACCCATTTCATCAAGAACATGCCCCTGATGTACATCCTGACGGTCACGACTGTCGACGCAGGCGAGGTCAACCTTGAGGGTCTGTACATCGGTCGCGAACGATTCCTGTTTGAAAACGCTCTGGAACAAAGCCAACAACGGAACTTGATTTTTCTCGACCGGGCCCCGAAAAAAGTGGTCGTTTACCTGGATGAGCGCGAGTTCAAGAGCACCTGGCTGGGCAACAAGTCCGTCTACCGGACTCGGATGGCGATTGCCGATGACGGTGAACTGATCATTCTGGCCCCAGGCGTGCGCAAATTCGGCGAAGATTCAGGCATCGATCTGTTGATCCGCAAATATGGCTATGTCGGCCGGATGAAAGTCCTCGAAGCCTACAAACAAAACGAAGACCTGCAGGAGAATTTGTCTGCAGCTGCCCATCTGATTCATGGCTCGTCCGATGGCCGGTTCTCGATCACGTATGCGGTCGAGAACTTGACCAGGGAAGAAGTCGAAGGGGTCAATTTCAACTACATGCAGCTGTCAGACGCTCTAGCCCGCTACAATCCAGCCGAACTCAAGGATGGCTGGAACACCTTGCCGGACGGTGAGGAGATTTTCTACATCTCCAACCCGGCGATTGGCCTCTGGGCGGATAAGAAAAAATTCAACGCCTGAGGTCGATTGCTGGCCTGACCAAGCGTGGCGACGAAATCATTGCAGCAGCTGCGAAATAATTGATCCCCCAAACCATCATCAGTCGTCTGCAGCTTAGGTGAAATCCTTGGTTTGATTTATCTTCAATACAAACAGATCTACGGATCTAAGGGATTGCCTGGCCGGAGCCTTAGCAGAGGTTTTTGGCCAGGCAGTCCCTTCCCAATCAATTCGGAGCAATTATTGCCATGTTTTAGGCAACTTCAGAAAGGTCATTCCAGCATGACCAGAGTCAAAATAGAAGTCATAACAGCAAACGAGGTGTAACAATGTCTATCCTACTTTCTGCTTTTGCCGATGAAGCAGCCCAAGATCTCGAAGGCCAGATTGCGGCCCTCATAGCCAACCGTGTACCGGGGATTGAACTGCGCACCGTTGACTCGATCAACGTGGCGGATTTCGATTCAACCATGACCGCCCGCGTCAAGACCGCGCTCGACCAGGCGTCGCTCAAGGTCAATTGCCTGGCCACACCCTTGGGGAAAGTCCAGATTGACAGTCCCTTGGCACCAGAGTTGGAGCGCCTGAAGCGTCTGAGCCAGACAGCCCATGCTCTGGACTGCCAGCGTCTGAGGATTTTCAGTTTCTATGTTCCAGCCGGTCGTTCTGCTGAGTACCGTGATGAAGTCATGTTGCGTCTGGAGCGTCTGATCGAAGTGGCCGATGCCGAAGGTGTCCGACTGTTCCACGAAAATGAAAAAGATATCTACGGAGATGTTCTCGAACGGTGTGTCGACATTCACCAGACATTCCAGAACAAGCTCGGGGCGATTCTTGATCCGGCCAATTATGTCCAGGTTGGCAGTGACCCCCTCCAAGCTTTCAAGGACCTGGATTCCTGGATCGAATACCTGCACATCAAGGATTGCCGCCACACCGATGGCCACATCGTTGCTGCCGGTCAGGGCGACGGCCAGATCGCCGAGATCCTGAAGCTGTTTCTTGCCAAGCCTGGCCGGCAGTCGATCGCCATCGAGCCGCATTTGTTTGAGTTTGCGAGTTTGAAAACCTTGGAAATCCACATGACGGGTGATCCGGGCAGTGGCCAGGACGTTGGTGTCGGGGGCGATTACCCAGATGCACTGACAGCTTTTGCTGCCGGAATTTCTGCTTTCCGCACCCTCGCTGCCCAGCAGAACCAGGTCCTGTGATGAGCGGCCTGCAGAACCAGACGATCCGGGTCGCCTTTGTCGGCTGCGGGACCATCGCGCCCCTTCACCTCATCGGCCTTCTGGCCCAGTGTGAGGCCGTTCAACTGGTCGGATTGGCGGATCCGGATCTCGATGCAGCACGGGCTCTGTCCAGGCAGGCAGCTGAATTGTCAGGACAGGGTGAACCTGCCATCTTCACGACGCAAGATGAGCTGATCGCCACCATCCACCCGGATGTTGTCCACATCCTGACCCCGCACCATACCCATGTTCAGCTGGCTTGCCAGGCTTTGCAGGCAGGGTGCCATGTGTTGCTGGAAAAACCAGCTGCTACCCAAAAGGCTGACCTGGAAATTCTGGCCGAAGCTGTCCAGAAGTCTGGCCGGCAATTCGGTGTCTGCCTGCAAAACCGGTACAACTTTGCAGCCAGGCAGGCCCGCCAGCTTCTGGCAGCCAAGACGTTCGGTCCTGTTCTGGCAGCTCGTGGCTTTCTCACCTGGTGGCGGGATGACCAGTATTACCTGCAAAGCCCCTGGAGGGGACGCTGGGCGACCGAAGGCGGCGGCCTGATGATCAACCAGGCCATCCACACCCTGGATTTGCTGCTCTGGCTCGTCGCTGAACCGGTCGTTTCAGTCAAAGGCCATTTGTACAACGATCATTTAGAAGACGTGATCGAAGTCGAAGATACCGCCAGTCTGCTTCTTCGTTTTGCATCTGGTGCCTCGGGTGTGTTCTATGCCACCAATGCCTATCCTGCCAGTTCAGAACCCTTTCTGGAAATTGTCTGTGAGCGGGCCATGGTGCGCCTGGAAGGCTCGGATCGCCTGACTGTCCTGGACCGATCGGGCAATCTGCTCGAACCTTTTGACCAAATTGTCAAAACGGGGGAGGATGCCGTTTCTGAAGCAGTGGACCAGTTCATCCCTGCTGGCAAATCCTACTGGGGCAAAAGCCATGCCCTGCTGATCGCTGACTTTTACCAGAAAATCCTTAAGGAGCAGCCCTTTGCGATCGGCCTGGAAGAAGGACGCAGGGCTCTGGATATCCTGCTCGACTTGTATGAAGCCAAACTGAGCAGGCAGTAACCAGATTCCTTTCAGGGCCGGGTGCAACCAGCAAGATTTGCATGCTAACCAGCAAATTTGCATCACCAGGACCTTTACCAGCCATTGATACTAGATACATTGATCCGTTGATGATTGATCAGGAGGATTTACATGCTTTCACCAGAGATGTTGCTGACCACACCCTCAGCCCGCCGTTTGTATCACCGCTACGCCGAACATGCCCCTGTTTTCGATTACCATTGCCACCTGTCGGCCAAAGAAATCCTGGAGGACAAGGAATTTTCCGACATCAGTGACATGTGGCTGAAACACGACCATTATAAATGGCGTGCCATGCGCTTTGCTGGCGTACCGGAACGTCTGGTCACGGGCGATGGCTCCCCGCTGGAGAAATTCCGCGCTTTTGCCCATACCGTGGCCCGGCTGGTCGGAAGCCCCTTGTACCACTGGGTTTACCTCGAATTGAAGACCTATTTTGGCATCACCGACCAACTGAGCGAAGCGACTGCTGATGAGATCTATGAGACCTGTAATCGCCAGATCCGGGAGCGGCACCTGCGTCCCTCTGACTTGATCCATCAGTCCAATGTTCGCCTGATCGGTACCACTGATGATCCGACTGACACATTGGAAAGCCATCTTGAATTGGCCCGCCGGCCTGACAGTGTCTGCACAGTTGTACCGACTTTCCGCCCGGACCGGATCTTGAACATCCATTTGCCTGATTACCGGGACTATCTTGGGCTGCTCTCTGAACGGGCCGGATTGGCAGGTATCACCGATTACGCGACGCTGCTCGATGCCATCCGCAATCGTGTTGCATTCTTCGATGAAGCCGGTTGCCTGATGTCCGACCATTCGTTGGAAAAACTGGACCTGCCGGAATCGAGCAGAGCGGAAGCTGACGCCGTGCTCAAAGCCCGCCTGTCCGGAGCCATCCTCACACCAGCCCAGATTGCAACTTTCCGCAGCCAGACCCTGACCGAACTGGCCAAGCTCTACCACGAACATGAATGGGTCATGCAACTGCATATTGGTGCCCTGCGCAACAACAACCCGGTGAAATTCCAGAGCCTTGGGGCAGACGCTGGATTTGACATCATGAATGACTTCCCGGTCGCCGAGCCGCTAGCCCAGTTTCTGGGCCGCCTGGAGGTTGCCGGAGCATTGCCGGCGACGATCCTGTACTCATTGAACAGCAAGGATAACCTGGTCCTTTCCACCCTGCCACACTGCTTCGCCGATGGTATCATGCCCGGCAAGGTCCAGTTTGGTTCAGCCTGGTGGTTCAATGATACGAAAGACGGCATGTATGAGCATATCAAGGCGATCGCCGCCCAGAGCATGCTGCCCTGGTTTGTTGGCATGCTCACTGATTCCAGAAGCTTTTTGTCCTACACCCGGCATGATTATTTCCGCCGTGTCCTGTGCCAGTTTGTCGGTGAACACATCGACAATGGCGAATTCACGGCAACAGAAGCCATCGAGCAGGAAATCATCGAGGGTGTCTGCTTCCGCAACATCGGCCGCTACCTGAAACTGGTCTGAGCACGTGGCTGAAATCTCGGGTTTGCAGCCAGCTGGCACACTGCGCCTCTGGACACCGGCTTTCTCGATCATCACTCTGATCAGCTTTTTAATCGGACTGGTGCAGCTGTCTTTGTCGACCAATCTGCCCCTCTATGTTGTCGGTGCCTATGACTCTACATCCAGCGCGGGTGCGATGGTGGGGGCCTTTGCCCTGGCTGCCATGCTGGGACGGCCTTTTGCCGGACAGATCATCGATCGTCTGTCCAAACCTGGACTCTATCTGGCCGGAACAGCCTTATTCACAGCCGGAGTTGCCATGCTGCTCTATCAGGGATCGCTGGTCTGGCTGATTGCCGCGCGTATCGTCCAGGGCTTGGGCTTCAGCCTGGTCTCGACAGTCGCCGGAGCCATGATCGCTGATGTCCTTCATCCGCAGCGCCTGGGCTCTGGCATTGCCATCTACACGGTCACAGGGTCCCTGGCCAATGCCTTGGGCCCCGTTGCAGGCCTGACCATTGCCCAAAGCTTCGGCTATCCGGTCTTTTTCAAGACCATCTTGGTGACCAGCGTTTTGACGGTTGTGATCATCCCCGCTCTTTTTGGCCGCCAGACAGGGTCTCGCCACATTGCTTCAGAACACGATACAGAATCTTTGCCCATTGACCTGCACCAGGCAGACGCTTCAAAGAGCAGCCGGCAGCGCAAGATCTCTTCTCTGATTGAACCGACGGCCGTGGCACCCGCTTCTGTGATGCTTTTCCTGGCGATCACCTATGGTGCCTTGCTCGGTTTCATGCCGATTCTGGCCCAGACGAAAAACCTCGGATCTGCAGGGACCTATTTTGCCATCCAGTCTGGCGCAGTCTTAGCCGTCCGCTTAGTTATGCCAGCCCTTGTGAGCCGTCTGTCCACCCTCCGTCTGGTTCGTCTGGCGATCGGTTGGCTGATACCTGCCCTTGCTATTCTGATAGCCTCCTGCCACCCGATCCTGTTCTACAGCTCTGCAGTCCTTTATGGTGCTGGCTTTGGCCTGGCCTTTCCCCTGATGAATACAGTGGTTTTCAAACGTTGTCCACCCCAGGCCCGTGGCCGGGCCAATGCCACGTTCTATCTGGCGCTGGACCTCGGCATTGGTGCCGGAACGATTCTGCTGGGTTACATGGCCAAGCGGCTGCAGCTGGAAGCCGTTTTTGTCACCGCCCTGGTCGTTGCCATCCTGGCTTTTCTGGTTGCACCGCGACTCCTTAAAACAGTCAGATAAGAGAATTGATTAATGTCCGGTCATATCCTTGCAAATCTTGCTCATCTTGCTTAAAATTTAATGAGTTGTTGATTGGGGCTAGCTGCTGAAAAATCCAGCAGCAGGGCAAGAGAGCAGGTTAATGGAATGAAAAACGGCCGACAGCGATTCCAGACCCGACAGCACATGATGAGCAGCGATTACGAAATCTATCACTATTTTGACCGGGGCATGACCAGCATCCATTTGCACCACCATGACTTTTTCGAGGTCTATTTCCTGATTGAGGGCCGTGTCACCTCCCAGATCGAAGGCCGCAACTACGATCTCAAACCCGGGGACATCGTCCTGATGAATACCAGTGAATTGCACCAGACGATTATCCATGATCTCGACAAGCCCTATGAACGGATCGTCCTCTGGCTCAACCGGAATTTTCTCAAGGAGCTGTCGACAGAGCAGAGCGATCTGGCTTTGTGCTTTGAGGGCCCGCAGCACCGCAACGTCATCCGGACGGATGTCGACCAACAGCAGCACTTCCGCGGTTTGCTCAACAAGCTCCTTAACTTGAAAAGCTACACTGGGTTTGGCCAGGACCTGTATCCCAGGACTTACTTGCTCGAGATCCTGCTTTTCCTGAATGAAGAGATCACCCTGGTCAAACAGCGGCCGAAGATCGAGGTGCGCAAAGATCGCCTGATTGACGCCGTGATTGAACATATTGGCGAGCATATTGAAGAAGAAATTAAAATCGACAACCTGACCGAGGTTTTCTTTCTCAGCAAATTCCATTTGTGCCGAGAGTTCAAGAACCAGACCGGGACGACCCTGCACCGGTACATCATCCAGAAAAAGTTGATCCGGGCCAAAGAGTTGATCCTGAAGAATATTCCGATCACCGAAGTCTACCAGAAAGCTGGGTTCGGCGATTACTCCAACTTTTTCCGGGCTTTCAGGAATGAGTACAACATGACACCGCGCCAGTACTACGATTATGTTGCCCATGGTGTGGTTGAGGAAGTGTGAAACCCGATGGGTCGATAGGACCAGGAAACTTAACCTTTAAACCAGTCCTTCACAAGGAGGCTGGTTTTTTTTTACAATTTCGAGCCACATGAAGAGCAATTATTACCACCCCCTGAGCAAGAAACACACAGCTCTGGCAAGGTGTAAATCCTATAATTGAGAAAAAGAGCATCTGGTCCGGAAGAGTGGAAGCGTGCCGGAACCATCATGAACCATGAAATGAGGTAAGAGCATGAAGTTGAATCTCAAGGAATTGCAAAACCAGGAACAATGGCTGGCCAAAGGGTACCAGCTGCCCCAGTTCGATATCGAAGCGGTACGCGCCCGGACCGTGGCCGCACCGATGTGGCTCCACTTCGGTGCGGGCAACATCTTTCGCGCATTCCCTGCCACCGTGCACCAGAAGCTGCTGAACCAGGGCCTGTGCGATCGCGGCATCATCGTTGGCGAGGCCTTTGATGAGGAAATCCTCGACAAAGCTTACACGCCTTTTGATAACCTGAGCGTGACCGTGTCGCTCAACTCCGACGGTTCCCTGGAAAAAGAAGTCGTCGCCAGTGTCGTTCGCACCGTCAAACCGAGCACGGACATGGCTGAAATGATCCGGATTTTCCAGGCCTCTTCGCTGCAAATGGTCAGTTTCACCATCACCGAAAAAGGCTACTCGGTCAAAGGTGCCGATGGTACTTACCTCAAATGGATTGCTGCTGATTTCGAAGCCCTGCCTGAAAAGAAAGCTTCCAGCCTGGTCAGCCTCCTGGCTTACCTGATGTACCAGCGCTATCTGGCCGGACAGCTGCCGGTTGCCCTGGTCAGCATGGACAACTGCTCTCACAACGGAACCATGCTCTACGATGCCGTCATGACGTTTGTCAACGAGTGGCAGAAACGCGGCCTGGTGGAACTGGGCTTTGCCGGCTACCTGAACAATCCGGAGAAAGTCTCCTTCAACTGGAGCATGATCGACAAAATCACCCCCCGCCCCTCCGACGTCGTCAAAAAGACCCTTGAAGCAGACGGCTTCGAAGACACGGACCTGATCATCACCGCCAAGAACACCTTCACGGCAGCGTTTGTCAACGCCGAACCGACCCAGTACCTGGTCGTCGAGGACTGGTTCCCCAATGGCCGTCCGGCCCTGGAAAATGGCGGCGTCCTGTTCACTGACCGCGAGACGGTCGACAAGATCGAGACGATGAAAGTCACCACCTGCCTCAATCCCCTGCACACCATCATGGCCATCTATGGTTGCCTGTTAAACCTGCCGACCATCGCCGACATCGCTGCTGACCCGCAGCTGAAGGCCTTCATCGAGAAAGTCGGCTATGACGAGAGCATGCCCGTCGTGGTCGATCCTGGTGTCATCAAGCCGATGGATTTCATCCGCACGGTCATCGAAGTCCGCTTCCCGAACCCCTACTTGCCGGATGCTCCGCAGCGCATCGCCACCGACACTTCCCAAAAGATTCCCGTCCGCTTTGGCCAGACCCTGAAGGCCTACATCAAGCGTGGCCAGGGTGAGGAGAAGAATCTCAAGTACATCCCGCTGTTCTTTGCTGGCTGGCTGCGTTACCTGCTTGGAGTCGATGACCAGGGCCAGGCCATGCAACTCTCCCCCGACCCGATGCTCGAAGAACTCCAGGCCAAACTGGCTGGCATCGAGCTCGGCAGCAAGGGCCCGTTCGAAGAAACCCTGCTGCCGATCCTGGCCAATGACCGCATCTTTGGTGTAGACCTGGTCGCCCAGGGGATCGCCCCGCTGGTCATCCGCTACTTCAACGAACTGGTCGCCGGCCCCGGTGCCATTCGCGCCACTCTGGTGAAATATTTATAATCAAATTGTCGATCGACCGTGAAGAGGGCCCCCTGCAGGCCGATAATCGCTTGCAGGAGCCCCCTTCCCGGATCAAAAATCAAATAAAAGTGAGGTATAGCCCCTTGAAACTGTCTTTTCGCTGGTATGGTCCGCAGGACCCGGTCTCCCTTGCCTACATCCGCCAGATTCCATCCATGCACTCGATCGTCACTGCTGTCTACGATGTGCCTGTTGGCGAGGTCTGGAGCCATGAAAGCATCGCTGCCCTGAAGCAGGATATTGAGGCCAATGGTCTGCATTTCGACGTAATTGAAAGTGTTCCGGTCCACGAGGACATCAAGCTGGGCCTGCCCACCCGTGACCAGTACATTGCCAATTATTGCGAAAACATCCGCCGTCTCAGCCAGGCGGGGGTCAAGGTCATCTGCTATAATTTCATGCCTGTTTTTGACTGGACCCGCACCCAGCTCGAAAAAGAGCTGCCCGATGGTTCCACCGCGCTCGTCTACTATGTCGAGGATTTAAAGAAAATGGATCCGCTCACCGGTGAGCTTTCTCTTCCCGGCTGGGATAGTTCCTACGCAAAAGAAGATCTCCAGCGCCTCTTTGACCTTTACAAAGAGGTTGATGAGGAAAAGCTCTGGGAAAACCTGGCCTACTTCCTCAAGGCCATCATCCCTGTGGCCGAAGAAGCCGGTGTCAAGATGGCCATCCACCCCGATGATCCGCCATTTTCGATTTTCGGCCTGCCGCGCATCATCAATTGCGAAAAAAGCCTCGATCGTTTCCTCAAGATTGTGGACAGCCCTTACAATGGCCTGACCTTATGTACCGGCTCCCTGGGTAGCGGCAGTTTCAACGACATCCCGTATCTGGTCGACAAATATGCTGCCATGGGCCGCATCCATTTCATGCACATCCGCAACGTCAAATTACTGGACGATGGCAGTTTTGAAGAATCCGCCCATCTGTCCTCCTATGGTTCGCTCGACATGGTTGCCATTGTGAAGGCCCTTTACAAGAACGGTTTTGATGGTTACATCCGTCCGGACCATGGCCGCATGATCTGGGGCGAAACCGGCAAGCCAGGCTATGGCCTGTATGACCGTGCCCTCGGCGCATCGTACCTGACCGGCATCTGGGAAACCCTGTCCAAAGCCTGATTTCATGAAAGAGATCACAAGGAGATAGAAAAATGGACCCCATTACACAAAAAGTTGCATCCATCGGCATTCTGCCCGTGATCAAGCTGGACCGTCCGGATACCGACGCAGCACCCCTGGCCCAGGCCCTGGTGGCCGGCGGAGTACCTGCTGCCGAAATCACCTTCCGGGCCGAAGGCGCGGATCGTGCGATCCGGATCATGCGCGAGCAATTCCCGGACATGCTGGTCGGAGCTGGCACCGTCCTTACGATCGAGCAAGTGGAAAAAGCCCATGCTGCCGGCGCCCAGTTCATCGTGTCGCCCGGCCTGAACCCCAAAACCGTTGCCGCCTGCCAGAAGCTGGGCCTGCCGATTTTCCCAGGCTGCATCACACCGACCGAAATCGAAGAGGCCCTCAGCCTGGGCCTTTCGACGGTCAAGTTCTTCCCAGCCGAACAAGCCGGGGGCCTGGCCCGGATCAAGGCCATGAGCGCTCCCTTCAACATGGTCAAATTCATGCCCACCGGCGGTATCAACCTGCAAAACCTGGCCAGCTATTTAAGCCAGTCCTGCATCGTCGCCTGTGGTGGCTCGTACATGGTCACCGACGAATTGATCAACAACCAGCAATGGGACAAGATCAGCGACCTGTGCCGCCAATCTGTGGCCATCATCCAGCAGGCAAGAGGTGAAAGCAAATGAGCAAGCGTGTCGTCACTTTCGGTGAATTGATGCTCCGTCTGGCGCCCCCTGGCTACGAACGGTTTGCCCAGGCCAGCACCTTTGGTGCGACCTTTGGCGGCGGTGAAGCCAATGTCGCTGTCTCCCTGGCCAATTTTGGTCTGGAAGCGGATTTCGTCAGCAAACTGCCCAAGCATGAAATCGGCCAGGCAGCCGTCAATTCGTTGCGCCGCTATGGCGTCGGGACCCGGCACATCGTCCGCGGCGGCAACCGGGTTGGCATCTATTTCCTGGAAAAAGGAGCTTCCCAGCGTCCATCCAAAGTCATCTATGATCGCGCCCATTCTGCCATCGCTGAAGCCGAAGTGGCCGAATTCGACTGGGATGCCATCCTGACTGGAGCGGACTGGTTCCATTTCACCGGCATCACCCCCGCGCTGGGCGAGAAAGCAGCTGCCCTGACCCTGGCCGCCGTCCAGGCTGCCCGCCGACTCGGTGTCACGGTCTCCTGTGACCTCAACTACCGCAAGAATTTGTGGAGCAAAGAGCAGGCCCGCGAGGTCATGACGGGCCTTGCCCCTTACATCGATGTCTGCATTGCCAATGAAGAAGACTCCGCCGATGTCTTTGGCATCCGGGCCGCAGCCACCGATATCACGGGTGGACACCTCAGTCATGAGGGCTACCGCGATGTCGCCCGCCAGCTGGCTGAAACCTTTGGCTTCAAAAAGGTAGCCATTACCCTGCGTGGATCGATCTCAGCCAATGACAATAACTGGGCAGCCCTGCTCTATGACGGCAAGGATTATTGTTTCTCCAAGAATTACCTGGTTCACATCGTCGACCGTGTCGGCGGTGGTGACAGTTTCGGTGGCGGCCTGATCTATGCGCTGCTGAACGATTACAGTTCCCAGGACAGCATTGAATATGCCGTCGCAGCGTCCTGTCTCAAACACTCCATCGAGGGAGACTTCAATCTGGTCAGCGTCGATGAAGTGACAAAACTCGCCCAGGGCGATGCTTCCGGTCGCGTCCAGCGCTGATTTCCTGCAATTCCAGCCTCCATCAAAGACCATCCTCCATACCTCCCCTTTGAAAAGCCCGGGTTTGCATCCCCCGGGCTTTTTCATGGGTAGGAACATGCAAAAAAACAGGCCAGGACAGTGCGCTTCCTGACCTGTTCTTGCACTCGTTTCAGTTCACCTTTAATCGTGTTTCCAGGTCGGTGTAGAAGGAAGGCATTCCTTGAACGTCTCGATCAGGCTGGCTTCATAAGGGCCAGCGTAGGATCCAGCGAGGAATTTGGTAAAAGCTTCGTCATGGAACAGCTGCCAGGACTCGTCTTCTTTGCCAGGCAGGATCGGGAAGAACAGGACGCCGTTGGCTTTGGCCGACTCCAGGTCTCCCAGGGCGTCCCCGATCATGAGGACTTTGTCCGTCTCATAGCGTCCTTCGATTGCCTGGCGGATCTGGGCGGTCTTGTTACCGACTTCCTGACCTGCCAGCGCACTGAGATGATCGAACAGACCGTGTTCGGTCCATTCCCGGGTGATGGTTTCCTGGGCAGCTGCCGAGATGACCACGACATCTGCCTGGGCAGCACTTTGGGCCAGGGATTCCCGGACACCGGGGAAGGGCGGGATGCCATGGACGATTTTGTCAACGGCCTCATTGACATCGAGTGAATAAGCCAGCGCTTTTTCCAGTAAAGGGTCCTGGGTTTTGGCGATGGCGTCTTTCAGGGCCGGGTTGCCCAGGCGGGTTTCTGTGTTGACCCATTGCTCGAGACTGGACAGATCCGGAATGGCAAAGCCGCGCTTTTTGACTTCGGGACGCTCTGCCAGCAGCGCAATGGCTTTCAAGGGCCCGATGAAACGATTACAGCCGCGGTCAACGGAATACAGGTTGACGAAATCCCAGCACTCGCGGGCATATTTGGCGACAGCCTGCAGGCCGAAATTGTTGATGAAGGCTGGGCAGAAGCATTCCTTGTGCTTGATCTCCATGACATCGAAGACAGTGCCATCGCTGTCGATACAAACGAGATGGTCGTGTTGCTTTTCGAGTTGACTCAGGGGTTTTCCAAAAGGATTCATAGCGGTGTATCTCCTTGAAGGCTGGATGTCGATCTTGCTGACAACAAATGACACTGGCCTGGTTTATGGTGAAGCCAGGCCAGTGTCTATCAGAGGGGCATGCCGGAAACAGGTTGGATCATGACTTGGCTTCAGGCTTCAACTTTGCCAGCTTTGCCGACCTTGCGCAGGTGAATCTCATGCTGGATCTCGTGCATGCGCTCAGCTGTCAGCTCATAGAACTTCATCGCAATGATCGAGGCGATGTGGCCGATCAAAGGCAGGCCGAAGATGACGAAGAGAATGGCCATTTCGAACTTGGAGTTGGTGGCTTTGTTTGGCTCGATCTTGACGTTGCCGAACCCGGCCCAAGCGATCGCGGCACCGATGATGAAGGTCGAAGCGGAGGAGATGAGCTTGTCAACGAAGGAGAAGAGGGTGCCCATCATGCCGGGGATGAAGCGGCCGGTGCGGTAGGTTTCGTAGTCGGAGCAGTCGGCGATCATCGGGATGACGATGTTGCCAGCGATTGCGCCCATGCCTTGCTGGACAGCAAAGAGGGAAAGGACGGCGATGACGGCGCCGGTGACACCTTGGCCGATGACAGCTGGGGTGAAGACGATCAAACCTACCAGCATGAGGGTGGAGAGCCAGGTGGTGAGGACGAAAGCCTTTTTGATGCCGACTTTACGGGACCAGGCGACACCCACGGTGGTGATCAGGAAGCTGGGGACCATGGCGTAAAGGGAGTAAGTGCCGTAGACGGAAGCATCGAGAATCAGGTTGGAGAAGAAGTAGATCAGGCCGCCGCGGACAGCAACGTTGGCCAGCTTGTCAGTGGAAGCAGCAACGATCAGCATCTGCAGGGGACGGTTGTTCTTGATGACTTCGCTATAGTCGCTGAATTTGATCTTGACGGTGCTCTCACCGAGACCAAAGTATTCGGTGCGGTCTTTCTGCCAGATGCCAATGATGGCCAGGATGGTCAGGACGAAGGAGAGGGCGGCGAAGATGTAGGAGATATCCTTGAAGAGCTGGGGATCGATCATATTCTGGGCATAGGAAGGAGCCATGACCTTGGTGATCAGGAAGGTTGCGCCATTGAACAGGATCAGGTTGAAGATGGCGTCAAACCAGGTGAAGATCGGGCGCTGGGTGGGGTCATTGGTCAGGGCAGCCTGGGCGCCTTTGGTGCAGGCAGTCTGGAAGGTGTAGCCGATGATGTGGACGACGTAGAGGACTGTGGTGGCGAGGTATTTGGTGAGGGTGGCCCATTCGCCGGGGATGTGGAAGATGGCAACCATGGTGGTGATGATGATGATGTTGCCGATGAGCATGAAGGGGCGGAACTTGCCGAAGCGGCCGTTGGTCTTGTCGAGCAGATAGCCGATGATCGGGTCGGTGATGCCGTCCCAGACGCGCATCAGGGTGGCGATCAGGCCGAAACAACAGCGGCGAGGCCGAGGACGTTCTGGGTGTAGAAAGCATAATAGCCAAGGAGCAGCATGGCTGTGTTGGTGGCAGTGTTGTTCATGACGAACAGGGCGATTTGCCAGATCTTGGCCCGGTTGTACTCAATTGCGACAGATTTGCCGGCTGTCATTGCACTGGTAGTACTCATTGGGGAAACCTCCTTCGTTTGTTATCACCATCGTGCCATGGAGGTCTGCACAAAAAAATGTTGAAATTGACAAGGGGCTTGCATAAATTGCTCGAAAACGTTTAAAAACACTGCCTTGCGCCAACCGAGCAATTTATGCCAGCTCAGATAAAAAATTTACCAGTCCATTGAAAAAACTGCCCCGATCAGCTCAAAAGCAGCTCAGGGCAGCCTCTCCCGGTTCAGGTGCCTGATTTGGGACGCCGTCCCTTTTTAGGCAAAATTATTATCGGATGGCTTCCAAGATGATTTCTACGGCACCTTCGATGCCAAATTTGGAGGATGAGATCGACAGGTCGTAGGTGGTGCACTGGCCCCAATGCTTCTGGGCGTAGTAGTTGTAGTATTTGGCGCGATCGCGGTCCATTTTGCGCATCCGATCGGCAGCTTCTTTTTCTGATGTATTTTCGAGGGCTGAGGTGCGCTGTACTTTAAAATCCTGGTGGGCGTGGACAAAGACTGAGATCAGGTCGGGATCATCCTTGAGGATGTCGTCAGCCGCACGTCCGACAATGACGCAAGAGCCTCTTTCGGCAATCTTGCGGATCGTCTGGGCCTGGATGGTGAAGACCCGGTCATTCAGAGTGTAAAACAAAGTCTCATACTCGGTGCGATAGGGATTGCGGATGCCATGGGGGAACCCCATGGAGGCCCAGCTGACTGGCTTTTCATCGATGCTTTTGATCAGTTCATCAGATAGACCGAGATCAACGGCTGTCTGTTGCACAAGCTCCTTGTCATAGCAAGGAATACCAAGCTTCTCCGCCAGCTTGGCTGCTACTTCCGATCCGCCGCTGCCATATTCCCGGCTGATGCAGATAATGGTTCTCTTATCCATTGCAAGACCTCCATTTCCGGCGGTGCAAACCGCCGCCCCAATTTGTCTGTCAGGCCTTGATGCCCCAGATCAGCCAAAGCACCAGATACGCTGTTGTGATGGCTGCAACGGTGTAGGGAATGCTGATGCGCATGAATTCTGAATTTTTAACCTCGTGGCCGTTTCTGCGCAAAATGCCGATGCCCATGATGTTGGCCGAGGCACCAATCGGCGTCAGGTTACCGCCCAGAGTTGCTCCGGACAGAAGGCCGAAGTAGAGCACCGCCGGATCGACGTTCATGGCCGCCGCGATGCCGGTCACAACGGGCAGCATGGTGGCCACGTAGGGGATGTTGTCAATAAACGCAGAGAATAGGACGGACGCCCACAGGAGCAACGAATACATGATAAAAACGGAGTTGCCGCCCAGATTGACGAAGAGCCTGGCGATCTCATCGATGACCCCGGCTTCCTGGATCCCGGCGATGACAACGAAAAGGGAAGCCAGCAAGAGGATGGTGAAGAAGTCCATCTCCATCAGGGCGCGCTGCAGATAAGCGAGCTTCTTGTGGCGCACAACTTCATAGACCAGGCCAACCAGCAGCAGAGTCATGCAGATCAGGCCGTTGGTAATAGCCGGCTTTTCCGGGATGAATGACGCCAAGATCAAGAGCACGACCGTACCTAGCAGCAGGTAGGTGGGCACATAGTCTTCAACCACCGTCAGTTCGCCCGATTCGATGGTCTGGCGATACTGCCGGAAAACAACCAGCAGGGTGGCGGTCGCTGCGACCAGGCCGATCTGGACGATCCAGAACAGGCCAGGCCGGCCATCCATCCAGAAGAAATCCAGGAAATCCATGTTGGCGTAGCCGCCTAAAAGGATCGAAGTCGTGTCACCGACCAGGGTGGCAGCGCCCTCCAGATTAGAAGCAATCGCGATGGCGATAACGCTGGGAACAGGGGAGATTTTCAACTTTTTAGCGATGGTCACAGCGACCGGTGCCACCATCAGGACGGTCGCCACATTATCGACAAAGGCTGAGATGACCGCAGCAAAAACCGATAGGGCGATGATTGTCCATTTGATGTTGGGTACAGCCCGGATGATCAGGTCAGCCAGACGCGAGGGCATGCGGGATTCAATGAAAATGTTGACGATCCCCATCGTACCGGCGATCATCATCAGGACATTCCAGTCGATCGCGGAAAACACCTGGCCAATCGGCAGAATGCCAAGCACCACGAAAACCACGGCCGCAGCAAAGGCGACATAGGCCCGGTATTTGGGCAGGGAAATCATCAGGACATAGGTCAGGACAAAAAGAATGAGGGCTAAAATCATGTCATTACCACCAGGGATCAATCTTCGTCGTGGATGCGGCGGGCGTGTTCAAACTGGTCCAGCACCGACTGTTCCGGCAGCTTGGTCAGCAGCGATACAATGACGATGGCCAGGGTGGATGCAACAAAAGCGGGGAGCAGTTCATAGATGTTGAAAGCGCCACCGAGAGGGCGGACCAGCAATTTCCAGACAAAGACCATGCCGCCGCCAGCCAGCATGCCGGCGATCGCGCCAGCCCGGGTGGTCCGCTTCCAGAACAGGGAGAAGAGCATCAACGGTCCGAAGGTCGCACCAAAGCCTGCCCAGGCGAAAGAAACGACTTTGAAGATGACGCTGTTCTCATCGAGGGCAATGATCATGGCGAGGATGGAAATCACAACCAGCGTCGCCCGGGTAGCAACAAGAATCGCGCGATCGGAGGCTTCCTTTTTCAGGATACCCTGGTAGATGTTTTTCGAAAAGGCTGTGGCGGAGATCAGCAGGTAGGAGTCCGAGGAGCTGATTGTAGCCGCGAGAATACCAGCCATGACGAGACCGGCAAAGAGCGGAATGAAGTAGGTGGTCGATGTCAGGATGAAAATGTTCTCAGCTTCGCCGTGGGTAAGCAGGTTGGCAGGGAAAAGAACACGTCCAACCAGACCGATGAGAAGGGCCGCACCCATGGAGATGATGACCCAGATGGTGGCAATGCGGCGGGACAATTTCAATTCGCGCGGGTTGCGGATGCCCATGAATTTCAGGAGAACTTGTGGCATGCCGAAATAGCCCAGGCCCCAGGACATGGTGGAGACGATCACCAGCCAGCCGTAGGGGGCAGGTGCTCCAAAGACCGGTTTGCCGGCCTCGACCAGCTGTTTGCCGTCTGCGCCGAGCGTCGGGCTGGCCATGCCGAAAAAGTCGAGGAAGCCGGGGATCTGGCGGGCGTTCTCGACGATCGTGTCGATGCCACCGGCCTGGAAAACACCCACAACCAGCGCCATGGTCAGGGCGATGATCATGACGATGCCCTGCATGAAATCGGAGGCACTTTCAGCCAGAAAACCACCGATGAATGTATAGGCAATGACGAACAGCGCTCCGGCGACCATCATGTACTGGTACTTCAGGCCAAACAGGGTGCTGAACAGCTTGCCGACCGTCACAAAGCAGCTGGCAGCATAGACGGTAAAAAAGATCAGGATGAACAGGGCGGCGATGGTCAGGATGACTTTCTTTTTCTCATGGAACCGGTTGGAGAAAAAGTCCGGGATTGTGATCGAGTCACCGGCGATTTCCGAGAAATGTCGGATCCGCTTGGCGACAAAAAGCCAGTTGAGATAAGTACCGATCAGAAGGCCCAGAGCGGTCCAGAAGGCATCGCTCAGGCCATAGAAATAAGCGACGCCGGGCAGACCCATCAGGAGCCAGCCACTCATGTCAGATGCCTCTGCCCCCATGGCTGTGACCCAGGGGCCGATTGAGCGCCCTCCAATGATGAAATTGTCCGAGCTCTCACTGGCCCGCTTGGCATAATAGATGCCGATACCAATGACGACCGCCATGTATGCGAGCATCGCGACCAAGATTTGCACACTTCCGCCTTCCATACTAGCTCCTTCGATGAAAATTTTTCCGGGAAAAGGCTGAGTCTTGCGGGGATAAAGAAAGTGCTGGTCAAGATCGGCCAGCAGTTCTCCCATTTTTATACCACAGATTGGAAATGAGCGTAAACAGCACTACAAAACCGGGCGCGCAAAAAGACGGCCCTGCTTGCCAGCAGAGCCGCCTTGAATGTGTGATCGATGATCAGAATGAGCCGATCAGGCGTTCATGAAGAGCTCGATGTCGTCTTCGACGGTACCGATGCCGGCGATGCCGAAGTTTTCAACCAGGACTTTGGCGACATTGGGTGAGAGGAAGGCCGGCAGGGTCGGTCCAAGGTGGATTTTCTTGACGCCGAGGAAGAGCAGGGCGAGCAAGACAATGACGGCTTTCTGTTCGTACCAGGCGATGTTGTAGGCGATCGGCAGCTCATTGACATCATCGAGGCCAAAGACTTCCTTGAGTTTCAAGGCGATGACTGCCAGCGAATAGGAGTCGTTGCACTGGCCAGCGTCGAGGACGCGCGGGATGCCACCGATGTCGCCCAGCGGCAGCTTGTTGTAGCGGTATTTGGCACAACCAGCAGTCAGGATGACCGTATCCTTGGGCAGGGCGTTGGCAAAATCGGTGTAGTATTCGCGTGATTTCATGCGGCCATCACAGCCAGCCATGACGAAGAATTTCTTGATTGCACCAGATTTGACAGCATCGACGACCTTGTCAGCCAAAGCCATGACCTGGGCGTGGGCGAAACCACCGACGATCTTGCCGTTTTCGATTTCGGTCGGGGCCGGCAGCTTCTTGGCCATTTCGATGATGGCGGAGAAGTCTTTTTTGCCATTGGCGTCAGCAACGATGTGGGTGCAGCCCGGGAAGCCAGCGGCGCCGGTGGTGAAAATGCGCTGGCGGATTTCTTCGGATTTCGGCGGCACGATGCAGTTGGTGGTGAAGAGGATCGGGCCATTGAAGGTCTTGAACTCTTCGAGTTGTTTCCACCAGGCGTTGCCATAGTTGCCGACAAAGTTTTCGTATTTCTTGAAAGCCGGATAATAGTTGGCTGGCAGCATTTCGCTGTGGGTGTAGACGTCGACGCCTGTGCCCTGGGTCTGCTCCAGTAGCTGCTCCATGTCCTTGAGGTCATGGCCGGAGATCAGGATGGCGGGATTGCCTCTGACACCGATGTTGACTTCGGTGATTTCCGGGTTGCCGTATTTGCTGGTGTTGGCTTCATCGAGCAGGGCCATGGCAGCGACGCCAAATTCACCGGTTTTCAAGGTCAGGGCGACCAGCTGGTCAGCTGTCAGGCTGTCATCCAGTGTGGACGCCAACGCCTCATAGATAAAGGCGTAAATGGCTTGGTTTTCCTTGCCCAGATTGTAAGCATGCTCGGTGTAGGCAGCCATGCCCTTGAGTCCGTAGATGACCAGCTCGCGCAGTGAACGGACATCCTCATTCTCCGTGGCCAGGACGCCGACTTTGGCAGCCTTGGCCAGCATGTCTTCTCTGGCGCCAACTTTGAAAGTGGCAGCATCACCCCAGCTGGCAGATACTTTGGCAGCCAGCTCATCGCGCAGCCCCAAGACCTTCTTGATCTGATTTTCAATCGCAGCATCATCGAAATTGGCATTGGTGATGGTCATGAACAGGCTGTTGATCACTTCGTAATTGACAGCTGGAATGGTTTCGGTAGCGATTTTGCCTTTGGTGACGACTTCGGCCACACCTTTGCAGGCGTAGATCAGAAGGTCTTCCAGATTGGCGACGGTCTCGTTCTTGCCACAGACACCCATGACGGTGCATCCGGTGTTTTTGGCTGCTTCCTGACATTGGTAGCAGAACATACTCATGGTACATACCTCTCTTTCTGATGGGACAGTTGGACGTTATGGGTTAGTCTCCTGACTGGAGATTAACTGCGGAACAGATGGAGCAGGGGCTCGTCGACCTCGACTGGAAGGATCCCATGATCGTGCAGGATCGTGTAGAAATCACGCATCTTGGCAACGAGGGGTTCGCCAGACTGGTATTCAAAATGGACACGGTTGATGAATCGTTCGACAGGGTCGGGCGCTGTGCGCATCATGTCATAGGAGAGGGCTGCTGCCTCGTGCGGATGTTCTTTGACCCAGCTGATGGCAGCCTGGAGCTCTTCGGTGAACACAGCCATGACCTCCGGATACTTCTCATAAAGTTCCTCTTTGACAATCACCCCGGCATTCGGGAATTTGCCAAAACCGGGGTTCGCCTGGTTGAACAATCGACTGTAGCTGATTTCACTGTAAGCCATTTTGTTCTTTTCGGCAACCGCAATGGTAAAAGATGCTTCAGGTTCGCGCAGCAGGACATGCTGAGCCTGGCCTTTTAAAAACGCCAGCATGATTTCCTTTGGCCGGCCGAAAGGTTCGCCGTAAACGAAATTGAAGTCGGCCATGTCAAGGCCTTCGGATTCGAGCAGGTAGCGGGTGATCTTGGCCGGAGGGGCATCCTCGAACAATGGCATGTGGATGGTCTGACCCTTGAGGTCCTTTAAAGAACTGGCATTCGCCTGGCGCGTCAGCAGGACAAAATTGTCCCAGACAAAGACGGCAGGCATCCGGACGCCCATGGCTTTGAATTTGGTTGCCGTGATGACCGCCGAAAAACTGATGTCAGCCCGTTTGTTGACGATCCAGCCCAGATGCTTCTCGGTTTCGTCCCAGACTTTGAGTTCCTTGATGCGGATTTTCTCGCGCAGCCGCTTGGACTGGAGCAGCCGCATGATGATCGGATAACCGACTGGTGTGGCCGACTGGATGGTCAAGGCAGGCAGGTCGCCTTCGCTGGAAGATGCGGCATCGGCCTCGGTTTTGGTGAAGCGAATCCTGGCCTCCCCCAAGTCATCGGACAAGACCTGGTGGGAAAATCCCATCGATGACAACATGTTGATCAGAGGTTCGGGTTTGAAGCGCTGGACAAGAATGAAACTGCCCTGGAGTGGGACGGAGTAGGCCACTTTGATGATTTCATCGAACGGATCTGTGGTCATCTGGCGGACGTCAAGCACCTGTTCTTCGCCCTCGGCCAGTTGGCCAGACACCCTTGTTGCCGTCTCCTGGCCGTATTTCTGCAATTCTTTCTGCAAAGCAGCAGCTTCGGCAACCGTCAGCTTGTCTTCGACTGGTTCCAACTGGGCGGATGTGGATTGGACACAGTTGGGGAAAGCCTGGATCAGCGCCTGTTCGAGCCCCAGTTTTTTGTTGATGAAATGGAGGATTTCACAAATCGACACCCCGGTCATCTTGGCTGCGTGCTCAAAGGTGGCATGCCGGGCCAGGGAGTTCCAAAGCACCGGATTTTGCATGGTCTTGAATTTGCCGGACAGTTCCAGTAAATCAGTTTTCAGAAATGGGTAGCGCTCCAGAGTTGCGCGGACGTTGTCGGTTGAAAGGATGACCTGGTTGGCCGCTGCTTCAATGGCCTGGGTCGGACAGGCGGCTAGTGCTTGCTCAGCCAGGGTGTTTTCTTCGTCTGTTACAGGCTGGTGGATGACGACTGCTTTACGGTTCTTGATTTCAAATGTTGCAGGTGCCACGCGCTGGCAAGCCATGCAACCAATGCACTTTTCGTTGACAGAGAATGTTTTCATCAGGGAGCCTCACGGAACCTTCAAGGGCGACTGGTCGATTGAACAGTTGGATTATAGACGTATGCCGGTTATTTGTAAGTATCCATGGCTACGATATGTGATTCTGAGTGTCATTTCCCTGGTTCGTCTGGGGTACTTGAGGTCTGACAAGAACAAAAAGAAAAGCCGGCAACCAGGCCGGCCCCTCTTTTCAAAACGCTTGCTTCCGGGGGGGAACAACCGGCTGCAAGAGGATTATCAGATGCTTGGATGGAGTTAGCTGCAGTTACAGCAAGTTGGCGGCTGCGAAATCGATGCTGCCATCTGGGGCTACGATGGATTCCTCGGCATGGACATGGAGGATCTTGCCGACAAACATTTCGTGGGACCCCGTCCGGATGGAATCGACAATCTCACATTCGATGTTGACCGGACAGTCCGAGAGCAACGGCGCGTTGATGGTCACCGCTTCACTCAAGGCTGCCCCGATCACGGTGAGCTTATCTTCATCCCGTTTACTTGTGTGGCCCAGATAATCGAAGAGCCCGGCATTGTCTTTGCCTGGTAAATTGACAACAAAGCTACCGGATTCTTTGATCATCTGGTAGGAATACCGGGAGGGCACGATACCCACCATAATCATCGGAGGGTCGAAGCTGCAATTGCAGCAATAAGCAACAGCCAGGGCATTGTTTTCGCCCTGGTTGTTGCGGCAGGAGACAAGGACTTTGGGAGCAGGCTGGAGGCAGGATTTGAAATTGGCCAATTTCTTACTCATTGTGTTCCTCAAAGCTGATTGCAGGGCAATCAGGCTTGTTCCTCATACTTCTTGAGCTGGGCTTTCATGTTCTCCAGCTCTTGTTCCAACAGCTTGACTTGATCTTGCAGCACGGTTTTCCCTGCGTTGGGATCAAAATCGGCGGGTGCATACGGATAGGGTGCTCTCATCCGGCGAAATCCACGCCCGCGACCATAGCCGCAGCCGTAGCCATATCCGTAAAATGGCTGTGTGGCAGATCCGCCACACGGGCCAAAACCACGTCCTGTCCGGGCACCCATGCCCATCGGTCCACTTCCATCTCTTGCTGGCATTTCTAAAACTCCTTTCGGGGAAACTGACGTTCGGTCTGTGAAGTCATTCCCATGGCCATCTCGCTAGGCGGTTGGCCTTGCCCGGCAGGCAGTGCGAGCCGGGTGATTTGATTTTAATGAGCTAATGCCCATAATTAGTATGGAGCAGTAATGAGCAAATGTCAATAACTCGTGCTGGCTTTTCACAGGCAGATTTCCATGCCCGCCTCGGTACTCCTGTCCGCATAGATGCGTTTGCCAGAGTGGTCAGTCAGTTCCACCAGGACCGTGGCCCGGATGCTTTCGATGATTTCACGGTGCATCGAGCCATCGACAGGTGCTCGCAAGGTCCCGCCCCCCACCATCTGAGCTGAAAATTTCAGCAGGCCTGCAGGACCTCGCAGAACTCCGGAACAGGTTCCGGCTTTGGCATCGACCTGCCAGTCCAATAATTTCGAACGGTTGTAAGTGGCAAATCGGGCGGGCTGTCCCTGGAAATCCGTGAAATAGGCAAAAAATCCTGGGAATTCCCGCCCCAGCCAGGGAATGCGGGCACGCGAGAAGACAAAAGACGCATCACGATTATCAAAATGGCTGGCCTGAAGCCAGACGTAAGTCTGGGGGAAAGACCGGCCATAGTCCTTTTCCAGATATCCGGCACCGCCATCAAAATCAAAGATCTGGCCATTGATGACGATCTGGCCGTCGATCCGATGGGACAGATGAATCACCGCATGGTAGCACTCCATTGTTGGGACAAACTGGAACGGCCCCATGATGCTTGGCGTATGCCAGCTGACTGGAAATTCCCGGATCTGGGAAAATCGAAGCTGGCCGGCAACCCTGCCCTTGGGATGCTGGATGTCCAGTGTCAGACCTCGCCCGTGGAACCGGTTCTTGTCGACCTGGATGTGCAGTTGGTCGCGAGCAGCAAGGAAGGACTCGAAGGGATAATCAAAATACCAGGTCTGGCCGGACTCGGCATTGATCACCTGGATGAAGGCGTGGCGCTGGCCATCAGGATCAATCGCCATGCCAGGGATCAAGGCGATCGCATGTTGCCGGTCTTGGCTGATGCACTTGAAATACCAGCCTTCAAAATAGCGCTTGTTGTGTCCTCGATACTGGAGATAGGCTGGATTGCGCATCGTTTTCCTCCCGCCAGATGTACCTTGATTGTCTGTTTTCAAGGTCATTTTACCTGAAGATATGGTTTTACAGAGTCGATTTCGTTACAATAAGTGTGCTTTCTGTTTCATGCAAATCTATTTGTACGTCTTCGCAAAGGCTGCATCGCACAGGGATTGATACATGGTGCAAAGGAAGAGCGCTGACCTTGGACCAGAGAAATCCTCCCATCGGCTGACCCATTGGAACCAGCTGAATTTTTTTGCGCTCGTTCTGTTGAATGAACCTTATGATAAGCAGCTTTCTGCACGGGATATCCATAAAATCAGGGAAGAGATCCGGCAGACCAACTACCAGCGGTTCCGGATATTTGCCCTCCTCTTTATTTTTGTCGAACTGATATGGATCTTCGCCCACGATTTGCCCCATTACAGAAGCGGCCAGATCATGTCACGGACGGTTAGCCTGGATTATCTGCGGATGCACCTCCTGATCGGATCAGTTGCGGTGCTGATTGCCGTCCTGACAACCATCTGGTTAAAAAGCAAAAAGCCGGCAACGGGGCATATCCATGACTTGGTTGCAGCGATGCTGATTATCATTGTCATGCTGATTTTGAACGTTTCTGACAGGATCCAGGGCTATACATCCACAGATGTCAGTTTCTATTTTCTCAAGATGATCCTGGCCAGTGTTTTTTTCCTGCTTCGTTCACCATTCAATTTCCTGGCTTTTACAATACCCTACGCGGCTTATCTGATGGTGCTCTGGGAACGCCGGATCCTGACCGAAAGCCTGACCCACAACACCATCGAAGGGACCATTCTGTTTTTGGCGGCATTGGTCATTTCCCGCCAAGTTTACGAACACCAAGTGCGGCTTATGTCCCGTACCCTCTTGTTGAGAGCCGCCAATGAACGGTTGGAACACCTGTCTGCGCATGATCCACTGACAGGCTTGGTCAACCGGTCCGAGATGACGTCACGCATCGCCGCTTTTACCAGCACGCAAGCAGCAACAGGCCGCCACATTGGCCTGATCCTGGTCGACCTTGACCATTTTAAAAAAATCAATGACACCTATGGTCACGCTTTTGGCGACACTGTCCTGCAGCGTGTCGGGGAAATCCTGGCTTATCATAGTCCAGGGCCCAGTATGGCGGTGCGCTGGGGCGGTGAAGAATTCCTGCTGATCTTGGCTCACCGCCAGAGTGATGATTTGAGTGACCTGGCCGAATCCTTGCGCTTGCATGTTTCGGAGCTTGAATTTGCCTTCAAACCCACTGGTGCTGATCTTGCAGAAAAGGTGCAAGTGACGGCCAGCCTGGGAATCACGGAGCTACATCAGGACTCAGCAGATACATTTGACAAGGCTTTTGACCGGGCAGACAAGGCGCTGTACCAGGCCAAAAAGCAAGGTCGAAACCAGGTTGTCGCTTATGCGTGATCAAAATGCACCAGCATCTGTTAACTGATTCGTTTTTGGGCTATCATAGCACCTGATAGCAACAAGGATGGTCTCCAAAATGAATCAACTCTACAAACACCCTTTGATCGCTACCTTGCACCAAGTCAAGGGTAATGCCCGGTCCTGCCTGTTCACAGAACCCCTCTGGGGCATTCCTTACAATCTGTATGCCCCGTTCATCACGCTCTATATGTATGCCTTGGGCGTCAAGGACCAGCAGATCGGCCTGATCCTGACGATCGGCATGGTCCTCCAGGTCTTCACGGCCGCCATGGGTGGGATCGTTACTGATAAATTTGGCCGCCGAAAGGTGACCTTTTTTGTCGATCTCATTGCATGGAGTATGCCGACCTTGATCTGGATGCTGGCTCAGAATTTCTGGTGGTTCCTGGCCGCGGCCATTTTCAACAGCTTGTGGCACATCACCAATACGTCCTGGCAGTGTTTGCTGGTTGAGGATACTCCACCGCAGCTTCTGGTCAATATCTACACCTGGGTCAATATCGCCGGCCTTCTGGCCGTCTTTTTTGCGCCCATATCAACCTTGCTGGTCGATCGATATTCACTGGTGCCGACCGTCCGGGCCCTGTATTTCCTGGCCTTTGTCCTCATGACAGCCAAGTTTGTCATCTTGTATGTCTGGAGCACAGAAACATCCCAGGGAACGAAAAGGTTAGCAGAAACAAAGCACCAGTCCTTGATATCCCTGCTGTTTGGCTATCAAAAGGTGTTTGGCAAAGTGATCCGGTCCCGGGAAATGCGCCTGGCTCTCGTCATCTCGGTCGTCCTCAACATCACGTCTATTTCGATCACCAATTTTTTTGCCCTCTACATCACCCTGGATGTTGGGATCCCAGAGAAATACGTCGCGCTCTTCCCGATCGGCCGGGCCGTGATCATGCTGCTGTTCATGTTCATTCTCCAGCCATTGACCAATCGCCTGCATTACCGGTCCGTCTTTCTGGCTGGCTTTGGTATCTATCTGGCCAGCCATGTCTTCCTGCTCTTGTCGCGTCCGGATAACCAGCTGCTGGTCATCGCCTACACGTTGCTGGAGGCAGTCGCCTTTGCCCTGGTCGTTCCGCGACGAGACGCGTTGGGCGCAGTCTTTTATGACAAGGAAGACCGGGCCCGGGTCATGAGCCTGATCTACGTGATCATGATTGCCGTCTCCTCGCCCTTTGGCTCGATTCTGGGCTACCTGTCCGCCCTCGACCGGCGTTTGCCATTCGCCTTGAACATGCTTTTGTTCCTGATCCTGGCGGTTGTGGTCGTAACCTCGAAAGTGCTCGCGCGGAAGGACTTGCAGCCGGAGGGGTGATCAATGGTTCTGTAGCTCCTGCATGCAGCAAGACTGCCTGATATGGAAAACCCCAGCGGCTGGATGTGACTCCGACCACTGGGGTTTTGTTAGATACTTAAATTACTGTTGGTAGATTAGAAGCGGCTGCGGGGCTTGAAGCAGTCGCGGCAGAAGACGGGCTTGTCGTTGCTCGGACGGAAGGGGACCATGGTCTCCTTGCCACAGGCGGCGCAGACGGCCGGGAACATTTCGCGCTGTTCGGAACGGAAGTTGCCGCCGTTTCCGTAGCCACCACGGCTGCCGCCGCGATCATTGTTACGGTTCTGCTTGCGGGCTGCGCGGCAGTCCGGGCAACGGGTCGGCTCATTGGTGAAGCCTTTTTCAGCGTAGAAAGCCTGTTCGCTTTCGGTGAAGACGAAGGTAGCGCCGCAGTCTTTGCATGAGAGTGATTTGTCCATGTGTGTGTTTCCTTTACTTTTTGTGGCGCCGTGATCGATCGCCAGATTTGAATGTGCGCCCCTTGGCAAGAAAAAACCCCCGAAACGATGTGCTCCAGGAGTCCTACCGGCTGTGGCCCCCACAGCGTTACCATTCCCTAGCGATCAGGCAAGACCTTGCGGTCTCTTTTCGAGCGGACTGTCTTAGTCCGGTGCGTGATTAGAAGCATAGCAGAACTTTTTATATATTGCAACAGCAATTTATAGATATTGATCTGTGATTTATCCATGCCGATAGAGTGGGGAAAGCATCAATGAATGTTAAAATAGGATCGATACTCTATTTGGCCTGTCAACCCAGTCCGAAGTAAGCTGAGCATTTATGGTAAAGGCATCATGATGATTAACATTGCCATCTGTGACGATGATCAAAAACAACTCGATCTGATCCAAGGTATTCTTGCTCAATATCAACAGGAACATTCATACATCGACTGCAAGGTCACGTCTTTTGTCTCATCTTTAGAGATGATCTCTTTTGTCGAAGCTCATGGCGGATTTGATATTTATCTCCTCGATATTTATATGTCTGGAATTTCGGGCACACAAGCAGCCAGGCAACTGCGACAACTGGGCGACAAGGGCGAAATCATCTTTCTGACCAGCTCTCGCGATCAGGCATTGGAGGCTTTTGCAGTCGATGCTTGCCAATATATAACCAAGCCATATTCAGATCGCACACTTTTCCTGGCTTTGGACAAGGTTTTTAACCGATTGAATGTCGAGCGCCGCCATTTCATTACCGTTAAAACCAAAGAGGGAATGCTGCGCCTTTATACAAGAAATGTGGTTTTTACCGAATCCGGCAGAAATAACTACCAAATCATTCATTTGGTCAACAAAGAGAAAATTGAAGTGCGCATGACATCAGCGGAACTGTTCGAGCTTTTGGCCCCTGCCAAATTTTTCGTGAGATGTGGTGTCTCGGTCAATTTGAATTTAAAGTATGTCCGGCAAATCACGAAGGCGCTCATCGTGTTTGATACGGGTGAACAGATCCCCTATCCGTATCGGGCTTATCAGAAGCTTAAGGAAGCGTTTTTATCGTTTCAGCTGGCCTCAGAGCGGTAATTGGCAATTGCCCCCGAAAAGACGGCATCTACCCCAAGACATTCTTCGATTAAAGTGATGTGTTAGACTAAAAAACTGAGGAGGAAGCAGATGTGCTGTACTATGTCTTGGCGTTTTCATCTTTCCTGCAATCCGTATTAGGATTTACTTTGATCTCTTCCTCCGTGATATTGATGAAAGAGCCCATCAGAAGACGGATCGTCATGGGGCTGATCGTCATGGTTCTGGGTATCTGTCTTCTGTCGTATCTCCTCTATTCTCTGGGGGCTGCTTCAGTGGAGCGCGTTGCGGTCCTTTTCATTTTAGGGATAGAACTATCCTGGTTTTTGATTTGTTCCGGTGACCGTTTTTTTGTGTCTTTATTCAGCTTTTTGACCTTTGTCAATGTCTATGTTTCCATTGGTTTTTTCGGTGACACATTGACCGTTGGCTTGGAAGGGAATGCCGCTGTCGCCATGCTTATTGTGACAAGGACGACCATTTATCTGCTGATTATTCCGTTCTTATTCAAGTTCGTTCGACCGCGGTTTCGAAATTTGGTTGAGATGTTGGACCAAGAGTGGAAAACGGCATTCCTGGTTCCGTTCGTTTTTTTAATCCTGCAAATTGTGGTGCTGTACTATCCGCAGGCCTACTGGCATTGGCCACTGAATGCCTGGTCAAGAGTCATCATTGTGACGGTGTACGTGTTATTCATGGCAGTCTATTATCACTTGTATATTCAAGCCAATGAGATTGTAGAAAAATATGCTTTGGAAAAGCGTCAGCTGCTCATGGCCCAACAGGAAAAATTATGGGAAGCGGAACTGCTTCGCCAAAAGGAAACAGCCATACTGGCAGCCCAGCAGCGGCACGATCTGCATCATCACAATACGGTCGTAATGGGATTGCTGCGAAGCGGAGAGATCGAGAAGCTTCAGCTTTATATGAGAAGCTTTGACTCGACCATCGATGTGCAGAACAGCAAGACCTATTGCATCAATCCCATCGCCAACAGCATCATGAATCATTATGCCAACCAGGCTGAAAGTGAAAACATCAAAACCAGTTTTGATGTGAACATCCCTGACAATATTGGCATCGATCCTGTTGATTTGACGTGTATTCTCGGGAATGCATTAGAGAATGCACTTGAAGCCTGTTTAAGATTACCCAAGGATCAAGAAAAAGAAATCATGGTCAAAGCAATCTACCTGGATCATCGCTTGCGGGTGAGGGTTGAGAATACTTGCGATACCGATATCCCTTTTGAGGGTGAACTGCCAGTAACGAATAAAATCGGTGGCGGGACAGGAACCAGAAGCATCCTCTATACCGCCGAGCGGTATGATGGAACAGCGGGCTTCATGGCCGTGGATGGTCAGTTTATCGCGCAAATAGTACTGAATGAGACATACAGGATATCTTGACCTGTGAGCAACGACTGTTGAGGGTTATTCATATTTTCGCACTTGGCAATTTCCCCTGAATTTATAGCAATTCCCCCAAAAAAATCTGTTGCGCCTATCGTTTGATAAAGTAGCGTTAGATGAAAATGGACGTATCTGTTTGCCTGTGGATTCATGGTTGAAACAGATCGCGATCTGGTGGGGAGTCGGGTATGAGTAAACGGTTTTTAAGTGTCATTCTGGCCATTTGCATTGGCTTGACCGCAATTGCGATTATTCAGATCAAGCCATGGCAGCAAGGTCGGTCACCTGCCATTTTATCTAGCGAGACACAGGACCAGGGCAGCCTGAACCCACAACCCATCGATCCAGCTGCCAGTGAGCCATCGTCAGGACAGGAGCCTGGTATTGCGGCTGCGGACGAAGCCCCAGAGGAGAACCCTTCTGTTCCCACTGAACAGAAAACACCACTCGGACAGCCGGATGATGTCACGTCACCTGTCGAACCCCTGCTGCCAGCCAGACCTGGCTCAGGCGCCGTGAAGCTCTCCACCCGGATTTTCACCATCCGTTTTGAAACAGATGGAGGCTCCCCCCTCGAGGCGATACAGTTGCGGGAAGGATCCCGGCTGGGAGGACTTCCTATACCTTACCGGGCTGACTCGATCTTCCTGGGCTGGTTTTATGACGCCGACCGGAACAATCGCGTCTCAGACAATCATGTCATCCAAAGCAACTTGACGCTCTATGCTCAGTATACGGATACCGCGCCTCTGGCGGAATCTGAAACGCCTCGTGCTGCGACCCAGCTGGACCAGCCGCAGAATTTTACATTTGTTGTGATTGCCCCACAGGCCCTGTCGATCGACCAGGTTAAGGCCGGGATCAATGGTAAAAATCTCAATAATCCCAGCGAAACAGGATTCTATGACGTCTCAGAACTGACCGTTCAGTCACAAGAAAACGAAACCCAGTATGTCGTATCCGGCCGGGATGGCCTTTTTGCCACCGGTGCGACCTATAAATTCACTCTGGAAGATGAACAGTTGCGCTATGCCGGCTACGGCCAGTCTGTCCGGGACTTCAATTTCACGACCGAAAAAGCAGAAGTCTTGAATCTTTCCCTCAATTCGGGTCTTATCTACATTTCAGTTGAAGAGATCAGCAACTTCATGGTTGATGGCCAGGCGTCAGATTCCCTTTCCATCCCACTCGCTACGACAGACCTGGGAACCATCGATTTCACAAGTGGCAGTTTTGATTACGATCTTTCAGATCTAGCTGTCGGCCAGGCCGTGGCCATTTACAAAGGGGTTCGTCCAGACGAGAGGTCGATCAATGATGAGAGCGGCGAAGGAGAGGTCGCCTACATCACGATCACTGCTGTCCAGGGCAAGACCTGCCAGTTTGTCAATGCCGCAGCCCAGGATGTCCTGTTTACGCCGGATATCCTGCCCCTGAACCGGGACGATGACCAGGATGGCCAGCCTGACAATGATTCCGTCAAGGTTGAAAAGGCTGTCCTGGACTTTGCCAGCGGTGATTACGCTGTCCTGGGCCTGGATGATGAAACCACGGTCGATGTCGGCGATTTCCTGGCTTTTTATACAGGAACCATGAATTCTCCTGACGGCCAGGCAACCTACGGTCGAATTCTGTCGGTAGAGTCAGATGGTGACTGGTATACGCTGGACTTCGAGGCTGTCTCACTGGAAACCATGCGCTCTGTGATGGATCTGTACGACAATAAAGGCGTGTCAGGCGAAACATTACTCGAAGGCGTGGATCCGTCCGATCTGGAAGACAGCGTCGAGCAGCAGGCCAGAGAGAGCGGATTTGCCGAAGAAGCGGCCACTTATCTGGCTGCCCTGACCTTGGAAACCGAAGAATTCACCACCTTGAAGGGCGACTTTGATCTGGCTGGTTACAACATTGTCCTGGACGATGGCACCCCCTTGTCGCCTGGGGACATGCAACTGATGTCTGGTAGCAAGGTCGAAGTGGAAGTCACCGAAATCAAAGCAACCATCAACAAAAGACTGGTCCACTTCGAAGGCTTGGAAGGTTTGCGCTTGACTTTGAAGATCGGTATTGAAATTAAGATCAGCACCGGCGAAGAAAGCGAAATCGTTATCGGGGTCACAGGTTATTTTGAGCAGGAGGTTCGTGTTTCCATCAATGCCAGCGGTGGTGCTGTCTGGAAATGGTGGGGCATTTTCCCCTACATTGATGAGTACCGCTTGAACGCCAATATTGACTTGTACGAATACACGGGGATCGCCATTGAAGCGACAATTGCGACCAAGGAGAAAGACGAAGAGCTTGACACCAATGATGTCGGGGAGAACCTGGCCAAGCAAATCAAGGACCTTCTCGACGCCAGGGATAAATACATGGGTGACGATGAGCAAACAGTTGCCGATGGCTTGAATGAGAAATATGCCGCCATGCTCGAGAACGAAAGCGACTGGGTCGAGCTGTTCAGCCAGAAGATTTTCGAACAGGAGGGATCGGTAGATCCGTTCCACATCCTGGTGTATGAAATCAATCTCAATTTCGTCATTACAGCCAACATGAATATTTCGATTGGCTGTGATTTCTATTATGAAAACGCCAAACGCTACAATTACTCCATTGGAGTTTTCCAAAAAACCTGCACCACCGAAACGATTGACCTGGTCGAAGAGCATTATGAATTCACCTTCTATGTCATGGGTACGATGGGGCTGCGGGCCGGTCTCAAATTTGAGATCAAGGTGGGTGTGTTCTCGACCAAGCTGGCCAGTCTGGGCATCAGCGCGGAAGTCGGCGCCTATGTCCGGGTCTGGGGTTATTTCTATTACGAATTAAGTTATACGACTTCCTGGGGGCGACAATCGAAAAGCTCGGGAGCCCTGTATTTTGAACTGGGCATTTATATGGAGATCGCCTTTGAAGCTCAGGCCTTCAAGGGAACATTCTCCTATAATCCGACCCTCTACGAAAATGAATGGCCCCTCTGGTCAGCAGGGGCCAGGGAAAATGTCCAGGCCTTTGCGGAGATGGAGGAGGAAATCACCGAGATCTCCCTGAAAAAACATGTCCAGACCTTTGAGGTACCCGACACCTTGTTCACGATGAGTTATCTGGACTTGAAAACAGGCGAAACGGGCGAGGGCTTTTATGATGATGCCAAGTCCTTCAAAATCGAAATCACCAACGAAGCTTTCAGCTATGATCCACAAACAAACCTTCTGAAACTGACACCCGACGGTGACCAGTCCGAAACTGCCGACCTGGTGATCACTTGGATTCAGGCGCCCCTGGTATTCACCTCCGAACCCATCCAGAGGACCATCCAGCTGTACTGGGACAATTACAATGACGGTTATGCGATTGTTTTCCATTCCAGAGGTGGCAGTGCAGTGCCGATGATTCTCAAACCGTTCAATGCGACTGTCGTCGCGCCGGCCGACCCGGTCTATCCGGGCTATGATTTCGGCGGCTGGTTTTTGGATGAAGCCCTGACCAGACCTTACCAGATTCCCGAGACCATGCCGAACGAGGATGTCCAGGTTTATGCCAAATGGATTCCGCGCCCAGATACCTCTTACCGGGTCGACCATTATCAGCAAAATCTGAGCAATTCCCTCTATACCCTGGTTGAATCAGAGCAGCTGACGGGAACGACGGATAGCATGGTCCAACCGGCAGTCAAAGACTACCCCGGATTTGCCGCTCCAGCCTTGAAAGCAATCACGGTCCAGGCGGATGGCCGGGCGGTGCAGAGCTATTATTACAGTCGCAACCGGTATCAGCTGACATTTGCCCAGGGTATCCAAAATGACCAGGAGGACTGGGTCTATTCTTTGAAATATGGCGAGTCAATCACAGTGCCGCAGGTGACTGCAGCCGGTTTTGACTTCATTGACTGGGGGGAGACGGCTATTCCCGAAACCATGCCAGCGGCCAACCTGCTCTATACAGCCCGCTGGTCTCCAGGTAAAAACACTCCCTACCGGGTTGAGCATTATATCCAGAACACGACTGGCCCGGGGTATGCCTTGCAGACTGCAGAATATTTGACGGGTGAGACCGGATCCGAAATCACGCTGGCCGATTTGGGCCTGAAAGCCAATGGCATCACCTATCAGACTGGTACGGTCAACGGAAAAACTGTCGCTACCACAACCATTGCCAAGACGGGCAAGCTGGTGATCAAGCTCTATTACAATCGTGAAACGTATTCATTTATCACCTTTCTCGATTCAGGCCAGACAGTTGAAGCAACCTATCGCTTTGAAGCACTGGTCAGCGAACCGGCTATTCCCGCCAAAACAGGCTATACATTCTCCGGCTGGTACGTGGATGAGTCCATGCAAAACCGGGCGTCTTTCGCCGGGCTTCAGATGCCGGCTGCGGACCTGACACTCTATGGCCGGATGATTGCCAATCCGGATACAGCCTACCAGGTGGAGCACTATGTCGAGCAGACGGACGGTGCCTTCACGTTGCAGAAAGCCGTGCAACAAAAAGGCAAAACCGATACCAAGGTCCAGGTTTCTGGCCTGGTTGATGAGTCGTTGCTGATTCCGGGCGGGATCAGTTTCCGGGACGGCCGGATTGACGGCAAGATCGTCGATGAATTGACGATCAAGGGCGATGGCTCGGTGGTGATCAAGCTTTACTATGCAAGATCGAGTTACCTTTTAACCTTCGTTCTCAACAATGGCGAAGACCCCGTCAAACAGGTTCTGCCTTATCTTTCTGCTGTGACTGCTCCGGCCGAACTAAAGAAAGACGGCTATGTTTTCAGTGGCTGGGATCGCCCGCTGGCCGCTTCGATCCTGAATGAAGATCTGACGTATACCGCGCAATGGGTTGCCCGCACCGATACAGCCTATACGGTCAAGCATGTTCGGCAGAATCTGGACGACACCTATCCGGCTACAGGTTCGCTCGTTGAACAGGAGACGCTCACGGGCACCACCTTGCATGCGACAGAAGCCACAAGCAAATCTTATCCGGGTTTCACGGCAGAAGAGATTGCCCAGAGCGAGATTGCTCCCGACGGGTCCACTGTCGTGACGATCCGCTATGCACGCAACCGCCATGATGTGATCTGGAAAACCGATGCCAAGACCATGTTCGCCACCACAGCTTTCCGCTATGGCGAAGTCATCACCGCTCCGGTTCCCGCCCCGGAAAAGCAAGGCTATGTTCTGGCGGCTTGGGCTGGTTTGATCGCAGGTTCGACCCTGCCGGATGAGGACCTGTCCTATACTGCCCAATGGCAGCCTGCAACGGATACAGCTTATGCTGTCCGACACTTGCGCGAGGCCCTGGATGGCACCGACCCAATCGAGGAAAATGAAACCTTGGCGGGGACGACAGCGAGCCTGACAACAGCAAAAGCGAAGTCTTATCCAGGTTTTACGGCAGATCCAGTTTCCCAGTCTGTTATTGCTGCCGACGGATCAACCGTTATTACCATTACCTACAAACGAAACACCTATACGCTGAACTGGCTGTCTGAAGGGGTCCTTTTCAAGACAGAACAGTTGAAGTTCGAATCTGATGTGACGATTCCTGACACTGAGCCGGTCAAGAAAGGCTACCACCTGACTGGTTGGGGCGATGTGGCCAAGACCATGCCTGCCAGTGATATCAGTTACAGCGCCAGCTTTGCAGGCAATTCATATTTGGTGACGTATGATTTAAATGGCGGCTCAGGTGACAGTATTGAGATCAGCCAGACCTTTGGCTCCCCTTATGAATTGCCAGAATCGGATCCGGAGCGCCAGGGATATGCCTTTACTGGCTGGTTCACGACGAGAACATCTGGCGACCGGATCGACAGCAATAAGCTGATGCTAACCGATTCCGACCAGGTTTTGTATGCCCACTGGATGGCCGGGACCAACACCCTCTATACCGTCAAACATTACCAGCAAAACCTGACCGGTGATTCATACACGTTGAAAGACACCGAATCGCTCAACGGTGTCACCGATGGCCAAACCATGGCCACTGCAAAAACGTATACCGGATTCAGCGCCAAGCCCATCACCCAGGAGGCCATTCTCGGTGATGGTACAACCGTCATCTCGGTCTATTACACCCGTACCCTGATCCAGTCGCGCCACCGGATCCCGGAAACGCCTCTGCAAGAGAACCAGATCCTGGTTCTCCAAGTCCCGCTGCCTGAGCCGCTCAGGGCCTTTGAACCGAGCGAGCTTAAGACGCGACGTCTGCATGCGGAAAAGGAATACAGCGGAGCCTGGCTGATGCTGTTTGAAGAAATCGTCAAATTCGGCCGCATGACCACGGGTGCCGATCACCCCGTCCAGGTTGAATCGGCCTATGTCATGGCACCCAGCCCGATTCCGCGCTTTGATAACCTGAAATTGGCAGACAACAAAGCTCTGCTGCTGTTTGGCGCCGGGCGGGAAAAGAAAGTCTATGCGGTGCCACCGCATACCCGTGTGCAGTCCCTGGCCTTCGAGGATCACCCTTTCGAGCCCGAACGCTTTGAGTCGGTATCCTGCCGTCTGTGTGGGGCAACGGGTGTTTTCATGGACGAAATCCTGGACGACCAGAGTGGCCAGACTGTGCATCAGTGCAACGACACCAACCATTGTCTGGCACGACTGAACAGCAGGGGGCAAGCATGAACACGAAAGAACAACCGATCCTGAGGCTGTCCCATCTGCACAAACAGTATGGCTCAGGCTGCGAGGCCTGCCGTGACCCGCAGGACCGCCAGCTGGACCGTAATTTCTGTCCCCGCTGTGGGACTGTCTATGCCTGTGACGATCTGAATTTTGACGTGTATCCCGGAGAAATCCTGGGTGTGGTCGGAGAAAGCGGCAGCGGCAAATCCACCATGATGCGCTGCATCTATTTTGATGAGGAAGTCTCCTCGGGATCCCTCCATTTGTTTCACGAAAAAGTGGCACCGGTCAATTTGTTTGCAGCATCGGCTCAGCAGCGGCGCCATGTCCGCAACCATCTGATGGGCAAGGTCTACCAGAACCCCGTCTATGGCTTGCGTATGAATTTCACCTCCATCGGCAATATTGCCGAGAAGCTGATCGCTGCAGGTTCACGCCATGTGGGCGAGATGGAAAACCGGGCTGTCGAATTGCTCGAGCATGTCCGGATCCCTGTTTTCCGGATGAAAGAAGCACCGGCCCATTTCTCTGGCGGCATGCAGCAGCGCGTGCAGATCGCCAAGGCTTTGTCGAACAATCCCCCTGTTCTGCTACTGGACGAGGTGACCACGGGCCTGGACCTGTCGGTGCAGGCAAATGTGCTGGACTTGATCAAGGAAATCCAGCGGGAGCTTGCCATCAGCATGGTGGTCGTGTCCCATGACCTCGGCGTGATCCGCATGCTGGCCGACCGCACGATTGTCCTTCTAAACGGCAAAATCATTGAACAGGGCTTGACGGACCAGATTCTGGAAGATCCGCAACATGCCTATACCCAGCAGTTGGTCCAATCGCTGCTATGACTTGGATGGAAATAGAAATTGGCCAGGATGGCCGGCAGGAGTTAGAAATGGTCAGACGCATCATCAATGGAAAAATCATTACGGAGCAGGAAGTCCTGGAAGGTCTCGACCTGCTCGTACTCAACGATCGGGTTTTGGGCTGGATGGCCCCCGATGAAGCCGATCGTTGGCTGATCAGTGAAGTCAGCGAAGAAGATTGGGACAAGGATATCGAAACGATCGATGCGACTGGCTGCTATGTGATGCCAGGGCTGATCGACATTCACTCCGACTACATCGAACACATTGCATCGCCGCGCCCGACCAGCATGATGGACTTTGACCTCAGCCTGCGCATCAGTGAACGGGAGTTGATCACCCATGGCATCACCACCATGTTCCATTCCCTGTCGCTTTACAAGAGCTACGAATTTGCCTACAAACCGATCCGCCTGCCGGAAAATGTGCGCCGACTGGTCGATGAGATCCACCTCACCCATGGTCGCGACCACCTGATCCGCCATCGCTTCCACGCCCGGTACGAAATCGATAACATCGACCAGCTCGACCAGCTTAAGGACCTGATTGAAGAAGGCAAAGTCCATCTGCTTTCATTCATGGATCATACGCCGGGCCAGGGTCAATACCGTGATCTCAGCCTCTATCGCAAGACTCTCAAGGGCTACAACAATCTCAGTGACCAGGAAATTGACACAATCATCGTCTCGCACCAGCAAAAAGACAAAGTGTCCTATGATCAGCTGCAGGAATTGTGTGAACTGGCCCGGCACAACCACATCTCTGTTGCTTCCCATGACGATGACAGTGATGAAAGTGTCGATCTGGTCTGCGAGCTGGGCGTGACCATCTCGGAATTCCCGGTCACGCTTGATGTGGCGAAGACAGCCCGCAGCCGTGGCCTGATGACGATGGCTGGAGCGCCCAATATTCTTCTGGGCGGATCGCACAGCGGCAATCTGTCAGCAGCTGAAGCGATTCTGGACGGATCCATCGACATCCTGTGCAGCGACTATTACCCAGCCGCCATGCTGCAGGCTGTTTTCCAGATGCACCTGCAGCATCACCTGGACCTGCCTTCCCTGATCCGGCTCGTCACCGCCAATCCTGCCCGGGCTGTGCAGGTCGAAGCCGACTATGGCACCATCGCACCCGGGAAAAAGGCTGACCTCTTGGTTGTAGACCTGCGCGAAAACAAATACCCAGTCGTCAAGACTGCCCTCGTGGATGGTCAACCCATGCTGCGCACCTGCTATCGCCAGAACTGAGGAATTTGAGAAATGGAAAAGAAAATCACCCGGGAACCTTTGATCGGAACTGATTGCGAGATCATCCACAGCAGCCTTCTGCCATTCACCGAACTGGGCGCCCACACGTATCTCGAGAACGTGACCATGGGCGAGTACTCCTACACGGGCCCTTTCTGCATCCTCCAGAACACGGTTGTAGGTAAGTTTGCCAATATTGCTGCCAATGTCCGCATTGGACCGACCAATCATCCGATGGAACGCCCTACCTTGCACCACATCACCTATCGCCGCCGAATGTTCGGTGTGAGTGAAACGGATGACACAGAGTTCCTCGACTCCAGAAGATCCAGGATCTCGACGATTGGCCACGATACTTGGATCGGCCATGGCGCGATCATTATGAGCAACCTTCAGATTGGCAACGGCGCTGTGATCGGCAGTGGAGCTGTCGTTACCCGTGATGTTGAACCTTATTCCATCGTCGTTGGTAATCCGGCCCGCCATTTGCGCTACCGGTTCAACCTTGAAATCATCGAAGCTCTGGAAAAGATTGCCTGGTGGGACTGGACAGAGGAGATCCTGAAGACCCGGGTGGACGATCTGGCGCTGCCGATCGAAGATTTTGTCAGCAAATATCTGCCTGAAACAGGGAGCCAGATGGAGGCAGGTACGCATGTCTGACTTGATCGCGGTCCAGAACATCGCCAAGACCTTTCATTTACACCAGCAGAATAAAACCATTCATGCGTTGAAGCCGACCTCCTTTTCCGTGACTGCCGGCGAATTCGTTGGCATCACCGGGAAAAGTGGCAGTGGCAAATCGACCATCCTGAAATCGATCTACCGCACCTATCTGCCCCAGACCGGGTCCATCCTGTATGATTCCGCACGGTTTGGCCTTTTAGACCTGGCCCAGGCCAGTGAACGCCAGATGGTGTACCTGCGCAAATTTGAAATTGGTTATGTATCGCAGTTCCTGCAGGTCATGCCGCGCACCACAGCCCGGGAGATCATCGAGCAAGCCGTCCTGGAAATGGGCCATCCTCAGGAGGTAGCTGCAACCAGAGCCATCGAAATGCTGCGCCACTTCGACTTGGGACAGGATTTGTGGGACAGTTTCCCGGCCACCTTCTCCGGAGGCGAGAAGCTGCGCCTGAACCTGGCCCGGGCCATGGTCAAGCATCCGCGTCTGCTGTTGCTCGACGAACCGACGGCAAGCCTGGATGCTCAGTCCAAGATCCGCGTGCGCGAACTGATCGAGCGTCTCAAATTTGAAGGGACCACCATGATCGGCATTTTCCATGACATCGAATTCATGGAAGGACTGTGCGACCGCGAATACAACATGCAAGCTGGCCAGATGCAGCTGGCAACAGAAAATCCGAGGTGATCCCCGTGGTTCGTGCCGATCTCCATGTCCATTCCGATTTCTCAGACAGTTCCCTGTCGATCGCCCAGACACTGGCCCGGGCAGAGCAAGCCGGCCTGACCCATCTGAGTCTGGTCGACCACGATACGGTTGCCGGGACCAGCCAGGCTAGCCAGCTGGCGCTGCTGACAACCATCCAGATCATCCCAGGCATCGAAATCTCTGCCAGGGACAGGAACACGGGCAAGAAGGTCCATATTCTTGGCTATGCATACCAGACACCTGCCAGCAATCTGACGACGCTTTGCCAGCCGACCTTGCAGCGCAGGACCCAGAAAACTCTGCACCAAGTGGATGTCCTGATTCAGGCTGGTTTCCCACTCTCCCGCCAGGCTGTCCTGGACAAGGCTGGACCCACAGGGACCGTCTACAAGCAACACATCATGGCTGCCTTGATTGATCAGGGGATCACGGATTCGGTCTATTCGGACCTTTACCGGACCTTGTTCAAGGGTGCGGGCATCTGCGCTGGGGACATCGAGTATGTGGATGTACAGGATGCCATCGCCGCCGTGCGGGCCGATGGAGGTATTCCTGTCCTGGCTCATCCGGGGCAATCCAAGGTTTGGGACAGCATCCCTGGATATGCCAGGGACGGCCTTTTGGGGATTGAGCTCAACCACCCAGACCATGATTCCTCTGATTACGGACGAATCCAGGATCTGGCCGACCAGTTCGATTTCCTGCTGACCGGAGGCAGCGATTACCACGCTGACTATGGCACGGGCCCTGACATCGGGCAAGTCCTGGCGCCTGGGGAAACGTTGCTGCAGATGCAGCTGATCCTGAATCGCCAACCTTGACCGCTATGGCCACCAGATTTAACCTCACTTTCAAATGTGCAAAAATTGTGTACGATTCAAGTAAATTTCGATCAGATTTTTAACATCCATTTTGTTTCCAGCTCATCATTCACAAATCATTGGCAGGCATAATCAGAGTGTCCGACAACCAGGCTCGCACAGAGCGTCGGAAGAACACATCCCCTGACGACCATGAATGTATGAAAGGAAAAAACATGAAGAAGTTCACTTTGATTGCGCTCGTCCTGACACTCCTGCTCAGTACCCTGGCCGGCTGCGGTGTTGCCGCCACCAACCAGGAAACCACCTCAACGGCCGGCCAGGATGAAACAACTGTGGCCCAGACCACGGCTGCAGCCAGCACCACGAAAGGTGATGAAATCATCATTGCCTGGTATCCCAATGAATCTGGCGAAGAACTGTCAGATGCCCGTGAACAGATCGGTGCCATTGTCGAAAAGGCAACTGGCATGAAGGTCAAGCACCAGACCACCACGGACTATCTGATCGCCATCGAAGCGCTCGCGGCTGGCACCGCCCACATCGCCTTCACCGGTGGTGAAGGTTATGTCCAGGCGCACGACAAAAATCCGGCTGTTCTGCCACTGGTCACCAACAGCGGCGCTTCCGGCACCCTCGACGATGCCAAATACTACAGCTGGCTCAACGTTGCCAAAGGCAGCGAAGAGCAGTACATGAAAGACGGCAAGTACTCGATTGACAACATCGCCGGCAAGAAATTCTCCTTCGTCTCCAACAGCTCCACCTCTGGGTTCAAAGTGCCTTCCGCTGGCATTCTCAGCCACTTCACCCAGATGGATGCCTACAAGAATCTGACTCGTGAAGATCTGATCGAAAGCGGTGCCTTTTTCTCGGAAGTCCTCTTTGGTGGTTCGCACCAGGGTTCCGCTGTCAACCTGCTCAATGGCTCTGCCGAAGTGGCCGCTTTCTGCGATGTTTGTGTCGGCAACTATGTTGAACTGGTCTCTGGCGAACTGAACACGGTGGGTTCCGTTGTCAAAGTCAGGGACGATGCCGCTGAGCCTTTCAACACGGTCCTGGGCAAGGAATTCGTCGTCATTTCGGTCACACCGGTCCTCAATGCTCCGATGATTGCCAACACAGAAGCCCTGAGCGCTGAACATTTCAAGGCCATCCAGGATGCCCTGGTTTCGGATGAAACGACCAACAATCCGAAAATCTTCATCCCGAAAGATTCTGAATTCAAAGGCCTCTGGAAAGCCGGCGAACGTTTCCTCGCTGTCGAAGATGCCTGGTACAACCCCATTCGCGAACTCGGTCAATGATTCTCCTTCATCATAAACCGTGTCATCTGTCCCCGGGAGGCAGCATCGCTTCCCGGGGCATCTTTCCTGAAAGGCTGTTATGGAACTGTTAGAAATCCGGGATATCTCCAAGATCTACAACCGCCAGACCGTTGCCTTGTCAAACATCAGCCTGAATGTCGGCGAGGGCGAATTTGTATCCATCATTGGACCCTCCGGGGCTGGCAAGTCCACCTTGCTGCGCTGCATCAACCGGATGATCGATCCATCGTCCGGTGCCATCTTTTTCCAGCAGACCCGGATCGATCAGTTGCCCAAAAAGAAACTGCGCCAGGTCCGGACCCAGATTGGCATGGTTTTCCAGCATTACAACCTGGTCAATCGCCTGACTGTCTTCGAAAATGTGCTGCATGGCCGCCTGGGCTACAAATCCACGCTCGCGGGTGTCCTTGGTTATTACGATTCATTTGAGCGCCGGGCTGCCTACGAGATCCTTGCAGCACTGGGTTTGCAAGAGCAGGTCTTCAAACGCTGCGACCAGCTCAGTGGCGGCCAGAAACAGCGCGTTGGCATTGCCCGTGCGTTGCTGCAACGACCCAAAATGTTGCTCTGTGACGAACCGATCGCCTCACTGGACCCCAGTTCATCCAAAATCATCATGGACCATCTCCAACGGATCAGCCGGGAAATGAAAATCACCTGCCTGGTCAATCTGCACCAGGTCGATGTCGCGATCAAATATTCAGACCGGATCATCGGGATTCGGAATGGAGAAGTGGTGTTTGACGGTCCGCCTGCCCAAATCACCCCCCAGATCATTGAGCAGATCTATGGGACCGAAGCGCACGAGCTGATCTTGTCGCTGGAGACGATGCAGTCGGGCCAGAAATCACCTGTCAAACAGTCGGAAGTGGCCCATGCAGCCTGTTGAACAAACCAACCTTTTTTTCAGACAGCGGCGCTGGTCAAGCTTGCTGGGCTTTGTTCTGATCGGGCTCCTGTCTCTGGGATCTGCCTGGCTGACCGAATTTGACAGTGTCCGAGCTGTGACCAGCTTTTTCAAAGCTTTGAACTGGCTGTTCACCCGTTTCCACCCGACCGTGGAGTCTCTGGCCAAATTGCCCAAAATCGGAGAGAAGATGGCTGAGACCATCCTGATGGCCATTACGGCGACCATGATGGCAGCAGGGATATCCATGGTTCTGGCAATCATTGGTTCGCAAACGACACGTGTCAATTCATTTTTTGGAACGATCAGCCGAGGCCTGGCTTCAGTTCTGCGCAATGTCCCGGTCATTGGCTGGGCCTTGATTCTGCAATTCTCCTTCGGACAGGGCATGATCACAGGGCTTCTCGCCCTGCTGTTTGGCACAACAGGCTACCTGACCCGGGCGTTTATTGAGACAATCGATGGCTCCAGTGACAGCTCGGTCGAAGCCCTCAGAGCTTCAGGGGCCAATTACCTGCACGTCATACGCCACGCGGTGCTGCCCTCCAGCCTGCCACAAATGATGAGCTGGATCCTCTACATGATTGAAACAAATGTGCGCGATGCGACGCTGGTCGGGATTTTGACTGGCTCTGGCATCGGCTTTTTATTCGAGCTGTACTACAAAGGCTCGTATTACAACCATGCCAGCCTGATTGTGCTTGTCATCATTCTGGTTGTCATCGGCATCGAGACCCTCTCGAACCAGATCCGGAGGATTATCCTATGACCACGGTGCCACGAAAACCTTTCGACAAGTCCCAGGTCTGGTTGCGAACCGTTCTGTTGCTGCTTACAGGTGTGACCCTGTACACCCTGATGCAGCTCTCCGCTCCAGACTTGGACCAGAAACTGGCCTTGATGGCTGACAATTTCCGCCTGATGTTTTCCGAGTCCCATTTCAAGCACCTGACCCTGCTTGAAGGCCTTTATGGTATCGCCATCACTTTGTCCCTGGCAATCCAGACCACCTTGATCGGGGCATTGGGCGCCTTGATGCTCGGCCTGCTTGCGGCACGCAATCTGGCACCACACTGGCTGACATCAATCATCAAGAGCTTTGTCGCCCTGATCCGGGCCATACCGACTATCCTCTGGGTCTTGATATTTGCAGTATCTGCGGGACTGGGCAGCACCGCAGCTGTCATCGGAATGACCTTTCATACGGTCAGTTACCTGACCAAGTCGTATTCCGAATCTTTCGAAGAAATCGAACCGGGTGTAATCGAGGCTTTGCGAGGCTGTGGAGCCCGCTGGTGGCAGATCGTTTTCCAGGCTGTCTTACCGACCTCTCTGCATCCAATTCTGTCCTGGACCTTCATCCGGTTCGAAATCAACTTTCTAAATGCTGTTGCCATGGGTGCGGCAGCCGGTGCCGGAGGCATTGGGTTTGATCTTTTCATGGCAGGCGGACATTACCTTGATTTCCGTGAAGTTGGCATGATCACATATTTGATCATTGCCGTGTCCATGATCCTGGAATCCTCTTCCATCCAGTTGAAAAAGCGCTTGGAGCTCTAAGCCATGCATGTGATTGTAGATCTATCGACGGTGGCCTGGCTGGTCAGCCTGCTGTGTTCGCTCTATGCCGCCTACTATCTGTTCATATCCCTGTTTTCCTTCCGGACGCCCAAGTCTTTGCCTGCAACCAATGAACATCACCGCTTTCTGATCCTGGTTGCGGCCAGAAATGAAGCTGCCGTGATCGGTCATTTGATCGATAGCCTGCAACTGCAGCAATACCCCAAAGACCGCTTTGACATCTGTGTGGTTCCGAACAACTGCACAGACCGCACCCGGGAAATCAGTCTTGATAAAGGAGCTTTGGTGTACGACTGCGCAAAGCCCGTCCACACCAAAGGCGATGCTTTGAATCAGGCCGTTGCTGCTCTTATGCTACAGGATTACACCTATGACGCCTTGTGCGTCTTTGATGCAGACAATCTGGTCCATCCCGACTTTCTGGCTGCGATGAACCGGGCGCTCTCTCACGGCCATTCTGCTGCCCAGGGTTACCGCGACAGCAAAAATCCGGCTGACACCTTGATTTCAGGCAGCTATGCCATCTACTACTGGATGATCAGCCGGTTCTACAATCGACCGCGTCGCAACTTGGGTCTTTCAGCCTCCATCAGCGGCAGTGGCTTCATGCTCAGCCGAGACCTGCTGGAGCGGCTCGGCGGCTGGAAGACACATACCATGACAGAAGACCTCGAGATGACGACTCAAATCGTTCTTGCTGGTGAAGCGGTGACCTATGTGCCGGAGGCAATCATTTACGATGAGCAACCCCTGACGTTCACCCAGTCCTGGCACCAGCGCCTGCGCTGGTCCACCGGGATCTGGCAGATCGGTGAATCTTATCTGGGCAGGCTTCTGCGGCTGGCTTTCAGACAGAAAAGCCTGATTGCGTTTGACCAGGCATTGTTCTACCTGGCCCCGGCCATGCAGCTGGTTTACGCGCTGTCTTTCTTCCTGAATGTTGCCCTGCAGATGCTGATGATTCATTTTGAATTGTTCCCAGAGCGTCATGTCTACAAACTGATGTTCTTATCCCTTGATTTCTCCTATCTGATGACCACTTTCCTGGCTGGATTCACGATCCTTCTGGAACGAAAGCACACATCGGTCCTGCTCAAAAGTGTCCTTTTCTACTGGATCTTCCTGTCATCCTGGTTTGTGATCAATGTGCGCTGCCTGTTCAAGCGGGCAGTCATCTGGACACCGATCGCCCACACACGATCGATGGTCATTGATGACGTCATGATGAAATAAATATCCAAGAACCAGCTCAGCGTTAGGGATGGTTCAAAGGCTGGATGGAAATACAAGTAGTCTGCCTGTTGCTCTTACACGTCCACACCGATCATGACAGACGTCGCTTTGATCACCGCATAGGCTTGTGAACCTACTGTCAGATTCAAATCCTTGACCGAATCCATGGAAATGGTGGCGCTGATCTGGTTGCCGCCGCCAATATCGAGGACAACAATCGCATTGACTGCACCTTCTTTGATCGTGACAATTTTACCCTTGAGTTGATTCCTGGCACTGAGTTTCATAAGCGTGGACCTCCTTGAATGGATTTGGCATGAAGTTCTGCCTTAATTGTACCACGCTCGTGAAAAAGAGTATCAGGGTGATGCCGAGTGCACCGGCACCACCCTGCATGGACCTCTTAACGGAAGGCCTGGACGTATAGTGTTTTCAGTTCCGAGATCAGCGGATAGCGGGGATTGGCGCCGGTGCACTGGTCATCGAAGGCTTGCTCGCTCATTTCATCCAGCGAGGAAAAGAACGCGTGCTCAGACACGCCGGCTTCGCGGATGGATTTTGGGATGCTGACCTTGGCCTTGAGATCCTCGATGGCTTCGATCAGGCGCTCGACCTTGTCTTCGTCCGTTTCGCCACCCAGTTGCAGATAGTCGGCGATCCGGGCATAACGCCACTTGGCATTGGGGTATTTGTATTGCGGGAATGCAGCCTGTTTCCTGGGATCATCCACGGCATTGAAGCGGATCACTTCGCCGATTAAAAGCGCATTGGCGACTCCATGGGCCAGCTTGTGGGTGGCCCCGAGTTTGTGGGCCATCGAGTGGCAGATACCGAGGAAGGCATTGGCGAAAGCCATGCCTGCCATGGCCGAAGCATGGGCCATTTTTTCACGTGCCTTGATGTTCGTAGCCCCTTCGGCATAGGCCTGAGGCAGGTATTTGAAAATCAGCCGGATCGCTTCGAGTGCCTGGCCATTCGTGAATTCCGACGCGAGCACAGACACATAAGCCTCCAAAGCATGGGTCAGGGCATCGATGCCGGATGCGGCCGTCAATCCCCTGGGCATCGCCATCATGAGCTCGGTATCGATGATTGCCATGCCAGGAGTCAGTTCATAGTCTGCCAGCGGATATTTGATGCCGGTTTTTTCATCGGTGATGACCGCGAAGGGTGTGACCTCGGAACCTGTTCCAGCTGTGGTCGGGATCGCGACAAAGGAGGCCTTCTTGCCCATGGTGGGGAAGGCGAAGACGCGTTTGCGGATATCCATGAAACGCATGGCCAGATCTTCGAATTCGATTTCCGGATGCTCATACATCACCCACATGATCTTTGCCGCATCGATCGGCGAACCGCCACCCAAGGCAAGGATGACATCGGGCTGGAAGCTCTGCATATCTGCGGCGCCCCTGCGGGCAATGGCCAGGGTCGGATCCGGCTCCACGTCAGAAAACACCTTGACATCAATCCCCATGTCTTTGAGCTGGTTGATCACTGTTTCAGCATAACCTAAGTCGTAGAGCACCTTGTCCGTGACGATGATGGCCCGCTTTTTCCCCAGGTCTTTCAACTCCCTGATCGCTACGCCCAGACAGCCTGATTTGAAATAGACCCGGTTCGGAACCCGATACCACAACATGTTTTCTCTCCTCTCGGCGACTGTCTTGATATTCATCAGGTGCTTGACTCCGACATTTTCCGAAATCGAATTGCCACCCCAGCTGCCACAGCCGAGAGTCAGAGAGGGGGCCAGTTTGAAGTTGTAGAGGTCGCCGATCGCGCCATGTGAAGATGGCATGTTGATGATGGTGCGCCCCGTTTTCATCCGTGCACCAAAGGCGGCTACACGGTCCTTGGACTTGGCTGGATCGGTGTAGAGGACCGAGGTATGGCCCATGCCACCCAATTCGACCAGGCGGGCGGCTTTGTCCAAAGCTTCAGTAAAGCTGCCAACCCGGTACATGGCCAGGACAGGCGACAATTTTTCATGGCTGAAAGGCTCATCGAGCTCGACTGATTCCACTTCGCCAATCAGGACTTTCGTTTCTTCAGGCACCGTCAGACCTGCCATAGCAGCAATCGTGGCTGCCGACTGCCCGACGATCTTGGCATTGATGCTACCTTTGACCAGGATGATTTTCCGGACAGCGTCAATCTCGTCCGCATTGAGCAGGTGCGCTCCGCGGTCGATGAATTCCTGCCGGACCGCGACATAGACTTCATCGAGGACCAGAACCGACTGTTCAGAAGCGCAGATGACACCATTGTCAAAGCTCTTGGACAGCAGGATCGAACTGACTGCCATTTTGAGGTGAGCGGTCTCGTCGATGATGGCCGGGGTATTGCCAGCCCCGACACCAATCGCTGGTTTGCCTGAGGAATAGGCCGCCTTGACCATGCCAGGTCCCCCGGTAGCCAACGTCAGGTCGCAGAGCTGCATAACGGTGTTGGACAGTTCCACACTGGGCTGGTCGATCCAGCCGATGATTCCCTCCGGGGCGCCGGCTTTGACCGCAGCTTCGAGGACAATACGGGCAGCTTCGATCGTGCAATTCTTAGCTCGTGGATGTGGGGAAAATATGATGCCGTTTCTGGTCTTGAGAGCAATCAGCGATTTGAAGATCGCCGTGGAGGTCGGATTGGTGGTCGGAATGATGGCTGCGACAACACCGACTGGTTCGGCGATTTTGGTGATGCCGAAGGCTGGATCCCGGTCGATGACACCACAGGTCTTGTCATCCTTGTACTGGTTATAGATGTATTCCGAGGCGAAATGGTTTTTGATGACTTTGTCCTCGACGATGCCCATACCCGTTTCTGCAACGGCTTGCTTGGCCAGGGAGATGCGGGCGTTGTTAGCCGCTTTGGACGCCTGCCGAAAAATTTCGTCAACCTGGGATTGTGAATAAGTCGCAAATACTTTCTGAGCTTCCCGGATCTGGGCCATTCGGATGTGCAATTCTTCAAGATTGGTGACCTTCATAAAAACCTCTTTCTCCGATCTGGTTTGGGTGACGGTATCCTCTCAGGAAACCCCTGCTTCGCGACGGACAGGTGCTTCTTCAAGTTCATGATCCAAAATTGTTGCAAAAAAAAAGACAAGCGCGTGAAGATCTGGCAACAAGCGCTTGTCTGAAAGGCAAGCAAAGTCAACCAGGTTCTTCTCAAACACGGAAAGCTTGCTCATTTCTCATGCAAACTCGATGGTCTGGAAATCGTAGGCTATTTTGCCTTTGCCCTTAGATTTTCTGGACTTGAACCTTCTGATTCAATTGTGGTTTCTGGCGCAAAAATGTTTGCGAAAACCTTTGTTGCGCGAAAAACAGGCGGAAACGATGCGGCTCATTCAAGCGCCGAAAACGTTTACGAATTCGATCTTAGCACCCGGGTAACCTGCTGTCAATCACGGAGAATCATCGGCTTTATGTGTGAATTTGCGCTCTGAAACTGTGTATTATGCACAAAAATTGCTTCGGATAGGGGAGATGAGGGCCTGAGCAGACCATCACATCAGCCCAAGCAGCCTCGAGCTGTTGTCCCAGAAAATAGCTTGCTTTTCTGGCGCAGACAAGCCCAGAGCCTCGATCAGTCGAACCTCATCAGCTGGTTGCCACATCGGGTAGTCGGAGCCAAAAAGGATCCGGTCGATGCCGAACGCGTCGATCAGCCGGAGGATTTCTTCCACTGGCATGAAAGGCAGAGAGCTGCTGGTATCGACAAAGAGATTGGGAAGGCCAGCGAGAGATTCGATGGCTTCCGGCCACTGGCTCCAGCCGCCAAAATGGGCGGCGATAAACTGAGTATCTGGAAAAGCGAGCGCCAGGTTGCGGATCCTTTTAGGATGTGAGTAGTCATAGCGCGGATCGCCGGCATGCATCAGGATGGGCAGCCGTCCTTGCAGCTGACGGCAGAGCTCATGCATGAAAGATGAATCTGCTTCCATTTGCTGGAAATCGGGGTGCATCTTGATTCCACGCAGATCGTTGCCGAGGATGATGTCCAGCGTTTCATGAATTTCGCTAGCGGACATATCAGGATGCAAGGTGCCGAATCCGATCAGGGCAGGCACCTGCTGGCATTCGGCCATGAAACGATTGATCGACTCGACCTGCACCAAACGGGTTGCAGTTGAAAAAACGACACTGAAATCAACGCCTGCCAGCTCGTTTGCGGCGAGCAAATCGCTGACGGTACCGGGGCTGGCCATCGGGATCTCGTAAAAGTCGCTGATCGAGGCGACCGCCAACTGGGCAATTTTCTCCGGAAAAACATGGGCATGAATATCGATGACGGCTTGTCTGGGCATGAACAGTCAACTTTCTTGCTTAAGGTTCTGCGTGTTCATCCCGGATTTCGAGGTGGACATTGGCCTCAAACATGAATTTGGGCAGCATCGTTCGGTACAGCTCAGCCAGTTCCCTGAGGATGAACGGATCGTCGGCCGGATGCTGGATCGGTAAATAGACGATATCATAATGCACCCCGAAAATCACGCCGTTCACGCGGCTATGGACAAAGCCATTGCGGCAGTAGAAGTCGATCCGGCGCTGCCGGGTCTCCCTTTCGGCCGTATCCCTGCCATCCGCAGCATGCTCAACCTCGGCCAGGATCCCGGCCGTATCAGGCAATTCGCTGCTTAGTCCTTGCAGCAGCTGGCTGCCAAAACCCAGGCCACGGGCATCGGCAACGGCAGCAAAATAGTCGAGCAGCAGGCAGGTGCCCTGCTGGGCACGAGCCAGGAAGGCATAGGCTCTCAGAGTGTTGTCTGTGCTGTCAAATAAGCCGTAACAGAGATAGAGATCGCGCTTGGCCAGATTCTTCATCACAAAGAGCGGCTTAAGCTCGTTGTCCGGGAAGTCGTACTTGAGATGATGGTGATAGACCTCGCTGATTTCATGGCTCGTTAGCTGTTTGATGATCACGGCAGTCTGCTCCAACGGTGTATAAAGATGGCAACGTCTGCTTTATCGATTTCCCCTCTGGCGACACTAAGAACAATCTCGGCAAATTCATCCTCGGGTGCTACAAATTCATAACCGTTCAGAAGCAGAAAGACCAAGGCAGAGACCGCCCCGACTCGCTTATTCCCATCGACAAATGGATGATTTTGGACCAGATGGAAAAGATAGGCAGCAGCCATTTCATAAATATCCGTATGCAGGAATTGGCCGCCGAAAGTTGCTGAGGGCATTCCCAGCGCTGACTTTAGCAGTTCCATATCACGAAGACCAGATTCCCCGCCGTAACGATGAATCTGATCCTGATGTATTTCAATGACTTCTGCAAAACTCAGGAATACAATTTCCATAGGTTATTCTGCCAATGTTTTCAAGGCCTTTGGATAACGATTGTTCACTTTGGCTAATGCAGATTGGAAAGCTTCGACACGTCCCGCGTCCTTGACAGGAGTCAGAATGAGAGCCTGGCCATCCGTCGTAATGTTGAATGGCGTTTCGGGATCCACTCCCAATAGCTCTAAAACCGGCTTTTCGATAATCAAGGCCAAGCTATTGCCATGTTTGGTCAGTGTCTTGATCATAAGAATACCTCAAAAAATTTTAATCAAAGTAATTACAATGATATTACAATGTTATCACGAAAAGGCGCTTTGATCAATTGACGAGTGGCTCATGTTATCATGATGTCATCCATTGATCGAGGTTACTGATTGAAACGCATAAGACCTGTCCTGATCATCCTGATCCTTTTGATTTCTCTGGCAGGACCGGTTTTCCCCAGCCGTCTGCTAACCGGCCTGCTAACAGGGTATGAGCGAGTCGAGTTACATCCATCAGATTCATTATCAAATGATTTAACCGAAGAAACCCCGAGAGGTACGTTAGAAGCATCCCTAGCACATTCAGAAGAACGCACCCAGCCTGTTTCAGGCGAAATGACGGTCCATTTTCTCGACGTGGGCCAAGGATCTGCTGTGCTGTTCCAGATCAACAACCAGGTGATGGTTTTTGACGGCGGCGGCCGGGAGGCTTCGTCATACGTGGTTGCTTACCTGAAAAAGCTGGCCATCGATCAGGTCGATGTGATGATTTCCTCCCATTACGATGCCGATCATCTGAACGGCCTGGTCGGTATCCTCCATGCTTTTCCTGTCCGTCAGGTCTTTGATGCCGACTACACGACTGATACACGTGTCTACCAGTCGTTCAAGACGTTCATCCTGGATCATTCGATCCCGGAATCTGTTCCAGAGGCCGGACAGTCTTTTCCCATCGGTGATGCAACTGTGACATTCATCGCGCCAGAATCTTATGGCAATCCAGATGAAAATGACGATTCGCTGGCAATCCGGGTCGAGTTTGGCCAGACCCACTTCGTGATCATGGGAGATTCATCAGCCGATGCTGAGCTTAATACCGACTGTTCAGGTAATACAGCCCAGTCTCAGCATCATACCTATAACCCCGGTAGCGATAAGGATTCGCCTGTCCCAGAGTGTTTGCCAAGGTGCCCGACATACCCAGGAGCTTGCCCCATGCGTCATACTGGTATTCTACTACCCAGTTGCCACTGGCATCCACCAATCCGATGATGTCATTCTGAGCATTGCGGACATAGAAGTAGTTCTGACCGCCATAGTTGATCAGGAACAGGTTACCTGAAGCGTCATAGGCATAGTAGATCGGGGTCTGGCTGCCGGTTTGCTCCATCGTTACCACATCACCTACCAGGTGATAGGTGGTGGTTGTGCCGTTGACCGTCTTCTTGGTCCGGATGCCGTTTTCGTTGTAGGTGTACTGGATGCTGTTGCTGGCATCCGACAGACTTTCCAGCTGACGACCCATCGTCCAGGTCAGGGTCTTGCCCAGATAGCTGGTCGGATTGCCGATCGCATCATAGGTAATCGACTGGCCATTGAAGGAAACCAGCTTGTCGCGCCAGGTTGTGTCATAACCGTAGCTATCTGTGGAAGTTGGTGTGCCGAGCGTGCCGTTGCCGGTGGTGTAGGGGTAGTTGTTCCGGCTCTGGATGTTGCCGCCGGCATCGTAGGTGAAGGTCCGGGTGTAGCTGGTGCTGCCAACCGAGTAGTTCTCACGAACCAGCTGGCTCAAGCCATCGTAATAGTATTCGATCCGGTCGCTGCCCTGGGTGATCACGGAAATATTGCCCAGGCTGTCATAGCTGTAATTGATCGCGCTCTTGCCGGTATTGGTCAGGGCGGAGATCCGCTTGCTGGTCGTCGAGTTTCCAGACGCGCCCGAAGCGTAGGTAAAGGACGTGGTCAGGCGGTCGGTGCCACTGACATTGCGTACGACGCTGCTAACCCGGTCGATCACCGAGTCATAGTTGGTGGTCTGGAGATAATTCGTCTGATACTTTGCTGTCGTCGGGCGTTCGTCGTTATCGTAGCCATACTCGGTGGTCAGGGTATTGCCGGACAGGATCTCGGTCAATTTTGTGAACTGGCTGGCGCTGTTGTAGGTGTAGCGAGCGACGGATCCATCACTGGAACGCACTTCGCTCAAACGTCCGGCCAGGTCTTTCACTGTCCAGACGATATTGCCGTCACGGACATCCTTGACATAGCTCAGTTCACTGTTAGCATCGTAGGCGTATTCATAGCGTAAGGTGCCGTTCAGACGGATACCGGTGATCCTGTTGTCATTGTCGTAGTCGTAGGAGACTTCCTGGCCATTGCCATAGACGTCCTTCAGAACTTTGCCGGTGTAGCGGCCGCCGGACTGCTCATAGGTAGTACTCAACAGACTCTGGCTGCCCACTTTCGTGGCAGTGCGCCAGCCACTAGTGCAGAGAAGTATCGTTAATGCCAAAAAAATTAGAAACCTTCTTGACATTAACGACTATTGACTTCCTAAAACACGTCTACTCACACAAACTTAAATAGTAATCTTTTAATTCTAGATAATTCGGATTTGATAAATTTGTTCCGAGCACATGCTCATTAATGTAAGCCTCGAATGATAATAAATCTGTTAAGTCCGAATCTTCATTTTCACTAAATACTTTGCTTACATTGGATAAGCATTTTTCCATTAGCCTCTTTGCGTCTTGTTTATTTGTGTTTGAATCCTTGGCAAGAAGATAATAGGGATAAACAGAGCTATCAAATGCTGCAATTGATTCAATTAAACAATTTCTTAACTTGTCGTTTTCTGTCTTGTTGTTTTTCATATAGATATCATAGGCATATAAATATAGAATGATGGCTTTATGCTTATCATCAACTTGTGAAACGCAATCATTTAACAGAGGTATAAAATCATTTTCATTTTCCTCCCATGTTGAACTTAGATATGATCCCATAATGTATAAACGATAATCCTTAAATTTAATAATAGACATTCTCAGTACTTGGATTGCCTTATAATAATCTCCTATGGGAATAAGCGTTTCAAGAATGGCATATTTAATTAAATCTTCAACGGAATTATCAAATTTTTCTTCTAATTCTCTTTCATATGCAAATATATTCATTCGCACACCTACTTAATTAATTTCCCAATAATTCTTGATGTTTTTCCAACAAAACCGTCTATGTTTATAATTTTCCCATCTTTAACAAAAAAGCGTATGGTTGTTTGAATACCATTAATCTTTGCATTGATCTGATTGGATCCATTTTGTGCTTTTGATAAGTTTGAATATGCTATTTTGAAAATTTTATTAAAAATGTCTCTTTTAGAATTACCCAATTCCATTATTCCACTTTTAATATGATCTTGAGAAAACATATGTGAAGCATACCGATTATATAGATCATTCGCTAATTTGCTAGATGATGCAACTGTTGCAGCTATGTTTGTTGCAATTGCTGTTGATAATCTAGCAATATACGGACCTAAAAATGCTCCTAATGCAGCTCCAGCAACTGTTGCCCCAGCAATAAGTGCGTATCGTTTCCAGCCCTTTAATCCCATTGCATTTGCAATAAGTACACCTAATACAGCGCCAGATACACCGCCAATAACTCCACCAATAATATTTGCCGCACAATAGCCACTGTCATCTGCCATGTTTATTGGATTATTAAGGCAGTACGTGAACAGATTGTATTGAACAAGATTTCCTTGCTCTACTTCGACACTGGAAATGTCATCAGCATTAATAAACCGTCCAACCTGCGGATCGTAATACCGGCTGCTCAGGTAATACAGCCCAGTCTCGGCATCAAACCTATAACCCCGGTAGCGATAGGGATTCGCTTGTCCCAGAGTGTTTGCCAAGGTGCCCGACGTGCCCAAGAGCTTGCCCCAGGCGTCATACTGGTATTCTACTACCCAGTTACCATCAGTATCTACCAGTCCGATGATATCGTTCTGGGCGTTGCGGACGTAGAAGTAGTTCTGACCGCCATAGTTGATCAGGAACAGGTTGCCTGAACCGTCATAGGCATAGTAGATCGGCGTCTGGCTGCCGGTCTGCTCCATCGTCACCACATCACCAACCTGATGATAGGTGGTGGTCACACCATTGACCGTCTTCTTGGTTCGGATGCTGCTCTCGTTGTAGGTGTACTGGATGCTGTTGCTGGCATCAGACAGGCTTTCCAGCTGTCGGCCCATTGTCCAGGTAAGCGTCTTACCCAGATAGCTGGTCGGGTTGCCGATCGCATCATAAGTGATCGACTGGCCGTTAAAAGATACCAGCTTGTCGCGCCAGGTTGTATCGTAGCCATAGCTATCCGTGGAAGTCGGCGTACCAAGCGTGCCATTGCCGGTGGTGTAGGGGTAATTATTCCGACTCTGAATGTTGCCGCCAGCATCGTAGGTGAAGGTCCGGGTGTAGTTGGTGCTGCCAACCGAGTAGTTCTCACGCACCAGCTGGCTCAGGCCATCGTAATAGTACTCGATCCGATCGCTGCCTTGGGTGATCACGGAGATATTGCCCAGGCTGTCATAGCTGTAGTTGATCGCGCTCTTACCGGTGTTGGTCAGAGCGGAGATCCGCTTGCTGGTCGTCGAGTTTCCAGATGCGCCTGGGGCATATGCAAAGGACGTCGTCAGGCGATCGGTGCTGCTGACATTGCGAACGATGCTGCTGACCCGATCGAGCACCGAGTCATAGCTGGTGGTCTGGAGATAATTCGTCTGGTATTTTGCAGTTGTCGGGCGTTCGTCGTTATCGTAGCCATATTCGGTTGTCAGGGTATTGCCGGACAGGATCTCGGTCAGTTTGGTGAACTGGCTGGCGCTGTTGTAGGTGTAGCGAGCGACGGATCCGTCACTGGCCCGCACTTCACTCAGACGCCCGGCCAGATCCTTGACCGTCCAGACGATGCTGCCGTCACGGACATCTTTGACATAGCTCAGTTCGCTGTTGGCATCGTAGGCGTATTCATATCGCAGAGTGCCGTTCAGCCGGACGTCAGTGATTCGATTATCACTGTCGTAGTCATACGAGACTTCCTGGCCATTGCCATAGACATCTTTTTGAACTTTGCCGGTGTAGCGGCCACCCGACTGCTCATAGGTAGTGCTCAGAAGACTCTGACTGCCCACTTTGGTGGCGGTACGCCAACCCAATGGATTGTACTCGAAGCTGTAGCTGACATTGCCACCGGCTGCCGTGTGGGTGATCCCGGAAAGCAGACTGTTGTTCAGATAGCTATAGGTGTTCTGGTAGGTGACACCATCGTTGACGGCACTGACTCCCGTTAGCAGGTCGGTGTTGGCATCATAGGTGTAATTGGTCACCTGGTTGTTCGGCAGGGTCGTGCTGGAGAGTGTGCCCTTGGTGGTGTTGTAGCTGTAGCTGGTAACGTTGTCGAACGGATCGGTCATGCCGGTCAGGTAGTTGCCATTGCTGGAATAACTCGCCTGATTGCGGATATAGGTCGTGTCATTACCTTCCTTGACGCTGGTTGCATTGCCATAGCTATCATAGGTCATGGCAAAGCCGATCCCACTGGCAGAAGTAGCCGTCAGCGGATTGTGCTTGCTGTCATAAGTGTAGCTATAGCCTTGACCATTCGGCAGGGTCAGTGACGTCAGGTTATTGCTGGAATATGTAGCAGATGTGGCAGTCCCATCACTGGATTTTTGCTGGGAGATATTGCCGTTGCTGTCATAGGAATACTCACTGCCGAAAGCTTCCTTAAACAGCTGGATTGCGTCGAATTCGGCGGTGTTGGCATTGTAGCTGTAATTGAGACGGATCTTGATGCTGGTGTAAGCCGCTGAAGCTTTGGCTGAACCGCTGACATACTGCCAGTAGCTGGAATCCTCATTGAAGGACAGGGTTTTCCATTCTTCGGAGGCGCCGTTGATGAAGCCCAGCTCGATGGCGAATTTGGCCGATGAACTGCCGGTCAAAGGCACACTGCGGCCCTTGCCCCAGGCACCGAAGACATACACATCGCCCGCATTGCCTGCTAGAGACAGTGTCTGTTCGACCGTCTTGGCTGCACCCATGCTGCCAGTCAGCTGCATCCGGTTCAGACTCTGATTGGATGGTTTCCCAGAACTTGCGCTGTTGATGACGATATCCGAGCTGCCACAGGTTGCTGAGCGGGTCCAGTCCACTGGCAGACTGCTGCTGGTCTGATTGAAATCGCTATTGGAGATAATATTGTAGCGGTTGGCGACCTTGTCGGTTTCCAACTGCAGGCAGTCAAACCAGGCGGTGCCAGTGGTGCCGTTCAGAATCGCCTGCAGTTTGACAGTGCCGCTGTAGGCGTTGCTTGGGACTGTGAAGGTCAGGCTTTCCAGTATGAAATCCTGAGTACCACGAAGAGAACGGCCGTTGATCGTGGTGAATACACCCGCGCTGCTTTCATAAGCCGCAGCCAGTCCAGCCCCAAGACCACCGGTGCCGACCGAGTCGGTTGAGACAAAGGCTGACAGGGTATAGGTCTTGCCCTTTTCAAGCGTCACGGTCTGAGTCGCGGAGTTCTGCCCAGTCGCCGAGGTTTTGTAGAGTTTGATCGACTGGTTGCCTAGGAACTTCTTATCCGTGGCATAACCTGACGTGCCGTTGGCTGCACTGAACGTCCAGGTCGAGCTCTGTTCTGCATTGTGGTTGATAAGCAGGTTGGCGGTGAATTTCTGAGGATTGGAGACTTGGGATGCGGTATGGGTCAGTCTTCCACCATCGTTATAGTTGGCAAATCCGGCTGATCCATCCGGTGCGATCACGCACAGGCAGTCGCCCTTATTGTTGAACTGATAGCTGGTGGTCTTGCCCAGATGATCGGTAACCGAAGTCATGTTCCGCGAGTAGGCGAAATTGAGATAGCCGCCGGTTGCCGAGCCATTCGTGGCCGCTTCGCTGACCTGCGTCACGCGATAGGGAGTTGTTGATTGATACGTCAGCGACCGGCGTACACCATCGGCATCATCGAGGGTCGTCAGGTTGCCATTGGCATCGTAGGCCACCACCAGCGTCTTGTTGTCCGGATAGGTGATCGTCGTCAGTTTGCTTCCTGTATAGCCCAGGCTGGTCGCGCGCCCGGCGGGGTCCGTGATGCTCTGCAAGGTGCCGTCCGTTGCACGATTGTAGGTTGTCTGGCGGCCAGCAGCATCGGTGACAGCCGTCACGCACCAGGTGCTGCCATAGGCGGTCTGGGTCACCGTGACCTTGTTGCCCTGGGCATCCACAATCTCTTTCAGACGGCCATTGGCTGTTGCACCGGTGTAAAAGGAAATCTTGTTGTCCTGCAGATCCGTAATGGTAAACGTGGTTTGGTCGAAGGTCAGACCAAGGCCATCCTCATCGACCCAGTTGGTGCCGTTGCTGTAGAAGAAATGCTCGGTACCGTCCCCGTCCCGATAGCGGTAGTATTCAACCCCATTGATAACCATCCAAGTAATGGTGCGGTCATAGGTTGTCCGCCAGCCGTCACCGGTCATCAGGTCCGGTACATTGATATTGCGCAACGTGCTGTTATAGACCAGATCCAGGTTGACCGGCAGCAGATTGCCTTGGGTTTCGACCACCGGCATAGTAACGACCATGTTGCCGTTGAAATCGCTGACATGGAGGGCAGCGCCTTTAGCCAAATCGACATCATGGTAGCTCAGGCTGGATTCCAGACCGGCATAGTCGCTGTACTGGAAACGAACGATCGGCGGCTGGTTGGCAGTCGAGTCCGATGACCAGTAGGAATAGACATAGGTCGTTTCATTTTCGGCCTTGAGCATCAGGCCATTGTTGACACCGTTATGCAACCATTCCTGGGCGATACCGGTGATGTCCAGGGTGTAATCCCCCAGCGTACTCTGGTTGCTGTAGACTTCAACATTGCTGTCGGTCGACGGCATGTTGCTCCAGGTGATGGTGGAAGAATCCCAGCTGCCCAGAACGCGATGGGCAGTCATCCGCAAAGCGTCAGTAGTAATCCGTTTGTAGATTTCCAGCTCGGCATAGTGAACGCGCTGCGACGCTTTCAAGGTAGGCAGGGTGCGGAATTTGATGAAGGTTCTGCCCACACCTCGGGTTGAGCCTTTACCGACGTACAAGTAGGTTTCCGTCTGATAATTGGTTGTCGGGGTACCAGCAAAAACGCTGGCATCGCGGATTTCATTGACATCGACTGTGGTTTGAATGAACGGATCCAATGCGATTGGGTAGGAGGCATTCTTGAGATACTCGGGATCAGCCGTATAGCGGAACAGCCAAGTATCCTTCTTGGTTTGACTGATCTCCAGTTTGACCCCATAGGTAAATTCTTCCGTCTGATCCAGAAGATTTGGCCGCGGCATGGTCATCACGGTTTTGTTTTTGGAGTCTACCAGGTTGACGGAGTTGTCATCCTGCAAAACTGGGGTCAGATTCTTCAGGTCCAGCTCAAACGCGACAGACAGTTCATTGACCGGATTCGGGACAATGATATTCTCTTTGACGCCGGTCGGGCTGATGTCATATTTGAAATCACAGCCGGGGAGCAAATTCGCATAAGTGACCGAACTGTAAAGTTTATCGGTATCCGAGCGCTGCTGCTTTGGCGTTTTGACAATACCGTTCTTTTTATCTTCTTCAGCCTTGGTTGAAGCATCCTTAATGCTGGCCGTTGTTTCTTCGAAGCTTACGATGCCCTCATATAGGAACTTTTGCTAGTTTCTTAGCTTGGTTTTTCGTGCTTATGTGATGATCTCAGTGCCTCTTATGAATTGCGCAAAGATAGCATAGAGCTATTCATAAGTTACCATGCAATCCGTGGAGCGTCAATAGCCTATAAATAGCATAACGCTATTTACATGTGTTGATTACTTCGATACAATGAAAGAAACACGATATGAGGTAAGGTTCATGGCAAAATTCGGTGAAATATTAAAATCATTGCGTGAAGAACTCGGGCTACAGCAGGAGGATATCCGACAAATTCTTGGTTTGAAAACACGGCAAGCCATATCCCATTGGGAAACTGGGCGTTACACCCCGGACATGAGGACCATTCAGAAATTGGCTGACTATTTTAAAATCGATGTGGAGTACTTGTTGGGGAATTCACCATACAAAACCAAATTAGATAAAGCCCAGGGGGATTTCTTTTTTAAACTTGGCCATATGAGGCAAGCGGTGGGAGTTGGAGAAGTAGAAAGCAACAGAATCGATGCAGCGCTTGACACGCTATTATCTGAACTTTCGGATGAAGTCCGGAAGGAATTTGACAACTCTCTCAATATGTACTTTTCCGGTGCGATTCTTCTGGAAATGATTCCGCTTCTAAAAAATGCGAACACTTACATTGAGGAACTCTACCGGATGAAAATTGCATCAGCAGATGATCGACCGAATGAATTGGCCGCTCATGCAATCAAGGGTTGCCGGGATATCTGCTCAGGTTTGGAAAGTGTGATTGTCGAATGGACAATGACATCTACTCTGAACCGTCAGGAGAGAGTCTATCAATTGTTTGACGAGAAATCGGCTGCGGAAGACGCGCACATCCAAGAGTGAGGACAATAGATGGCTGAAATTCTGAAACGAGGCCGAACCTATACGATTCGTGTCAGTGCCGGATATAATCTTAGTGGTAAGCATATCCGGAAAAACATGACTTGGACGCCGGATCCAGGTATGACAGAAAAGCAGATTGAGAAGGAGTTGACTCGTCAGGTTGCTCTTTTCGAAGAAAAAGTCGCCTCAGGAAGGGTAATTGACAGTAATATCAAATTTGCATCCTTTGCTGAGAAGTGGATGAAAGACTATGCTGAAAAGCAACTGGCTGCGAAAACGATCCATCGATATAAGCATCTTATGGTCCGCATCAACAGTGCCATCGGCCATATCCGTCTCGACCGCTTGCAACCGATTCATTTAATCTCTTTTTATGACAATCTGGGAGAAAAAGATATCAGGGGCGATCTGCGTTACAAAGCAATAAAGGTTAATACCGAAAAAGAAAGTGATCAGCCAGCCACTAAACTGACTTCTCTGGTCGCAAAAAATCCACTCAAAGTACCAGAATTGGCCGCACAGATTGGTGTATCCGAGACCACCCTTTACTCCGCCTGTCAGGGGAAAGTCGTCAATGCTAAAAGCGCAAAAGCAATAGCTGAAGGCCTCAAAATCAAACAGTCAAGCATCTTCACAGGAGTTAATAAGACTTCCAGACTGGGTGCGAGGACAATATTGCACCATCACCGGCTGATCAGCTCGATATTATCTACGGCGGTCACTTGGCAGGTTATCTTTTCCAATCCAGCTGAGCGTGTCAAGCCACCAAAAGTGATTCGAACAGAGTCCAAATATCTCGATGAAATCCAGACAAAGAATTTGATTGAGAAATTGAAGGAAGAGTCGATTCAGAATCGGACGATGATTACGATGCTGATTTTCCTTGGTATTCGCCGCGGTGAACTCTGTGGTCTCAAATGGGAAGATATTGATTTTGATAGCAAAGTGATTCACATTCAGCGATCCTTACAATATCTGCCTAAACGAGGTACCTTTGAAAAGTTGCCCAAAAGCACAAGTTCAATTCGTGCTTTGAAAATGTCAGATATCGTTGTTAAATTGCTCAGTGACTATCAGAATTGGCAAAACGACGAGAAGGTCAAATGTGGTGATCAATGGCACGATAACAATCTGTTGTTCACGCGATGGAACGGTGATCCGGTCAACCCGGATGACTTGTCAAAATGGTTTAGGGCTTTCAATAAATCCAAAACTCTCCCACAAGTTAATATTCACAGTTTGCGCCATACCAATGCAACGCTGATGATCGCTGCAGGGACAGATCTTAGAACTGTTTCAAGGAGGCTGGGGCATGCCCAGACCAGTACCACAGCGAATATTTATGCCCATGCTATCCGATCGGCAGATGAAGCAGCAGCGGATACATTGCAGGATATTTTGACCCCAGCTCGACCGGCACTCAAACTCCGCAAAATCGCACTGCAAAAACGAAGCTTGACAGGCTCAAATGGGCCGTCAGCCCACAAAGCGCCCACAAAGATTAAAGATGTGTCGAGATAAATTAGAATGTATATTATTAAGGAGAAAGAAAACCGCTGGGGCTGTAGGCTCCCAGCGGTTTTGATGTGGTGATCGCGAGAGGATTCGAACCTCCGGCCTGCGGTTTAGGAAACCGACGCTCTATCCTGCTGAGCTACGCGACCGCGTGCATCCCACATTGTAGAGTATCGGCCGGCCATCAGTCAATCAAAGAATAGTCCAGCCATGTAACGAAGCTGGCGCTGGCGCAGCTCAGTGGTCTGGCGGTCGATCTGGTAGTGATGGCTGCCGCCAGCTTCGATGATGAAGTCGCCTTCACGGGCGTCAGTCGGGAGTTCCTTGCGGGCCACATTGGCCAAGGTACGGTCAGCACGTGCAATAACGGCATAATCATGGTCAAAATGATCAATGAAACCTTCCAGTCTGGTCATGGGCTATCCCCTCCCCACATACTGCCCCAGACAACCTGGATTCCCGCCAACACATAACTATGCAGGCGGAGTAGTGTTAAGTGCCTCGTAGATTAACCGTTGCTTTTTGAGAACCTCCCCGACACGAAGATCGAACCCAG
>CAZGSR010000007.1:67549-79527 GCA_964528645.1 uncultured Mageeibacillus sp. | reverse complement strand
GATCGCCTTATATTCTTCTTCTAGTATTTGAGGACTAAACTGTAAAAGTCAGGTCGGATCACGGCGATCTGACATGAAAAGTTCATTAGGCCGGGCCCCAGTGGATCTGGTATAATATCGGGTGAAAAGAGACGCTCCTGGAGGTATTGAACGATGCAAGTCTGCGCTGTTGTCCTGGCCGCTGGTGAAGGCAAACGGATGAAATCCACCCATGCAAAGGTCGTCCACGAGGCCGCAGGCAAGCCACTGGTCAGCTGGGTCAAATCTGCTCTGGATGAAGCTGGTGCCAAGGACCAGGTCTACATCGTCGGTCATCGCCAGGAGGAAGTCCGCGCCATCTTAGGCGAATCCGTCGCCTTCGTCCTGCAGGAACAGCAGTTGGGCACTGGGCACGCCGTATTGCAGGCCTCCCATTTCCTCGAAGGCCGCGATGGCGTGACGCTGATTGTCTGCGGCGATACCCCCCTGATCACCAGTGAATCCCTGCGCCGCGTCCTTGCGCAGTTTGAGCAGGGCTCCTATGCCGGGATTGTCGTGACGGCACTGGCGCCTGATCCGACTGGCTATGGCCGCATCATCCGCAACGGCCAGGGCCATATCGAACGGATCGTTGAGCATCGCGATGCCAGTGAAGAGCAGCGCGCCGTGCGTGAAGTCAATGCCGGCATGTACTGCTTTGACACGGCAAAATTGTTGTCGGTACTGGGCCGGATCGGCTGCCGCAATGACCAGAAAGAATATTACCTGACTGACACGATTGAGATCCTGATCCAGGACGGTCTCACAGTTGGCGCCTGTACCCTCGATTTCGAGGAGATCCTGGGCGTCAATGACCGGCGCCAGCTTCAGGAGGCCATGCATATCCTGAACCAGCGCATTCTGGACCGCCACATGATCAACGGGGTCACCATCATGGACCCGGCTTCGACCTGGATCGAGGAGGGTGTCACGATTGGCATGGACACCACGATTCTGCCCAATTCGAGCCTCAAAGGCCATACGCACATCGGCCAGGCCTGCCTGATCGGGCCGGATACCCATCTATCAGATGTCACGACGGGCAACGAAGTCATCCTGGACCATGTCACTGCTGCCCAGAGCCGGATTGAGTCGAAATGCGAAATCGGCCCCTATGCCCATATCCGCCCCGGTTCCCAGATCGGCCTGCGCTGCAAGCTGGGTAATTTCGTCGAAATCAAAAACTCGACCCTCGGCGAGGATTGCCTGCTCGTTCACCAGTGCTATATCGGCGATACCGATGTCGGTGAAAACGTCAACATCGGCTCATCCTCCAGCACGGCCAACTATGATGGTGTCAACAAATCGCGCTCGTCGATCGGCAGCCACGCTTTTATCGGCAGCAACAGCTGCCTCGTTTCGCCGGTCGCCGTCGCGGAAAATGCCTATGTCGCAGCTGGTTCGACGATTACAGAAAATGTGCCGGACTACGCACTGGCGATTGCCCGCGTGCACCAGTCCAACAAAGAAGACTGGGTCAAGACGCGCGGCCTGCTGAGAAACCAGCGCGTCAATCCCTGAGTGATGCCAAGCACCAGCGGATCTGACCGTCTATCAGAATAAGGAATAACAGTCAACGTATGGAACAAGAACTCTGGCTGGTTGCCGGACTAGGCAACCCCGGCCGCCAGTATGAAAAGACCTGGCACAATTGTGGCTATCTGGTGCTGGAGGTTTTGAGCCAACGTCACCAGATCCCACTTAATAAAATCCGCTTCAAAGGCTTGACTGGCCAGGGCACCATCGCTGGCCGGAAAGTCATCCTGCTCCAGCCCACCACCTACATGAACTTGTCCGGGGAAAGTGTGCGTGAAGCGATGGCTTTCTACAAAATACCGCCCCAGCGCACGCTGGTGATCTACGATGATCTCGACTTGCCAGCCGGCCAGATCCGCATGCGGCCCAGCGGAGGTGCTGGAACCCACAATGGCATGCGCTCGATCATCGGCCAGCTGGGGCGCCAGGACTTCCCGCGTGTCCGGGTGGGCATTGGCCCGTTGCCGGCCAACTGGGAGCTGGTCAGTTATGTGTTGTCTGACATCCCGCAAGACCAGCAGAAGGAGATGTTCGAGGCTTTCAGCCGGGCGGCAGATGCTGTTGAAAAGACTCTGCGCGACGGGATCGAGGCCGCGATGAACCAGGCCAACCAGAAAAAGGAACGCCATGTATCCGAGTGATTTGACCAAACTCCTGGTCCAGGCCTCCAATGACCCCGTTTTTGCCCGATTGTCCGAGGTGTTTGCGCGTGGGCTCAGGCAACCGGTCAATGTGTTTGGCCCCAGTGACACCCAGAAGGTAGTCCTGGCCCTGGCCTTGCTGGCCCAAGCCGGATCCCGGCCGTGTTTCCTGGTGTCCGACGAGCTCAGGGCCCGGTCAGTCGCGGCCGACCTCGATGCGTTGCTGGACGGTCCTGTGCTGGTCTTCCGCCCGCGCGAACTGAATCTGACGGATGCTGAGGCGACCAGCCACGAAGAAGAACAGACCCGCCTGTCCATTTTGGGCCGTCTGCAGAGCCGCGATTTTGCGGCCCTGGTGGTACCGGCAGCAGCGTTGCTCCAGCGCCTGCCCAGTCCAGAAACGCTCAAGGCTCGCACCCTGACCCTGGCCGTTGGCCAGCAGGTCGCACCTCAGTCACTGGCCAGTGAGCTGTTGGCGCTGGGGTATGAACGGATGCGCCTGATCGAAGGTGCCGGCCAGTTCGCTGTCCGCGGCGACATCATCGACATTGGCTTGCCGGATACCGGTGACCGCGACGATGCCATTGGCCTGCGCCTGTCTTTTTTTGACGATGAAATTGACGCGATCAAGACCTTCGACATCGAGAGTCAGCGTTCGCAGGACATGCTGCAGCAGGCGGTGATCCCACCGATGCGCGAGCTTTTGACCCAGGCGGACGAACACGACCAGATCGCGGCCCAGATGGAGATCATCGCCAGCCAGGTGTTCAAGGAAATGGTCGCCAATGGTGCATTCCGCGAGGAAGCAGAGGCCGTACGCCAGCTGGCCCATCGCGACCTCGACCGGTTCCGCCAGCAGGTGGCCTTCTCAGGCATCGATCGCTGGCTGCCCTTGTTCACCCCGGAAAAGGCCACCATCCTCGACCACGCCAAAGCCGCTGGCTGCACCTTTTTCCTCGACGAGCCGCTGCGCTGGCGCAACCGCCTCGACGCTGCGCAGGCCGATTTTGACGAACGTTACCGCACCATGTTTGGCAAAGCACAGGTCTTGCCGGTTACGCACGAAGCCCAGCTGCGCGGTGTCGATCTCGCGCGCTGGATCGACCAGCAAGGCTCCGTCATCGCCCTGGCCCAGATAGGTGCCTCGGGTAACGGTCTGCCTGGCGCCCTGAATCTCGACATCAACGGTCGTCCGGCCGATGGCTACCGCGGTCGCGAAGAAAAGTTGACCGCTGACTGCCTGGACATGATGCACACGGGCTACCAGACCTGTCTGTTTGCCGGGTCGGACAGCCGCCGGCAGCGCCTGCAGGAGCTGTTCCGGGAAAAAGGCCAGACCATCACGGTTTCTGAGAGTGCTTTGCGCACCGGCTTTGTCTGGCCGGCGGCCAAGCTGGCCCTGATTGGCTCACAGGACATTTTCGGCAGTGAACGCACCGGACGGCGCCGCCAGACCAGCGGGATCAAGATCGACCTGTTCAGCGACCTGGTGCCCGGAGAAATGGTTGTCCACGAAGCCCACGGCATCGGCCGTTATGACGGGCTGGTCCAGCTCGAAACCGGTGGTGTACGGCGCGATTACCTCCTGATCACCTACGCCAATGACGACAGCCTCTACATCCCGATGGAAAGCCTCGACCAGATCCAGAAATTCGTCGGGGCTGAGGGGCGCGACCCGAAATTATCGAAACTTGGCGGCCAGGAGTGGGCCCGCCAGAAAGAACGTGCCCGGGAATCGATCAAGAAACTGGCCACGGATCTGATCAGGCTCTATGCTGAACGTGCCGCCCACCGCGGTTTTCCCTTCAGTCCGGATACGGTGTGGCAGCAGGAGTTCGAAGAGAATTTCCCCCACGATGAAACGTCTGACCAGATGACCAGCATTTCGGAAATCAAGCGCGACATGGAATCGGAAAAAGTCATGGACCGGCTGCTTTGCGGCGATGTCGGCTTTGGCAAGACCGAGGTGGCCTTCCGAGCTGTTTTCAAATGTGTCATGGACAGCAAACAGGCAGCTTTCCTGGCCCCGACCACCGTTCTGGCCCAGCAGCATTACGAGAACCTCAGGAAACGTATGGCAGGTTTCCCCGTAACCGTGGGCCTTCTAAGCCGTTTTGCCAGCGATGCGCTGCAAAAGCAGACGGTCTCAGGTGCGGCGACGGGCAAGGTTGATATTGTTGTTGGCACACATCGCCTGTTGTCCCAGGATGTCCATTTCAAGAATCTCGGCCTGCTCGTTGTAGACGAGGAACAGCGCTTCGGCGTCGACCACAAAGAAAAAATCAAGGCCAGCTATCCCGATGTCGATGTCCTGACCTTGTCAGCCACGCCAATCCCGCGTACGCTGCACATGGCGATGTCCGGTATCAGAGACATCAGTGTTCTCGAGGAACCACCACACGAGCGCCGCCCGGTCCAGACTTATGTCATGGAATACGACGAAGCCATCATGACCGAAGCCATCTTGCGCGAATTGTCACGCCAGGGCCAGATTTTCTACCTGTTCAACGACACCCGCCGGATCCAGGAAAAAGCGGCCCAGCTCGGCAAACTCCTGCCGGGGGCCCGGATTGCGGTCGCACACGGCAAAATGAGCGAAAAACGGCTCGAAGAAGTGATCGCCGACTTTATCGAGGGCGGTGCGGATATACTGGTCTGCACGACGATCATCGAATCCGGCATCGACATGCCCCACGTCAACACGATCATCATCGAAGACGCGGACCGCCTCGGCCTGGCTCAGCTCTACCAGCTGCGCGGCCGCGTTGGCCGCTCCGACCGCCAGGCGTTTGCCTACATCACCTATCGCCGTGACAAAATCCTGACCGAGATCGCCGAAAAACGCCTGGCCGCGATCCGTGATTTCACCGAGCTGGGTTCCGGGTTCAAGATCGCCCTGCGCGACCTCGAAGTCCGCGGGGCTGGTAATTTGCTCGGCGGCGAGCAGCATGGCCATCTCGATGCGATCGGCTATGACCTCTACTGCAAAATGCTCGAAGAAGAGATCCATGAGCTGCAAGGTGAGGTCAAGGAAAAAGGCATCGCGGCCACAATCGACCTCAACATCGACGCGTACATCCCCAAACCTTACATTCCGGACGAAGGCCAGCGCATGGACATGTACCGCCGGATTGCCTCGATCAGCAGCATGCAGGATCATCTCGATGTCCAGGACGAACTGGTCGACCGTTTTGGCGAGCTGCCGGACGCCGTCAGCTGGCTGACCGATATCGCGCTGGTCCGGGCTCAGGCAGGCCGCCATGGCATCCAGAAGGTCGAAGTGGTCCAGGACAATTTCGTCCTGACCTATGCCGAAAACAAAAAGCCGGACATGCAGCTGCTGTCCAGTCTGCTCGGGGCGCCGGCCTTCAAAGGCCGCATCTTGTTCAATGCCGGCAACAAGCCCTACTTGGTCTATCGCGCGGCAGCCAAGTCACGTCCGGACTGGACGAAAAACCTGCGCGACCTTTTTGCCCTGATGGATAGCCTGTCGATACCGCAAGCCAGCTGACCAAGGCTGATGCCGAGCCGCGCAAATTGTCCGGCTGGTGCCGCTTTCTGGCAGGAGACGTGATAAAATAAAGACAGAAAGACGCGCATGAGGAGGATAATCCCATGATTTACGATTTGTCCTGGCCCTTGTACGATCAGATGCCTGTCTACCCCGGCGATCCACCTTGCCAGGTCAGCCGCCCCCACACTCATGAAGCCGACGGCGTCCAGCTGACCCACCTCTCGCTTGGTTGCCATACCGGCACCCATCTCGACGTTCCACGCCATTTTGTGGCCAGCGGTCCAGCCATTGAATCGGTGCCCCTGGATCGCTTCATGGGTCCTGCGGTCGTCCTATCTGTCCCCTGGCAGCCCGACCAGGCGCTTGATCTGACGGCTGCCGACTGGAGTGCCTGGCAGCCCGGCGATTTCGTCCTGCTGTCCACCGACTGGGAACACCGCGGCGGCACATCCGCCTTCTTCCAGGATATCCCATCCTTTGCCGCTGGTACATCCGAGCTCCTGATCGAAAAGGGCGTCCGCCTCTTTGGCCTCGATTTGCCGACTGTGCGCGAAGTCGTGCGACCTGGTTTTGACAAGCGCCACATGCACCGGGCCATTCTCGGCTATGGCATGATCATCGTCGAAGGACTGGCCAATCTATCCAGACTCGTTGGCAAGCGCATCTATTTCTGCGCTGTGCCGCTCCTGATTCCGGGTGCAGACGGCAGTCCGGTCCGGGCTTTCGCCAGCGACATCCGCTAGAACACCTGTCCCGCAGAGAAGTCGCCCAGCCCGGCCAATCATCCACCAGGCTGGGCGATTTTGATTTCAGGAGGTCGTGCCTATGCAAATCCAGGCCAATACCCCGGAGGAGTACCTTGCCGCCCTGCCGGATCATCAACGTGAAGGTGTGACCCGTCTGCGCGAGATTTTACGCGCCAACCTGCCTTCAGAACTCGAGGAAACCATGGCCTACGGCATGATCACCTATGTCGTGCCCCATGCCATCTACCCGCCTGGCTACCACGTCGATCCCAGGCAGGCTTTGCCCTTTGTCAGCCTGGCGGCCCAGAAGAACCACATCGCCCTGTACCACATGGCTCTCTATGCCCTGCGCGAGCAGCTGGACTGGTTTACGGCCGCCTACGCCGACGGGGTTCCGGGCAAGCTCGACATGGGCAAAAGCTGCATCCGGTTCAAGCCCGGGCAGACAATCCCCTATGACCTGATCGCCGAGCTGTGCCGGCAGGTGAGCGTGGCGGAATACCTTAATGTGGCCAGAGCAATTCCCCGAACGTCCACAAGGTCGACAACAGACCGACAATGAGCGCCAGCCAGACCGTGATCGCCCGGTCTTTGCGAGCCAGGGCGATGATCGCCACGACAAAGCCAGCAATGCCAAGACCAAAAATTCCGAAAGAAGGCAACGGCAATCCGATCCGGGAAAATTTACCTGTCATCAGCAGGAGAAATGCAATTTCCAGGCCAGTGGCCCAGTGGCCTGTTTTTGTCGCTGGTTGAAATTTCATAAATACCGCCCCCTGTTTTCAAATCACCTGTGGGTGCTCTTTTGTGTATAGATCAAGATGATGACCATCATCATGATAAAGATAATCACGGTCTCACCCGTCCACCAGGCCGCGGTACTGTTCGACATTGACAGCAAAAGCGATGCCTCTCCCAGGCTCGTTAATCTGGCAATCCTGGCAGATCCGTTCGAGTACCTGACTTGCCACAGCCTGGTCCACGACCAGGAGAACCATTTCTTTCTCTGGCTCGATGGACATCGCAAACAAATGGCTGGTTTCATGCTTGCCAGCCCCACGGGCATTGATGACCGTAGCCCCCAGTGCGCCTGCTTTTTCAGCCGCTTCCACAACCGTTTCAGCTTCACCTTTGTCAACCACAACCCAGATAGCCTGTTTCATGAAGGATTTCCCTCCGTTCGGATTTTGTATGGGAGCCATTTGGCAGACGGATGATCCGGTCAAGGCGATAACCGGCATCGACAGGGCAACACAACGTCGTGGGTGGACCATCAGCCTGGCTTGCTGCAAAGCCTCGACCAATCGTCCTGCCTGCTCGTCGCTGGTGATCAACCCCAGGATTTCCTTGCTTTCGGACAAGGCATCGAGGCGCCCTGTCTGCCTGGTGCCGATCGTGCCCTGGCCGAGAAGGACCGTGCCGCCACTGATACCAAGGCTGCGGGCTTCCTTGAGCCACTTGCTGCCCAAGCCGCGCTCAAGAATGATTGTCAGAAATAACCAGCGGGCCCCGGGGGGACACATCTCAATCACGCTTGATTCCTCCTTTTTCCAGGGCCTTGCGCCGATAGAAGAGACCGAGAAGCTGCAGTGAAAGCAAGGGCGCCAGAGCAACCAGCGCAATGACACCAAATCCGTCAATCAGAACATTGGCTGAATGGAATTCGTTGGCAGCGCCCTGGGTGAATGCGAGAATGAAGGTCGCTGTCATCGGCCCGGAGGCAACGCCGCCAGAGTCAAACGCGATACCGACAAAGAGCTTGGAACCGCGATGGGCCAGAAAAATGGCCAGGACATAGCCGGGCAGCAGAATGTGCCAGAGCTGCAGGGGTGGAATCAGGACGCGTAAGATTGACAGAACGACTGCCAGACCGACCCCGATGGCCAGGAAAGCTTGGACGGCGAGCCTGGGCACAGAACCACTGGTGACTTCTTCGATTTGCCGGGTCAGGATATGGACAGCCGGCTCGGCCAGATTGGTCAGGAAACCCAGGCCAAATCCCATCGCCAGCAACAGGACCAAGTTGTGCTTGGCCAAATGAGCGCCAATGGTCCGGCCGACGGTCATGAAACCGGCATTGACCCCGGAAAAGATCAGGACCAGCCCTAACCAGTCCAGGAAGAATCCGCGCGCCATCCGTAACAGCATTGGACGTTTCAGTCGCAAGACCTTGGGCTGGAGCAACAGCAGGATCACTGCCAATGGGGCTATGGCCAGGGCTGCTTCCGGTGCCTGGACCCGGAACTGATCGATGAAGGGCTGGAAGAAACGACCGGCAGGTTCGGGAAAAATGATGGCCGGTGCAAAGTCATTGCGCGGCACCGTCAGACTCACAGCGAGAACGGATATGATCGCACCGACTGAAGCGACCCCGACCAGGCCGAAGCTGTCTTTTTCTGCTGCTTTGCCGCTGCTTTTCTTTCGCGCAATGGATAGACCCAGCGCCAGAATGAAAGGGACTGTCATGGCTCCTGTGGTTGCACCTGAGGCATCAAAGGCAATGGCTTGGAATTCGGGCGTTGCCAGTGCACCCAAGATCAAAACGACCAGGTAGAGCCCGGTCAGGACGAGATAGAGGGGAACACCATAGACGATCCGGACCAGGCCAATTGCTATCAAGACACCAATGCCAACAGATACGACCTGGACCAGGAACCATTTGCCAATTAAACCGGTGCTGACCAGGTTGACTTGGCTGGCCAGGATGTGCAAGTCTGGCTCGGCCATCGAAATTAAAAAACCAAGCAACAAACCGGCCATGATGACCAGGACCAGACTGTTCCTGCGAATGATCTGCTCACCGATCTTGTCACCCATCGGGGAGACACTCCAGTCGACACCGGCCAGGAATAAAGTCAAACCAATGGTGATGAACAGACTGCCCACCCAGAACCGGCCCAGAGCAAGCCAGCCTAAGGGAACAATCGTCAACCCGGTCAAAGTAACCAGGATGACAATCGGCAGGACAGCAGACAAGACTTCTTTCAATTTCTGATTGATCAAACTCAAGGCAGCGTCTCCTTTGATTAAGCCTAACATGATTGGACAGGGCTGGCAAACTGTGCTGGCGCTGCCATTGCACAGGATAGCGGCCTCTGCTATAATGCATGAGCGTCCAATGTCCCGGTGGCCTAATGGATAAGGTGACAGTTTCCGGAGCTGTTGATACGGGTTCGATTCCTGTCCGGGACGCCATTGGAAAACCTGGTACCTCACAAAAGGTCCCGGGTTTTTCTTTTTCACAAATATTTTCCTGACAACATCTTCCGAAAATGCAAAAAATAATATAATATTTGTAATAATTACCGTCGGTTATTCCTTTGACAGAAAAAATGGAGCAGATATGGCGTCTGTGATCAGTTCACTCTTCATCAATGCCAGCATCATCGTTTCGACTGTGTTGCTGGCGCATATTTTGTTGCAGGACCCCCGCTTTATTCTATTCAAGACGAAACAGCTGGCCTCAGGCTTTTTTGCGGGTGTTCTGGGCTCCATTCTGATCCTCTACAGCATCCCGATCGACGAAAAAATCTTGCTGGATTTACGCTATTTTCCAATCCTGTTCATGGCGCTTTATTCCTCAGTGTCTGCAGCAGTTTTTGCATCTGTACTGATTGCGCTGTTCCGGATCTTGATCCAGGGTGTGTCGGAGGTCTCTCTTCTGGCCGCCGGAATCACCCTTGCCATTGGGATCGGGAGCGGCTGGATCGGGAGGCTCTCCCTGCCTTTGGCGCGCAAATGGATCGCTGCGACTGCCCTGGTCTGCATCCTGACTGGCTCAGCCGCCTGGTCTTTGCTGCGGTTGAATACTGATCGTATCAGCATCATCGCAACTTATCTGAGTTCGATCATGGTGATGGCTTTCCTGATGTACGCATTTCTGACCTACATCACCAGCGTCAACAGGAAACTGGAGCTGTTGCGTGAAGAGGCTGAGAAGGATTTTCTCACCGGGTTGAAAAACCCACGCCAGTTCTACAAGTCGCTCAATCATTATTTTACGGTGACGATGGAAAATGAACGCAAAGTCTCGCTCTTGTATTTGGATGTGGACCATTTCAAAGCTGTCAACGATACCTATGGCCATTCTGGAGGCGACCTGGTCTTGCAGGAACTGGGCAAAATCCTCAAGCGGGCCACGCGCAGCCACGATATTGTTTCGCGCAAAGGGGGCGAGGAATTTGCCGCCCTCCTGATCGACTGCAATCTGGAACAGGCCATGGTCGCCGCTGAAAGAATCCGCCGCAATGTCGAGTCATACGATTTCAAGTTGCACAACCAAAGGAGTACGCACATCACCGTGTCGATTGGTGTTTCAGCGATTCCCGAGAAAACCCAGGAAATATCCAAGTTGCTGGAACAGGCCGACCGCGCGCTGTATGCCGCCAAAAACGCCGGCCGCAACCGCGTCGAAATCGCTTGATGGACTTCACTTGGCCGCCTGGTGTGCGGAAAAAGCGAAACGATCCAGTCTTTGCCTCTTGGCCAATCCGACTCTGATCGTGTATCTTTCTCCCTATGGATATTCATTTGCCATTCATTACAGATTCATTCACATCTGGCGCACAATCCCTGATCCACCCGTTGGCCATCGGCTCGCTTGCTGTGTCGAATAACGTGGCACTGGCCCCGATGGCTGGCACATCAGATACCGTTTACCGTGCGATTTGCCGGGAAATGGGCGCCGGTCTGGTGGTGACAGAGCTTGTCAGTGCCCGCGGCATCTGCTATGACCCGGACTTGAAACGCAGTTGGCGCTACCTTGAGATCACGCCGGAGGCCGAGCGCCCGGTCGCGATCCAGTTGTTCGGCGCTGACCCGGATGATTTTTACCGCGCCATTCTGCGCATCCATGAGCACCCCGTTCTCCGGCAATGCGACCTGATCGATCTCAATATGGGTTGCCCTGTGCCCAAAGTGGTTCGGGGTGGCGAGGGCAGTGCCCTGATGAAGGATCCGCCTCTGGCCGGCCGGATCATTGAAGCGTCCATCCGGGCGCTCGCAGAAATTGCTGCCGCCGGGGCCGACACAGGCTCATTCTCTGGCAGTGGTACAGCTGCTGTGACCAAGCCGCTGACGGTCAAATTCCGCAAGGGCTGGGATGACCAATCTGTCAATGCGCCGGAATTCGCCCGTCTCTGCCAGGAGGCCGGTGCGGCCGCCGTCACGATCCATGCCCGGACCCGCGACCAGTTCTACAGTGGCAAAGCCGACTGGTCGATCATCACCGCAGTCAAGCAAGCTGTTACCATCCCTGTCTACGGCAATGGCGACGTCGTCGATGCACCATCCGCCCGCCGCATGCTGCAGGAAACCGGCGTCGACGGCCTCATGATTGGCCGCGCCGCCCAGGGCAACCCCTGGATCTTCCAGGAGATTACAACTGAACTTGCAGGTTTGCCGGATTTGGGACGGCGTCCCAAATCCGGCAAACCCACGCCGCAATCCCGCACAGCAAAGATTATACGCCCATTGCTGGGTCGTTCGGCGCGGGTGGGTGAAACGACGGCCGTGGCGGAAAAG